>NZ_JBHZBV010000004.1:0-103344 GCF_042754885.1 Rhodococcus sp. NPDC059179 | reverse complement strand
TTTGGTTTGTTTTTTGTTTATTAGACCCAGAACGGCCCCCGCGGCCCCCGACCACACCCCCGCTCAGATCTACGCGGGCTGCGCCGCCCGTGCGCGGTTGACGGGTCCAGGGACCCGTCAACCGCGCACAGGGCCGAAGGCCCTACACGTGGACCGGGTAGACCGGTTCCTGGATCTGCGGCACGATCCGCTTCTCCACGAAGATGCCGTGCCAGACCATGAAGCACAGCACCGTCCAGAGGCGACGGCTGTGGTCCGACGCGCCCGCCCGGTGCTCGTTCAGCATCGCCGCGACCGCCGCCTTGTCGAAGATGTGGTCGGTCTGCGAGTCGGCGATCTGCTGATGCGCCCAGTCGAACAGCTCGGTGCCCGCCAGCCAGTGCCGCAGCGGGACCGGGAATCCGAGCTTCGCCCGGTGCAGCACGTGCGGCGGGACGATGCCCTCCAGCGCCTGCCGCAGCGCGTACTTGGTCGTCGTCTTGGTGATCTTCTGGTCCAGCGGCACCCGCGACGCGACGTCGAAGACCTCGGTGTCCAGGAACGGCACCCGCAGCTCCAGCGAGTTCGCCATCGTCATCTTGTCGGCCTTGACGAGGATGTCGCCGCGCAGCCAGGTGAACAGGTCCAGGTGCTGCATCCGGGCGACCGGATCCCAGTCCCGCGACTGCGCGTAGATCGGTGCCGTCACGTCCTGATGCGTCCACTCCGGCCGGAAGTCGCGCAGCACGGCGCGCAGCTGCGCGTCGTTGAAGCTGCGCGCGTTGCCGTAGTAACGCTCCTCGAGGGTCATGGAGCCGCGGTTGAGCAGGCTCTTGCCGCGGGTGCCCTCGGGGATGCGTTCCGACAACTTGCCCGCCGCGCGCCGCAGGGACTTCGGCAGGTACTCGAACGGCTTCAGCGAGAGCGGCTCCCGGTAGATCGTGTAGCCGCCGAACAGCTCGTCCGCGCCCTCGCCAGAGAGCACCACCTTGACGTGCTTGCGGGCCTCCTTGGCCACGAACCACAGCGGCACCAGCGCCGGGTCGGCGACCGGGTCGTCGAGGTACCAGATGATCTCCGGGATCGCCGCCGCGAACTCGGCGGGGGAGACGACCTTGACGACGTGGCGGGCGCCGATCGCGGCGGCCGACTCGGCGGCCACGTCGACCTCGGAGTATCCCTCGCGCTCGAAGCCGGTGGTGAAGGTGATCAGGTTGGGGTTGTGCCGCATCGCCAGCGCCGCGATCGCGGTGGAGTCGATGCCGCCGGAGAGGAACGAGCCGACGGTCACGTCCGCGCGCATGTGCTTGGCGACCGAGTCCTCGAGCGCCTCGGCGATCTCCTGGTAGCGCGCCTGCTCGGAGCCTGCCGCGAACGGCTTGACCGGAAACGTCGGGGAGAAGTAGCGGGTGATCTTCGGCGCCTCGCCGACCCGCACCCAGGCGTGGCAGCCGGACTCGAGGCGTCGGATGCCGGCGTGCAGCGACTCGGGCTCGGGCACGTACTGCAGCACCGTGTAGTGCTCGATGGCGCGCGGATCGAGGTCGGTGCCGATGCCGACCAGCTCGGTCAGTTCCAGCAGGCTCTTCTTCTCGCTGCCGAACGCCGTGCCGCCGGTGCCCGTCGCCAGGAACAGCGGCTTGATCCCGAACGGGTCCCTGGCCAGGAACAGGTCCTTGGTCTCGGTGTCCCAGATCGCGAAGGCGAACATGCCGCGCAGCCTGCGGACCGCGTCGGCTCCCCAGTAGTGGAACGCCGCGACGATCGCCTCGCTGTCGCCTTCGGTGTGGAACTGGGCGTCGTGGTCCCTGGCCAGCTCGGCGCGCAGCTCGAGGTAGTTGTAGATCTCACCGTTGAAGGTGAGCGCGTACCGGGTCGGGTTCTCCGGCGGCCCCCAGCGCAGCGGCTGATGCGAGTGCTCGATGTCGATGATCGAGAGACGGTTGAAGCCGAAGATCAGGTCGTCGTCGTTCCAGGTTCCGTGCTCGTCCGGCCCGCGGTGCCGCAGGCAGTGCATCGCCGAGTCGACGCGCGAGACGGCGTCATCGGTGGTGCCGGAGGAGGTCAGTAGCCCGAGCAGTCCGCACACGGCGTCCATTACCTCTATTCGCTCTTGGGGAAGGCTCCACACTGGTATGCAGCGGATTGCCGAATAACTCTGCCGAGTATGCCGCAGACTCGCCGAAGTGATGTTGTGACCCGACGGTGGAGAGGCGCCAGCTTTGGTCTACGCTGCGTAGTATTCGGGCGTCCGGCTGGGGCTGCCCTTATTCATTGCGGCGATCAGGAAGGCGTGAACGTGGCGCAGAGTCGGATCCTTCGGCGAGCAGGGCTAGCAGCATCTTTGGGCCTTGCTGCCATGCTGCTGTCGGGATGTTCGATCGACAATTCGGTGCTTCGGTTCGGATGGCCGTCGGGCATTACCCCGCAGGCTGAGCGGATGCGTGAACTGTGGACCTGGTCGGTCATTGCGGCCCTGTTCATGGGCGTGATCGTGTGGGGCCTGACGTTCTGGGTGGTCATCTTCCACCGGAAGAAGAAGGACTCTCCGGAGTTCCCCCGGCAGACGGCATACAACGTCCCGCTGGAGCTCTTTTACACCGCGGTGCCGTTCGTCATCATCGCCGTGCTCTTCTACTTCACCGTGGTCGTGCAGAACTATGTCCACGAGAAGAAGGACGACCCGAACGTGGTGGTCGACGTGACCGCGTACCAGTGGAACTGGAAGTTCGGGTACCGCAGCATCGATCTGCGTGAGGGCGGCGCCAAGTACGACGGTGTCGACGTGGCCGCGCAGGCGTACGCCGAGGCTCCGGCCGAGGGCCAGATGCATGACGGCGAGGAGCTTCCCGCGCCGAACGCGGGCTTGGGCGCGAACGACATCTCCTACCTGCGATTCGACAAGATCGAGACCGTCGGATCGAGCGAGGAGATCCCGATCCTCGTGCTGCCCACCGGCAAGCGCATCGAGTTCGTGCTCAACGCGGCGGACGTCATCCACGCGTTCTGGGTGCCGGAGTTCCTCTTCAAGCGCGACGTCATGCCGAACCCGGAGCAGAACCACTCCGACAACGTCTTCCAGATCAGCGAGATCGAGAAGGAAGGCGCGTTCGTCGGCCGCTGCGCCGAGATGTGTGGCACGTACCACTCGATGATGAACTTCGAGGTCCGCGCGGTCAGCCCGGTGAAGTTCGCCGAGTACATCGAGCTGCGCAAGCCGGCCGACGAGGGCGGCCAGGGCCTGACGACCGCCGAGGCACTCGCGAAGATCGGCGAGTCGCCGGTCGCGACGTCCACGCAGCCGTTCAACACGGAGCGGACGTACCGGCAGGCCACCACCGTCCTCGAGGGCGAATACCAGTAGCAGTGCCGACGGCACCCAGACCCATCAACCGCTGAAGGACTTGCTGAAATGAAGATCGAAGCCAAGCTCTTTGAGATCTTGACGGTGTTTTTCATCCTCGTCGCGATCGTGTACGGCGTCTTCACCGCCGCCTCGCGCACCGGAGTCGAGTGGGCCGGACTGACCGCGATCGTGCTGTCCGCCGGACTGACCCTGATCGTGGGCACCTACTTCCGGTTCGTGGCGCGTCGTCTCGACACCCGCCCCGAGGATTACGATGACGCCGAGATCTCAGACGGCGCGGGCGACCTGGGCTTCTTCAGCCCGGGCAGCTACTGGCCCGTCCTGCTCGCGTTCTCCGCGGCGTTCACCGCGGTCGCGCTGGCCTTCTTCCAGCCGTGGCTGATCGTGGTCGGCACCGCGCTGATCCTGGCCTCCGCGGTCGGCCTGATCTTCGAGTACCACGTGGGACCCGAGAAGCACTGACCCGCACCACCTGAACACGGCGAGGGCGCCGAATCCCGACTGGGGTTCGGCGCCCTTTCGCCGTTCCGGGTGTCTCACCGGCCGGGGCCGGGCTCCTGGCTGGCAGTACGAGACGCATGCGCAATCACCTGTGGGCCGGTGATCAAGGCCTTCTTCCACGGTGGAACGCCGTCGATCTCGATCTCGATGGACAGACTGAGCACCGTCCGAATGAGCACGATCATGCCCAGCACGGCCGCATCCGTCAGTGATGGGGTGGACGTGACGGTCTTGACGATGTCGGCAGCGACGAGCAGTTCCAGCCCGAGCAGGATTGCTCCTCCCAGCGAGTCCCGCAAGGTCTTGAACGTTCTGCCGCCGTCCGTCGTCCGCTTCCACGTTCGCACGGCGAGCGCGAAGGCGAAGAGAACTCCCAGAATCATCGACAGGACGCCGAGCACTTCAAAGGATTTCGTGGCCAGCTCGAAGAACCTGTGAGTGTCCATGCTGTCGTGGGTCCTGTTCGGGGATGGCTGCGGCGGCGTCCATTCGGTTCGAGCTTCCCTCCATCCTCCGGTACATGTCGGTGACATGGTGGTCCTTTGACACGGTGATCGACGGAGGGGTCGCTGGAGCGGTGTCCCGCCCGTGCAGCACCAGGGCGTAGGCGAGGGCCGCGAAGGCGGCAGTGCAGGCGACCGCCCGCACGATATTCCATGTGACCCAGCGTGATTCGAAGTGCTTGCGGACCAGGTCGGGGTCAACCATGGCGTCGCCTGCGCGCGCCAGCTCGTTGTTGAGGGGCACGTTGACGACGGCGGTGATGGCGAGCATCGCGACGTAGAGCACCAGCGCGGCGGCGATCCAGGGGAGCGCGCTGCGTGCGGACCGCAGGTGCAGGAACAACGTCGCGACGGTGAGCACCAGGCCGCCGAGGAAACAGATCATGAACCAGCCGTTCAGGATCGCGACGTTGATCTTCTGCATCGCCGCGATGAAGGTGCGGTCGTCGGTGCGTCCCAGTCCCGGCATCACCGCATAGGCGAAGGCCGCGAACAATCCGGCCATGAGCCCGGCGGTGACGCCTGCGCCGAGCAACGTGATCGTCTGGAGGAGTTTGACGTTCATCCCGGTCACCCCACGTTCCAGGTGCCGGTGGCGGCAGCGGCCGATGCGTACTCGGCGAAGTCGCGGGGTGCGCGGCCAAGCGCGCGTTCGACTCCGTCACCCGGGACCGCGTTTCGTCCGTCGAGCACTGTGGTGAACAGATACATCAGCAGGTCGACGACGTCGGCGGGCACCTGATCGGCGGCGAGACCGGCGGCGAAGTCCTCGGCGGTCACCTGCACGTAGGCGACGGTCCGACCGGCGGCCGCAGCGATGGTGGTGACGGCCTCGGCGAAGGTGATCGCGCGGGGCCCGGTGAGCTCGTAGATCTTTCCGCTGTGCCCCGGCTGGGTGAGCGCGGCGAGGGCGACGTCCGCGATGTCCTCGACGTCGACAAACGGTTCGGGGATGTCCCCGGCGGGCAGGTACACCTGGCCGGCGAGGATCGGATCGAGCAGGTAACCCTCGCTGAAGTTCTGGGCGAACCAGCTCGCCCGCAGGATCGTGGTGTCCGCGCCCGAATCGATCAGCGCCTTCTCGCAGGCCTGCGCCTCGACCTCGCCGCGGCCCGAGAGCAACACAAGGCGCCGCACACCGCGGTCCACGGCCAGCGCGGAGAACGATGCGATCGCCTCCACCGAGCCCGGTACCGCCAGGTCCGGGAAGTAGGAGATGTACGCCGCCGTCATGCCCTCCAGCGCCGGTTCCCAGGTCGCGGTGTCCTCCCAGTCGAACGGAACCCCACCCGAGCGGGTGCCGAGGCGCACGGGCAAGTCAAGGCCGGTCAACCGCTGAGCGACGCGGCGGCCCGACTTGCCGGTGCCGCCGAGGACGAGGGTCGTGGGGTTCGAGGCGTGGACGTCCATGTTGTTCTCCTTGCTGATCGAAAGCTGTTGTCCCCTTTACGATCCTTCAGGGGAGAGTGGCCAACAACGGTCGTTTGCGCAATGATCGTTAACCTGTAGGTGAACGAAGGGGGTTGCCGCATGGAGCGGCGCGACATCGAGATCTTCCTGACCCTGGCCGAGGAGCTGCATTTCGGCCGCACCGCGGAGCGGCTGCACGTGTCCACGGCCCGGGTCAGTCAGACGATCAAGGCGCTCGAGCGCCGCGTCGGCGCCCCGCTGTTCGAGCGGACCAGCCGCCGGGTGACACCGACCCCGATCGGCCGGAGGCTCGAGGAGGACCTCAGGCCCGCGGACGAGCAGATCCGTGCGGCCATCGCCAGGGCGATCGCCGCCGGACGCGGGCTGGACGGAGTGCTGAGGGTGGGTTTCGTCGGGACCGCGCTCGGACAGTTCGTGCTCGAGGTCGCGAACACCTTCCAGGAGCGGTACCCCGCCTGCCGGGTCCAGATCCGGGAGAGCCATTACAGCGACGGTGTCGGGCTGCTGTTGACCGACGAGATCGACGGCCTGGTCGCGGCGGCCGACATCGGGCACCTCCGGGAGTTCGAACAGAGCCCGGTGCTGTTGCGTGAGCAGCCGTCGCTCGCGGTCTCGGCCCGACACCCGTTCGCGCGCCTCGAATCGGTGACGGTCGAGGACCTGGCGCGGGCGAAGGTGCTGCGCCCGCGCGGAATTCCGGACGACCTCGACGAGGCCACCGTTCCGCGAACGACCCCGAGCGGCAGGGTCATCGAGCGCGGGCCCGACTTCGGGACGGTCCAGGAGATGCTGGCGCTGGTCGGCGCCGGGCAGGGGGTGTTCCCGGTGCCCACCCACGCCGGTCGATACGACGCGCGCCCGGACGTGACGTACGTGCCGGTCGTCGACGGCGCCGCCCTCGAATGGCGACTGATCTGGCGGGCGGCGGGCCAGACGAGCCGGATCCGGGCCTTCGCGGAGGCAGCTCGGGACTTCGTGGCGGCGCGGGGGAACCCGCTGCTGGAGGAGTGAGCGGCGGCGGTCGCACGCAGGCGCCGGGGGAGGGGAGCGAAGCGGGCCGCCGGAACGCCGAAGGCCCCGAACCCAATGGGTTCGGGGCCTTCGTCAGGTTCTGACGGGGGTCAGTGCCCGCCGTCCGTGGACGGCTTCTGGCCGTCGGCGTACGCGCCGTGACCGTGGGCCTTGTCCTGGTAATCCTTGAGGATCGCCAGCTGGTCGTGCTCGTTCTTGTGCTCGGCCGCGAGCAGCGCCGCGGCCTCGTCGGCCGGATCCGCGACAAGCAGAGATCCGGAGCCGGGCTTGCCTGCCGAACCGAGCTTGTTCATCTTCTTCGGGATCGCGGCACCCTGGTACTCCAGCGGGATCGGGTGGCCGTGGTCGTCCACGGGTCCGAGCGGCTGGTGGACCTCGACGTACTCGCCGTGCGGGAGACGCTTGATCACGCCGGTCTCGATGCCGTGCTCGAGCACCTGGCGGTCGCTGCGCTGGAGGCCCAGGCAGAACCGGTAGGTGAGGAAGTACGCCAGCGGCGGCAGCACGATGATGCCGATGCGGCCCATCCACGTCGTCGCATTGATGGAGATGTCGAACTTGTACGCGATGACGTCGTTGATACACATGATCGTCAGGATGGCGTAGAACGTCAGGGCCATCGCGCCGAGCGAGGTGCGCACCGGGACGTCACGCGGACGCTGCAGCAGGTTGTGGTGAGCGTCGTCCTTGGTGAACTTCTTCTCGATCCACGGGTAGGCGATCAGGACGGTGAACACCAGGCCCATGATGATCGCCACGGCGAACACCGCGGGGATCGTGTAGGTGCCGAACAGGTAGATCTCCCACGCAGGCCACAGGCGGGCCATGCCGTCGGTCCACATCATGTAGATGTCGGGCTGGACGCCGGCGGACACCTGCGAGGCGTTGTACGGGCCGAGGTTCCAGATCGGGTTGATCTGCAGCAGGCCACCCATCAGCGCGAGGATGCCGAAGGTGAAGGCGAAGAACGCGCCACCCTTCATCGCGAAGACGGGAAGGATGCGGACGCCGACGACGTTCTGCTCCGTGCGGCCGGGGCCGGGGAACTGGGTGTGCTTCTGGTACCAGACCAGCGCCAGGTGCGCACCGATCAGGGCCAGGATGATGCCGGGAAGCAGCAGCACGTGCGCGACGTACAGGCGCGGGATGATCAGCTGGCCGGGGAAATCGCCATCGAAGACCAGCCACTGCATCCAGGTACCGATCACCGGGATGCTCAGCGTGATGCCGGACAGCGCGGCGCGGAGGCCGGTGCCGGACAGCAGGTCGTCGGGGAGGGAGTAGCCGAAGAAGCCCTCGAACATCGCCAGGATCAGCAGCAGGCAGCCGATGACCCAGTTCGCCTCACGCGGGCGACGGAACGCGCCGGTGAAGAAGATGCGAAGCAGGTGCACGATGATCGACGCGGCGAACATCAGTGCTGCCCAGTGGTGGATCTGTCGGACGAACAGGCCGCCGCGAACCTCGAACGAGATGTTCAGCGTGGTGGCGTACGCCCGCGACATCTCGACGCCGCGCAGCGGCTGGTAGGCGCCGTTGTAGACGACCTCCGCCATCGACGGGTCGAAGAACAGCGTCAGGTACACACCAGAGATGAGCAGGATGACGAAGCTGTAGAGCGCGATCTCGCCGAGCATGAAGGACCAATGCGTCGGGAAGACCTTGTTGATCTGCCGGCGCATACCCGCGGCGAGGTGGTACCGAGAGTCCATGCTTTCGGCCGCCTTGGCGGCGTGAGCGGAGACCTTGGACTGGTTGTCTGTCATGAAGGACGCTCCCAAAATCCCGGGCCGAGAGCTTCGACGAAGTCGCCGTTGGCGACCAGGAAACCCTCTTCGTTCACTGTAATCGGCAGCTGCGGCAGAGCGCGAGCAGCGGGACCGAAGATCGGCTTACCGAACTGCAGAGCATCGAACTGCGACTGGTGGCACGGGCACAGGATCCGGTTGGTCTGCTGCTCGAAGAGCGACGTCGGGCAGCCGAGGTGGGTGCACAGCTTCGAGTACGCCCAGTAGTCGCCGAAGTTGAAGCTCTCCTGGCCCCTGCGGCGGACCGCGCGGGCGGTGTCCTCGGTGCGCAGACGGATGAGCATGACCGGGTTGTCGGCGCGCTTGAGGGCGTGCGCCAGGGCACGCTCGTCGCCACGCTCGGACTCGCGGAACGGGAAGACCGTCTCCATGGCACCCGCATCGAGATCCTCCGGGCGAACCAGGACGATGTCGTCGGTGCGACCGGTGTAGCGACGCAGGTAGATGGTCTCGCCGGGGAACGTCGGGGTCCAGCCCGAGGTCCACAGGTCGGACTTGTCGCCCTTGGCCCACGGGTTCTTGATCAAGCCGCCGAGCGGCATGATCGCCATGACGCCGAGAGCGGCCGCACCGAAGCCGAGGCTGCGGGTGATCAGCTTGCGGCGACCGATCGTCGAGGTGTCGAGCGTGTCGCTCAGCTCCGCGACGACGGTCTTGCGGTCCTGGTCCAGCGAGCCGCCGTCGTGGCGGTCCTGGATGGAGACCTCTTCGGGGATGAACTTCTTCGTGAACTGCACAGCGCCGATACCGACGCCGAGGATCGCGAGACCCATGGTCAGGCCGATCAGCGGCGTGTACAGGTTGTACGCGTCGTAGCCGTCCTCGCCGATGCCCTTGTACTGCCAGGGCCAGAAGAGGTAGATGCCGATGAACGCGAGGGCAGAGATGCCGGCGATGGTGAACCAGATGGCCACGCTCCGCTCGGCACGCTTCTCCGCCTTGGTGCCCTCGACGGGCCACCGCTCGCGGCGGAATGCGATGTCGACGCCGTCGAGGTTCGTACCGAGTTCGACGAGGTCGTCGCGACTCATCGCGGCGAGCTCTTCCTCGGTGTGCTTCTTAGGCGTGTCGCCGTGACCGGCGTCGCTCATGACTTTGCTCCGATCCAGAGTGCTGCGCCAACAACCGCAACGATTCCGATGACCCACATGGCCAGGCCCTCGGGGCCGGTGCCGAGCCCGCCGAGGCCGTAGCCGCCGGGGTTCTTGGACTCGGTCGCGGACTTGATGTAGGCGATGATGTCCTTCTTCTCGTCCGGGCTCAGCTGCCGGTCGGAGAACTTGGGCATGTTCTGCGGACCGGTGGCCATCGCCTGCCAGATCTGCTGCTCGCTCGCCGGCTCCAGCGCGGGAGCGAACTTGCCGGAGGACAGGGCGCCGCCCTTGCCGGTGAAGTTGTGGCAGGACGCGCAGTTCAGGCGGAACAGCTCGCTGCCGCGGGCCACGTCGTTGCCGCGCAGCGACGACTGGGCGATCTCGCCGTTCTCGTCGCGGATCACGGTCGGGCCGCCGCCGTTCGCCTGGATGTAGGCGCCGAGTGCGTCGGTCTGCTTGGTGTCGAACTTCGGTGGCTTCCGGACGGCCTGCGCCTCGTTGCGCACAGCGGGCATGCGGCCGGAGGACACCTGGAAGTAGACGGCCGCCTCGCCGACACCGATGAGGCTCGGGCCGC
This sequence comes from Rhodococcus sp. NPDC059179, assembly GCF_042754885.1. Lineage (NCBI taxonomy): Bacteria > Bacillati > Actinomycetota > Actinomycetes > Mycobacteriales > Nocardiaceae > Rhodococcus > Rhodococcus sp. NPDC059179. The sequence continues at coordinate 93,052 of NZ_JBHZBV010000004.1, read as the reverse complement.
GGTCCTGGACGCCCTGCAGGTTCGCACCGTGGCAGGTGATGCAGGAAGTGTCGTAGAGCTGCTTACCCTCGCGGATCAGCGCTGCCGAATCGTCCGACGCGGTGGCCACCTGCGGAGTCGGTGTCAGCGCGGCGGCGAGGAAACCGGCTCCGACAAGGCCCATCATCAGGACCATGGCGCCGGTGACGCGCCGCCGGAACTTTCGCTGCCGACGGGCTTTCGTGGCAGACGCGCTACCGGCGGCTGCTGAAGGGGGGGATGAACTCATCTGTATCCCTTTGGTCTCGCGGGACGGACTGAACGGGCTTGGGCTGTGAACTGCGTTCAGCTTCTTAACGGATGAAATAGATGGTGGCGAACAGGCCGATCCACACGATGTCGACGAAGTGCCAGTAGTACGAGACAACGATCGCAGCCGTTGCCTGTGCCGGGGTGAACTTGCTGACCTTGGTGCGCGCGATCAGGAAGACGAAGGCGACCAGTCCGCCGATCACGTGCAGGCCGTGGAAGCCGGTCGTGATGTAGAAGACGGAGCCGTACGCGCTGCTCGAGAGCGTGGTGCCCTCGTGGACCAGGTGGTAGTACTCGTACGCCTGGCCGAGCACGAAGAAGGTGCCCATGATGAGGGTGATCGTGTACCAGCGGCGCAGCCCGAAGACGTCACCACGCTCAGCGGCGAAGACGCCCATCTGGCAGGTGAAGGAGGAAGCCACCAGCACTGCGGTCACGGGTACCGCGAGGCCGAGGTTCAGCTCGGTGGGCTCCGGCGGCCAGTGTCCGTCCGCCTGCGCGCGCGCGACAAAGTACATCGCGAACAGGCCGGCGAAGAACATCAGCTCGCTGGACAGCCAGACAATGGTGCCGACGCTGACCATGTTCGGCCGGTTCAGCGAGTGCACGCGCTGGGTGATTGCGGATCCTTGGGTCCCTACTGCGCTCGTCACAGACAGAAGTATGACGCTTCGTCGTAAGCGAGTACTACTCGGGTCCGTTCTTGGCGCGTCGCGGCCTGTGACCAGTATGGCGTGGTCTCCGATTGTGCAGGTCGTCGGGCATGCAAGGGTGGTGCCATGGAACGAGTGCGTTGGTGGCGCAAGCGGTTCGGGCGGCGTCGGACGGCTCCGCTCGACGCGGCGCGGACCGATCTGGTGGTGATCGCGTCGAGCTTCGACGACGTCGAGGCGTGCAGTTCGGCGCTGGAGCGGGCCGCGGCGGCGGAACCGGGCTGGATCGCCGATGCGGAGGCGGTCCTGCGGCATCATCTGCGGCTGCCTGCGGACCAGGTGGACGGGGCGGTCGAGCTCGCAGGCCAGGACGGCTACGCGGTGGCGCCACCGGATGCGCCCGCGTGTGTAGATGTCGCGGATGCGACTTCGGTGGAGCCGGGGTCCGGGGAACAGGTGGCGTTGGTCCTGCAGCGGGTGCAGGTTCTCGACGCGCTGCACTGCTCGCAGGAGCGCTCGAGGATGGCGGGACTGGCGCAGCGCGCGGGAGGCCGCGTCCTCGGATGGGATGCGCTGCAGCCGCCGCGGAATCCGGTTGCCCGCACTGACTAGGCTGCATCTTCGATTGTGTTGGCGGCGACGGAAGAGGCGGTTGCGATGGGGAGTTGGCCAGAGGTGCTCGGTGCGCTGACGGACGGACGCGATCTCGATCCCGGGACCGCGTCGTGGGCGATGGACGAGATCATGTCGGACAACGCCACCTCCGCGCAGATCGCGGCGTTCGGTGTCGCACTGAAGATGAAGGGCCCGACCCCGGCCGAGGTGACCGGCATCGCCGACGCGATGCTCGCGCACGCGCGCACGATCGACGTCGACGGCGACGCGGTGGATGTCGTCGGCACGGGCGGTGACCGTCAGCAGACCGTCAACATCTCCACCATGGCCTCGGTCGTGGTGGCCGCCGCCGGTGTCCGGGTGGTCAAGCACGGGAACCGCGCCGCGTCCTCGAAGAGCGGCGGCGCCGACGTGCTCGAGGCGCTCGGGGTGCGGATCAACCTGAGCCCGGACGCGGTCGCGCGGTGCGTGCGCGAGGTCGGGATCGGGTTCTGCTTCGCCCCGACGTTCCATCCCGCGTTCCGCTACACCGCGGGTCCGCGTAAGGAGATCGGGATCCCGACGGTGTTCAACGTGCTGGGCCCGCTGACCAACCCGGCGCGGCCACGAGCCGGTCTGATCGGCTGCGCCTTCGCGGACCTGCAGCCCGTGGTCGCGGGGGTGCTGGCGCGCCGGGGCAGCAGCGCCCTGGTGGTGCGCGGCGACGACGGACTCGACGAGATCACCACCTCGACGACGAGCACCGCGTACGTGGTGACCGGCGGACAGGTGCGCGAGGACAGCATCGACCCGACCGCGCTCGGGATCGCGCGGGTGCCGCTGGCCGCGCTGCGCGGCGGGGACGCCGAGGCGAACGCCGTGATCGCGCGGGCGGTGCTCGGCGGCGAACGGGGCGCGGTGCACGACGCCGTGGTGCTGAACGCGGCCGGGGCGATCGCCGCCTACACCGGACTCTCCGGCCCGCTCGACACCGCGCTGCGCGCGGGCATGGAGCGGGCCGTGCGCGCCATCGACAGTGGCGAGGCGGCGGCGCTGCTCGACCGCTGGGTCGCGGTCTCCACCGAACTGGCGGACTGAGGTCTTCCCCCTCCGGGTTACTCGCCGATGGAGAAGGCTGCCTCGACGTCCGCGCTGGCGTAGGACCGGAACGCGATGTGGGTCGTCGTCTGCACCACACCGTCCACCTTGTTGATCGCGCCGGTGACCACTTCGGCGATCTGCGCGTGGTCGCGCACCTTGACGATGGCGATCAGGTCGACGTCGCCCGCGCACGAATAGACCTCGGAGACCCCGGGAATGTCGGCCACCGCCTGCGCGGTCTCCGGGATCCGGTTCGCTTCGGCGTGAATGAGGACGATGGCGTTGATCATCTCGCTCCTTGGTCTGCGGTGGCGTCCTATCTATAGGAGAGGCCTCCGACTCTTTTCTCTGTTCCTGTCACCCTAGGCGGTGCCCGATCAGACGGCGGCCCGCGCGAGCGCGCACCATTCCAGCCAGCCGCCCCCGCCGCGCGCGGGGTCGGCGTACCCGTGGCTCGCGCGGACGATCCGGACGCCGGGGGACTCGAGCCAGGTCGCGATCAGCCCGGCCTCGCCCGCGGTGGCGCCCCGCAGCGGTGACGGCTCTTCGAGCACGGTCTCGGCGGCCAGGGTCAGCGCCTCGACCACCGGCATCGGGGGGACCCCGCGCTCCGCCACCCCGGCGGACGCGAGCCTGCCTGCCCGGATCACCGCCAGCTCCCATCCGCCGGACCCGGACGGTCGCGCGGCGACGAGCTCGTCGATGGCGGCCAGGCAGGCGAGGCGCTGAGCGCGACGCAGCGCGAGCGCGAGGCCCGCGGTGCGGTCGCGCAGCCGCGCGGCGCTCTCGAACAGTTCGGCCGCGGCGAGCTCCTCGATGCGGGCACGCAAGCGGTGAAGCGGTTCGTCGTCGGTGCCCCGGATGAGCGCGTGCGCGGCGTCGGGTGCGTGGCGGTACTCGGCCGCGCTCTGCGGTGTGCCGCCGGCGGGACAGCCGCCGACCGCAGTATCCGGGCAGTCGGGTCCGTGCGGTTGATCGTCACGAATTCTCTTGGTGCAGGTCCGGATTCGGCAGATCTCGGCGATCGTCGCGGCCACGTCCGCTGCGTCTGTCCGCGAACCGAACGGGCCGAGGGCGTCGGCGGTGGCCGTGCGTGAGAGGGACAGCCGGGGGAACGGCTCGTCGGTCGGGGTGATCCACCATGCCCGGCGGGGGAACTTCGAGCGCCGGTTGTACGGAGGGGCGTGGGCGCCGAGCAGGCGGAGTTCGCGGACCGAGGCCTCGAGCGCGTGCGCGCACTCGACGTGGTCGACCCGGATGGCCAGCGCCACCATCTCCTTCATCCTGGCGCGTGTCTCGGATCCGGTGAAGTAGCTGCGCACCCGGCGCTGCAGGTTGACCGCGGTGCCCACATACAGCACCTCGTCCGAGGGTCCGCGGAACAGGTACACGCCAGGGGTGCGGGGGAGATGGGCGGCGAGCCCACGCTTGCCGCGCTGGGCCGCGGAGACGTTGGGCAGGTAGTCGACCAGCTCCGCAAAGCTGTGCACGCCCAGGTTTCCGACCCGCTCGATGAGCCCGTGCAGCACATCGACTGTCGCCCGGGCGTCGTCGAGGGCCCGGTGGGTCGGCCTGGTGCCGACGTCGAACAGTGTGGCGAGGGCTGAGAGCTTGACCGATGGCGCCTCGTCCCTGCTGAGCACCCGGCGGGCCAACTTGACGGTGCACAACACCTGAAACGGCGGCCAGGGCAGCTCACAGCGGGCCGTGGCGGCCTTGAGGAATCCGATGTCGAACGGTGCATTGTGGGCGACCAGGACGGCGCCCCGCGCGAACTCCAGGAAGCTCGGGAGCACCCTCTCGATCCGCGGCGCCCCGATCAGCATGGCGGAGGTGATCCCGGTGAGCTCGACGATGTACGGGGGCATCGAACGTCCCGGATCGACCAGCGTGGACAGTTCACCGATCACCTGACCACCGCGGATCTTGACCGCGCCGATCTCGGTGATCGCATCCTCGCCTGGCGCACTGCCCGTGGTCTCCAGGTCGACCACGACGAAGGTGGTGTCCCGCAACGGGGTGTCGAGTTCATCGAAGCTCAGCTGGGCGTGGGGCGGACTCGGCGGGCTCACACGGCTGAGGCTAGGGGCGGACACCGACATATTCGGGGCCGTGACGATGCGGCCTAGCAGACCAGATCGAGGGGGCCGCTCTGCGTGAACGACACGTGCACGTGGTCGTAGTGGTTGGCGGTCGGGCTGCCCCGGTCCTCCATGTACGACCAGCCGCTGCCGGCGTTGTACTGCTGTTGCCAGATCACGTAGCTGATACCGAACTTGCTCTGGTTGTTCAGCGCAAAGTCGGCCAGTTCGGTTCCGAGTCCGACATCGTCGACCATGAAGTCGAGTGCCAAGCCGCTTGTGTGGTCGTCATTGCCGCCCCGACCGGACGCGCCGCCGACGTCGCTGATGCCGAACAAGCCCTTCATCAAGTGTCCGGCCTGCGCGACGTGCGGCTGCGCACCCTTCAGCACCGTCGAGCACAGCTCACGGGCCAACTCCTCGATCGGAGGCGGCGATGGGGGAGGCGGGGGTAGGGGTGCTGGCGGCGGCGGGACAACCGAGGTGGTCGTCGGCGCGGTGGTGGTCGACGAAGCCTCGGAAGTCAACGACGAGGACGCGGCGGAACTCTCCGGCTGCAGCTGCTCCTCCGGCTCCCCAAGCACAACCCAGACTCCGCCGATGACAGCGAGCACGGCCGCCAAAGTGGCCGTGGCCTGGAGTTTCCAGGGCGCGGACTTCCTGCGATGTTGACCAGGCACTGCTCGATCACCCTCTGCTCGTGAGTAAGGATCACCGATACATTACGAAAAGGTCGCGAAAATGTCACGACGGGACGTTGCGATACGCCGCACGAGCGCGAGGGGCCCGGTTTGCCCGCTGCGGGACTCCCGGCCAAGGGCTGCCGAAACGCCTGGAAGCCACCGCGCGGAGACGAGGATCACAGTGGTTGTCGAAAGCAACGACTTCGAGGTTTGGAATGCCGCGTGCCGCGGCTGTGTGTGAGGGCGTTGTTCGGGCCGCGGGGTGCCCGGCACGGAGCGGCGGCGGCGGTGTCGACGACATCGGCCGCCGTTGGTATTGAGCAGGACGAACGGGTTGCGATGGAGGTGCCCGCCATCGTCGAGGCTTCGGTTGGTGTGGGCCGCGGAGGCAATGCAGACCGGTCGGTCGTTATCTGCTCGTGATCCGGGAGCGGCCTAGCGGCGTCTCGTGGGCGAAATGTCCGAATTCGCGCCCTGGTCGGGCGTGTTGGGTCGACATGCGCTGGACGCTTTCGTAATCTTCCTGAGACCTAGCGGAGTCTTGCCACACCATCCGGTGCGGCATCGCCAGGTACCGCCTAATCGATCACTCGAGAGAGCGATCGTGCCGGGAACCCAAGTTTTTCTGGGGTGAATCCCGTCGGAGCGCGACACGCGTGCCGCCGGGTAGGGCTGATCTTCCCAGCCCGAACCCGTCAGCTAACTCGGTCGGCGGATGAACGGAAGAAACGGAGTAACCCTTCTCGTGGCTTCATCCAATACTCAGCGTTCGGTGCGTCGAATCGCGGTCGCCAGCGCGCTGACCCTCGGCGCCCTCGCCGTTTCCGCCGGTCCCGCGCTCGCAGAGCCCGTCACCATCTCCGGCATCGGAACCTTCGACATCCCGGGTGTGCCTGCCCAGACCATCGAGCTGCCCGGCCTCCCGGTCGTGCCAGGCGCCCCCGCCGCCCCGGCCCCCGCGCCGCTGGTCTCCGCAGGCGACAAGGCCGTCGAGGCCGCCGCGAGCAAGATCGGGTCGCCCTACGTGTACGGCGCTGCCGGCCCGAGCTCCTTCGACTGCTCCGGCCTCGTGCAGTGGGCGTTCAAGCAGGCGGGCATCAACCTGCCGCGCACCAGCTACGACCAGGCTGCCGCCGGCACCCCGGTCTCCACCTCCGCGCTCAAGCCGGGCGACGTGGTCTCCTTCTACGGCGGCTCGCACTCGGGCATCTACGCGGGCAACGGCGAGGTCATCCACGCCGCGACCTCGGGCACCCCGGTCAAGCGGGCGCCCATCTCCTCCATGCCGATGGACGGCGCGCGCCGCTACTGAGCGCAGCGCAACGAGCTCCTCGTGGTGGGCCCGAATCCGCTCTTGCGGATTCGGGCCCACCACGTTTCGTTTGGGCGGAAATGTGCCTGCCTACGGGTGGACACCGCCGTATGCCATTCCGTAACCTGTCTGAGACCTTCCGAAATCTTGATCCGGCCCCATGAGTTCGCCGGGTAGTGGAAGAAATGGAGTACCAGCTTTCGTGGCGTCACAGAGACTGAAGCGATCCACCGGCGCAGTGCTGGCAACGGGCCTGCTGGCCCTCGCCGCCGTCGCGGTCCCCGCGGGCACCGCGAGCGCGGACCCCGCGCTGGACAATCCGACAGCCGCGCTCGAGAAGCTCTCCGAACTCTCCCGCACGTCCGAGCAGACCAGCGAGGCGTTGCACAACGCGCAGATCGACCTCGAGTCCAAGACCGCGGTCCAGCGCGACGCCGAGGCCAGGCACGCGGCCGACCAGAACCTGCTGGCCGAGGCGAGGGCCAGGATCGCGCAGTTCCAGCCGGCGATCGACAAGTTGACGACGGCCAGCTACCAGGGCGCCCGCGTCAATCGACTGTTCGCCGTGATGGTCTCCGATTCCCCGCAGCAACTCCTGGACCAGATGTCCGCGCTCAGCGTGATCTCCGCCGACACCGCGGCCCAGGTGGGCCAGTTCAAGCAGGCCACCGATCAGGCCGCAGTGGCGGCCGAGGCCTCGCGTCAGTCCGCCGACGGCGCGCGCACCGCCACCGAGCAGGCCAAGTCGATCAGCGACGACCTGCAGAACAAGCAGAGCGACCTGCAGGCGCAGATCGCGCAGGTCACCCAGGCGTTCGGGGCCCTCAGCAGCTCGGAGCGGGCCACGCTCGCCGGCACCCCGTTCCCCCCCGGATTCGATCCGCAGACAATCCTCAAGGGACTCGTCCCCGGGTCGAACTCGGGTGCGCTGCAGGCAGGCATGACGAAGGTCGGCAAGCCGTATGTCTGGGGTGCCACCGGTCCGGACGGGTTCGACTGCTCTGGCCTGATGGTGTGGGCCTACAAGCAGGTCGGCAAGACGTTGCCGCGGTCGAGCCAGGCACAGGCCGCGGGCGGCATGCCGGTCTCGCGCGCCGACCTCCAGCCCGGCGACCTGGTGCTGTTCTACCCCGACATCTCGCACGTCGGCATGTACGCAGGAAACGGCAACATCCTGCACGCGTCCACCTTCGGTGTTCCGGTCAAGGTCGCACCGATGGACGCGTACCCGTTCTACGGCGCCAGACGGTACTGAACGCCGTACCGGACGTCCCGCCGCGGCAGCCACGGCGTCGGATCCGGAAATGGGAGGCGGCTGCGCTGGCGGGGTTGCTGCTCACCGTCGTTGCAGTCGGGGTGCTGACGGCCCGCTCGCAGCCGGCGGAGCCGGAGTCGCGGGGATCGGATGCCCCTGCCACCGTCAATCCGTATGAGCAGGCGCGCCGCGCGGGCGTCCAGGACCTGCTGAACCGCTGGGCGGGCGCGGTCCGGGACGGCGACACCGCCGCGCTCACCTCGCTGTTCGACCGGGCAGCGGTGCCCGAGTTCCTCGACGCCGAGATCCGTCGCACCGACAATCTCGCCGCGGTGCCGTTGGCTGACTGGGGGTATGAGATCGGGACCGATCCCGAGACCCCGGTGCCGACGGACCTGGCCGAGCAGCTCGACGCCACCGACGTGTGGGCGGTGCCGGCGTACCTGCGTTACGCCATCGACGGCGCGGACGTCGGCCCCACCCGCAAGCCGGTTTCCCTGATCGTCGCCAGGCGGGGTGACACGTGGACTCTGGTCTCCGACCGGTCGCTGCCGGAGTACGGACGCCACACCTGGCGGGGCCCTTGGGATTTCGGACCGGTGGTGGTGCGCGAGGTGGCCACCGGTGCGCACACGTCGGTCGTGCTCGGACACGCCGACCAACGGGATCTGATCGATGCGATCGCCGCGGACCTCGACGACGCCGTCGCTTCGGTGACCGAACTGTGGGGGCCCGACTGGTCTCAGCGGGCACTGGTGTTCGTCAGCTCCGATCAGGACGAGTTCGCGGAACAGGTCGGAGCCGACCACAGCGGGTCCGACATCGCGGCGGTCGCCGTGTCCGATGTCGTCGAGCCGGGGGCTGACACCGCGACGGGCCAGCGTGTCGTGTTCAGCCCGGCCGCCGCGGAGCGGCTCACCGAGGACACGCGGCAATCGGTGCTGCGGCACGAGCTCACCCACGTGGCCGCGCGCACCGCGACCACCGACGGATCGCCGATGTGGATGCTGGAGGGCTTCGCCGACTACGCGGGCCACCGGGATTCCGGCATCACCGTCGGCCGGGCCGCACCGATTCTGGCCGCAGCGGTCGGCACGCACGGGCCCCCGGCCCGGCTGCCCGTCGACGCGGACTTCGCTGCGGGAGGGGAGCGGGCACAGGCCGCGTACGAGCTGGCCTGGTCCGTCTCGGCCTTCGTCGCCGACCGGTTCGATGAGCAGACGCTGCGCGAGCTGTACGCGGATCTGGCGACCGGACCGGTCGGGAGCCACGAGCTCGATGCGAAGCTGCACGGGGTCGTCGGGCTCTCCGCGTCGGAGTTCGTGACGGACTGGGGCCATTGGGTGGCCGACGGCCTCGATTGAGGCTCCGCCTACGCGACCCTGCGCAGCGCCCGCCGGTGTCCGGCAATTACGGTGAACACATGCGTCGAACCCTGTTGGTGACGAATGACTTTCCGCCCCGGCCGGGAGGCATCCAGTCCTACCTCCAGTCCTTCGCGAACGCGCTGCCTGCCGACGAGCTGGTGGTGTACGCCCCGCGCTGGCGCGGCGACAGCCACAAGAAGTTCGACGCGCGTCAGTCGTTCGAGGTGGTGCGCCATCCCACGACACTGATGCTGCCCACCCCGCTGGTGGCCCGCCGCGCGGCCAAGCTGGTGCGGTCGCGCGAGTGCGACAGCGTGTGGTTCGGTGCGGCGGCTCCGCTGGCACTGCTGGCGCCCGGGCTGCGTCGGGCGGGCGCCGAGCGGATCGTGGCCAGCACGCACGGCCACGAGGTCGGCTGGTCGATGCTGCCCGGTGCCAGGCAGGCGCTGCGCCGGATCGGGACCACCACGGACACAGTCACCTACGTCAGCAAGTACACACGGGGCCGGTTCGCGTCGGCGTTCGGCGCCGCGGCCGCGCTCGAGCACCTGCCGCCCGGCGTGGACACCGAGGTCTTCCGCCCCGACCCGGCGGCGCGGGCTGAGCTGCGGGCACGGTACGGGCTGGGCGATCGGCCGACGGTGCTGTGCCTGTCGCGACTGGTTCCGCGGAAGGGGCAGGACGTGCTGATCCGTGCGCTGCCCAGGATTCGGGAATCCATCGACGGCGCGGTGCTCGTCATCGTCGGCGGCGGCCCCTATCAGGGTCGGCTCCGTGCGCTGGCCAAGGAAACCGGGATGGAGGACCACGTGGTGTTCACGGGCACGGTGCCCTCCGCCGAGCTGGCGGCGCATCACACCATCGCCGACGTGTTCGCGATGCCGTGCCGGACCAGGGGAGCGGGCCTCGACGTCGAGGGTCTGGGGATCGTGTTCCTCGAGGCATCGGCCGCGGGTGTCCCTGTGATCGCAGGCCGATCGGGCGGCGCGCCGGAAACCGTGCGGGAGAACGAGACCGGACACGTCGTCGACGGGCGGTCGGTTCGTCAGGTGGCCGACTCGGTGGTCTCGGTGCTCGCCGACCGCGACCGCGCGGCCGCGATGGGAGCGGCCGGGCGCGCGTGGGTGTCGGAGCGGTGGCGCTGGGATGCGCTGGCGGCCAAGCTCAGCGGCCTGTTGCACTAGGCGCTACGCACCCGTGCGCGGCTGAGGGGTCTATGGACCCGTCAACCGCGCACGGGCGGCGGAGCCGCCTACTTGCTGTAGATGGCCTCGATGTCGGTCGCGAAGCTCTGGTGGATGATGTTCCGCTTGAGCTTGAGGGTCGGCGTGAGCTCGCCGGTCTCCTCGGTGAAGTCGACCGGCAGGATGCGGTACTTCTTGATCGACTCCGCGTGCGAGACAGTCTTGTTGGCCTCCTCGATCGCCGCATCGACCTCGGCGATCAGATCGGCGTCGGCGATGAGCTCGGCGACCGTGGCCTCGGCGGGCTTGCTGTTGCGCTGCTTCCAGCCCGGCCAAGCATCGGGGTCGACCGTGATGAGGGCGCCGATGAAGGGCTTCTGATCGCCGACCACGAGGGCCTGGCTGATCAGTGGGTGCGCGCGAAGCTGATCCTCGAGCTGCGCGGGGGCGACGTTCTTGCCGCCCGCGGTGACGATGATTTCCTTCTTGCGGCCGGTGATGGTGATGTAGCCCTCGGTGTCGACCGAGCCCAGGTCGCCGGTGTGGAACCAGCCGTCCTCGATCGCCTCGGCGCTGGCCGCCTCGTTTCGCCAGTACCCGCTGAAGACCACCGGTCCGGAGAGCATGATTTCTCCGTCCTCGGCGATTCGAACAGCGTTGCCGGCCAACGGCTTCCCGACGCTGCCGACCTTCTGGTTGCCCGGCGTGTTCACCGCGACGGCCGCGCTCGTCTCGGTGAGGCCGTAGCCCTCGAAGATGGTGACGCCGATGCCGCGGAAGAAGTGGCCGAGCCGGGCACCGAGCGGGGCGCCGCCGGAGATCGCGAGCTGGCACTGGCCGCCGAGTGCGGCGCGCAGCTTGGAGTACACCAGCTTGTCGAACACCGCGTGCTTGACCTTGAGGCCGAATCCGGCACCGCCGGTGTCCTGGGCCTCGCTCCACTCGACCGCGACCTCGGCGGCCTTGTCGAAGATCTTGCCCTTGCCCTCGCCGTGTGCCTTCTGGCGGGCGGTGTTGAAGACCTTCTCGAACACCCGCGGCACCGACAGGATGAAGTCCGGCTTGAACACGCCGAAGGTGGGGACCAGGTTCGGGATGTCGGAGGTGTGACCGACGGTCGCACCCGCGTCGAAGGCTCCGAGGGAGACCGCGCGGGCGAGCACGTGCGCCATCGGCAGGAACATCAGGGTGCGCCTGCCCGGCTGCAGCAGAGTGCCGAATCCGGACGTGGTGATGCCCCGCGACTCCGCGATGAGGTTGGAGTGCGTGAGCTGGCAGCCCTTGGGGCGACCGGTGGTGCCGGAGGTGTAGATCAGGGTGGCGGGGTCGCTCGCCTTGAGCGCGTCGACGCGGGCCAGGACGTCCTCGTCGCTGACGTCGGCGCCGAGGGCGGTGAGCTCCTGGACAGCTCCGTCGGTGCCCTCGATCTGCAGCACCTTGCGCAGCGCGGGGGACTCGGCCGCGACCTGCTCGAGGGCCTTCGCGTGGCCCTCGTTCTCGACGATCAGGCCGACGGCGGCGGAATCCTCGAGGATCCACCGAACCTGCTCGGGGGCGGAGGTCTCATAGATCGGCACGGTGACGCCGCCGGACGCCCAGATCGCGAAGTCGATCAGCGGCCACTCGTACCGGGTCGACGACATCAGGGCGACCCGGTCGCCGGGCTGCACGCCGAGAGCGATCAGGCCCTTGGCGACGCCGGTCACCTGGGCGGCGAACTCGGTCGCGGTCACGTCGGTCCACGCGCCGCCGGTCAGTCGCTTGTAGACGACCAGGCTCGGGGTCTGCGCCGCGTGGCTGAACACCGAGTCGACGGCGGACGCGTCCTCCGGGATGGTGAAAGTTGACGGAACGCTGAATTCACGCACGAAGGCCTCCGGCACTGCAGTGTACTGACGAGTAGGTTTTGCTCCGGTTCCACTTTAACCCCTGTCGATCGGCCCTGGCCCGCACCCGCCGCGCCGAGTGTGTGAAGCTAACCCCGTGAGCAGCATTCAGGTCTCGGACCAGACCTTCATCGCGGCGCCGCCCGAATCGGTTGCGGAGTCGCTCGGCGTGGTGTCGAAGTGGCGGCGCTGGTGGCCGGACCTTCGGATCGCCGTGCGTGAGGACCGAGGCGAGAAGGGGATTCGCTGGACGGTCGCGGGACCGCTGACCGGAACCATGGAGGTCTGGCTGGAGCCGGAGCTCGACGGCACGATCGTGCACTACTTCCTGCATGCCGAGCCGACCGGCGCGGGTCCCGCGGAGCTGGCCAAACTCGATCTCGGCGCCCTCATCCGGGCCCGGCGTGTCGCGGGCAAGGTGATGGCCTTCGAGACCAAGCGTGAGCTCGAGGCCGGCCGGCCCGCGGGCGAGGCCCCGACCCCGAGGCGATCGCCCGCCTGACGGTGTTAGTGGCCGTCCTGGAGTGAAAGGAAGCGTTGGTCGCATGGCCGACAAGACCAAGAGGTCGATCAGCATCGCTGCGCCGTCGAATCGGGTGATGGACGTGATCGCCGATTACGACGCGTATCCCGAGTGGGTGGCGGCGGCGAAGTCCGTCGATGTGCTCGCCCGCTCCGCTGACGGTCGCGCGCGTCGGGTTCGGTTCGTGCTGGACGCCGGGATGGTCAAGGACACCTACGAACTCGACTTCGTCTGGGCGTCGGATGGCAAGTCCGTGCGCTGGTCGCTGGCCTCCGCCGAGATCCAGAAGTCGCAGGACGGCTCGTACACCCTCGAGGACCAGCCGGACGGGACCACGACGGTCACCTACGAGCTGACCGTCGACCTGAACATTCCGATGATCGGGCTGTTCAAGCGCAAGGCAGAGAAGGCGATCACCGACACCGCCCTCAACGAATTGAAGAAGAGGGTCGAAGGCTGACCGGGCGCCGCGCCGACAGGGACACCCAGATCCGGTTCTTCATCGGAAAGGGTGGCGTCGGGAAGACGACACTCGCCGCCGCGACCGCGATCGCGTTGGCGCGCACCGGAGACCGTGTCCTGCTCGTCTCGCTGGACCGGGCGCACTCGTTGACCGATGTGCTCGCGGTGGACGTCGCCGTCCGTCCGGGCGGCGTCTTCTCGGTGGCCGACGGTTTCGACGCGCTCGAACTCGACACCCTCGCGCTGCTCGAGGACCGACTGGTCACGCTGTCGGCGTTGATCCCAGCCGGAGCGGAACACGAGCACGGCTCGCCGCTGTCCCTGCCGGACCCGCAGGAGCTGACGGGACTGCCGGGGGCAGAGGACCTGATCGGTCTGGCGGAGGTCGCCCGGCTCGCCCACGGCGGGGATTGGGACGCCGTGCTCGTGGACTGCCCGCCGACCGGGGATCTGCTACGCCTGCTGACGGTTCCGGACATGGTGTATGACTACCTCGAGCGGATCTGGCCCCGGTACCGCAGGGCCACCGTGCCCGGCGCGCAGCGCTGGCAGGCGATGGCCGCGTTGCTGGTGGACCGGCTCAGCGACTCCACCCTGCCGGTCCGCGCGATGCTCGCGGACGGCGAGAACACCTGTGCGCGAATGGTGCTCACCGCCGATGCGGTGGTCGTGGCCGAGGCGCGGCGAACCGCGGCTGCGATGTCCGTTCTCGGTCTGCGGATCGATGGCGTGATCGTGAACAAGGTACTGCCGCACCATGATTCGGTTCCGACGAACGGTTCGGATCATCCGGTTCTGCGCTGGTATGCGGACCGTGCCGATCGCGAGCGCACGCAACTGGATTCGTTGGCGGTCACGCTCGGCGGACTGCCGGTGCTCACGGCCGACGAGAACGGCCACGAGCCGGTAGGGTTTGATTCTCTCGCTGCGCTCGCCGACGCGCTGTACCCGGCCGGGGTCGATCCGCTGACCGCCGTGGACGGTGATTCGCCGGCGCAGAGGGTGGAACTGGAATCCGGGTCGGGGGTGGAATCGGTGTACGCGCTGCGACTGCGCATGCCGTTGGTCGACCCGTCCACGCTGACCCTTGGCAGGGTCGAGGACGATCTGGTGGTCGGGGCGGCAGGCGTTCGGCGAAGGGTCAAGCTCGCGTCCGTGCTCCGTCGCTGCACCACCGACGGCGCCCAGTTCGAGGGCGGCGATCTGGTGATCCGGTTCCGCCCCGACCCGCAGGTGTGGCCGCAGTGAACGGAGACCACTCGGACCTGGTTGCCGAGCTGCGGGCGCTTACACACGCGGCGTTCGATCGGCTGGAACCGCTGTTGCAGAAGGCATCCGAGGCGGCCGATGCCGCCGCGAACCCCGACGGCGGCGAGCCGGGTCCCTATGGGTGCAGTTGGTGCCCGGTGTGTGCGCTCGCCGCGCTGGCGCGCGGGGAGCAGCACGACCTGATCACGCTGCTTGGGTCACAGGCCGCGGTGCTGCTCGCGCTGCTCCGGCAGATCGTGGACGAGCACGGCGCGCACCCCGACCCCGAGGGTGGCCCCGCTGGGCCGTCCACCGGCGCTGGTCACGGTTCGGACGCGCCGGGGGCTCGCCCGAAGTTCGTCCCGATCTCGGTGAGCGTCGAGCACAATCGGTGACCATGGGCACCCGCATCGGTAGTCGGACCGCACTCACGATCGGTATCGACGTCGGCGGTACCCGCATTCGGGCAGCGGTCGTCGACGGCGACGGTCAGGTTCTGGACTCGACGTTGGCGCCGACTCCGCGCTCCGCGCAGGCCTTGGAGGACGGCCTGGACCGGGCGGTCCGTGAGCTGTGCGGGCGCCACCAGGTCGGCGGGGTCGGCCTCGCGGTGGCCGGATTCATCACGCCGGACCGGACCACGGTGCGCTTCGCGCCGCACCTGCCGTGGGTGGACGCACCGGTCGCGCACGACCTCAGCGACCGTGTCGGCCTGCCGGTGATCCTCGAACACGACGCCAACGCGGCGGCCTGGGCGGAGCACCGGTTCGGTGCCGCCGCAGGCGGCCAGAACGTGTTGATGATGTCGATCGGAACCGGGATCGGTGCGGGGCTGCTGATCGACGGCACCCTCTACCGGGGCAGTCACGGGGTGGCTCCCGAACTCGGTCACGTGCAGGTGATGGCGGGCGGCCGACCCTGTGCCTGCGGAAAGCGCGGCTGTTGGGAGCGGTACTGCAGCGGTACCGCGCTGGTGGACACCGCGATCGAGTTGCTGGCCGCGAACCCGTCCGAGTCGACGATTCTGGCGCGCGAGGTGGCCGCCGACCCCGGCGGGCTGACGGGTCGGCGGGTCGCGGGTGCGGCGCAGGACGGCGACAAGGTCGCGATGGCGACGATGGCCGAGTTCGCGCGCTGGTTGGGCGTCGGGCTCGCCATGGTGAGCGATGTCTACGACCCCGACCTCGTGGTGATCGCGGGCGGAGTCGCCAGCTCGGCTCCGCTGTTCCTCGACCACGCGCGCGAGCACTACGCCACGCTCATCACCGGGTCCGGGCATCGCCCGTTGGCCCGGATCCGGCCGACCCAGCTGGGCGAGGCGGCGGGCATGATCGGCGCCGCCGAACTCGCCAGAACGGTGCTCGATTCCTGACGCAACCCGATGTGACTCGGGTCGCCGCCGCGCCCCTCCGGTGGTCACACTCACCGGCCGTGAGTACAGTCATCACACAAGAAACACAGCGTGAGCACGGATGACTTCGGGAAGGGCGCCATGTGGTACTGGCTGTTCAAATACATTCTTCTCGGACCGATCCTGGCGTTGCTCGGGCGCCCGACTATCGAAGGCGCCGAGCACATTCCGACCAATGGTCCGGCGATTCTCGCCAGTAACCACCAGGCCGTGATGGACTCGTTCTACCTGCCGTTGCGCTCGCCGCGCCGGATCACCTTCCTGGCCAAGAGTGAGTACTTCACCGGGACCGGCCTCAAGGGACGCTTCCAGCGGTGGTTCTTCTCCGCGGTCGGGCAGGTGCCGATCGACCGGACCGGCGCCGACGCCGCCCAGGACGCACTGAACGCAGGCATGCGGGTGCTCGGCGACGGCAAGCTGCTGGGGATCTACCCCGAGGGCACCCGTTCCCCGGACGGCCGGCTGTTCAAGGGCAAGACGGGCATGGCGCGGATGGCGCTGCAGTCGGGCGTGCCGGTCATCCCGGTGGCGATGATCGGCACCGACAAGCTCAACCCGATCGGCTCGCGCTTCCCGCGGCCGACGAAGATCGTGATCAAGGTCGGCGAGCCGATCGACTTCTCGCGCTTCAACGGCATGGGCGGCAACCGCTTCGTCGAGCGCGCCGTCACCGACGAGGTCATGTACAAGCTGATGGAGCTCTCCGGTCAGGAGTACGTCGACATCTACGCAGCCACGCTCAAGGCGCAGCCGGCCGACGCGGCGAAGGCCGCGCCGGTCGCCGAACGGATCCCGGACACCAAGGCCAGCTAGGCCGCGGCTGCTACCCGCGACCGCTCTCCCGTTGCGACCGGTTCCGGACGGCGGGCGACGCCCACCGTCGCGACCAGGATCAGCGTCGCCAGGCCCCACCACACGTACGACGATGCCAGGAACTGGTCCCAGAGCGGCCAGTCGAGCCCACTCGTCCGTCCGGGGGCCAGCCTCCAGTGCGGGGCCACCACGAACAGTGCCGTTCCCGCCGCGGCCCAGGCCGCCCAGCCGAGGCTGCGGCTGGTGTAGGCGAGGTGCGCGAGGACCAGCAGCGTCGGGACCACCCACACCCAGTGATGCGACCAGGACACCGGGGAGACCAGCAGTCCGAACAGGGCGGTGGCGGTGAGCGCGAGGGCGGGCAATCCGGCGGACAGCGCCTTCCGTGCGGCCAGCACGGTGACGACCAGGACCGCGAGGCTCGCCAGCATCCACAGCGGGGTGCGCACCGAGGGGTCTAGGCCGAGGCGGGCCAGCATGCCGGTGATCGACTGGTTCGCCGGGTACGCGGGCCTGCCGATCCGGTTCGAGTCGATGAGGGTGTCGGTCCAGTACTGCTTGGAATCGGTGAACGACACCGCGAAGCCGATGGCAGTGCCAAGGGCGAAGCTCACCGCCGTGACCACCGTGGCCCGGAAGTCCTTGCGCAGCAGGAAGTAGAGCACGAACACCGCGGGGGTGAGCTTGACCGCGGCGACGAGACCGACCAGCGCGCCGCGCGGCCACGGCGTCTTCTTGAGCAGACAGTCGGCGACGACCAGGGCCATCAGCACGATGTTGACCTGGCCGTAGTCGAGGGTGGAGTACACCGGCTCGAGCAACAGCGCCCCCGCGAACGCCGCGCCTGCCGTCCACAGCAGGGTGCTCGCGGGCAGCGCGCCGACGGACATGAGAGTCAGGACCCCCGTGGCGAACAGCAACAGCATCGACAGGGCCGTCAGCGCGGTGCTCGCCTCGCCGAGACTGATCGCGGACATCGGACTGAACACGATCGCCGCGAGCGGGGGATAGGTGAACGGCAGCGACTTGCCGAGTTCGGTCGGCGGCATCTGGCCGTAGAGCGCGACGCCGTTCGCCAGCGCGGTCCCGCCGATCCGGTACACGTCGAGGTCGATCCGGTAATAGCTACCGAGGTGACGCAGTCCGGGGAAACCCACCAGGTTGTAGATCACGCCGATGGCCGCGGCGACCACGATGCCCGCTCGGGCCACCGGGCCAAGGACGAAGCGGCGGATGCCTGTACCGGACCGGTCGGTGGTGGCTGTGTCGGGGCTCACGCTGTCACGGGGAGCGGTTTGATCCTGGCCAGGCACCAATTGTCCTTCGGGTCGGGGGCGGTGGTCATGGGGAAGTGCCGGGCGGCATAGTCTGCCCGGGTGCGCTACTTCTACGACTGCGAGTTCATCGAGGATGGTCGCACAATCGAGCTGGTCTCGATCGGTGTGGCCGCCGAGGACGGTAGGGAGTTCTATGCCGTCTCCAACGAGTTCGACCCCTCGAGGGCAGGTAAGTGGGTGCGCACCAACGTACTGCCCAAGCTGCCGCAGCCTTCCTCGCCGCTGTGGCGCTCGCGCGCGCAGATCCGCGACGACCTGCTCAAGTTCCTCGTTCCGCGCCCGGGGATCACGCCGGAATTGTGGGCCTGGATCGCCGCATACGACCACGTCGCGCTCTGCCAGTTGTGGGGTGACATGACGGCGCTGCCGCGCTCGCTGCCGCGGTTCACCCGCGAGCTTCGCCAGTACTGGGAGGACTGCGGATCGCCCGCGTTGCCGTCGGCTCCGGCCGACGCGCACGACGCGCTGGCCGACGCCAGACACAACCTGGTCAAGTACGAGGCGATCCGGGCGTCGCTCGCGATTCGCTGATTTATTGGCCCCTTTGCGCATCGCGATCGGCGGAGCGAATATCCTGTACTGGTGAACTGGACTGTCGATGTTCCGATCGACCGCTTGCCCGAACTTCCGCCGCTGCCCGCCGCGATGCGCCAGAAGCTCGATGAGGCGTTGAGTAAGCCCGCCGCCCAGCAGCCGTCGTGGCCGCAGGATCAGGCGGCCGCGATGCGCACCGTCCTCGAGAGCGTGCCGCCGATCACCGTCGCAAGCGAGGTGGAGTCGTTGCAGGCCCAGCTCGCGAGCGTCGCGCGCGGCGAGGCCTTCCTGCTGCAGGGAGGTGACTGCGCCGAGACGTTCGCGGACAACACCGAGCCGCACATCAAGGGCAACATCCGCACCCTGCTGCAGATGGCCGTCGTGCTGACCTACGGTGCGAGCCTGCCCGTGGTGAAGGTCGCCCGTATCGCCGGTCAGTACGCCAAGCCGCGATCGGCTGACATCGACTCGCTGGGATTGAAGTCCTACCGCGGCGACATGGTGAACTCCCTCGTCGCCGACGAGGCCGTGCGCGCGCACGACCCGTCCCGGCTGGTCCGTGCGTACGCGAACGCGAGCGCCGCGATGAACCTGGTGCGCGCCCTCACCGGCGCGGGCATGGCCGACCTGCACCGGGTGCACGATTGGAACCGTGAATTCGTCGCCGCGTCGCCTGCGGGTGCCCGCTACGAGTCGCTGGCCGCGGAGATCGATCGCGGCCTGCAATTCATGAACGCGTGCGGAGTCACCGACCCGACCCTGCATCAGGCGCAGATCTTCGCCAGCCACGAGGCGCTCGTCCTCGACTACGAGCGGGCGATGCTGCGACTCGACAACGACGACGACCACCCGAAGCTGTACGACCTGTCCGCGCACTTCCTGTGGATCGGCGACCGGACCCGCCAGCTCGACGGCGCGCACATCGCGTTCGCCGAGCTGCTGGCGAACCCGATCGGTCTCAAGATCGGCCCGAGCACGACCCCCGAGATGGCGGTCGAGTACGTCGAGCGACTCGACCCGACGAACAAGCCCGGCCGGTTGACGCTGATCTCCCGGATGGGCAACGGCAAGGTGCGCGATCTGCTGCCTGCCATCATCGAGAAGGTGCAGGCCACCGGACACCAGGTGATCTGGCAGTGCGACCCGATGCACGGCAACACCCACGAGGCGTCCACCGGCTACAAGACCCGGCATTTCGACCGGATCGTCGACGAGGTGCAGGGCTTCTTCGAGGTGCACAACGGACTGGGCACCCACCCGGGTGGCATCCACGTCGAGCTCACCGGCGAGAACGTCACCGAGTGCCTCGGCGGCGCCCAGGACATCTCCGACCTGGACCTGTCGGGCCGGTACGAGACCGCGTGCGACCCGCGGCTCAACACCCAGCAGTCCCTGGAGTTGGCCTTCCTCGTGGCGGAGATGCTGCGCGGCTGACGACCGAGATCGTTCGAGCGGCCCGTCCCCTGGTGGGGGCGGGCCGTTTCGCTGTGCCGAGGCGATCGTGTCGGTGTCCCGCGTTACGGTCGGGGTGATCGATCGCGTGCCCATCCAACGCAGTGAGGGGATACACCATGAAGATCACCGAAGCTCAACTCGGAGCGCCCTGTTGGGCGGAGCTCGGCACCACCGACATCGCGGCGGCCGGGCAGTTCTACGGCGCGCTGCTCGGCTGGAAAGCGGAGACCGATCCGAATCCCGAAGCGGGCGGTTACACGATGATGCAGCTGGACGGGGACCCGGTCGCGGCGGCCACGCCGCTGTATCAGGAGGCGCAGCCGGTGGCATGGACCGTGTCCATCGCGGTTGCGGACGCCGACGCGTCCGCCGAGGCCGTGAAGCGTGCCGGCGGCAGCGTGCTGATGGAGCCGATGGACGTGTTCGAGCTCGGCCGGTTCGCGGTGATCGCGGATCCCGCCGGTGCCGTGCTCTCGCTCTGGCAGGCGCGCGAGTTCGGCGGGGCCGCGCGGCTGGACGAGACCGGCGCGCTGTGCTGGATTGAGCTGCGCACCCGGGACACCGCGGCCGCGCAGGATTTCTACACCACCGTCTTCGGCTGGACGGTCAACGCGGGCGAGGGCTACACCCAGTGGGGCGTCCGCGGCAAGGACTTCGGCGGCATGATGGCGATGGGCGAGGACTTCCCGGAGGGGGTGCCGCCGCACTGGGCGTTGTACTTCGGGGTGGACGACGTTGACGCCGCGGTCGAGAAGGCGACGAGCCTCGGCGGGGCCGTGCACGTGCCGGGCACCGACATCCCGGACACCGGACGATTCGCGGTCCTGACGGACCCGCAGGGCGGCGCGTTCGCGGTGTTCGATCCGCAGGACTGAGTCGCCGAGCGCATGCCGACGACGTCACCTGGTTCAGGGCACCGCGACCAGCGACACGGTGCTGCCTGCCTCGACCCGAGTTCCGGGCCCTGGACTCTGGGTGAGCACCAGCGACCGATCGGAATCGGTGACCTGCTTGATCTGCGGCACCAGCCCGAGCCCGGTGAGCTCCTCGCGGGCAGAACCGACTGACCGGCCGAGCATCGAGGGCAGCCGGACCGCGGTCGACACGATCAGCGTGACACTCGATCCGGCCCCGACCTCGGTTCCGGTACTCGGGTCGGTGCCGATCACGTCGCCGCCGTCGACGCCGCTGTCGAACTCCTCCCGGGTCTCGCCGACCGTGATCCCGACGGCGTCCAGCGCCGCCCTGGCCTGATCGGCGGACTTGCCGCGTACATCCGGCATCCGGACCGGCGGCGAACCCTTGCTCCGGATCATCTCGACCTGCGACCCGACGTCGAGCACGGTGCCGGGGCCCGGCTTGAGCGCCGCGACACCACCGGTGGGCACCTTGGTGCTGAAGGCCTCACCGCCCTGGACGGGGACGAAGGTGCGCTCGCGCAGCACCCTGTCCACCTGGTCCGGGTCGCCGCCCGACGGCAGTTCGGGGACCGCAGGCCTGCCAAGCGACACCAGGAGGGCCACATTCGAGTCCCTGGGCACCCGCGACCCCGCCGCGGGATCGGTGCCGATCAGGGTGTCGACCGGGTCGCTGTTCGAGTACTCGCCCCGGATCTCGGTGCCCAGCCCGGCGGCCTCGATCGTCGATGTCGCGGCCGCGCGGTCCAGGCCGTCGATCGAGGGCACCGCCGCGTACCGCCCGGATCCCATCCACCAGCCGCCGAACCCGACCGCGATCCCGAGCAGCAGGATCACCATCAGCCACACCATGATGGTGCGGCGCGAACGCTGACGCTCGGCGTCGAAATCGGGGAACTCGTACTGCGAGGGGTCACGTCGGTGCGTCCGCGTCGCGGTCGGGTCCTGGGCGGCACCCGGAACCTCGGCCGCGCGGGGCGTCAGGTCGGTGACCACCTTGGTGTGCTGCGTGGAAGCGTGCGCGGCGCCGGGGTGCACCGCGGTCGGGGCGGGCGCCGCCAGCGCGGTTGTCGCGTCGTGCGGCCCGGCGGTGGCCGTCGCGGGCGGCGGTAGCGCTCCCGCGACCTGCATGGCCGCGCTGAGATGCTGCGCGGAGCGTCGCGGTGCGGGTACCCGGTAGGCGGGCAGTTGCAACTGGTGGCTCACCGAACGCAGTGCCGCAGACATCTCGCCCGCGTTCGTGAACCGCTCCTCGGGATCGCGGGCGGTGGCCTCGAGCACCAACTGGTCGAATTCCGCGGGTACCCCCGGGATCTGAGAGCCGGGACTTGGCACGTCCGCGTTGATCCGCTGATAGGCGATGGAGAGCGAGGTGTCGCCGGTGAACGGTGTTCGGCCGGTGAGCATCTCGTACAGCAGCACGCCGGTCGCATAGACGTCGCTGCGGGCGTCCGCGTGGCCGGTGGTGACCTGTTCGGGGGAGAGGTAGGCGGCGGTGCCGAGGATCACGCTGCTCGAGGTGGCATTGGATCCGGCGACCGCGCGAACCAGCCCGAAGTCGGCGATCTTCACCTCGCCCGCATCGGAGATCAGCACGTTCTCCGGCTTGACGTCGCGATGCACGAGGCCTGCGCGGTGGGCGACCGCGAGCGCGTCGAGCACCGGTCCGGTGACGGCGGCCGCGGCGTGCGGCGGCATCGGGCCGCGCTCGCGCAGCAGCTCGCGCAGGGTTCCGCCTGCGACCAGTTCCATCACCAGGAAGGCGTGTTCGCCGTCGACGCCCTGGTCGTACACGGCGACCAGTCCGGGGTGGGACAACCGGGCCACCGCCCGCGCCTCGAACTCGAATCGGGCGACGAACTGCGGGTCCTGCGCGAACTTGGGGTCCATCACCTTGATAGCGACCGGCCGGTCGAGACGCAGGTCGAGGCCGCGGTAGACCATCGACATCCCGCCGCGCGCGATCGGGGCATCCACCCGATAGCGGCGGTCGAGCAGCGTGCCGATCAGCGCCTGATCTCCTGGCCCCACCCGCGCGTACCCCTTTTCCGTTCGACGCTGTTGGTCACCACAGCAGTTCGACAATGTCCGCATCGATGGTAGCCAGCGGGCTGCCCGCCCGGTGCCGACGGCGCGGGTGGAACGGTCGCGCGGACCGCCGGTCACGGACCGCGACACAACCCGATACCGTTAGCGGTGTGAGTGCAATCCCTTATAGCGACGACGTCCTCGATCCCTCGGTGGAGCTGCTGCAGCTCGCCGATGTGGCCAAACTGCTCGGAATTGTCGTCACCCGGGTGCACCAGATGCTCCGGGACGGCGAGCTGATCGCGGTCCGCCGCGAGGGTGTCGTCGGGGTGCCCGCGGCCTTCTTCACCGCCGACGGCGAGATCGTCCGGCTGCTGTCGGGGCTGCTCGTGGTCCTGCGCGACGGCGGATACGGCGAGGAGGAGATCTTGCGCTGGCTGTTCACCGAGGACGAAACGCTGCCCGGCGCCCCGGTCGACGCGCTGCACACCGACCTCGCCCGAGAGGTCGTCCGGCGCGCTCAGGCGATGGCCTTCTAGGTCGATCTGGCAGTCGGCTGCGGGCCGTCGCGGAGTCGGGCGGCGGCGAGTAGGTCGCTGGGCTGGTAGGCGACGCCGAGTACCAGATTTCACACCCGCAGATGAGGATTGTGCGTCAGCGCGCACCGGCGTGTACTGGATACGAGGCGACGCGGGGCAACACCTCCAAGATCTGAAATGGGGTGAGCCGCCATGGCCGAGATTCCTCAGTGGGCGGTCCGGGGCGACTGGTTCGACGTGTGCAGCTGCGACGTCCCCTGTCCCTGCGAGTTCGCGCGCCCCCCGACCTTCAACCATTGTCAGGGCGTTCTCGCCTACCACGTGCGCGAGGGCCACTACGGCGACGTCCGGTTGGACGGGTTGAACCTGGTTGCTCTGGGCGAGTTCGAGGGCAACGTGTGGGCGGGGGCTCAGGTGTCGATGGCCCTGTACCTCGATGATCGCGCCGACGATGCGCAGAGGGAGGCACTCGGGGCCATCTTCGGCGGTCAGGCCGGCGGTTGGCCGGCGCAGTTCGCCGCGATGGTCGGTGATCAGCGCGGCGTCGAGCTCGCCCCGGTGCATGTCGAGGTGGCCGACGATCTGTCCAGTTGGCGTGCCGAGGTTCCCGGTCGCGTCATCGCGGCGGCTGAGGCGTTGACCGGTCCGACCACACCGCCGGGCGCGCGGGTCCAGCTGCTCAACCCACCAGGGTCCGAGGTCGGTCCCGGACAGACCGCGACCTGGGGCGTGGCCACGACGAATCGGGTGAGCGCCACCAACTTCACCTTCGCGTGGGATTGGGGCGGCCGCTCCAGCAAGCACATCCCGTTCGACTGGAGTGGACCGGACGAATGAGCCTGGGCGGCACGGGCCCCGGTGTGCGCGCGTCGCTGCCCCAGAGCGACCCGATCGCGTCGCTCTCGCGCCGGGTGCTCGTCGTCGTGACGGCGTGGCTGCTGGCGGGTGCGGCGGTCGGGTGGGTCCTGGTGGCCCGGAACTCGGCCGGCATGAGTGGCATGGTCAGCGGTCTGGCCGAAGTGGGGACGGGGATGCCCATGCCGATTGGTGTTCCCGCGTTCCTGGCGATGTGGGTCGCCATGATGGTCGCGATGATGTTCCCCACCGCGGTTCCGCTGGTCGCGGCGCATCATGTGGTGGTCCGCAGGCGGGGCGAGGGGATCGCCCCGACCGTGGCGCTCGTGGGCGGTTACCTGCTGGTCTGGGCTGTGGCCGGCCTGGTGCCATTGGCCGCGTTGGCGGCGTTTCGACGGCTCGCCGATTCGTCGGGCGATTCACGGTGGCTGCCGGTTGCGGCCGGACTGGCCCTGGTCGTCGCCGGGGCGTACCAGTTCACCCGCTGGAAGTCGGTCTGCCTGCGCACCTGTCGGAGCCCCTTCGCCTTTCTCATGGAGCACGATTTCGGTGGGGGATCACCCGCCGCCTTGCGGGCGGGCATCGTCCACGGCGGCTACTGCCTCGGCTGCTGCTGGGCGCTGATGTCCGTGCTGCTGGTGGTCGGGCTGATGAACCTGGTCTGGATGCTCGCCCTCACCCTGGTGTTCCTGGCGGAGAAGTGCTGGCGTCATGGCTGGTTCCTGCCGCGAGTGGTCGGGACGGCCCTTGTCGCGGTTGGTGTTTCGGTGATGATCCAGCCGGTGCTGCTACAGGTCATCTCGGGTGTGACCGGTGGCGGCATGACCGATATGTAGGCATCGGCGCTAGCCGCGGACGACCGTGGCCACCGATTCCAGCAGTCGTGGCGCGACGAGTGCCAGCCTCCGCCGGCGCGGCACCACGGCCCGCCGGTCGAGGACCCGGTAGCCGCCCGCCTCGATCTCGTCGAGGATCGCCGCGTACAGGTCGAAGGCGGCGGTGATACCCGGACGCACCCGCGCCTCGAGCAGTGCCAGGCCCGGCCGGGCGTCGCGGTAGCCGGATCGGTTCAACGCGACGAAATGGGCGAGGGCCCGCCTGACTCTGGGGTCCGCGGTCCCGGTGGACCGGCAGTGCCGCAGCAGATCTGCGTCCACCCCGAACGCGGACAACTCGTCCGAGGGCAGGTAGATGCGCCCCCGGCCGAGATCCTCGCCGACGTCGCGGATGAAGTTGGTGAGCTGGAAGGCCTCGCCGAGTGCGGCGGCCGCTGGCTCCGCCTCGGCGACCGTGGTCACCGTGCCCAGGATCGGCAGCATCTGCCTGCCGATCGCCGACGCCGATCCGTGCATGTAGCCGCGGAGTTCGTCCATCGAGGTGTAGGTCGCCCGGAAGCCGGGCGCGCCGGGCAGGTCCATGCGCATGGACTCGAGGAAGTCGGTGAAGTGATCGAGCGAGATGGAGTACCGGCCGATGGTGTCGGCCACGGCCAGCACGACCGGTCGGACATCGCCGGTGCGGGTGCCCGCGACGGCTGTCGTCAGCTCGGACTCGATCTCTTCGAGCACGGTCAGGCAGTCGGCGGCCGGACGGCCTGCGGGTGCGTCGATGTCCACCACGTCGTCGACCGTGCGGGCGAATCCGTACAGCGCGTGCACGGCGGGCCTGCGGTGTTCGGGCAGCAGCCGCGTCGCGAGGGCGTAGCTGCGGCCGTGCTCGGTCGCCAGTCGCCTGCAGTGCCGGTAGGCGGAGTCGAGATCGCCCGCGACCGCACGGTCGTCCAGCGTCGTCATCTCAGTCCCGGCCGGGAGCCGCCCCGGCTCCCTCGGGCGTTGCGTCGGCGCGGGGCGTGCGCAGCCGCAGCGGGTCGACCGTCACCAGCGACTTGGCCGCGACGAGCGCCGCGAAGGTGGCGAGCAGCACGTGCGCGAGCGTGTACAGCCCGATCGAGCCGTCCGGCTGGAAGACCAGCATCAGCCAGGTGGACAGGCCGACCAGGATCATCAGCGTCGTCGTCGACAGCGCGAAGCCCGCGGCAACGGCGAGCGGCCACGAGTAGTACCAGGGCAGCGCGGCTGGGGACAGCACCACGATCGCGACCAACGCGATCAGGATGCCCATGACCGCCTCGCGCGGCGTCCTGCGAAAGCGCCACCACACGGCGACCAGGATCACCACGAGGGCGATCCCGGACAGCGCCCTTGTCACCTCGAGCACCGGGCCGAGCCGCAGGCCGGTGAACCAGGACGTGCTGACGGTGACGACGTGCGCCATGATCGTCGGCAGTGAGAGCCAGTTGATGATCTTCGCCGAGCCGGACAGCGCGGTGAGCCACCCGATGCCGACGCCCGCGATGGCCGAGGCCGCGGCGAACACGGCGGCGAACACGGCGAGCCCGGCACCGGCGGTCTTCGCGAACAGCGCGAGCGGCGTCAGGGGGGTGCGACCCTCCTCTGCGGCACGCTCGCGTTCGTGAATCATCCAGATCCACACCAGGAACGGCAGCGCGACGCCCGCGGTTGCCTTGATGGCGACACCGACAGCGACCACCGCGATGCCCGCGACGTGGTGCCGCTCGAGCACGAGCGCGATGCCTGCCGTCATCAGCCCGACCATCAGCATCTCGTTGTGCACGCCGCCGATCAGGTGGATCAGCACCAGCGGGTTGAGCACCGCCAGCCACAACGCGGTGGCCTGGTTGCCGCCGAGCTGACGGGCCAGGTGGGGCACCGCCCACATGGTCAACGCGAGACCGGGCAGCATGGTCAGCCTCAGCAGCATGGTCCCGGCGATCACGTTGTCGCCGGTGATCGAGGTGATGCCCTGGCCGAGCAGCAGGAAGATCGGCCCGTACGGCGCCGTGGTGGTGGTCCAGACGTTGCTGACGTTGTCGA
Source organism: Rhodococcus sp. NPDC059179 (assembly GCF_042754885.1). Lineage (NCBI taxonomy): Bacteria > Bacillati > Actinomycetota > Actinomycetes > Mycobacteriales > Nocardiaceae > Rhodococcus > Rhodococcus sp. NPDC059179. Next base: position 65,629 of record NZ_JBHZBV010000004.1, on the reverse strand, counting down.
GCAGGACGCCGGGATTGGCCACCGGGCCGACCGCATACGGGTCGAAGCCGTCTCGCAGCAGGGCGCCCTGCGCCAGGTACGAGTACGCGTCGCGGCTGAACATGGGCACCGCCAGCAGCAGTGGCGCCGTCCAGGCCGGGACGACCCAGCGCAGCTCGTGCAGCGTGGTCGTGCCGCGGAGCGTGCAGCGGCCCAGCCGGACCCACGCCGTGATCATCAGCAGCACGCCGATCCACACGAGGATGGTCGACAGGATCAGGCCGTGGCCGAATCGCAGCCAGGACAGGTGCAGCGCCTCCAGCAGCGGGTCCTCCCGGCGGACGCTGCCAGAGCCGAATCCGCCGAATGTGATCATCGCCGCGCCCACGAACCCGAGGACCGCGGCGTGCCCCGCATCGCTGCGGGCGAACCCGGCGACCGCGCGGAACCGGCCGTCGCCGGTCTGCCTGTTTGCAGCGGAAAGTGGGGACGTCATCGTGCGGATCTTCCCCCAGGGCTGTGCGTTGAGCGCGGTCCGGACGGGCAGGACCCGTCGGCGGTATGCGTGGACAGCTGGTCAGTTTAGTGGCTCGGTGCTCGACTCCGGGAAACGCCGTGATCCGGCGGGTGTGACCGCGGCCCGACGACGCCCTCGCCCGCGATCCTCTTGGCGGCGAGTTTCCCGGAGACGAGCACGGTCGGTACCCCGACTCCTGGCGTCGTCCCGGACCCGGCGAGCACCACATTCTCGGCACCGGTGTCGAGATTTCCGCGACGGAACGGCCCGGTCTGCGCGAACGTGTGCGCGGCGGCGAACGGGGTGCCCGCGGCCATGCCGCGGTCGGACCAGGTCTGGGGGGTGTCGATCAGGTCGACCCGGAACTGCTCGGCGATTCCGGTGTACCCGCGCCGCTCCAGCTCGGTGAGCAGCTCGCGGACGTAGGGCCGCCCGAGGGCAGCCCAGTCCAGCCGAGCGCTGTCCAGGTTGGGGCAGGGCGCAAGCACCGACAGCGGTTCGTGCGGCTCGCCGTCCCGGTCGATCAGCAGCCCGGGATCGGTGACGGCGGGACGGGTGAGCAGCAGGGACGGGTCGCTCATCAGCCGGCCGCGACCGCGGCGCCCGGTGATCTCGGCGAACGTCTGCTCCCAGGCGCCGCCGAAGTCGATGGTGTGGTGTCCCGAGTCGGCCCAGCGCGCGGCGACGGCGGCGGGGATCATCCCGTGCGCGACGACCGCGGAGGGGGAGTGCCGGACCGGCCGACGCGGCATCGTCCGGTGTGGAAGCAGCGCCCGCCCGCCGCCGGGGTCCGCGGTCAGGACCACCGCGTCGACGTCGAACGCGGATCCGTCGGCCGCGATCACCCGCGTCGCCCGCCCGCCCCGATAGTCGATCCGCGTCACCTCGGTGCCGAGCGCGAGCGTGCCGCCCGCCGTGGTGAAGGCGTCGGCCATGGCCTCGGCGATCGCGCGCATGCCGCCGTCGGGGAAGTACACGCCGAGGGAGGTGTCCATGTGTGCGATCGCGCCGTAGATGCCGAGCGCACGCGAGGGGCTCAACCCCGCATACAGCGATTGGAACGTGAAGATCCGCTGTAGCCGCGGATCGCGGAGGTACTTCTCCACCCGCGGACCGAGCCGGCCGAAGCCGCCGGTCCTGACCAGCGTCCACAGGTCCGAGAGGGCCGCGCGCGAGCCGACCAGGTCCAGTGGCGAGTCGAAGTTCGCGTCGATGAACCGGTCGAACTCGGCGGTGAAGATCGACTCCAGCCAGGACCGCAGGCGGAGGTATCGGTCCGCCTCGTCGCGGCCGCACGCCCGAGTGACCTCCGCGGCCATCGTGTCCGGGTCCGAGTGCACGGCAATCGCCGAACCGTCCGCGAATCGGGCGTGATAGGCCGGCTCGAGGCGGCGCAGGCGCAGCGGTGGCGATACGGACCCGCAGTCGGCCCCGACCGCGGCCAGCGCCTCGGAGACCAGTTCCGGCATGGTGAGAACGGTTGCACCGCTGTCGATCTGGTAACCAGGGCCGTCGTACACGCCGACCCGGCCGCCCACCGACCGGTCGCGTTCGAGGAGGGTGACGGCGCGGCCGGTGCCGAGCAGGTGCAGCGCCGCGGCCAGCCCGGACAGGCCCGCCCCGACGACCACGACCCGGTCGGTCCGGCCGGGGACCCTGCGCAGGCTCACGCCGAGCGTCGGGTCGCGGCCAGCGCCATCGCGCGCAGGCCGTCCTTGGCCTCCGCGGTGGCGGTGCTGGTGTCGAGGGCGCGCAGGCCCCTGGCGGTGAGTTCGTCGATGCGGCGCTCGACCTCGTCCACCGCGCCCAGGTCGGTGATGATCGCGCGCAGCCGCTGGACCTGCTCCTCCGTGAGGTCGGTGCCGATGCTTCGCCGGAGCACATCCGCGGTGCCCCGGTCGGTGGCGTCGGCGCGCAGCAGGGCCTCGGCGAACAGCACGGTGCGCTTTCCCTCGCGCAGGTCGTCGCCGGAGGGTTTTCCGGTGACCGCCGGGTCGCCGAACACGCCGAGCAGGTCGTCGCGGAGTTGGAAGGCGATGCCGATGTCGGTGCCGAACTCCCGGTAGGCGCCGATCAGGTCCGGATCGGCAGCGGCAAGCGCGGCACCCAGGTGCAGCGGTCGTTCGATGGTGTACGCCGCGGTCTTGTACCGATTGATCCGCAGCGCCGCCGCCACCGACTCGTCGGCCGTCACCTCGGTGCTCACGTCCAGGTATTGGCCGCCGAGGACCTCGGTGCGCATCGCCGACCACACCGGGCCGAGCCGGGTCTGGGCGGCGGCGTCGATCCCCGACTCGCGCACCATGTCGTCCGCCCAGGCCAGGGCCAGGTCGCCGAGCAGGATGGCCACCGATTCGCCGAACTTTGCGGGTTCGCCGGACCACCCGCCCGCCCGGTGCTGCTCCGCGAACTCGACGTGCAGGGTGGGGAAGCCCCTGCGGGTTCGCGAGGAATCGATGATGTCGTCGTGCACGAGCGCGCACGCCTGGACCAGCTCGAGGGCGGCACACGCGCGCAGCACGGCGGCGGCGTCGGGACCGTCCGGGTCGCCGCCCGCGCCCAGCCAGCCCGTCCAGGCGAAGGCCGGCCTGACCCGTTTGCCGCCGCGCAGGACGAAGGCCTCCAGTGCGGTGGCCGCGGCGGTGAAGGTGCCGCCGACCGCATCGGTGATGGTCTTGCGACTGTCGAAGAACTCCCGCAGCGCCGCCTCAACGGCGGCGGGCAGCGACTCGGTGGCCTCGGGGGTGGTGGCTCCGGCGGACAGGGTGTCCTCCTCGGTGATTGCCCCGGGAATGCGCCCTGGGAACGTGATCGTCACCCTCACCCTAGTGGTCCGTCGCAGTCGGCCTCACCGGCCGCCACTATGATTGTCAGGTGACATTCGATGCCGTCAGGGGACGGTCAAGCGAGGGCTGGGTGACCAGGACCCCGTCGATCGTGGACCGGATCGGTTCGAGCGGTGGGCGGATTCCCTTCTCGGTGGAGTTCTCGCCTCCGCGCGATGCCGACGCGGAGGCCAGGCTCTGGCGTGCGGTCCGCGAGTTCGAGCAGATGCAGCCGGCGTTCGTCTCGATGACCTACGGGGCGGGCGGATCGACCAGGGACCGGACCGTGCGGGTGACCGGCGAGCTGGCCTCGGAGACGACGCTCCTGCCGGTGGCCCACCTGACCGCCGTCGGTCACAGCGTCGACGAGCTGCGCGCGATGGTCGGCGCCTACGCGGACCGTGGCATCAGCAACATCCTGGTCCTGCGCGGCGACCCTCCTGGCGATCCGCTCGGCACGTGGGAGAAGCACCCCGACGGGGTCGAGTACGCCGAGGAGTTGGTGCGGCTCGTGCGCGACCTCGGCGACTTCCACGTCGGCGTCGCGTCGTTCCCCGAGGGCCACTTCCGGGCGCCCGACCTCGATCACGACACCAGGTATCTGGTGTCGAAGCTGCGCGCGGGGGCCGAGTACTCGATCACCCAGATGTTCTTCGACGTCGAGGACTACCTGCGGCTGCGCGACCGGGTCGCCCGCTTCGACGCCGAACAGGGCCAGAAGCCGATCATCCCGGAGATCATGCCGATCACCTCGCTGCGTTCGGTCAAGCGCATGGTGGAGCTGTCGGGTTCCCGGCTGCCAAGCGAGATCGCGGATCGGCTGGACCGGGCCGCGGGTGAGGGACCCGAGGAGGACCGGGCCGCGGTGCGTGAGATCGGCATCGAGCTGGCCACCGAGATGAGCGAACGGCTGATCTCCGAGGGCGCGCCGTGCCTGCACTTCATCACGCTGAACTTCGCCCGCGCGACCCGCGAGGTGCTGGCCCGGCTAGGACTGGCCAGCTCGGTCAGATAGGCGCGCACCGGCGCGTGCATTACCCCTGCTCACCACCCGGCCGGACCTCCCCAATGTCACATTGATTCGACTCAGGCGAATCAATGTGACATTGGGGAGGACGCGAAGGATCTGTTGGGATGGGTGCGGTCAGCGCTTCGGGTTGCGGCTGAAGTACGCCATCGCGCCGACGACGAGGGCGACGCCGAGGGTGACGCCGCCGACGATGCCCGCCCAGCCGGCGAAGCCGCGGGTGCTGGGGTCGGCGTACCGGGTCTCCGCGCGGAGCGTGCTCACCTCGCCGGGCGGCAGCTTCCAGGTGACGATGGAGTCGGCGTCGCGGGTTCCGTTGGTGGTGGCCACCCGTGCCGGGAAGGCGACACTGAACTGGACGTCGCTGCCGTCGGGCACCGTCTTGAGGTCCGCCTTGCCCTCGAAGACCACGACGTCGCCGTTGCGCTGGAAGTTCAGCTGCACGGAGCCGCCGGTCTGGCTGGACATCGCCCCGAGCTGCTGCACCTCACCGAAGGTCAGGTCGCTGAAGAAGGCCTGACTGCCGACGAAGCCGTCCTGCTTGTACTCCTGCACCCGGACCTTCTGCGTCAACGAGTCCGGCGGGACCAGCACCGGACCCGTGTCCTTGTCGTCCGCGGGAACCGTCGCGGCGACGATCTGACCCGACACCCGGTCGTCGGGCGAGACGCCGACCGACACCTGGACCCGAAGGCATCCGCTGAGTACCGGGATGCAGATCAGGAGGAGCACGGACAGGGCGAACAGTCGGACGCGGGATCGACTGCGGACATCGGAGTGGGGCTGCTGCACAGCGTTATCGTGCCAGGCAGCCGTGCAGGTGTCAGGCGGTAGGGGTGCGCGGCGTGGCGGATCCGGTTGGTGCGGACCGGCTCATCGGCGCAGCAACCGGCGCAGTCCTCCGAACCGGGCGTCCGACAACGCGATCCGCGCGGCACTGCGCCCACTTGCGCCCGACACGCCGCCACCCGGGTGGGTCGAGGCGCCGGTCAGGTACAGCCCCCGTGCGCCGGGCACCCGGTGTCCCGCCAGCTCCGGCAGCGGGCGCCACATGAACATCTGGTCCAGCGACATCTCGACGTGCATCACGTTGCCGCCGATCAGGCCCATCTCGGTCTCGAGGTCCGCCGGGGTCTGCACCAGGCGGTGGCGCACCGAGTCCGTGAATCCCGGTGCGAGCCGCTCGATCTCGGCGACGATCCGGTCGCCCTCGGACTCGGCGAGATTCGCCCAGCTGCGCCCGCCGGTGAGCGCGTAGGGATGCCACTGCGACCACAGCGTCACCTGATGCTCGCCCGCGGGGGTCAGGCTCGGGTCGATTCCGCTGAAACTCATGGCCAGGACCGCCGGGGTGGGTGGGAGTTCGCCCGCCAGTGCGGCGCCGTGCGCGAGCCGGAGCTGCGCGCGATCGGAGACCAGCAGCTGTAGCCCGGAGGTGACCGTGTCGCCTGCCGGGGCGCTGGGATAGGTGGGGAGCGAATCGGTTCCGAGGCGCACCACCATGCCGATCCCCGGCCCGACCCGGATCCGGCGGCGCCACCCGTCCAGTTGCGCCCGGTCGTGTCCGCCGCGCTCGAGGAGGTCGAGGGTGGTCAGGATGTGGCACCCGGCCACCACCGTCCTGGCGTGCACGTCCCGGCCCTGTGCGGTGCGTACCGTCCAGCCCTGCGGTGTGCGATGCATCTCGGTCACCGCGTCGCCCAGTCGCACAGCCCCGCCGTCCGCGGCCAGCCGCGACGCCAGCGCCCGGGTGAGGGCGCCGCTGCCGCCGACGGCCCGGCCTGGCGGCAGGGTGTGCATCAGCGCCGCGAACCCGACCATCGGGGCGGTGCCAGGTTCGGACATCGGTGGACCCGACTGTGCGCCGAACCAGGCCAACGCAGACTTGAGACGCTCGTCGTCGAAGTAGTTGTCCAGCAGGGCATCCCCGGAGGAGAGGAACTCCCTCGACAGCGCCGCGGCGCCCGCGCCCCGGTCCAGGCCGCCGAACGAGCGGGCCAGCCTGCCGCCGGTCGGCGGCCCGGCGAAGGCCCGCATCACGCTCGCGGTCCGTGGGCCCCAGGTGTCGACGAACGTTCGGTACGCCCTGGCGTCGGCGGCCCCGCATGACTCGGCGATGGAGGCGCAGGTTCTTTCGAGGCTGCGGTGGAAGACGATGCCCGGCCGACCGGATTGGTGCGGCGCGGGCGCGAATGCCCATGGGTCGCAATCGAGATAGCGCAGCCCGTGAGAGGCCAGGTCGAGGTCCTCGATGATGCCGGTGTGCCGGATCATGATGTGTGCGGAGGAGCCGCGGTCCACCTGGTGGCCGGGGAACCGTTCGACGGTGGACACCGCGCCGCCGAGGACGGTGTCGCGCTCGAGCACCTCGACCGACCAGCCGGCCTGGGCGAGGTAGCACGCCGACACCAGCGCATTGTGTCCGGATCCCACCACCACCGCGTCGATCATCAGTCCAGGTTAGTGGCTGGGGGAGTGCGCGTTCTCGGTCCCTTCGACGGGGAGCGGCAGCAGGCGTCCCAGCACCGCGAACGGCCTGTTGTCCCCTGTGAAGGTGAAATGCCGCACCACGTCGGTGAATCCGAGCCTGCGATAGAGCCGCCAGGCCCGGTTGTCCTCGCCCTCGACCTCGGGGGTGGACAGCAGCACGTAGCTCTCGGTCCTGCCTTCGAGGAGCCTGCGCAACAGTCCCTCGCCGGTGCGGTGGCCCTGCGCCGCACGCGAGACATGGAGCTCGGTCAGCTCGAAGTAGTCGCCCAGGACCTCACGGATCCGCCGTTCGTCGGCGCCGGATCGGTGCATGCCCTCGCGTACCTGCTGGTGCCACCACTGGTGCGGGGCGCCCCGGTAGCCGTAGGCGATGCCGACCATGGTGCCCGGCTCCGAGGAGTGGGCGTCGTCGCAACCCGGTTGGACCGCGGCGACCGCGCACCAACCGGTCCGGTGGGTGTGCTCGGTCCACATGGGGGCTCGATGGAACTCGGTCCCCTTCGGGTAGTCCATCGCCTCGACGTAGATGGACAGAGCCTCGGTCAGGCGATGCCGTAGTTCCTGCGCGGACAGTTCGACCAGCAGCGGTGTCATGTTGTTACCGACCGGACTCACCCTCTCTCTTGACGACGTGTCGGTGGGGGCAGCTATATTGAATATGTCGAACGAATGTTCGATGTCGGCAATCCGGCGAAGCGCGAGGGAAGCGGGCTTCGCCGGATTCCGACCCTAAGGCCTGATCGGTCGTCACGGCGGGCGTGTGTGGTTGCGCGGGAGGTGTTCGGAAGATGGCAAGTCAGGCAGTTCAGGCAGCGGCGGCCCTCCGGGTGGGGGCTCCGGCGTCATCGGCAATGCATGCGGCGACGCGGGTGGGAGCTCCGTTGTCGCGGCATGCGCGGTCCCTGCTCGACAGGGCGGATGCATTGCTGGCGGAGGCGGCAGGCGCGCGGGACCCGTCCGACCGGTTCCGGTCCGCGTATCTGGCCGCGCTCCGTGGGGCCGGGGCCGCGCTCGGCGTCGAGAGGCGGCCGCGGACACGGTCGCGCAACGCGTGGGTGCTGCTCGCGCGCGCCGAGCCGTCGCTCGAAGACTGGTCGGATTTCTTCGCCGGCTACTCGGCCACCAGGGCGGCGATAGAGGCGGGCATCTCGCGCACGGTCACCGTCCGGGAGGCCGATGATTTCTTCTTCGAGGTCTCCCGCTTCCTCACCGCCGTCGAGGGCCTTCTCGGTGGCGATCGTCAGCTCGCGGACGTGCCGCACGCGATTGTGGGGAGGTCTGCCTAGCAGGGGATCTGCGGCGGAAATGAAATAAGTTGGCATCTCGTCGATGGACTAGGTGGTACGCCGCGACGTGTACTCGTATCATTGACGACAGGTAGCCGCCAACGTCGGAAACCCGCCGATTCGTCCCAACGGATCGGTCGCCATCTTTAGTGCCGGAGGAGGTACCGTGCCACTCTCCGAGCACGAGCAGCGGATGCTCGATCAGATCGAGAGCGCTCTCTATGCCGAAGATCCGAAGTTTGCCTCTTCTGTGAGGGGAGGCCGCATGCGTGCGGCTTCAAGCAAGCGTCGGCTTCAGGCGGGGGCTCTCTTCTTCCTCGGACTCGTCCTATTGGTCGCGGGCGTTGCGCTCCCGTTCAAGCCGGGCGGATTCCCGATCATCAGCCTGCTCGGTTTCGTCGTGATGTTTGGAGCCGGGGTCCTGTTCCTCATGCGGGGATCGAAGAGGGGCCTCTCGGCAGTGCCCGACGAGTCCGGTGGGCCCGTGAAGGGGCCGGTCGGAGGCAAGCGCTCGGACGGCCGCAAGGGCGGCAACAGCGGCGGCGGAGGGTTCTCGTCGCGCATGGAAGATCGTTTCAAGCGGAGATTCGAGCAGGAGTAGTCGGAAGGCCGTCGCGGAGGCAGGGGGCCGGGCGGCGGGCGACGAACACGGCGGCGTGACACCAGTTGGTGTCGCGCCGCTTTTGCGTTGACGCCCCGGCGGCCCGACTTTCCCCCACATTCCTCCACGCGGCGTCCCGTCGCGATACGAGCGCATCTCGGTGCCCCTCTGAACTGGCGATTTCGGTGGGGTCGGGCGGCGAAACTCATCCGACGCCCCGATGGTGGGGAAGATCGCACAGTTTTTCCCCACTTTGCACCACCGCTGTGAGCTGGGTCTTTAGGGCGATTTCGGGACGTGGAGCCCTAAATTGGCATTGAAAGTGGAGGAAAGTGGGGTAACGTGGTGCGCAGCGGAACGCGGAAGCGGACCGCAAGGGCCTAGGGCGTTCGAGTTGGAGCGCAGGGTGGAGGTGTCGAGTGTTTCTCGGTACCTACACGCCGAAGCTCGACGACAAGGGGCGACTGACGTTGCCCGCGAAGTTTCGAGATGCACTGGCGGGAGGGTTGATGGTCACGAAAGGGCAGGACCACAGCCTCGCGGTGTATCCCCGAGAAGAGTTTGCAGCTCTCGCACGCCGAGCCGCCGCAGCATCACGCAGCAACCCGGAGGCCCGCGCGTTCGTGCGCGGCCTGGCGGCAGGCACCGACGAGCAGCACCCCGACGCCCAGGGACGGATCACCCTCTCCGCCGACCATCGCCGCTACGCGGGGCTGTCGAAGGAGTGCGTGGTGATCGGATCGGTCGACTTCCTCGAGATCTGGGACGCGCAGGCGTGGCAGGGCTACCTCGAGGAGCACGAAGAGAGCTACTCCCAAGCCAGAGCCGAGTCACTGAGCGAGATCTTCTAGCTCAGCCAGAGCCACACGGCGAGTGCCGCGAGGCCTCTGCCCGAACGCCGACCCTGACGCACTTCCCCAGCGCCAGGTTCGGTCAATCGGACAGGGACCTCGAGGCATTCGTCAACTCTTCCCCTTCGCGATCGGAAATTCCCGCAGTACTTCAAGACCCGGAGGCAGCCATGGTGGACGATGAGGCAGACGGCCCCGCCTCCACCGGCGAGTTCGGGCACGTCCCGGTCCTGCTCGGTCGCGCGGACGAACTGCTCGGACCGGCGCTGACGGCGGTTGCGCCAGATGCCGCCGGGGCGGTGATGATCGACGCGACACTCGGCCTCGGCGGCCACTCCGAGCACTTTCTGCGGACCTACCCGGGTCTGCACCTGATCGGGCTCGACCGTGATCCCGCCGCGCTGGCCATCGCAGGCCGTCGACTGGAGCCGTTCGGTGATCGAGTCACGCTGGTGCACACCAGATATGACGGAATCGTCGCCGCGCTCGAGCAGGCCGGACTGCCGCCGGTGGAGTCGGTGCACGGAATCCTGTTCGACCTCGGCGTCTCGTCGATGCAGTTGGACGAGGCCGATCGTGGCTTCGCGTACTCCGTGGACGCGCCGCTGGACATGCGGATGGACCCCACCCGCGGATTGACCGCGGCGGACGTGCTCAACACCTACAGTCACGGCGATCTCGCCAGGGTGCTCAGCACCTACGGCGAGGAGCGCTTTGCCGGCCGGATCGCATCAGAGATCCTGCGCCGCAGGCAGATCGAGCCGTTTACCACCAGTGCGCAGCTGGTCGAGGTGCTCTACGCGTCGATTCCCGCGGCGACCAGGCGTACCGGCGGTCACCCCGCGAAGCGGACCTTCCAGGCACTGCGGGTGGAGGTCAACGGAGAACTCGATTCGCTCCGCGCGGCGATCCCGGCGGCGCTCGATTCCCTCGCCGTCGGGGGTCGTGTGGTCTTCATGTCGTACCAGTCGCTCGAAGACCGAATCGTCAAGCAGGAACTGACGCCGCGCACCAAATCCCGCAGCCCGGAGGGACTTCCGATGGAGCTGCCGGGAATGGGCGCGGAGTTCGCGCTGCTCACCCGTGGGGCGGAGCGGGCGAGCGAGCAGGAGATAGCGGAGAATCCGCGGTCGGCCCCGGTCCGATTGCGTAGTGCCGAACGGATTTCCAGGAGGGTGACGGCATGACAGTTCCCGTGAGGCCGGGCGGTTCTCGATCCGGCGGTGCCGGAGTGGTCAGGCCAAGGGGGCGCGGCCGTGTCGCGGTTGCCGCGGGCAAGCGTTCCACCGCGGCGCAGCGCGCGTACGAGCGCAGGCAGCAGCGTGCCGCAATCCATCCGGTAAGCGAGGTGGAGGACCGTCGTCGCGGCAAGTTCACGGCGCGAATCCCGTTCGTCGCCACCATCATCGGCATGCTGTCCGTCGGACTGGCGCTGACCCTGCTGCTGACCACCAGGGCCGCGGAGGACTCCTACGAGCTCAGCGCCGCCAAGGCGCACAATCAGAGCCTGATCGAGCAGCGGTCCGCACTCGAGCGCGACGTCCAGGAGGGCAACTCCGCGCCGGAACTGGCCCGCAAGGCGACGGCACTCGGCATGATCCCGGCGAAGGATGTCGCCCGGCTCGTCGTGCACCCGAACGGCGCGGTGGACATCGTCGGCAAGCCGACACCCGCGCAGGGCGCGCCGGCCGCGCCGCTGAACGCGCCGGCGCCGGCGCAGGCTCAGGCTCAGGCCAACGCGCCACGGGTCACGGCGCCGATCACCAGGCCCGCCGCACCGACCACGACGGCGCCACGTCCCGGCGCGCCGTTGGCGGCCAATCAGCCGGAGCTGCAGGCACAGGGTGAACAATTGGTACCCATGAACAGGCCCACCCCGGACACCGGACAGGCAGGTAACGCAGGCGGTCGCGGGTGACCCGAGGTACCGCGCCCGCACCGCCGCCGCGTCGCGCGCCGGTCCGCCGCGGTGCCAGGCAGGACGACACCTCCTCGTTCCGGTTCCGGTACCGGACCGGGCGGGTGGTCATGTTCATCGCACTCGGGATCGCCTCTGTGCAGTTGCTCTGGATCCAGGGCATCCAGGCGCCGACGCTGTCGGCCGAGGCCGCGAACCAGCGGTCGGTGACGGTGATCGATCCGGCCACAAGGGGATCGATCACCGACCGCCGCGGCAATCCGATCTCCTTCACGATGGAGGCGAAGGCGCTGACCTTCCAGCCGTCCAAGGTGCGCAAGGAGATCGAGGCGGCCCGCGCGAAGAGCGACAAGGCACCGAAGGTCGACGATCGGCTCGAGGCCATCGCCAAGGCGGTCAACGCCAAGCTCGGCGACTCGGCCCCGAAGAAGGACGTGCTCGCCAAGCTCAAGAGCAAAGAGACCTTCGTGTACCTGGCTCGCAGCGTCGACCCCGCGGTGGCGGCGAAGCTCAGCGAGGACTTCCCCGAGATCGGGCTCGAACGTCAGGACATCCGTGAGTACCCCGGCGGCTCGCTCGCCGCGAACCTGGTGGGCGCCACCGGGTGGGACGGTCACGGGCTGCTCGGGCTCGAGGATTCGCTCGACTCCACCCTCGCCGGTACCGACGGCTCCCAGACCTACGATCGCGGCTCGGACGGCGCCGTCATCCCGGGTAGCTGGCGCGACAAGCAGCCCGCCGTCGACGGCTCCACCGTCGAGCTCACGATCGACTCGGATCTGCAGTACTACGTGCAGCAGCAGGTGCAGCAGGCCAAGAACCTCTCCGGCGCGAAGAATGCCTCCGCGGTGGTACTCGACTCACACACCGGCGAGGTGCTGGCGATGTCGAACGACAACACCTTCAACCCGTCGCTTGGGGTCGGTAACAGCGGCAAGGCCGAGCTGGGCAACCTGCCGGTGAGCACGCCGTTCGAGCCCGGTTCGGTGAACAAGATCGTCACTGCTGCCGCGGCGATCGAGTACGGGCTCACCAAACCCGATGAGGTGCTGCAGGTTCCGGGTTCGATCCAGATGTCGGGAGTGTCGGTGAAGGACGCCTGGTCGCATGGTGTCGCGCCGTACACGGCGACCGGAGTGTTCGGCAAGTCCTCCAATGTCGGCACGCTGATGCTCGTGCAGCGGGTCGGGGAGGACCGTTTTGCGGACATGCTCAGCCGCTTCGGCCTCGGCCAGCGCACGGACGTGGGCTTGCCCGGCGAGAGCGCGGGCGACGTGCCCAGCCGCGATCAGTGGTCGGGCGGCACCTTCGCCAACCTGCCGATCGGCCAGGGCCTGTCGATGACCCTGCTGCAGATGACCGGCATGTACCAGGCGATGGCCAACGACGGCGTCCGGATCCCGCCAAGGGTGGTGCGCGCGACTGTCGACGCGGACGGGAACCGCACCGAGACCGAGCGGCCGGAGGGCGTCCAGGTGGTCAGCGCGCAGACCGCGGCGACCGTGCGGGACATGTTCCGGGCGGTCACCCAGCGGGACCCCATGGGATACCAGCAGGGCACCGGCGCACCCGCCGCCGTCGACGGCTACCAGATCAGCGGCAAGACCGGCACCGCACAGCAGGTGGATCCCGCGTGCAAGTGCTACTCGAACTCGAACTACTGGATCACCTTCGCCGGTATCGCCCCCGCGGACAATCCGCGCTTCGTCATCGGGATCATGCTCGACGCCCCGGTGCGCAGCGCCGACGGCTCCGGTGGCCAGTCCGCTGCGCCGCTGTTCCACAACATCGCCTCGTGGATGCTGCAGCGGGACCGCGTTCCGCTCTCAGCCGATCCCGGGCGACAACTGGTGCTCCAGGCCGACTGAGCTCCACATGCGCCTGGTCAGCGGCGTATTCGATCACCGAGTCCAGTCTGTGACCGTTCGCCGGTAACCTGACACGTCGGCCAGCCGCCCAGCCACCGATCCGAACCCGAGAGGAGCCACCTGCCCGTGCATGGGACGAACACTCCGCAGCACTCGACGGGAGAGGTGGGACGCACAGGAGGCGGCCTGCGCCCCGAGCACCCGCCGCAGACGCAGGTGGCCGCGCTGGCCGAGCTGACCGGGGCGACGCTGCACTGGATAGGCGAGCCCGGTCCCGTGTCCGTCACGGGAGTGGAACTGCGCGCCCAGGGAATCGAGCCCGGCGACCTGTTCGCCGCGCTGCCCGGAGCCCGAGCGCACGGCGCCGAGTTCACCGCGACCGCCCTCGAGCGCGGGGCCGTCGCGGTGCTGACCGACGCGGCGGGCCTCGCCGCGGTCCAGGGGCTCTCTCCGGCGACCGCCCTGCCCGTGCTGGTGCACCCGGATCCGAGGTCGGTCCTCGGCGAGCTCTCGGCCACGATCTACGGGCGTCCCGCGGACCGGCTGCAGGTCATCGGGATCACCGGGACCTCGGGCAAGACCACCACCGCGTACCTGATCGAGGCCGGGCTGACCGCGTCGGGCCGTCGGGCCGGACTGGTCGGGACCATCGAGACCAGGATCGAGGGTCGCCGCGTGCCGAGCGCGCTGACCACCCCCGAGGCCCCGCAACTGCACGCGCTCTTCGCGGTGATGCTCGAGCGCGGGCTCGACACGGTGGTGATGGAGGTGTCGAGTCACGCCCTCTCGCTCGGCCGGGTGGACGGAACCGACTTCGCGATCGGCGCGTTCACCAACCTCTCTCAGGATCACCTCGACTTTCACGACGGGCTCGACGACTACTTCGAGGCCAAGGCCCGACTGTTCGCACCGGACTCCACCGTCCGGGCCCGCCGCGCCGTGGTGTGCATCGACGACGAGTGGGGCATCCGGATGGCGGAGGTCGCGGCGGCGGTGCCGCCAGAATCCACCGCGGCGGCGGTGCCGCCAGAATCCACTGCGGGCGAGGCCCCGCCCACGACCGTCTCGACAACGACCGATGGCGCGGACTGGACCGCCTCCGAGGTGGCAGCGGCCGACGACGGTTCGCAGCGGTTTCTCGCGCACGGTCCCAACGGATCGTTGTCGGTCGGGCTGCGGCTGCCCGGCCACTACAACGTGGCCAACGCCCTGCTGGCGCTGGCGACCCTGGACGCGGCAGGCGTCGATCTGTCGCAGGCCGTCGACGGCATCGGGTCGGTCGACGTCCCCGGCAGGGTGCAGCGCGTCGACCGCGGGCAGGATTTCCTCGCGGTGGTCGACTACGCACACAAGCCTGCGGCACTCGAGGCGGTCATCGCGACCCTGCGCGGGCAGTCGGCGGGCCGGGTTGCGGTGGTGATCGGCGCCGGTGGCGACCGTGACCAGGGCAAGCGGCCGATGATGGGTGAGGTGAGCGCAAGGGGAGCCGACCTGGTGATCATCACCGACGACAACCCGCGCACCGAGGACCCGGCCACGATCCGGGCCGCGGTTCGCGAGGGGGCGCTCACAGTGCCCGAGTCGACACGAGCGCAGGTCCGCGAGTTCGCGGACCGGGCGGAGGCCATCGCCGACGCGGTGCGCTGGGCCGAGCCGGGGGACGTGGTCCTCGTCGCGGGCAAGGGACACGAGATCGGACAGGAGATCAACGGGGTGAAGCACCCATTCGACGACCGCGAGGTCCTCGCCGCGGCGATAGACAGGGAAGCCGGGGGATCACGATGATGCCGATGAGCCTGGCCCGGATCGCCGAGATCGTCGGCGGCACCCTGCACGACGTGCACGATCCCGACACCATGGTGACCGGAACGGTGGAGTTCGACTCCCGTGAGGTCACCGAGGGTGGGCTGTTCCTCGCGCTGCCCGGCGCCCGCGTGGACGGGCACGATCACGCCGCGGCCGCCGTCGCCGCAGGGGCGGTGGCCGTGCTCGCCGCGCGCCCGGTCGGCGTGCCCGCGATCGTGGTCGCCCCGCTGCCGCCCGCGCAGACCAACGCGATGGCCCTCGAACACGACACCGACGGCTCCGGGGCTGCGGTGCTCGCGGCGCTGGCCGCGTTGGCGCGGGCGAGCACCGACGACCTGGCCGCGCACGGCCTGACGGTGGTCGGGGTCACCGGGTCGTCGGGCAAGACCTCGACCAAGGACCTGCTGGCCGCGGTGCTGGCGCCGCTCGGCTCCGTGGTCGCGCCGCCCGGATCGTTCAACAACGAGCTCGGCCACCCGTGGACCGCGCTGCGCGCCGACGCGGGCACCGACTTCCTGGTGCTCGAGCTGTCCGCACGGGGCACCGGGCACATCGCCGCGTTGGCCGAGACGGCCCCGCCGCGGATCGGCGTCATCCTCAACGTCGGCACCGCCCACCTCGGTGAGTTCGGCTCTCGGGAGGCGATCGCGCAGACGAAGGGCGAACTCGCCGAGGCGCTGCCCTCGGCGGCCGACGGTGGGGTGGCGGTGCTCAATGCCGACGACCCGCTGGTCGCGGCGATGGCCGAGCGCACCCGCGCCCGGGTTGTGCTGGTCGGGCAGTCCGAGCGCGCGGATGTGCGCGCGATGGACGTGCGACTCGATGCGGAGGCCCGTCCGGGCTTCACGTTGCAGTGTCGCTATCCCGAGGGCTCCGCCCACGAGGGCGACATCGCGACCACCTCGATCCAGCTCGGTGTGCACGGTGAGCACCAGGTCGGCAACGCGTTGGCCGCCGCCGCGGTGGCGCTGGAATGCGGTGCGACCCTGGGTCAGATCGCCACGGCGCTCGGCTCGGCGACCGCCGCGTCGGTGCGCCGGATGGACGTTCGCCATCGCGCCGACGGCGTCACGGTGATCAACGATTCGTACAACGCCAACCCGGATTCGATGCGCGCCGCGCTCAAGGCCCTCGTCTCGATGGGCCGTTCGGGCGAGGGCACGCCGCGCCGTACCTGGGCGGTGCTCGGGGAAATGGCCGAGCTCGGGCCAGAATCAGTGATCGAACATGACGCGATCGGGCGGCTGGCGGTGCGGCTCGACGTCAGCCGGTTGATCGTGGTCGGCACCGGCCGACCCTCCCGCGCGTTGCATCAGGGCGCGGTCATGGAGGGTTCGTGGGGCGAGGAGTCGATCCTCGTTCCCGACAAGGCGGCCGCGATCGCGGTTCTCGAGGCCGAACTGGCCGGCGACGACATCGTCCTGGTCAAGGCCTCGCAGTCGGTCGGATTGTGGGCGGTGGCGGACACACTGCTGGGTGGGCAGCGGACGAGTACGGAGGAAGACCAGTGAGACAGATCCTCTTCGCGGGAGGCATCGCGCTCGCCGTGGCGATCCTGCTCACCCCGGTCCTGATCAAGGCGTTCTCGCGCCAGGGCTTCGGTCAGGAGATCCGGGTCGAGGGTCCGGCCAGCCACCAGGCCAAGCGCGGCACACCCACCATGGGCGGCGTCGCGATCATCGCCGGCCTGTGGGCCGGTTACTGGGGTTCGCACCTGATCGGCATCGGCTATGACGCGGACGGCCCGAGTGCCTCCGCGCTCCTGGTCCTCGGCCTGACGACGATGCTCGGCGGCGTCGGCTTCCTCGACGACTTCATCAAGATCCGCAAGCAGCGCAACCTCGGGCTGAACAAGACCGCGAAGCTGGTCGGCCAGTTGATCGCGGCGGTCCTGTTCGGAATCCTGGCGCTGCAGTTCCCCGGCGGGACGGGCCTGACGCCCGGCAGCACGAACCTGTCCTACGTCCGCGACATCACCACGGTGTCGATGGGTTCCATCGTCTTCATCCTGTTCTGCTACCTGCTGGTCAGCGCCTGGTCGAACGCCGTGAACCTCACCGACGGCCTGGACGGGCTCGCTGCCGGGTCGATGACCCTGGTGCTCGGGGCCTACACGATCATCACCTTCTGGCAGTACCGCAACTCCTGCGAGACGAACCCGGCCAACGGCTGCTACGACGTCCGCGACCCGCTCGACCTGGCGCTGATCTGTGCCGCGGCGGCAGGCGCGTGCATCGGCTTCCTCTGGTGGAACGCCGCGCCCGCCAAGATCTTCATGGGTGACACCGGCTCGCTCGCTCTCGGTGGCCTGCTCGCCGGGCTGTCCATCGTCACCCGCACCGAACTGCTGATGGTGGTGGTCGGCGCGCTGTTCGTCGCCGAGGCCGCCTCGGTGGTCGTGCAGGTCGCGGTGTTCCGCTCGAGCAGGCGCCGAGTGTTCCGGATGGCGCCGTTCCATCACCACTTCGAGCTGGCCGGGTGGGCGGAAACCACGGTGATCATCAGGTTCTGGCTGCTCGCCGCGATAGCCTCGGCCATCGGACTCGCGCTGTTCTACAGCGAGTACCTCGCCGACATCGGGGGCTGAGCTTGTCACTGCCAGACGCCACAGCACTTCCACCCGAATTCGCCCGCCTGCGCGGCAGCCGGGTCCTCGTTGCCGGATCAGGGATCTCCGGCCGCGCCCTGATCACTCCGCTGCGTGAGTTGGGTGCAGACGTCACCGTCACCGACGGCAACCAGAAGTCGCTCGACGGCCTGGCAGCAGCGACCGGGGTCACGGTCGCGGCGCCCGCGGAGGCGGCGGCCGGGATCGGCGACTTCGCGCTCGTCGTCACCAGCCCCGGTTGGCGCCCCGACGCGCCGGTGCTGTCTGCGGCCGCGGGTGCAGGGGTACCGATCTGGGGGGACGTGGAGTTCACCTGGCGGATCGACCGAGCGCAGGTCTACGGCCCCACCCGGCGCTGGCTCGTGGTGACCGGCACGAACGGCAAGACCACCACGACCTCGATGCTCGAATCCATCCTGCGGGCCGCCGGGATCGCGACGGTTGCCTGTGGAAACATCGGCCTGCCGATCATCGACGCGCTCCGCGCCGACAGCCCCCGCAACGACGTGCTGGCGGTCGAGCTCTCCTCGTTCCAGCTGCACTGGGCGCCGTCGGTACGCCCGACGGCTGGGGTCATCCTCAACATCGCCGAGGACCACCTGGACTGGCACGGCGGCATGCAGGGCTACATCGACGCCAAGGCGCAGGTGCTGACCGGGGACGTCGCGGTGCTCGGGCTCGACGACCCGGTCACGGCCGGACTCGCCGGGGTGTCGCCGGCGGGGCGGACCACCGGGTTCCGGCTCGGGATGCCCGCGCCAGGCGAACTCGGCGTTGACGGTGACCGGCTCGTCGACCGCGCCTTCGCGGACGACGAGACGCTCGCGCTCGTCGACGAGATCACCCCGCCAGGGCCTGCCGGCCAGATGGATGCGCTGGCCGCGGCCGCGCTGGCCAGGTCGATCGGCGTCGCCGCCGCCGCAGTCCGGGAGGGTCTGCGCAGCTACCAGGTCGGACCGCACCGGGCGGCGCTCGTCGCCGAGGTGGACGGCGTCACCTACATCGACGACTCGAAGGCGACGAATCCGCACGCGGCGCGTTCCTCGTTGCTCGCGCATCCGCGGGTGGTGTGGGTCGCGGGCGGGCTGCTCAAGGGCGCCAGCGTCGACGAACTCGTGGCCGAGGTGGCGGATCGGCTCGTCGGCGCGGTCCTGCTGGGCCGCGATGCGATACAGATCGCACAGGCGCTCGCGCGACACGCACCCCAGGTGCCGGTCGTGCGGGTGGATGCGGGAGACGATGCAGGGGTGAGTGCCGCGCAGAGCCCGGAATCGCCCGACGCCGTGATGGCGCGCGCGGTCCGAGCGGCCGCGTCGATGGCCCGGCCGGGGGACACGGTGCTGCTGGCGCCCGCGGCCGCCTCGCTGGACATGTTCACCGACTACGGCCACCGCGGCCGCAGTTTCGCGCAGGCCGTGGCGGACGTGCCGGGTCAGTCGCGATGACCAAGGCCGCGGGACCCCGTACCCGGTTCGGTGCCTGGCTGGCGCGTCCGCTCGCGTCCTTCCATCTGATCGTCACGATCACCGGACTGCTGACGGTGCTCGGGCTCGTGATGGTCCTGTCGTCCTCGAGCGTTGAGGCCTATGCCGACACCGGCTCCGCCTACAGCACCTTCACCACGCAGGTGATCTTCGTCGCGGTCGGGGCCGTGCTGTTCTACGTGGCGCTGCTGCTGCCGGTGCGGGTGATGCGCACCATGGCGCTGCCCGCGTTCACGGTGTCGGTGGTGCTGTTGGCTCTGGTGCTCATCCCCGGCGTCGGTACCTTGTCGGGCGGCGCAAGGCGCTGGTTCACCCTTGGCCAGCTCTCGTTTCAGCCCTCCGAACTGGCGAAGGTGACCCTGGTGGTGTGGGGGGCTCACCTGCTGGCCTCCCGTCGCCGGGAGAACGCCACCGTCAAGGAGATGGTGGTGCCGCTGGTGCCCGCCGCACTCCTGGTCTGCCTGCTGATCGTGCTGCAGCCGAACCTGTCGACCACCATCGCGTTCGGCATCATCCTGGCGGCGCTGCTCTGGTTCGCCGGCCTCCCGCTGCGGCTGTTCCTCGGCATCGTCGGGGCAGGTATCGCGGCGGCGGTGGTGCTGGCGTTGACCGCAGGCTACCGATCCGACCGCGTCAAGGCCTATCTGAATCCCGGCGCCGACCCGCAGGGCATCGGGTACCAGGGCAGGCAGGCCAAGTTCTCGCTCGCCGACGGCGGATTCTTCGGGCGCGGGCTGGGGCAGAGCCGGGCCAAGTGGAGCTACCTGCCGAACTCACACAACGACTTCATCTTCGCGATCATCGGTGAGGAACTGGGCTTTCTCGGCTGCATGCTGGTGATCGGGCTGTTCGCGCTGTTCGTCTACGCAGGCCTGCGGATCGCGATGCGCTCGGTCGACCCGTTCCTGCGCCTGCTCACCGCGACCGCGACCACCTGGATCCTGGCCCAGGCGCTGATCAACATCGGCTACGTGATCGGGATGCTCCCAGTGACCGGGCTGCAGCTGCCGCTCGTCTCGGCGGGCGGCAGCTCGATCGCGATCACCCTGTTCATGTTCGGCGTCATCGCCAATGCCGCCAGGCACGAACCGGAGGCCGTCGCCGCGCTGCACGCCGGGCAGGTGGGTCGTTTCGGCAGGCTGCTCCGGCTGCCGATGCCGGAGCAGTACTCTCCCGCCAAGGCAGAGGCCGCCCGCAGGGCCGCACAGGCGAAGGCGGCCCAGAAGCGAGCGGCCCAGCAGCGCGCCGCCGCCGCGCCGCCGCGCAGGCGGGCGGTGTCGGGCAGGGGCGAGGACCCGCGGCGCGCGGATCCGCGGCGCGGGCGGGCACTAGCATCAGACGAGCGGACACGACGATCGAGTGGCCGCACAGGAGAGCGAGGATTTCGTAGGTGAGCGGCACATCAGAGACTTACCCCGTCGCTTCGCCCGCCTCCACCGGCCCGTCCGTCGTCGTCGCGGGCGGTGGCACCGCCGGGCACATCGAGCCCGCGATGGCGGTGGCCGATGCGTTGCGCCGACTCGACCCGACCGTGACGGTGACCGCGCTCGGCACCGAGCGTGGACTCGAGACGACCCTGGTCCCCGAGCGCGGCTACCGCCTGGAGCTGATCCCGCCGGTGCCGTTGCCGCGCAAGCCGTCCAAGGACCTGCTCCGGCTGCCCGGTCGGGTCGTGCGCTCGGTGCGACGCACCCGTGAGGTGCTCGAGGAGACGAATGCCGACGTGATCGTCGGTTTCGGTGGTTACGTGGCGCTGCCCGCGTACCTGGCGGCAGGCCGGGGGCTCACCCGCCGCCGTCGACGGGTCCCCGTCGTGGTCCACGAGGCCAACGCCAGCGCGGGTATCGCGAACAAGATCGGTGCCAGGGTCGCGGCCAGGGTGCTGGCCGCTGTCCCGGGTTCCGGGGTCGCCGCGCGCGGGGCCTCGGACGCGGAGGTCGTGGGGATCCCCGTGCGCGCCTCGATCACCGGGCTGGACCGCGCCGCGCTGCGCGCCGAGGCCCGAGCCCATTTCGGTCTGCCCGCGGACGGTCCGGTGCTGCTGGTGTTCGGTGGATCCCAGGGCGCGCGCTCCCTGAACGAGGCCGTCTCCGGAGCCGCAGCAGCGCTGGCCGAGGCCGGGATCTCCGTGCTGCACGCACATGGCCCGAAGAACACCATCGACGTGGCGCAGCTGAGCCCGGCCGCGCCGTACGTCGCGGTGCCGTACCTGTCCCGGATGGACCTGGCGTACGCGGCTGCCGACGCCGCGATCTGCCGCTCCGGCGCGATGACCGTCGCGGAGGTCTCCGCGGTCGGGCTGCCCGCGGTCTACGTGCCGCTGCCGCACGGCAACGGCGAGCAGGAGCTCAACGCCAAGCCGCTCGTGCAGGAAGGCGGTGGCATGATCGTCGCCGACGCGGACCTCACGCCGCGGTTCGTGGCGGATACGGTGGTCCCGTTGCTGGGCGACGCCGCCCGGCTGGGCGCGATGGGCAGGTCCGCCGCAGGAGCCGGGCACCGGGACGCCGCGGATGCGGTTGCCCGGATCGTGCTCGACGTGGCGAGAGGGCTCGGCCCGGACGGGCAGAAGTCGGAGGGTGGTCGATGACCGAGGTGCGCGGGGCGCAGTTGCCCCCCGAATTGCAACGCGTCCACATGGTCGGCATCGGTGGCGCGGGCATGTCCGGCATCGCCCGGATCCTGCTGGCCAGGGGCGGCCAGGTGTCCGGCTCGGATGCCAAGGAGAGCCGCGGGGTGCTCGCGCTGCGGGCCCGCGGTGCGCAGGTCAGGATCGGGCACGACGCGGGCGCGCTTGACCTACTGCCCGGCGGACCGACCGTCGTGGTGACCACGCACGCGGCGATCCCGAAGGACAACCCGGAGCTGGTCGAGGCGCACGAGCGCGGCATCCCGGTACTGCTGCGCCCGGCTGTCCTCGCCTCACTGATGCACGGCCAGCGCACGCTGCTGGTCGCGGGCACGCACGGCAAGACCTCGACCACCTCGATGCTCGTGGTGGCGTTGCAGCACTGCGGCGTGGACCCGTCTTTCGCGGTCGGCGGCGAGCTCAACGAGGCGGGTACCAACGCCCATCACGGGTCGGGGGACGTCTTCGTGGCCGAGGCCGACGAGAGCGACGGCTCGCTGTTGCAGTACGACCCCGACGTGGTGATCGTGACGAATGTCGAGGCGGATCACCTCGACTATTTCGGCACCACCGAGGCCTACGTCCAGGTCTTCGACGATTTCGCCGAGCGGATCGCCCCCGGCGGACTGCTCGTGGTGTGCCTGGACGACCCGGGTTCGGCGTCGCTGGCGCAGCGGGTGGCCGCGCGCGAGCTGCCCGGCATCCGGGTGCTCGGCTACGGCAGCGGCGACGTCGCGGCGCAGGGGATCGAGCTCGGTGCGCGACTGGTGAGCTGGCAGGCCCGCGACACCGGCGGCGTCGCGGAGTTCGAACTATCCGGCGAAAAGGGCGTGCGCACACTGCGACTGGCGGTGCCAGGCAGGCACATGGCGCTCAATGCGATGGGTGCGATCCTCGCGGCCCGCGAGGTGGGCGCGACGGTCGAGGAGATCATCGAGGGCATCGCCGGGTTCGGCGGCGTGCACCGGCGCTTTCAGCTGACCGGCCGCGAGAACGGTGTGCGGGTGTTCGACGACTACGCCCATCACCCGACCGAGGTCCGCGTGGTGCTCGGGGCGGCGCGCGAATTGGTCCGGCCCGGAACAGAATCGGCGAACGGCCGGGTGATCGTGGTGTTCCAGCCGCACCTGTACTCGCGGACGCTCGCGTTTGCCGAGGAGTTCGGCGCCGCGCTCGATCTGGCGGACGAGGTCGTGGTGCTCGATGTGTACGGCGCGCGGGAGGAGCCCCTGCCAGGGGTCAGCGGCGCGCTGGTCGCGCAGGCGGTCTCCAAGCCGGTGCACTACCAGCCCGATCTCTCGCAGGCCCCACGCCAGATCGCCGCGCTGGCGCGGTCCGGTGACATCGTCATCACCATGGGTGCGGGCGACGTGACCATGCTCGGCAAGGAGATCCTCGGCGCACTCGGGGCCACGCCCTCCGCGGGCCGACCGCGGTGACGACGGAAAGCGCGGAGCGCTCCGCGCGCCCCGACCGCAAGGGGGCCAAGCGAGCCGCCAGGAAACCCCGTCGGGGCACCCGTCCGCGTAATCGCAAGCGGCTGTTGATCATCGCCATGTCGGTCGTCGCGCTGCTCGGTCTCGGCGCGGCCGCCTGGTTCACCCCACTGCTCTCGGTGCGGAAGGTGTCCGTGGTCGGCAACGTCGGGGTCCCCGGCGACGAGGTCTTGGCGACCCTCGCAATTCCGGCCGGCAAGCCGCTGTTGCAGATCGACGTGGACGCGGCCGCCAGGCGGGTGGCCGCGATTCCCAAGGTCGATCATGCGCGGGTCGAGCGGCGGTATCCGTCCACGGTGCGGGTCACGGTCGTCGAGCGGGCGCCTGCCGTCTTCTACGACGCGCCGGAGGGTACCCACCTGATGGATGCGGGTGCGGTCGCCTATGCGATCGAACCGCCACCGCCGGGGGTGCCGCGATTGAAGGTCGAGCGGCCGGGGCGGGAGGATCCGGTGACCGTCGACGCGTTGACGGTGCTCACCTCGATGCCGCCACCGCTGCGGGCCCAGGTCGGGGAGATCGCCGCCGGCTCCATCTCGGATATCCGGGTCACCCTGCTCGACGGCAGGCAACTGGTGTGGGGGAGCGTGGAGAACACCGAGCGCAAGTCCGCCATCGCGCTGCCACTTCTCGGCCAACCGGGGAAGGTCTACGACATCTCCAGTCCCGATCTGGTCACCGTCAAATGAGTGGGATGACAAATCGTGTCGCCCGTCGGCGCGCCTGCTGGCGGATCGGCCCTGTCGTGCATAGCGTTTCGTTTCAGTCAGCCACTTGACATAACTCTAACCCTATGGTTGAGGTTGAGGGTTTCTTCATTCACACACACGGAAGGCGAGAGCCCATGACGCCCCCGCACAACTACCTCGCCGTTATCAAGGTCGTCGGCATCGGCGGCGGCGGCGTAAATGCGGTCAACCGCATGATCGAGCAGGGACTCAAGGGAGTCGAGTTCATCGCCGTCAACACCGACGCGCAGGCGCTGCTGATGAGCGACGCCGACGTCAAGTTGGACGTCGGTCGAGAACTGACCCGCGGTCTCGGCGCAGGCGCCGACCCCGAGGTGGGCCGCAAGGCCGCCGAGGATCACAAGGACGAGATCGAAGAGGTCCTCAAGGGCGCGGACATGGTGTTCGTGACCGCAGGCGAGGGCGGCGGCACCGGTACCGGTGGCGCCCCCGTCGTGGCGAGCATCGCCCGCAAGCTGGGTGCGCTCACCGTCGGCGTGGTCACCCGGCCGTTCTCCTTCGAGGGCAAGCGGCGCGGCGGCCAGGCCGACAACGGGATCCAGGCCCTGCGCGAGTCCTGCGACACCCTGATCGTGATCCCCAACGACCGACTGCTCCAGCTCGGCGACGCCGCCGTCAGCCTGATGGACGCGTTCCGCAGCGCCGATGAGGTCCTGCTCAACGGAGTCCAGGGCATCACCGACCTGATCACCACCCCCGGACTGATCAACGTCGACTTCGCGGACGTCAAGGGCGTCATGTCCGGAGCCGGCAGCGCGCTCATGGGCATCGGATCCTCGCGGGGCGAGGGCCGGGCGATCAAGGCTGCCGAGTCGGCGATCAACTCGCCGCTCCTCGAGGCCTCGATGGAGGGTGCGCGCGGAGTGCTGCTGTCCATCGCGGGTGGATCGGACCTGGGTCTGTTCGAGATCAACGAGGCGGCCTCGCTGGTGCAGGAAGCCGCTCACATCGACGCGAACATCATCTTCGGAACGGTCATCGACGATTCGCTCGGCGACGAGGTCCGGGTGACGGTCATCGCGGCTGGCTTCGACGGTGGGACGCCGACGCGTCGCCCGGTCGAGCCGGCCGCCGCCGCCGCGGCGAGCAATGGCTCGATCGGAGCCGGCCGCGCCGGTGAGATCGGTCGGCCGCCGCAGCATCAGGCCCCGGATCCCACGCCTGCCCCGAACGGCCGCGATGGTCGCGACGCCCGCGACGGTCGCGAGCGTCGGGAGAACGCCGGATCCAGCGTGCCGCCTGCTCCGGTGCCAGCCCAGAGTCGAGTCGTGCCGGTCACCGACGACGTGGATGACGTGGACGTGCCTGACTTCATGCGTCGGTGACGGGTGGATTCCGGGTTCGTCGGGTAGTCACCTCTCGAACCGGGGGCGTCTCGGCGCCTCCGTATGACTCCTTCAATCTCGGCGACCACGTCGGCGATGACCCGGCCGCGGTTGCGACGAATCGTCGTCGACTCGCGGCCGGGATCGGGTTGCCGTTCGAGCGGCTGGTCTGGATGGAGCAGATCCACAGTCGGAACGTCACCGTTGTCGACGGACCGGTCGCAGGCGTCGTCGAAGCGACCGACGCGCTGGTGACCGACGTTCCTGACCTCGCATTGGTGACGCTGTCCGCGGACTGCGTCCCGTTGCTGCTCTCGGACGATCAGGCCGGGGTCATCGCCGCGGTGCACGCCGGTCGGGTCGGCGCCCGGATCGGGATCGTGCCAAGGGTGCTCGATGCGATGGTGGCGAAGGGCGCCGCGGTCGAACGGATCGGCGCCTTCCTCGGACCCGCGGCGAGCGGCCGTCAGTACGAGGTGCCCGCGGCGATGCGCGCGGACGTCGAGAGGCATCTGCCTGGCAGCGCGACCACGACGGTCAGGGGTACACCGGGGATCGACCTGCGGGCGGGCCTGCGCCGCCAACTGCTCCAGGCGGGCGTGTCAGGGGTGGCGGAGGATCCGCGCTGCACGATCGAGGACCGCACCCTGTTCAGTCACCGCAGGGGAGCGCCGACCGGACGGCTGGCTGGCGTCATCTGGATGGAGTCGACGAGCGGTGAATGACATCTCGTCGCCGCGGGCAACCGAGATCGCGGCCGCACTCGGCGCGGTCGGCGAGCGGCTGAACCGGGCCTGCCTCGCCGCAGGCCGCGACCCGGCCGACGTCCAGTTGCTGCCGGTGACCAAGTTCTTTCCTGCCTCGGATGTCGCGATCCTGTACGGCCTCGGCTGCCGTGAGTTCGGTGAGTCGCGCGAGCAGGAAGCCTCCGCGAAGGTCGCTGAGTTGGCTGCACTGACCGCCGCCGATCCCAGTGCCGTCCGCTGGCACATGATCGGAAGCGTGCAGCGGAACAAGGCCCGCTCTATCGCCCAGTGGGCCTACGCAATTCACTCCGTGGACAGCCCCAGGCTGATCGATGCCCTCGCGAAGGCCGCGACGGCCGCGATGGCGGAGGGTGGCAGGGAGCAGCCGCTGCGGGTGCTCCTGCAGGTCAGCCTGGATGGCGACCCGCTTCGTGGGGGTGTTCCGCTCGACGAGCTCGCGGAACTGGCAGACCACGCCGAAGCGGCTGCCGGGCTTGAGCTTTCGGGCCTGATGGCAGTTCCGCCGCTGGGGTCCGATCCGGAGCGGGCGTTTGCGGCCCTGCACTCCGCCCACATGGACCTGTTGCGCAGCCACCCGGCGGCAAAGACGTTGTCGGCGGGGATGACCGACGATCTCGAGGTCGCGGTGCGGTACGGTTCCACCTGCGTGCGTGTCGGAACCGCACTGTTGGGTTCCCGGCCGATAACCTCGAATTGATCGGCGCACCGCCCGATTGTCCGCCGCGCCAAGGAAGGTCGACGATGAGCACTCTGCACAAGTTCAAGGCTTACTTCGGCATGGTCCCCCTCGACGATTACGAAGACGATTACCTCGAGGAGCCGCGTCGCGCACCCCGCGGTGGACGCTATGAGGGTGAACTGGATCGTGAGTACGAGGACGCCGGTTACGCGCCCCGCGACGATCTCGACGACCTGGACCGTCCGGCCCCGCCGCGACGGATGGAGCCGCTGCCCGCCCGCACCAGTCGTCCCGGTGCCCCCGTCGGCGCCCGCCAGCCCGCGACCCGCGGCGCGCTCGCGGTCGACTCCCAGCCGCGCGTCGAGAGCCGACGCGCGCCCATCTTCGACGAGGGCGGACCGCTGTCCAAGATCACCACGCTCCGCCCCCGCGACTACGGCGAGGCCCGCATCATCGGCGAGCGCTTCCGCGACGGCACCCCGGTCATCATGGATCTGGTGGAGATGAGCAACGCCGACGCCAAGCGGCTCGTGGACTTCGCGGCCGGCCTGGCGTTCGCACTGCGTGGCTCGTTCGACAAGGTGGCCACAAAAGTGTTTCTCCTCTCACCTGCCGACATCGACGTTTCGGCCGAGGAGCGGCGCCGGATCGCCGAAACCGGCTTCTACAACCAGAAATAGGCGGTCCCGGCCGGTCAGAAGTAGGCTGACCCGGCCGGATGTCCGGAGGCCGGTACGGACCGATCTCGTTTTGATTGGTCCGGCCGTGTCATGCAAAGTGATGGAGTGCCCTTGTTCGCGGTGATCTACTTCCTGCTCTTCGTCTTTTGGTTGTTGCTCATCGGACGGATCATCGTCGAGTTCATCCGGACATTCGCTCGCGATTGGCGACCCACCGGCATTGTGGTGGTCATTCTCGAAGCGATTTTTACGGTCACGGATCCACCGATCAAGCTGCTTCGGCGGCTTATTCCATCGATATCGCTCGGTGGGGTTCGGTTGGACCTATCAATCATGGTCTTGCTGTTCATCGTCTTCATCTTGATGTCGGTCGTTCAAGGACTGGCCGCATGATGACGATGGTTGAGTCGTGGCGCGACCTACGGGTCTGGTGTGACAGAATGGACGCCAGTTACAGTCGGATTGCTTGGTTTTCCACTGTATGCGCTATAACTGAATGCTTGCTCGACCGCCAACAGACGCGTGAAGGGATCCTTCCATGCCGCTGACACCAGCTGATGTGCACAACGTCGCGTTCAGCAAGCCGCCAATCGGTAAGCGGGGCTACAACGAAGACGAGGTAGATGCGTTTCTCGACCTCGTCGAGCAGGAGCTCTCGCGACTGATCGAGGAGAACGCGGATCTCCGCCAGCGCGTGGGTGAGCTCGACCAGGAGCTCGCGGATGCGAAGAAGGCTCCTCGGCCGGCAGGCGCCGCGCCGGAGCCCGTTCGGGTCGTCGAGCCGCCCAAGCCGGTCGCCCCGGTCGCGGCCCCCGTTGCCGCCGCTCCCGTCGCCCGCCCGGGCAACACCGAAGAGGCGAACCTGCAGGCCGCCAAGATCCTGGGCCTCGCCCAGGAGATGGCGGACCGCCTCACCGGCGATGCCAAGTCGGAGTCCGAGCAGCTGGTCACCACGGCGCGGACCAACTCCGAGCAGCTCGTCAGCGACGCCCGGACCCGCTCCGAGGCGATGATCTCCGACGCCAGGCAGAAGTCCGAGGCGCTGCTCTCCGACGCCCAGACGCGTTCCGAGACGCAGCTCCGTCAGGCCAAGGAGAAGGCCGACGCACTGCAGGCCGACGCCGAGCGCAAGCACACCGAGATCATGGCCACGATCAACCAGCAGCGCAGCGTGCTGGAGGGCCGGATCGAGCAGCTCAAGACGTTCGAGCGCGAGTACCGGGTGCGGCTCAAGTCCTACCTGGAGTCGCAGCTCGAGGAGCTCGAGCAGCGCGGCTCCGCGGTCCCGGTGGACGGTGGCCAGGAGGCGTTCGGCAGCGAGGCCTCCAAGCCCGGCCTGAGCCAGACGTTCGCCAAGGGCAACAACTAACCCGATCACGCCCGTGCTGGTCCTGACGCTCGTTATGGCAGCGGTGGGGTTCGCGCTGCTGGTGATCGCCCTGATGACCGGGTCGGTCATCTGGGCCTGGGGATGCATCGTGGTCTGCGTGGCCGGGGCGGTGTTGTTGCTGGTGAGTTCACTGCGCAACACCGCCGCCCCGGACACGGTCGAACCCGACGGCAAGCAATCGGACGGGCGATTTGACCGCCCCGACTAGAATCGGCACTGAGTACATGGCGATGATCCGGCCATCACCGGGGAGCCTTCGGAAGAACAGCACGCGTTCGGCAGAACGAGTAGCCCAGTAGAACCGAACGGGTGGGCCCGTCACAGCCCAACGATGAGAGGTCCGGGACTCGACGCCGTCGCGTCCGGGCAAGCGGGGTGGTACCGCGGTCGCAGCGCAGAGGCGCTGCCGTCGTCCCCGTGCCAGACACGGCACGAGGAGTACTGGGTTGACGAACAACTCGACCGGCAACGGAACCGATCAGACGGGCGCCGGCTATCCGCGAGTTGACCTCGGCGGCGGCAAGGCCAACGCGAACGCGCGTTTCCCCGAGCTCGAACAGCGGGTGCTGGCCGAGTGGGCATCGGACGACACGTTCCGCGCCTCCATCGCCAACCGGGCGGACGCGCCCGAGTTCGTCTTCTACGACGGCCCGCCGTTCGCCAACGGTCTGCCGCACTACGGCCACCTGCTCACCGGGTACGTCAAGGACCTCATCCCGCGATTCCAGACGATGCGCGGCAAGAAGGTCGAACGCCGGTTCGGCTGGGACTGTCATGGCCTGCCCGCCGAACTCGAGGCCGAGAAGCAGCTCGGCATCAAGGACAAGTCCGAGATCGAGCAGATGGGCCTCGCGGAGTTCAATGCCGCCTGCAAGTCCTCCGTGCTGCGGTACACCGACGAGTGGCGTGAGTACGTCACCCGGCAGGCACGCTGGGTCGACTTCGACAACGACTACAAGACGCTCGACCCCGACTTCATGGAGTCGGTCATGTGGGCGTTCAAGGAACTCCACGACAAGGGGCTGATCTACCAGGGCTTCCGGGTGCTGCCGTACAGCTGGTACGAGCAGACCCCGCTGTCCAACCAGGAGACCAAGCTCGACGACGCGTACAAGATGCGTCAGGATCCGGCGGTCACGGTGGACATGCCGCTGACAGCCGAGGGCTCGCCCCTGGACGGCGCGAACGCGCTGATCTGGACCACCACGCCGTGGACGCTGCCGTCGAACCTGGCGATCGCGGTGCACCCGGAGCTGGACTACGTGCAGGTGCGGGGCGCGGACGGCAAGCGCTATGTGCTCGCCGCGGCGAGGGTCGGTCACTACGCCCGCGAGTTCGGCGAGTCGCCGGAGGTGCTCTCGGAGCACAAGGGCACCGAGCTGGTCGGGCTGACCTACGATCCGCCGTTCGATTTCTTCCACGGGCCCGACAAGGGCCACGCGAACGCCCACCGGGTGCTCGCCGCCGACTATGTCACCACCGATTCCGGCACCGGAATCGTCCACCTCGCACCGGCTTTCGGTGAGGAGGACATGGACGTCGCGGCGGCGAACGGGATCGAGATCGTGCAGCCGCTCGACGCGGGCGGCAAGTTCACCTCGATGGTGCCCCCGTATGAGGGCATGCTCGTCTTTGACGCCAACCCGGTCATCTCCAAGGACCTCAAGGCCGCCGGAAAGCTGTTCCGGCACGAGACGATCGAGCACTCGTACCCGCACAGCTGGCGCTCCGGGCAGCCGCTGATCTACATGGCGGTGCCGTCCTGGTTCGTCGCGGTGACCAAGTTCCGGGACCGGATGGTCGAGCTGAACCAGGAGATCACCTGGGTGCCCGAGCACATCCGTGACGGCCAGTTCGGGAAGTGGCTCGAGGGTGCCCGCGACTGGAACATCAGCCGGAACCGCTACTGGGGCAGCCCGATCCCGGTCTGGATGTCGGATGATCCGGCGTACCCGCGGATGGATGTCTACGGCTCGCTCGACCAGCTGGAGGCGGACTTCGGGGTGCGCCCGACCGACCTGCACCGACCGATGATCGACGACCTGGTTCGCCCGAACCCGGACGACCCGACCGGCAAGTCGATGATGCGTCGGGTGCCCGAGGTGCTGGACTGTTGGTTCGAATCCGGCTCGATGCCGTTCGCCCAGGTGCACTACCCGTTCGAGAATCGCGAATGGTTTGACGGTGTCAAGGGCGGCTCTGACGAGCAAGCCGCTGGCCACAACCCCGGCGACTTCATCGTCGAGTACAACGGCCAGACCCGCGGCTGGTTCTACACGCTGCACGTGCTGGCAACCGCGCTCTTCGACCGTCCGGCATTCAAAACGGTTGCCGCGCACGGCATCGTGCTCGGGGACGACGGCCTGAAGATGAGCAAGTCCAAGGGCAACTACCCGGATGTGAACGAGGTGTTCGACCGGGACGGTTCCGACGCCATGCGATGGTTCTTGATGTCGTCGCCGATCCTGCGCGGCGGCAACCTGGTGGTCACCGAGCAGGGCATCCGCGAGGGCGTGCGCCAGGCTCTGATGCCGCTGTGGAACGCGTGGAGCTTCCTGCAGCTGTACGCAGGCAAGCCCGGCCAGTGGCGGACGGATTCGCCGAATGTGCTCGACCGGTACATCCTCGCGAAGCTGTCGGACACCAGGGACGCGATCACCGATGCGCTCGAGGTCAACGACATCGCGGGTGCCTGCGACGAACTGCGTACCTTCTGCGACGCGCTCACCAACTGGTATGTGCGCCGCTCCAGGACCCGGTTCTGGGACGAGGACCGCGACGCCATCGACACCCTGCACACCGTGCTCGAGGTCGTGACCCGTCTCGCGGCTCCGCTGCTGCCGTTGGTGAGCGAGGTCATCTGGCGCGGCCTGACCGGCGGCCGCTCGGTGCACCTGACGGACTGGCCGGAGGCGACCGAGCTGCCGTCCGATCCCGAGCTGGTCAGCGCGATGGACGAGGTCCGCTCGGTCTGCTCGACCGTGCTCGGCCTGCGCAAGGCGCAGAACCTGCGGGTGCGGTTGCCGCTGCCCGAGGTGACGGTGGCGGCCGAGGACGCGGAGCGGCTGCGCCCGTTCATCGGCATCATCGCCGACGAGGTCAACGTGAAGAAGGTCGACCTGACCGACGACGTCGACGCGCACGGCAAGTTCGAGCTCGTCGTCAACGCCCGTGCCGCGGGCCCGCGCCTCGGAAAGGACGTGCAGACGGTCATCAAGGCGGTCAAGGCCGGGGACTGGTCCGAGGTGGACGGGGTGGTGACGGCCGCGGGCATCGCCCTGCTCCCGTCCGAGTACACCCAACGGCTGGTCGCCGCCGAGCCCGAGTCCACCGCCGCGCTCCCGGAGAACGCGGGACTGGTGGTGCTCGACTCGGTGGTCACCGAGGAGCTGGAGGCCGAGGGCTGGGCCAAGGACCGCATCCGGGAGCTTCAGGATGCGCGCCGCGCGGCCGGGCTGGAGGTCTCGGACCGGATCGTGGTCACCCTGCAGGTGCCCGCGGACCGGCTCGACTGGGCGGCCAGGCACCGCGAGCTGATCGCTGGGGAGATCCTCGCGACCAGCCTCGTGCTCGGCGAGGCCAACGGTCCGGATGCCGTCGACCTCGGCGAGGGCACCCGGGTCGTGATCGCCAAGGCGTGAGGAGTTCGGTACTCCCGTGTCGGGGTACCGGCGTAACTTCCCACCCATGAGCACCAACAAGGAGACGGTCGCGCACGTCCTCGGGCAGCTCGAGCCCCTGGACGTGCGCGCCCGCGCGATGTTCGGCGAGTACGCCCTGTACTGCGACGACAAGGTCGTCGGGTTCCTCTGCGACAACACACTCCTGGTCAAGCTGACCGACGTTTCGGCCGAGTATGCGGCCGACCTCCCGCTTGGCAGGCCTTACCCGGAGGCCAAGGACTATCACGCGGTACCAGGGGAACGGCTTGACGACACCCGCTGGCTGCACGAGTTCATCCAGCGCACCGCCGACGTGCTGCCCAAGCCGAAGAAGAAGAAACCCAAGGCCAGATGACCCGCCCGTCCACCTCGCGGCGCTGGGTGCTGCACCTCGACATGGACGCGTTCTTCGCCTCCGTCGAGCAGCTCACCCGGCCGACCCTGCGCGGGCGGCCGGTGCTCGTCGGGGGGATGGGAGGTCGCGGGGTGGTGGCCGGTGCCAGCTACGAGGCCCGCGCCTTCGGCGCGCGGTCGGCGATGCCGATGCACCAGGCCCGGCGTCTCGTCGGCGGGGGCGCCGTGGTGCTGCCGCCGAGGGGCGGGCTGTACTCGTCGCTGAGCAAGTCGGTTTTCGACACCCTGCGCACCCGGATGCCGGTGCTCGAGATGCTCTCCATGGACGAGGCGTTCGGCGAGCCGCCGGAGCTGGCCGGGGCCGACGCGGAGGCGGTGCGGGTGTTCGCGGAGGAGCTGCGCGCGCTGATCAGGGAGCGGACGGGGCTGGTGGCCTCGATCGGCGCCGGGGCGGGGAAGCAGATCGCGAAGATCGCGTCCGGCCTGGCGAAACCCGACGGGGTCCGGGTGGTCACCCCTGGCGAGCAGCGCGAGCTGTTCGAGGCGTTGCCGGTCCGCAAGCTCTGGGGGATCGGCCCGGTCGCGGACGAGAAGCTGCGCAGGCTCGGGATCGAGACGATCGGCGGGCTGGCCGCCACCTCCGAGACGGAGATCGTCGCGGTGCTCGGCGCCACCGTCGGGCCGAGCCTGCATCGCCTGGCGAAGGGGATCGACGACCGTCCGGTGGCCGAGCGCGCCGACGCGAAGCAGGTGAGCGCCGAGACCACGTTCGCGGCGGACCTGGTCACCCTGGGGGAGCTGCGCTCGGCGGTGGAACGCACGGGGGCCGCCGCGCACGCCCGGCTGCTCGGCGACGGCCGGGCCGCGAGGACGGTGGTGTTGAAGCTGAAGAAGTCCGACATGAGCATCGTCACCCGGTCGGCCACCCTGCCGTACGCGACGACGGACCTGCAGACCCTGGTGGCCACCGCGCAGCGCCAGGTGATCGATCCGATCGAACTCGGGCCGGTGCGGCTGGTGGGCGTATCGCTCGGTGGACTCACGTCAGTTCGGCAGGGTTCGCTGTTCCCCGACCTGGATCAGGGCGACGTGATGCTCATCACAGAAGTGGAGCGGCCTGCGGTGGCGCCGACCCCTGCGGCCGCCGAGCCGGCGCGCTGGCACCCCGGCCAGGACGTCGCGCATCACGAGTTCGGCCACGGATGGGTGCAGGGCAGCGGCCATGGCGTGGTCACGGTTCGTTTCGAGACCCGCTCGACCGGACCGGGACTCGCGCGTACCTTTGTCGAGGACGACGACGGTCTGGCCCCCGCCGACCCCGAGGCGAGTCTTCATTAAGGATCGCCTTATTTTTGTCGTGTTGACTACTGTCCCAGACGGACTCTGAGCTACAACGAGCACCGAGAACATGTTCACCCGAGAAAAGGAAAAGCATTGATGCTCCGTAAGACCCTCATCGCCGGTGTCGCCGTGGCGGCCGCCCTCTCGCTCGCCGCCTGTGGTGACGACACCACCGAGGCCAAGACGACCACGAAGGCCTCGGCTACCACCACCGCGTCTGAAAGCATCGAGTACCCGGCCGCGCCCACCGCTGTCGAGCTGAACGCGCTGCTGGTCAAGGGCCTCGATCCGGCCACGCCGGTCGCCGAGAAGGTTGTCCTGGTTCAGGACGGCGAGGCTGACCCGGGTCTGTTCGACGCGGTGGCCGCGGCCGCCAAGCAGTCCAACGCCACCGTCACCGTCGTGGACCCGATCCTCGACAACGGCGACGGCACCCTCACCGCCACCGTCAACATGGACATCGGCGGCCAGGTCAGCGCCGGCACCGC
This sequence comes from Rhodococcus sp. NPDC059179, assembly GCF_042754885.1. Classification (NCBI taxonomy): domain Bacteria; kingdom Bacillati; phylum Actinomycetota; class Actinomycetes; order Mycobacteriales; family Nocardiaceae; genus Rhodococcus; species Rhodococcus sp. NPDC059179. The sequence continues at coordinate 30,809 of NZ_JBHZBV010000004.1, read as the reverse complement.
CGGCTTCGTGGTCGAGAACGGCACGTGGAAGCTGTCGAAGGAGTACGCCTGCAACATCGTCAAGCTGGCGAACCTCACCTCGCCTGCCTGCGTCTGACGCTCAGCTAGAACCCGACCGAATGCCGGTGCCCCGCAAGGGGTGCCGGCATTCGGCGTCTCAGGAGGTCGTTGCCCCGCGGACCCGGTCGGCGGCGGTACGGGCCAACCGCGTGAGCAGGTCGGGGCCGATCGGCTCCTGGCCGGAGGCGACGAGCTGGACCAGGGTGGAACCGATCTGGATGATCACCACGTCCGAGGTCATCGTCACCCCGTCGCTCGATGTCAGCAGGCGGACCGAGGTCGAGGCGTCGCCCACCGCGGGCTGATCGAGGCCGCCGAGGCGGTACTGCACCGCGAAACCGTCGGCGTCCGTGCCCCGATACTCGGTGCAGCCGGAGAACGTCTCCTGGACCCGAGCCAGCGCCTGCGCGACGCCGCCGTCCGGGTAGCTCGCGGCGTCGATGTCGATGCTGGTGAAGTCGGAGCCGCCGAACCGGGCCACCGCGCGCGCCGCCGAACCCGATGCCTGGTCGGCCAGTTCGCGCAGCACGGACGCGCAGGCCCGCGGATCGGTGCTCGATCGGTCGGCGGCGTCGTACTCCGGTGCGGGAGGCAGTCCCAGGTCCGCCACCGGATCCGCAAGGGGCGCAAAGCCGGTCGGGAGGTCGGCCGCGGTGAGCAGCGCGGCCCGGAGCCGGTCCGGGTCGGTGATCGGCCCCGAGGCCGACGGCTGCTGTGCCGCGACCGGGGCGGGCAGCGGCGGCATCGAGGTCGCCGCCTCCTCGCCGCCGGGTCCGGCGCACGCCGCGAACAGGGGTAGCGCAGCCAACGCGCAGGCGGCGACGCGCGTGGTGCGCATCAACCCGCCCACTGCACCCGGTTGGTGATGGTCTGCCGAAGCGTCGTGGTGCCGTTCGGGTCGCTGTAGCTCTGATGGCCCCCGACGGTGACGTCGCCGCCGACGGGCAGCGGCTGATTCAGGTCGACGACCATCGTGCCGGTTCCCATCATGACGTAGGTGTCGATGTTGAGCCGGCTCGACTTGTCCGGCAGATCCCACACCGAAGACTCGGGCGTCTGGGTCACCGAGACATCGACGGTCAGCCGGTCCCCGTCCCGTTCACGCAGGGTCGCGGTCGTCACCTGGTCGAGCGCGATCCCGCTCATCACCTGCTGCCGGAGGGTCCACACCGCTCCGACCCCGATCTCCGCGTCCGGGAACGACACCGTGCGATAGACGGACTGGTAGAGGGCCTGCTCGATGGCGGAGCGGGCAATGTCCTTCGACTCGGGTGCGGGCTCGATCCGGAGCGAGGTGATGGCACCGGTGGGGGTGACGGTGAATCCGGCGCCCGACCCCTCCGACTCCTGCAGTGCGTCCTCGAGGCGCGGATCAGGGGTGCCGATGGAACCAAGCGTCGCATCCACCTGGACGGCCGGATCGGACTGTTCGCCGCGAACGGTCGCGGTGATCGGGGTGCGCAGCTCCGGGGTCGAGAAGTCCTGCTGTGGCTGATCGTCGATCTGCTGATAGACCAGCGAGCTGGTGGTCAGTGTGGCCCGCTGCTCGCCGCCATTCGGCGGGTGCACGGTCACGCGCTGACGCGGCTCCGCGCCCGGCTCCAGGACGGTGGCCGTCACGGCCGAGACCGGGACGGTGACCTCTTTCGCGGACGCGGTGGGGACGTCGGCGGGGGTGGTGTCACCGCCGGACCCGCACGCCGAGACGAGGGAGGTGAGGGCGAGGGTCGCGGCGACCAGAGCGGTCCTGGCCGTCGCCGTTGCCGGGAGGGCTGACCGAGGAGAGAACACAGACACCCGACCAGGTTAGCCACGGTTGGGTGTGGTGGGGCCCGGCATGCCGCGGTAAGGGATGATGGCGGGGTGAGTGAAGCGGAGAATGCGGACAACCCCGGTATCGGGGCGAGCGAAGCGACGGGGGGTGTGACCGGGGTGGTTGCCGAGCAGGCGCCGCTGAGGATGCCGATGCTGATCGCGATCGCGGCACTGATCCTGGGCCTGGACCTGATCACGAAGATTCTTGCGGTGCGGCACATCGAGCCCGGAAACCCGATCAGCGTGATCGGCGACGTGGTGACGCTGACCCTGGTCCGCAACCCCGGCGCCGCGTTCTCGATGGCCACCGGCATGACCTGGGTGCTGACCCTGGTCGCGATCGGTGTGGTCATCGGCGTCATCAAGATCGGCAGGACGCTGCGGTCGCCGTGGTGGGCGCTCGGCCTCGGGCTGGTGCTCGGCGGCGCGCTCGGCAACCTGATCGACCGACTCTTCCGCGCTCCAGGGCCGCTGCAGGGTCACGTCGTCGACTTCGTGTCGGTCGGCTGGTGGCCGGTGTTCAACGTCGCAGACTCGGCGATCGTCTGCGGCGCGATCCTGCTGGTGGCGCTCACCCTGTTCGGATTCGAACCCGACGGAACCCGCGGCGCGAAGGCGGCGGGCGAATGAGGGAGACACGCTCGATGCCCGTCCCGGACGGGCTGGAGGGCATGCGCGTCGATGCGGGCCTGGCCCGGCTGCTCGGCCTGTCGCGGACCGCGGTGGCCGCGCTCACCGACGAGGGTGCGGTGCAGCTCGACGGCACCGCCGTCGGTAAGTCGGACCGGCTGCCCGCGGGGGCCTGGCTGGAGGTGGAGTTGCCCGAGCCGGCGCGGCCGCTGACCGTGGAGGCGCAGCCGGTCGAGGGCATGGAGATCCTGTATTCCGACGACGATGTCGTGGTGGTGGACAAGCCGGTCGGCGTCGCCGCACACGCGAGCGTCGGGTGGACCGGACCGACGGTGATCGGCGGCCTCGCGGCTGCCGGGTTCCGCATCTCCACCTCGGGCGCGCACGAGCGGCAGGGCATCGTGCACCGGCTCGACGTCGGCACCTCCGGCGTGATGGTGGTCGCGACGAGCGAGCGGGCGTACACGCTGCTCAAGCGCGCGTTCAAGCAGCGCACCATCGACAAGCGCTACCACGCGCTGGTGCAGGGGCACCCCGATCCGAGTAGCGGCACCATCGACGCCCCGATCGGGCGGCACCGCAGCAACGACTGGAAGTTCGCGGTCACCGCGGACGGCAAGCCCAGCATCACGCACTACGACACGGTGGAGGCCTTCCAGGCCGCGAGCCTGCTGGACATCCACCTGGAGACCGGTCGTACCCACCAGATCCGGGTGCATTTCGCGGCGCTGCGGCACCCCTGCTGCGGAGACCTGACCTACGGCGCGGATCCGCGGCTTGCGGAGCGGCTCGGCCTCGAACGGCAGTGGCTGCACGCGCGCCAGCTCGGGTTCGCGCATCCGTCGGACGGCCGCTGGATGGAGATCACCAGCGACTATCCGAAGGACCTGCAGCACGCGCTCGAGGTCCTCAGGAGTGTCTGACCGGGCCAGGGCGGTCGCGGCGGCGGGTTGTGCGCTCGCCCTGGCCGTTCTGGTCGTGACGCTCGGGGTGGTGAACCCGCCGCGGCCGACGTCGATCGTCACCGACCGGCTCGGTCCCGACGGCGGCGAGGAGGTGGCGGACTATCTGGTTCGCGCAGGCGAGTCGGTGCGAGGCTCCGACACCGACAAGCGCTGGGCACTGGTCACCCTCGGCGGCGAGGTGACCGCGGACGAGGCCTACGTGCTCGCCGACGGTGTCCGGATCTCGGGGATGCTGTTCCGGGTGCCGCTCGATCGCGTGCAGACCCAGTTGATCGGGGTGGACGTGCCGTCGAACGAGGAGGCGGTGCGCCGCTCGCCCGGCGTCGCGGCAGGCCGACTGCAGGGATCGGCGGGGGAGTGGGATCGGCAGGCCCGCATCGATGCGGTGTCGGCGGGCCGTCTCGCGACCGGGTGCGCCTGCGTGGTCGGGATGACCGTGCGCGGCGACCTCGCGCAGCTGCGCGCATTGGCGGCGCGGCCGGGCGTGCGGGCCGTCGAGGCGCTACCCGCGGACGCCGTCCACGGCCGCTTCGCGGTCACCCCGCTGCTGCCCGAGCACACCGACGTCGTGCGACCCGGCCCGGACGACGGCGAGGTGCCGCAGCGGTGAGCCACCCGGTCCGGACGGATACAGAGATCGGGGTCGCGTCCGCCGTCGGCGCGCACCTGATGTGGGGGTTGTTCCCGATCTTCTTCGGCCTGCTCGCCCCGGCGGGCGCCGTGGAGATCCTCGCGCACCGGATGCTCTGGACGCTGCTCGTGATGCTGCTGATCGGGGCGCTGTTGCAGCGGCTCTCGCGACTGCGCGCGCTGACCCCGAGGGCCGTCGCGATGGTGGCGGCCGCCGCGCTGATGATCTCCGTGAACTGGGGCATCTACATCTACGCGGTCCTGTCCGGAAGGGTGGTCGAGGCCGCGCTCGGATACTTCGTCAACCCGCTGGTCAGCGTGCTGATGGGAATGCTGATCTTCCGGGAGCGGGTCAACCGGTGGCAGGCGGCCGCGCTGGCTCTCGCGGCGGTCGCGGTCCTGGTGCTCACGCTCGACTACGGCAGGCCGCCGTGGATCGCGCTCGTCCTGGCGCTGAGCTTCGCCGCCTACGGCGTGATCAAGAAGGTGGTCCCGCTCGACCCGGTGACCAGCCTCACCGCGGAGGGCATGGTGACGGCGCCGTTCGCGATCGGCTACCTGGTCTTCCTCTGGGTCGCCGGCACGGGCACGTTCGTCGGCCACGGCCTCGGCCACACGCTGCTGTTGATGGCCGCGGGTGTGGTGACGGCGGCGCCGTTGCTGCTGTTCGGTGCCGCCGCGCAGCGGGTGCCGCTGGTGGCGCTCGGGATCATCCAGTACCTGACCCCGTCGCTGCAGATGCTGTTGGGGGTCGCCGTCCTGCACGAGGACATGCCGGGCTCGCGGTGGGCCGGATTCGTGCTGATCTGGCTGGCGCTGTTGATCTTCACCACCGACGCGGTCCGGCGGGTGCGCCGGTCCCGCCGAGAGGTCCTGCTCCCTGCGCGGTGACCGCTACGGCGCGGTGCGTGCCTTCAGGAACGCGACGGTCTCCACGAGTGCACGCTTGCCGTCCTCGTTGTCCAGGTTGAACTGGTACTCGTGCGGCAGCGCCGGCTCGTGGTCGTCGGGATAGAACAGCGTGGTGACGTCGACGCCGAGCCCGCTGAGCGTGGCGGCGAGCGGCTTCGACTGCTTGTCGGTCAGTGGATCACCATTGCCGCCGCTGAGGTATGTGGGCGGGAACTGGGCCGTGACGTGGTGCATCGTCGACATCTGCCGGACGGCCGTCGAGTTCCCGAAGTCACGGCTGCCGGTGTACGCCCAGATCGATTCGTCCGCACCCCAGCCCACGATCCCCGGCCCGCCGACCATCCCCATGACGTCGTAGATGCCGCAGTTGAGCACGACGCCGCGCAACTGCTCGGGTCGCAGCGCCGGGGTGACGTCGAGCTCACGCGCGTAGTCCGGATTGGTGACCAGGGTGGCCAGCTGGCTGGAGAGCTGCGAGCCGGCGGAGTCGCCTGCGAGCACGATGCGGTTCGGGTCGACGTGCAGGCGCTCGGCGTTGGCGAGGACGTAGGCGTGCGCGTCGTTGAGTTGGTGCACCGCTGTCGGGTAGGTGCGCTCGGGTCCGAGCGAGTAGTCGAGGGAGATCACCGTGAACCCCTCCGACGCCAGCAGCTGGTAGTACGGGGCGTAGTTCGACTTGTTGCCGGAGATCCACGCGCCGCCGTGGGTCCAGATCACCGTGGGCAGGGCGGCAGCGGTGCTCTCCGGGAAGTAGACGTCGAGGAGCGCGTCGTCGTCGCCATCCCGGTAGCGCTGGTCGGTGATGGACGCGACGCCCTGCGGCGCGTGTGCCTCGAGGGCGGTCGTGGTCTTCGCGGCGCCACGGTCGAAGACGAAGCGCACGGCCATCGTGCCGGGCCACGGGCTGAGGGTGAAGGCGAGGACGGCGGACACCACGAGGGCCAGGAGGATCCCGGCCGTCCACAGGAGGCGCCTTCCGCGGCGTGAGCGCGGGCGCCGGGTGGTGCCTTCTGTGGTGGTGGTCACGAGCTCTCCTCGACGCAATTCGCTGGCATCGGCTCAGTATCGCGGGCTGCGTCAGCGAGTCGCGGATAACACACCGGCGACCACCGTCTCGCCCGGCGCGGGTGACCGAGGCTGTCGGCCTCGCCGCCTACACTCAGTCGCTGAAACAATCAGAGCGCTCCAAGACCCTGGAGAGCATGAGAGGCGCGCGTGGCTGACTCGTTCGTACATCTGCACAACCACACCGAGTACTCGATGCTCGACGGTGCGGCCAAGGTCGGTCCGATGTTCAAGGAGGCTCAGCGGCTGGGCATGACCGCGGTCGGGATGACCGACCACGGCAACATGTTCGGAGCCAGCGAGTTCTACAACGAGGCGAAGAAGCACGACATCACGCCGATCATCGGGATCGAGGCGTACATCGCCCCGGAGTCCCGCTTCAACACCAAGCGCGTGCTGTGGGGTGACCGGAGCCAGAAGTCCGACGACGTCTCCGGCTCCGGTGCGTACACCCACATGACGATGCTCGCGGAGAACGCGACCGGCGTGCGGAACCTGTTCAAGCTGTCCTCGCGAGCCTCCGTCGAGGGTCAGCTCGGCAAGTGGGCCCGGATGGACGAGGAGATCATCGCCGAGCACCACGAGGGGATCATCGCGACCACCGGATGCCCCTCCGGTGAGGTGCAGACCAGGCTCCGTCTCGGCCACGACCGCGAGGCGCTCGAGGCCGCCGCGAAGTGGCAGGAGATCTGGGGCAAGGACAACTTCTTCCTCGAACTGATGGACCACGGGCTGTCCATCGAGCGGCGGGTGCGCGAGGGTCTGCTCGACATCGGCCGCCAGCTCGGGATCCCGCCGCTGGCCACGAACGACTGCCACTACGTCACCAAGGACGCCGCCGAGAACCACGAGGCGCTGCTCTGCATCCAGACCGGCAAGACGCTCAGCGACCCCACCCGGTTCAAGTTCGACGGCGACGGCTACTACCTCAAGTCCGCCGAGGAGATGCGTGCCATCTGGGACGACGAGGTGCCCGGCGCCTGCGACTCGACCCTGCTGATCGCCGAGCGCATCCAGCCCTACGACGAGGTGTGGGAGCACCGGGATCGGATGCCGATCTTCCCGGTCCCCGAGGGCCACACCCAGCAGAGCTTCCTGCGGCACGAGGTCCTGCGTGGCCTGGACCGGCGGTTCCCGGACGGTCCGCCGCAGCAGTACCTCGAGCGCGCCGACTACGAGATCGGCGTCATCAACGAGATGGGCTTCCCGGCCTACTTCCTGGTGGTCGGCGACCTGATCAACCACGCCAAGGAGGTCGGCATCTGGGTCGGCCCCGGTCGTGGCTCGGCCGCCGGTTCGCTCGTCGCCTACGCGATGGGCATCACCAACATCGACCCGATCCCGTACGGGCTGCTTTTCGAGCGGTTCCTCAACCCCGAGCGCGTCTCGATGCCCGATATCGACATCGACTTCGACGACCGCCGCCGCGGCGAGATGGTCCGCTATGCCACCGAGAAATGGGGCAGCGACCGGGTCGCCCAGGTGATCACGTTCGGCACCATCAAGACGAAGGCCGCGATCAAGGACTCGGCCCGCGTCCAGTTCGGCCAGCCCGGCTTCGCGATCGCCGACCAGATCACCAAGGCGCTTCCGCCGCCGATCATGGCCAAGGACATCTCGGTCGCCGGCATCACCGACCCGCAGCACGAGCGGTACAAGGAAGCCGTCGAGGTTCGAACCCTCATCGACTCCAACCCCGACGTCGCGAAGATCTACCAGACCGCCAAGGGCCTGGAGGGCCTGATCCGCAACGCGGGCGTGCACGCCTGTGCGGTGATCATGTCGTCGGAGCCGCTGACCGACGCGATCCCGGTGTGGAAGCGGGCGCAGGACGGCGCGATCATCACCGGCTGGGACTACCCGTCGTGTGAGGCCATCGGCCTGCTCAAGATGGACTTCCTGGGCCTGCGGAACCTGACCGTCATCGGCGACACGCTCGAGAACATCAAGACGAACCGGGGCATCGACCTCGACCTCGACTCCCTGCCGATGGACGATCCCGCCACGTTCGAACTGCTCTCACGGGGCGACACCCTTGGTGTGTTCCAGCTCGACGGCGGCGGCATGCGCGAACTGCTGAAGCTGATGCAGCCCACCGGTTTCGGTGACATCGTCGCCGCCCTGGCGCTGTACCGGCCGGGCCCGATGGGTGTGGACGCGCACACCTCCTACGCCAAGCGCAAGAACGGCCTGGAGGACGTCAGTCCGATCCACGCCGAGCTGGAAGAGCCGTTGGCGGAGATCCTCTCGGAGACGTACGGGCTGATCATCTACCAGGAGCAGATCATGCACCTGGCGCAGAAGGTGGCCGGCTACTCGCTGGGTCAGGCCGACCTGCTGCGCCGCGCGATGGGCAAGAAGAAGAAGGAGATCCTCGAGGAGGCCTACGGGGGCTTCCAGCAGGGCATGCTGGACAACGGCTTCTCGCAGCCCGCGATCACCGCGCTCTGGGACACGGTGCTGCCCTTCGCCGGATACGCGTTCAACAAGTCCCACTCGGCCGGCTACGGACTGGTCTCGTACTGGACGGCGTACCTCAAGGCCAACTACCCGGCCGAGTACATGGCCGGCCTGCTCACCTCGGTCGGCGACGACAAGGACAAGTCGGCGGTCTACCTCGCGGACTGCCGGAAGATGGGAATCACGGTCCTGCCGCCGGACGTCAACGAGTCGGCGGTGAACTTCGCTTCGGTCGGCAGCGACATCCGCTTCGGCATGGGCGCGGTGCGCAACGTCGGCGTGAACGTGGTGGCCTCGATCATCAACGCGCGCACGGAGAAGGGGAAGTTCACCGATTTCTCCGACTACCTCAACAAGATCGATGTGATCGCCTGCAACAAGAAGGTCACCGAGTCGCTGATCAAGTCGGGGGCGTTCGACTCGCTCGAGCATCCCCGTAAGGGCCTGTTCTTGGTCCACACCGACGCCATCGAGTCGGTGCTCGGCACCAAGAAGGCCGAGGCGGTCGGGCAGTTCGACCTGTTCGGGGACGCGGGCGGCGCCGACGAATCGCTGTCCTCGGTGTTCGCGATCCGGGTTCCGGAAGAGGAGTGGGAAACCAAGCACCGCCTCGCGCTGGAGCGGGAGATGCTGGGGCTCTACGTCTCGGGGCACCCGCTCAACGGGGTCGAGCACATCCTCCGCCAGCAGTCCGACACCTCGATAGCCTCGATCCTCGAGGGTGAGGTCAAGGACGGTGCCCAGGTGACCATCGGCGGCATTATCGCCTCGGTGGACCGGCGGGTGAACAAGAACGGTCTGACCTGGGCCATCATCCAGCTCGAGGACCTCGTCGGCGGCATCGAGGTGCTGTTCTTCCCACAGGCCTACTCGGTGTACGGCATGGACATCTCGGAGGACGCCATCGTGCTGGTCAAGGCGAGGGTGTCGATCCGGGACGACCGGATGTCGCTGATCGGCAACGACCTCGCGGTGCCGGACCTCTCCGCGGTCGGAGTGGCGAAGCCGGTGGCGGTGAGCCTGCCGACGCGGTTGTGCACCGAGGACAAGGTCGGCGCCCTCAAGCAGGTGCTGACCCGGCATCCCGGCACCTCGGACGTGCACCTGCGGTTGATCAGCGGCGACCGGATCACCACCCTCAAGCTGGACGACAGCCTGCGGGTGGAGCCGTCGTCGGCGCTGATGGGCGATCTCAAGGCACTGCTCGGCCCGGGCTGCCTCGCCGGCTGAGCCGGGCCGGGGGAGCGGGTAGTTCCGTGCACCCGGCAATCCCGTATGTCGTAAGGAAATTGCGGCCACAATTGCTTACCCCGTAAGGAGTTGTTCTCGGTGAGTGTAGTTGCAGGTCAGGGCGATGCTGCCCGATCGATGGCGTTGCTGTGGCGGGCGCCAGGCGCGGGCGGCACGAGGTCGGCGCCGGGTCCGAGGCCGGCGCTGACCGTGGACGAGATCGTCGCGGCGGCCATCGCGGTCGCGGACGAGGCCGGGATGGCGGGACTGTCCATGCGTGCGGTCGGGGCGCGGCTCGACCGGACGGCCATGGCCCTGTACACCTACGTGCCGAGCAAGGGCGAGTTGGTGGACCTGATGTACGACCGGGCGCACGGCGAGCTCCCGACCCACTACGACCTCACCGAGGGTTGGCGTCCGGCCGTCACATCGTGGGCCCGGGACCTGTGGGCGTTCTATGTCCGGCATCCGTGGACGCTCTCGGTCTCCTACGCGCGCCCGGTGCTCGGGCCCGACGAGCAGGCCGTCCTCGAGGCGCTGGTGCGGATCCTGTTCGAGGCCGGGCTGTCCGCCCGGGTCTTGCGTCGCGTCGTCGGCGCGCTGTTCCACTTCGTGCGCGGCGCCGCCGCAACGGTCGCCGATTCGCAGCGGGCGGCCGTCGCGACGGGAATGTCGGACGAGCAGTGGTGGTCGACGCGGTCCGCACTGCTGCAGCAGGTGGCCCCGGATTTCGCCGAACGCTTTCCGATGTTGGTTCGGCTGGGGGTCGAGGCAGCCGCGGAGGAGCGCGCGTTCCTGGAAGGCGGGCGAGCTCCGCATCTCGAGGACGAGGCGACCGAGAACTTCTCGGTCGGGCTCGACGTGCTGCTGGACGGGATCGAGCTCAGTCGCTCGGTGCAGGGTGCGGTGGCTAGCGGCCGGACCGCGTGACCCGGTCGCCTGCCCAGTTCAGGCGGCGTGCCCACCACACGACCACGGTGGTGGCGGCGGCGACGAGCACGGCGGTCTGCAGCGCCTGAGTGATCACGAGGAGGCCGACGAACGCCAGTAGGCCCGCGGCCAGCGCCTCGAGTTTGTAGAGGGGCCATTCGGTCCCCGCCAGATCCACCGAGGCGCCACTGCCGCGCGGCACGCGGGGAGCGTGCGGCGAATAGTCGGCGGTAGTCATGAGTTCAGGCTACAAGGAAATCGAAGTTCGGTCGAGCGAACACTTGAGTTCGCTCTCCGGTATCGACCCGATGGGCTGCACCGCCTCGGGCACGGGTGTTCACTGGGGACATGCCGCTCACCGGAGAGTACGAGCCAAGTCCGACCAAGTGGTCCGCCGATCAGGCCGAGCTGTACGAGAGTTCCGGCGGGACCAAGGGCACCACCATGCAGGGCAAACCCGTGGTCCTGCTGACCACGAAGGGCGCCAAGTCCGGCAAGCTCCGAAAGGCGCCGCTGATGCGGGTCGAGCACGACGGGGAGTACGCGATCGTCGCCTCGCTCGGCGGGGCGCCGAAGCATCCGGTCTGGTACCACAACGTGGTCGCCGATCCGCACGTCGAGCTGCAGGACGGCCCGGTCAAGCGGGACATGGTCGCCCGCGAGGTCACCGGCGACGAGAAGGCCGTGTGGTGGGAGCGCGCCGTCGCGGTCTGGCCCGACTACGCCGACTATCAGAAGAAGACCGACCGCCAGATCCCCGTGTTCGTGCTCACACCGCAGTAGGCAGGGAGGCGTCATGGCCGCGAACACCGTTGCAGACCAGATCGTTTCCCAGCTCGTGGACGCGGGCGTCCGCCGGATCTACGGCATCGTCGGCGACAGTCTCAACCCGATCGTCGACGCGGTCCGTCGCACCGGCGGCGCTGGCGCGGGGGGAATCGACTGGATCCACGTCCGCCACGAGGAGGCCGCGGCCTTCGCGGCGTCGGCCGACGCGCAGATCACCGGTGAGCTGGCCGTCTGCGCGGGATCCTGCGGACCGGGCAACCTGCACCTGATCAACGGGCTGTACGACGCGAATCGCTCGGGGGCGCCCGTGCTCGCCATCGCCTCGCACATCCCGAGCACCCAGATCGGCACCGGCTACTTCCAGGAGACGCACCCGGACCGGCTGTTCGTCGAGTGCTCGCGGTACGCGGAGATGATCAGCACTCCCGCGCAGTCGCCGCGGGTCGTGCACACCGCGATGGCCCACGCGATCGGACGGTCGGGCGTCGCGGTGATCACCCTGCCCGGCGACATCGCCGACTATCCGGCGGCAGGCACGCCGCCGACCCTGGTCAGGACGCGGCCGCCAGCCGTCGTGCCCGCGGAGGCCGATGTCCTGGCCCTCGCCGACGCGATCAACGGCGCCGAGCGGGTCGCGATCTTCGCAGGCATGGGTGTCCGCGACGCCAGGACCGAGCTGCTCGCGTTGGCCGACACCATCGCGGCGCCGATCGGGCACAGCCTGCGCGGCAAGGAGTGGATCCAGTACGACAACCCGTTCGACGTCGGCATGACCGGCCTGCTCGGCTACGGCGCCGCGCACGACGGGATGCAGGGCGCCGACCTGCTGCTCCTTGTCGGCACCGACTTCCCCTACGACCAGTTCCTGCCTGACGACGTCCGGACCGCGCAGATCGACGTCGCGGCGGAGAACCTGGGCAGGCGCACCGGCCTCGACCTCGCGGTGCACGGCGACGCGTCCAGCACGTTGGCGGCGCTCGCCCCGCTGGTGCGCCGCAAGCCGGACCGCGGGTATCTCGACCAGACCCTGACCCGGCACCGCACGCTGATGGAGAAGGTCGTCGGGGCCTACACCAGCCCGGTGAAGCAGCGCATGCCCATTCATCCGGAGTACGCGGCCTCGATCCTCGACGACCTCGCCGCCGAGGACGCGGTGTTCACCGCGGACACCGGGATGTGCAACGTGTGGACGGCGCGCTACCTGAACCCGAACGGGTCGCGGCGGTTCCTGTCCTCGGCGCTGCACGGCTCGATGGCCAACGCGCTCCCGCACGCGATCGGCGCGCAGTTCGCCGCGCCGGATCGGCAGGTGATCTCGGTGTCCGGCGATGGCGGCCTGTCGATGCTGCTCGGCGAACTCGTCACGGTGGCGTCGTTCCGGATTCCCGTCAAGATCGTGGTGTTCAACAACTCGACCCTCGGGATGGTGAAGCTCGAGATGCTGGTCGACGGGCTGCCCGACTTCGGCGTCGACGTGCCCGCGGTCGACTACGCCGCTGTGGCGGGCGCGCTTGGCATCTTCGCCCGGCGGATCGAGGACCCGGCGGACATCGAGACCGGCCTGCGGGAGGCGCTGGCGCATCCGGGACCAGCGCTGGTCGACCTCGTCACCGATCCGAACGCGCTGTCGCTGCCGCCGACGATCACCGGCGGACAGGTCAAGGGCTTCGCCCTTGCGATGTCGAAGATGGTGATGAACGGTGGGGTCGGCGAGGCCGTGCAGATGGCGAAATCCAATCTGCGGAACATTCCCCGGCCCTCCCAGTTCGACGCCCGCGGCTGAGAATCCGGGCCGGGTCTGCGGTTCACAGGCGCAGGTGGCAGCATGTTGTGGTGTCGAAATCCCGGGAACTCGCCGACCTGATGGCCACGCTGCCGCTCGATGCGGATGAGATCGACGCCGCCCAGAAGCGAATTTCCGACGTTGTCGCCGTGACCCCGCTCCAGTTCAGTGCGAGGTTGTCCGCTGCGACGGGCGCACGGGTCTACCTCAAGCGCGAGGATCTGCAGGTGGTGCGGTCCTTCAAGCTGCGCGGCGCCTACAACCTGATGGTCCAGCTCACCGCCGCGGAGCGGGAGGTCGGCGTGGTGTGCGCCAGCGCGGGCAACCACGCGCAGGGCGTGGCCTACGCCTGCGCGGCGATGCAGATCCGAGGCCGGATCTACGTGCCTTCGAACACGCCGCGGCAGAAGCGGGACCGGATCAAGGCGCACGGTGGCTCGTTCGTCGAGTTGATCGCCACCGGGAAGACCTATGACGCCGCCGCAGCCGCGGCCAAGGACGACGTCGCGCGGACCGGGGCGACGATGGTGCCGCCGTTCGACGACCCGCGTACCGCCGCAGGTCAGGGCACCATCGCGGCCGAGATCGTCGAGCAGCTCGGCGAGGAGCCGGGGACCGTGATCGTCCCCGTCGGCGGCGGCGGGCTGATCGCAGGCATCGCCACCTACCTGCACGAGCGTTCGCCGCACACCGCGATCGTCGGCGTCGAGCCGAGCGGCGCCGCATCGATGACGGCGGCGCTCGTGGCGGGCGCGCCTGTGACGCTGCCCGAGATCGATCCCTTCGTGGACGGCACCGCCGTCCGGCGGATCGGCGACCTGCCGTTCGAGGTGATGTCCGCGCTGGGCGCAGGCATCGTCTCGCACGGTTCGCTGCCGCTGGTGACCCAGCCGCGTTCCGGCGTCGCGGGCGACGGCACGTTCGCGATGATCCACACGGACGAGGGCGCGGTCTGCACTGCGCTGCTCGGCCTCTACCAGAACGAGGGCATCATCGCCGAGCCGTCGGGTGCGCTGTCGGTGGCGGCGTTGGAGCTGGTGAAGGTCGAGCCAGGGACCACGGTGGTCTGTCTGATCTCAGGCGGTAACAACGACGTGTCGCGCTACGGCGAGATCCTGGAGCGTTCGTTGGTTCACCTCGGGCTCAAGCATTATTTTCTTGTGGACTTCCCGCAGGAGCCGGGTTCGTTGCGCCGGTTCCTCGACGAGGTCCTCGGTCCGGAGGACGACATCACCCTCTTCGAGTACGTCAAGCGGAACAACCGCGAGACGGGTGAGGCGTTGGTGGGGATCGAGCTGGGCTCGGCGTCGGGTCTGCCCTCGCTCCTGGAGCGAATGCATGGTTCCGGGATGCATGTCGAGCAGCTCGAGCCCGGCTCGCCTGCCTACCGCTACCTCACGTAGGCAGGGTGTCGGCCTGGCCGCCGGGTCAGGGGAGGGTGCGTACGAAGTCCCAGAAGGCCGGTGCCAGGGCGGGATTCGCGTTGCTCGCACCGATGGTGGCGCCGATCGCCGCGCCGGGGATGCAGCCGACGAAGATGAACAGGACGCACCCCACCACCGCTCCGACGCCCGCCCCGACATTTCCGCCACTCATCCAACCGATCTCGAGCTGCGTGATCATGTTGTCGTAGGCGCTCTGGCTGTAGACCTCGTGGGGTGCCAGCACGCCGGACAGCGGATCGGGGTTCTCGGAGGTCTGGTAGGTGACGGCCGCATCCGGGGGTGCCGGGGCGGCGTAGGAAGTGCCGGCGCCTATCCCCATCGTCGCGATGACCAATATGGAAAGCGTCGTGCCTTTGTGAAGTTTCACTTGGGGGCTCCTCTCATTCCAAGGAGACGGCCCCGATCGGGTCAAAGACCGTCCGGAACATCGCTTCGAATGATAACCGCCCGGTAGGCCCAATAGCCATCCTCGAAGTGCCGACGATCGCGATGACGGCGGGCTGCGTGTTACGCCGAAACCGCCTCTGAACAGTGCAATCCCGGATACTCTGATCGCACGCGGGAGGTGGCATCTGATGCCCGAACGGGCTCCTGTCATAACTGTCGGCGAGGGTGTGCCGCCGGTCTGCAGGGGTGTGGGCTGGCTGAAGGCGTACGCGCAGAACGAAACCCACTCCTCGGCCGGATCCGGTACGCCTGCGCGGATGCCGTGATGGGGCGCACACTTGGGGCAACTCGTGAATTCGCAGCCGTCCCTGAGGAGTGGGAATCCATGGCAGTCGACCTGCTCGAGAACTTCATCAACGGTCAGTTCGTCGCTTCCACCGCAACGGATTCGATCGAGGTGATCAACCCGGTGGACGAGACGGTGGTCGCGCGGGCCCCGATCTCCACGAAGGCCGACGTCGACGCCGCGGTCGCCGCGGCCCTGGAGGCGTTCAAGACGTGGGGCAGGACCACCCCGGGCGTCCGGCAGTCGGCGCTGCTCGCGCTGGCCGACGCGATCGAGGCGCACAGCGACGAGCTCGTCGAGGCCCAGTGCCGCAATACCGGTCAGCCCAAGGCGATCATCGCCGCGGAGGAGGTGAAGGTCGGGGCGGACCAGCTCCGGTTCTTCGCAGGCGCGGCCCGCATGCTCGAGGGCAAGTCCGCGGGCGAGTACATGGACGGCTTCACTTCCTACGTCCGGCGAGAACCGATCGGTGTCGTCGGTCAGGTGACGCCGTGGAACTACCCGTTCATGATGGCGATCTGGAAGATCGGGCCCGCCCTCGCTGCCGGGAACACGGTGGTGCTCAAGCCGAGCGACACCACGCCCGAGAGCACGCTGGTGCTCGCCCGGCTGTCGAAGGGGATCCTGCCCGATGGGGTGCTGAATGTCGTGCTCGGCAACGGCGGCACCGGCGCGACTCTCGTCGAGCATCAGGACCTCGGGCTGGTCTCGATCACCGGATCCGTCCGCGCCGGCATCGCGGTGGCGGTGTCGGCCGCGAAGCAGGTCAAGCGCGCTCACCTCGAACTCGGTGGCAAGGCGCCTGCGGTGGTCTTCGCGGATGTCGACGTCGACAAGGCCGCGGGCGGGATCGCGGAGGCCGCGTTCTTCAACGCGGGCCAGGACTGCACCGCCGTGACGAGGGTGCTGGTGCACGAGTCGATACACGACAAGTTCGTCGACGCCCTTGTGTCCAAGGCGAAGGGACTCAAGACCGGGCTGCCGGACGATCAGGACACGTTCTACGGCCCGCTCAACAACGTCAACCACTTCACCGCGGTGACCGGCAAGATCGCTGCGCTGCCCCCGCACGCGACGGTCGTCACCGGGGGGAAGCGGATCGGGGAGCGGGGCTTCTTCCTCGAGCCGACGGTCGTCACCGGCGTGCGACAGGACGACGACATCGTGCAGGAGGAGACCTTCGGCCCGGTGCTGACCGTGCAGGCCTTCGCCGACGAGGAGCAGGCCGTCGAACTCGCCAACGATGTCCGGTTCGGTCTCGCCTCGAGCGTGTGGACGAGGGACCACGGGACGGTCCAGCGAATGTCCGCCGCACTCGATTTCGGGGCGGTCTGGGTGAACTGCCACATCCCGCTTGTGGCGGAGATGCCGCACGGCGGCTTCAAGTACTCCGGTTACGGCAAGGATCTTTCGGCCTACGGGGTCGAGGACTACACCCGGCTCAAGCACGTCATGAGTTCCCACGACTGAGCGCGATTCGCACCCGCTCCCGCACACTCGAGGACAGCCACGATGGATGCACTCCAGTACCGATTGCCGCAGGAGCGAACGCTCATCACCCCGCTGCCCGGACCGAGATCGCAGGCCCTCATGGCGCGGCGCATGGCCTCGGTCGCGGCCGGCGTCGGATCCAGCGTCCCCGTCTATGCGGCGGACGCTGACGGCGGCGTGGTGGTCGACGTGGACGGGAACTCGCTCATCGACCTGGGGGCGGGGATCGCGGTCACGAGCGTCGGCGCCTCCAATCCCGCTATTGCCAAGGCCGTCTCCGAGCAGGCATCTCATTTCGCGCACACCTGTTTCATGGTGACCCCGTACGAGGGGTACGTTCGGGTGGCCGAGCAACTGGCCGCGTTGACCCCCGGCGACCACGAAAAGCGTTCGGTACTGTTCAATTCCGGCGCGGAGGCGGTCGAGAACGCCGTCAAGGTGGCGAGGCTGGCAACCGGGAGGAATGCCGTCGTCGCCTTCGATCACGCCTATCACGGCCGCACAAACCTGACGATGGCGCTGACCGCGAAGGCGATGCCCTACAAGGCGAACTTCGGCCCGTTCGCCCCGGAGATCTACCGGATGCCGATGTCCTATCCGTTCCGGGACGAGGCGGGCCTGAGCGGGGCCGACTCGGCACGCCGGGTGATAAGTCAGATCGAGAAGCAGATCGGCGCCGACACGGTGGCCGCGATCATCATCGAACCGATCCAGGGCGAGGGTGGGTTCATCGTGCCCGCACCGGGATTCCTGCCCGCGCTGGTCGAATGGGCGCGGGCGAACGGCGTCGTGTTCATCGCCGATGAGGTGCAGACCGGTTTCGCCCGCACCGGCGCCTGGTTCGCCAGCGAGGACGAGGCCATCGTGCCGGACATCATCACCATGGCCAAGGGCATCGCGGGCGGGCTGCCGCTCGCCGCGATCACCGGCAGGGCCGAACTGCTGGACGCGGTGCATCCCGGCGGGCTCGGCGGTACCTATGGCGGCAATCCGATCGCCTGCGCGGCCGCGCTCGCCGCGATCGACACCATTCGACTGCTCGACCTGCCCGCCCGGGCTCGGGACATCGGCGACATCGTCGTCGGTCGGCTCCGAACGCTGGCCGCCGAATTCGACGTCATCGGCGACGTCCGCGGCCGCGGGGCCATGCAGGCGATGGAGTTGGTGAGGCCGGGCGGCTCCGAACCGGACCCGGACATCACGAAGGCCATTGCGGCGCAGGCGTTCGAGCAGGGCGTCATCGTGCTCACCTGCGGCACCTACGGCAATGTGATCCGGCTGCTCCCGCCGCTGGTGATCGGCGAGGAACTGCTCGGCGAGGCCCTCGACGTGCTCGAAACAATCATCCGATCTCTGGCAGGGAGAAACCGTGGCTGAGGCATCGACGACACCACCGGTGACGGACACCTTCCATCCCCTCGACCCGCTGGCGGCCGACGAGTTCAGCGCCGTGTCCGCGTTGCTGACCCGCGAACACGGGGTCGGACCGGGCTGGCGGTATGCCTCGATCGAACTCGCCGAGCCGTCGAAGGCCGACGTCGCCGCGTTCGACGCGCGGTCGGTCGTGCCGGACCGGCGCGCGCATGTGGTGTGCTTCGATCGCGCCGAGAACAAGACCTACAAGGCGTTGGTCTCGCTGACGGCGGACGCTGTGCTGTCCTGGCGGCACATTCCGGGTGTGCAGGCGAACTTCACCGTGGACGAGTGGGAGGAGTGCGACGAGGTCCTGCGCAATCATCCGGACGTCGTTGCCGCGCTGGCGAAGCGGGGGATCACCGACATGAGCCTGGTGTTCATGGACACCTGGACCTACGGCGACGCCGTCATCCCCGACAAGTACCGGGGTCGACGGCTCGGCTGGTCCGACACCTGGGTCAAGGCAGTCGAGGGTGCGAATCCCTATGCGGGACCGGTCAACGGCTTCCACTGCGTGATCGACGTCAACGCCATGGAGTTGCTCGAAATCGAGGACACCTTCGTCGTGGACCGGCCGGAGATCATGGGGGAGTATGTCCCGCGGTACATCCCGGAGCGGATCCGCGACGCCAGCACGAGGGAACCGCTCAAGCCACTGGAGATCACCCAGCCGGACGGTCCCTCCTTCGAGTTGAACGGCAATCGGCTGACCTGGCAGAACTGGTCGCTGCGGGTGGGCTTCAACTACCGCGAGGGTATGACCCTGCACGCGATCACCTACGACGACAACGGCCGTGAGCGCTCGATCGCCAACCGGCTCTCGTTCGCGGAGATGGTCGTGCCGTATCGCGACCACTGCGACGATCACTACCGCCGCACCGCCTTCGACATCGGCGAGTGGGGCATCGGCTTCATGACCACGTCGCTCGAACTGGGCTGCGACTGCCTCGGAGAGATCAGGTACCTCGACGCGGTTCTGCACAACAGCAAGGGCGAGCCCTACACGATCAGGAACGCGATCTGCATCCACGAGGAGGACAACGCGGTCCTGTGGAAGCACGTCGACCACGACGGGGCGCAGGTGCGCCGGATGCGCAGGCTCACGGTGTCCTTCCACGTGACGGTGGCGAACTACGAGTACCTCACCTACTGGCGGTTCTACCAGGACGGCAACATCGAATGCGAGGTCCGGGCGACGGGGATCATGGTGGTCAGCCACTTCGACGAGGGCGTGGCGCACCCGCACGGCACCCTCGTGGACCGGCGCACCTACGCGCCGTACCACCAGCACTTCCTGGTCGCCCGGATGGACCTCGACGTGGACGGCACCGAGAACACGGTGTACGCCACCGAGACCGAGATGGTCCCGATCGGCCCGGACAATCCGTACGGATTGTCGTTGCGACAGAAGAACACCCGGTTGCGGACCGAAGAGGACGGCAAGCAGGACTTCGACTGGCAGACCCAGCGGGCCTGGAAGGTCGTCAACGACAACACCACCAACGGGCTCGGCACCGCACCGTCGTACAAGCTGGTTCCGGGCGGGGCCTTCCCCTCGATGTTCGATCCGGCATCGCCGATCTTTCAGCGCAGCCAGGTGATCGGACACACCGTGTGGGTCACGCCGAACGACCCGGATGAGCGCTGGCCTGCTGGCGAATTCGTCAATCAGAGCGGTGTCGACCACGGACTGCCCGAGTGGACCAGGGCGAATCGGTCGATCGAGAACACCGATGTGGTGCTCTGGTACGTCTTCGGGATCCACCACATCACCCGGCCCGAGGACTGGCCGGTGATGCCCGCGGACACGGTGAGCTTCTGGCTCAAACCGGTCGGCTTCTTCGACCGCAATCCCGCGCTGGACGTGGCGCCGACCCCGTCGAAGGCCTGTCACACGGAGGACCCCGACGAACACTGCTGTCACTGAAGATTGGTTGGCCGACATGCGACTGGTAGTTGGTTATCTCGCGACTCCGAGCGGTGCGGACGGTCTCGCGCTCGGCGTTCAGCTCGCCCGCAGTCTGGGGGCTGAGATCGACATCTGCCTCGTCCTCCCGCCCGAGTCGACGGTCCCCACGAGGATCCCGACAGACTCGTACGAGGACCTCCTCTCCGATCAGGCGGTGGAATGGCTGGTCGAGGCCCGCGCCATGGTGCCGGATGACGTCACCTCCCGGACCCACCTGCGCTCCAACGAGTCCTTCGCGCAGGGCCTGCTGGACATCGCCCACGAACTCGACGCCGAGATGATCGTCATCGGCGCGGCCGGGGACGGGCTGCTCGGGCGGCACTCGATCGGGTCGGTGACCGGCGAACTCCTGCACTGCGCACACCTGTCGATGGCGCTCGCGCCGCGGGGGCTCAGACATTCGACCGCCAAGCGGATTCGCAGCGTCACCTGCGCGCTCGGTACCCGTCCCGGTGCCGAAGTGCTACTGCGAGAGGCGGTGCGGGTGAGTCGGTTGTCGGCATCGCCGCTCCGGCTGGTCTCGCTGGTGCCGCTGGACATGTCCACCCGCAGGCGGTCGGACACTGCGGAGTCGGCGCGCAGGCGCAGCATCGAGCATGCGCGTGACATCCTCGAGACGGCCAAATCCGGTCTGCCCGAGGACATCGCCGTCGACTCTCAGGTCGCGGACGGATCGAGCGTCGAGTCGGCGGTGAGCAAGCTCGAATGGACCGACGGGGACCTGATCATGGTCGGCTCCAGCCGGCTCGCGCGTCCCCGCCACATCTTCCTCGGATCGACCGCGGACAAGATGCTGCGCGTCGTTCCGGTCCCCATGATCGTCGTTCCGAAAGAGGAGGCGGCTGATCATGACTGATCGAGTGGAGGGTCAACCGTCTGGACTGATCTCCAAGGGGCTCGCGGCGAACAAGGTCGGCACCCTGTCCGGCGCGATCATCGGGATCTCGTGTGTTGCGCCCGGGTACACCCTCACCGCGAGCATCGGTTTGATCGTTGCCGCGGTGGGCCTGAAGATGCCGGCCATCTTCATCGCCGGGTTCATCCCGATGTTCCTGACCGCGTACGCGTACCGGGAGCTCAACTCGGATTCACCCGACAGCGGGGCGTCGTTCACCTGGTCCACCAAGGCATTCGGGCCCTACGTCGGTTGGATGTGCGGCTGGGGGATGGTGATGGCGACAATCATTGTGCTGTCCAACCTGGCCGCGATCGCCGTCGAATTCTTCTACCTCTTCGTGGCCCGGGTGTTCGACAGTCCCGGGATCGCCGACCTGGCAGGCAACAGGGCCGTGAACATCGCCACCACGCTGACGTTTCTTGCGGTGGCGACCTGGGTTTCCGGCCGCGGCATCACCACGAGCGAACGTGTGCAGTTCGTGTTGGTCGGATTCCAGATGATCGTGTTGCTGGCCTTCGTGGTTGTCGCCTTCGTGCACGTGGCCAACGGCTCGGCGCCCGCCGACCTGAGCTTCAGCCTCGACTGGTTCAATCCGCTGCACGGCCTCGCGATCGGGGCCTTCGTGGTCGGCGTGACGGGCTCCATCTTCGCGTTCTGGGGATGGGACGCGTGCCTGACCCTCGGCGAGGAGTCGAAGAACCCCAAGAAGACTCCCGGTCGGGCGGGGTTGCTGTGCGTCGTGTCGATCCTGGTGACCTACCTGCTCGTCGCGGTCGCCGTGATGATGTACGCAGGCGTCGGCGAGGAGGGACTCGGTCTTGGCAATCCGGACAACGCGGACAACGTGTTCGGGGCGCTGGCCGAGCCGGTGATGGGCAACTGGGCGGGCTTGCTGCTGTTCCTGGCCGTCCTCGCGTCCTCGGCCGCGAGCCTGCAGACGACGTTCCTGCCCGCGGCCCGGACGATGCTGGCGATGGGCGCCTACCGCGCCTTCCCCAGCAAGCTCGCCGAGGTCAACCCGCGGTTCCTGGTGCCGACCTACGCCACCGTGGTGGCGGGGGTTGTGACGGGCGCTTTCTATACCGTGGTGACGCTGCTCTCGGAGCGGACGCTGCTCGATACCATTGCCGCGCTTGGCATCATGATCTGCTGGTACTACGGGATCACCGCATTCGCCTGCGTCTGGTATTTCCGGCACGAGCTCTTCACCAGCGTCAGGAACGTCGTGTTCAAGTTCCTGTTCCCCCTGCTCGGCGGCCTGATGCTGGCGGCGGTGTTCGTCATCTCGATCGGCGAGAGCATGGACCCGGAGAACGGCAGCGGCGCCTCCATCGGCGGCGTCGGCCTGGTGTTCTACATGGGATTCGGTGTGCTGCTGCTCGGCGCCGTGCTGATGGTGGTCATGCGGCTGACGAGGCCGGACTTCTTCCTCGGTCGGACGCTGACCCGGGACACGCCCGCGCTGTCCGGTTCGGCCGACGTCCTGAACTGAGCGTGCTGCTCAACCCTTCTCGACCGGAACTGCGACCATCGAGCCGTACTCGGTCCACGAGCCGTCGTAGTTGCGCACGTTCGGATAGCCGAGCAGTTCGGTGAGTGCGAACCAGGTGTGGGAGGAGCGTTCGCCGATCCGGCAGTAGGCGATCACCGGATGGTCCGCGGTGATGCCGTTCTCCGCGTACAGGGCCGCCAGCTCGGTCGCGGACTTGAAGGTGCCGTCGTCGTTCGCCGCGCGCGCCCATGGGATGTTGGCCGCCCCGGGAATGTGTCCCGGCACATAGGCCTGCTCCTGCGGCAGGTGGTCGGGCGCCAGCTTCTCGCCGCTGTATTCCTCGGGGGAGCGGACGTCGACGAGCCGGGTCGCTCCGCCCTCCTCGGCGAGGACCTCGTCCCGCATGGCACGGATCTCGGGTCGCTCGGGTCCGGTGAGCGTGACGGCGGTAGGTTCCACGCGCGGCGTGTCCAGGGTCTGGGGTCGATTCTCGAGCTCCCACTTGGTGCGTCCGCCGTTGAGCAGCGCGACCGCGTCGAATCCGCGCAGCCGCAGAATCCAGTAGGCGTATGCGGCGAACCAGTTGTGGTTGCCGCCGTAGAGCACCAGCCGGGTGCTGCCGGTGACGCCTGCCGCGGCCAGGAGCGCGGCCAGGGCGTCGCGGTCGAGGTAGTCGCGCACGACCGGCGTGTGCAGGTCCGTGGTCCAATTCCAGGCGACCGCATCGGGGATGTGACCCCGCTCGTAGGCGGTGGTGTCCTCGTCCACCTCGATGATGCGGAGTGCCGGGTCGTCGAGGTGATCTCCCAGCCACTGCGTGCTGACCAGCGCCTCGGGGTTTGCGTATCCATTGGCGGTCATGCGATTGCTGCCTTTCGTTTCTGACCTAGACCATCGTGATCTCGATGGCGCTGACGGCGTTGTTGCCGAACCCGAGCGCGTTCCACTCCGCGGACGACGGCTGGACGTGGCCGAGTCGGTCGGTGGCCCGGGCCTGCACGCGCAGGCGCCCGGGTTCGGGGGCGGCCGCGGTGAAAGACCAGTGACTCCACCCGCATCCGGCGGGTGTCGCCGGACGGACCTGTGCGCCAAGCCAGCTCGCGCCGCCATCGATGGAGACCTCGACCCGCTCGACGGGGGCCTCACCGGACCAGGCGTGCCCCGTGATGGTGACCGGGCCGCGCGGCAGCACCGCGCCCTCGCGCGGCGAGGAGATCAGCGATTGCACCCGTAGTCGTTGCACCGGCGTCACGGCGGAGTCGTCGGGGCGGCGGTAGACGTACTCGGTCTGGAATCGCCCGCGGAACGGGGTGGTGACGGCGGTGATGTGCGTCAGCCACTTGACGCTCGCGACGCCGTACCAGCCGGGGACGACCAACCGCACAGGGGCGCCGTGGTCCGGGGTCAGCGGCGCTCCGCCCATCTCACCTGCGAGCAGGACGCCGGGGTGCACGGCGTCGGCGACCGCGAGGCTGCGTTCGAACCCGTCGGCCCCGGCGAACACGATTTCGCAGGCAGACCGGTCCAGGCCCGCATGGTCGAGCACCGCGCGAAGCGGCGTGCCGACGAAGTGGGCGCAACCCGCGGCGCGTTGGCCCCATGGCACGCCTGGCGGGCGCGGGCGCATCCGTGCCCGCCCATTGCCTGCGCACTCGAGGACCGCCTCCACCTCGGCGGTAGCCAAGTCCGATAGCTGCCGGTAGGTCAATGTCACCGGTCGGCGGACGGCGCCGTCGACCCGGAGTCGCCAGGCTGGTACGTCCAGGCGCGGGGTGGCGAAGTGGTTGCGGACGAAGAACGCGGCGGGGTCGGTGAGCGGTTCGCCGATCGCGTCGCGCGCGGTCTCCGCGTTGAACGGGTCTGCCGTGACGGTTTCCGGGCCCGGTCCGGGCCGGCCGAGAGGCGGTGATCGCAGCTGTCGCATAGCCACGCCTCCACTAGAGCTACCTCGAATCTACGACCGGGTGGCGGCGAACGCCAGAGTCAGGCGCGTGTCTAGGGCGTGTCTCCCAATCCCCATTTCGGCGCCCCTGACGTCCAATCGCCGCCCTGCGGCGTTGTCGTCGTCGCCGATACAACAGCGGTATCGGCTCCTCCTCCGCCTTACCGGACGACGATTGTCTCGCCAGGTGCATCCGAGAGGGATTAGGAGACACGCCCTAGCCGTCTGTGCGGTTGAGGAGGCGGTCGACGACCTTCCGGTGCAGTTCGGGATGGGGCTGAGGCAGGCCAAGGAGCGCCGCGAGGTAGATGCCGTCGCCGACCAGCCGGACGATTTCGGCCTGGACCGGATCGTCGAACTCGGCGCGCAGGCCCTCGTCCCAGGACCGCATCATGTCGATGACGGCCTGCTGGATCTCGCCCTGTTGGCCGTCCACCGAGCGCAGCGCGGCGATCGTTGACTGGAAGAGGGCGAGCTCGTTGGTGGTGTTGGCGTCCATGGTCTGCAGGTACCACTCGGAGACCGAGGTGCCCGCCTCCGCGAGCTGCTGATCCGAACGCTCGCCGAGCCGTCGGACCATGCCTGCGAGCAGGGCCTCCTTGCTGCGGAAGTGGTAGAGCAGTCCGCCCTTGGAAACGCCTGCCTCGGCTGCCACCGCCTCGAGGGTGATCTGCGAGAGCCCGCGCTCGAGCAGGAGCCGCTCGAGGGCGTCGAGGATCCGGTCACGGGTGTCTGTCACGAGGATCACTGTACCGGCTGGACGGTTGGCTGCTAACCTGAGAGGCGCGACTGTACCGGCTGGACGGTTCAGTCGAATTCTGATTCCGAAACATTTTGGGAGTAACCGTGTCTGTCATCGCAGACAAAGAACTGGCGAACCTGTCCGACGTGCGGGCGAGCGCCCGCGACTGGCTCGGTCTGGTCGTGCTGGCATTCGCAGTCCTGCTGATCTCGGTGGACGCGACGGTCCTGGATCTGGCGCTGCCGTTCATCAGCGCCGACCTCGCGCCGAGCAGCACCCAGTTGCTCTGGATCATCGACGTCTACTCCTTCGTGCTCGCTGGTCTCCTCGTCACGATGGGCACGCTCGGTGACCGGATCGGCAGGCGTCGGCTGCTGCTGATCGGCGCCGCCGGGTTCGGTCTCGCGTCGATGGTCGCCGCGTGGTCGGTGAGTCCGGAGATGCTGATCGCGGCCCGCGTGCTGCAGGGCGTCTCGGGTGCCACGCTGATGCCGGCGACCCTCGGCCTGATCCGCACCATCTTCGTGAACCCGCGTCAGCGCACCACCGCGATCGGCGTGTGGGGTGCGATGGCGGGCGGCGGCGCGGCGGCAGGACCACTGGTCGGCGGCTGGCTGCTCGAACACTTCTGGTGGGGCTCGGTGTTTCTCATCAACCTCCCGGTGATGCTGGGGCTCATCGTCTTCGGCCCGATGGTGATCAAGGAGGCGAAGGACCCGAACCCGGGCCGATTCGACCTGCCGAGCGCCGGTCTGTCCATGCTCGCGATGATCCCGCTGGTGTACGCGGTCAAGGAGTCGGTCGTGCACGGACCCACCACCACGCTGGCGGGGATCGGTGCGGTGGGTGTGGTCGCGGGTTGGGCCTTCGTCCGCAGGCAGCGGACCCTCGAGGATCCGATGCTCGACCTCAGCCTGTTCGGTCGGCCCGCGTTCTCGACCGCGGTGCTGACGAACCTGCTGTCGGTGTTCGCGCTCGCCGGTGTGCTGTTCTTCGGATCTCAGTATCTGCAGTTGGTGCTGGATAAGACGCCGTTGCAGGCCGGTCTGCTGATGCTGCCGGGCACGGCCATGAGCGTCATCTTCTCGCTGCTGGCGGCCTGGCTGGTGCGCCGCTGGCAACCGGGAACAGTGCTGAGCGTCGGCCTGGTTGTCACGGCGATCGGTGCCGCGGCGATGATGTGGCTGAGTGCCGACGGCGGTGCCGGGTTGTTTGTCGCGGGCTTCATGTTGGCCGGTGTCGGCGTCGGTATCGCGCTGACGTTGACCTCGGACCTGGTGATCGGCTCGGTGGAACCGGAGCGGGCGGGTGCCGCGTCGGCGGTGTCCGAGACCGCCTACGAACTCGGTATTGCCCTTGGTGTCGCGGTCCTGGGCAGCGTCGTGCTGGCGATCTTCCGTCAGGGCCTCGACGTGTCCGCCTTCGGTGCGGAGGACGGGCACATCGCGCAGGAGACCCTCGGCGGCGCGGTGGCGGTTGCCGAGGCGGCGCCGGATGCGGTTGGAGCGCAGTTGCTGGAATCCGCGCACCTGGCCTTCGTCGATGGCATGCACGTGGCGGCCTTGGTGACCGCGATCGTCCTGTTGGCCAATGCGGTCCTGGTGTACCGGATGATGCGGTCGCGTTAGCCGGCCGCCGGGGAGCTCCCGGCGTCGAGTACGGCGAAGGAATGCCCGGGGATGACGGTCGCGGCGCCGGTTTCGTCCTGGCTCGGCGGTTCCCACCACAGCAGTGGGTTGCCGCCGACCGGGACGGTCACGGGAGCGGGGCCCAGGTTGCAGGCGACCCGAGTGTCGCCGCGGTGCAGCACGATCCAGCGCGCATCCTCGTCGTAGTCCACGACCAGGTGTTCGAGCCACGGATCGGTCAGGTCGGATCGAGCGGCGCGCAACGCGATCAGGTCGCGGTAGCAGTCGAGCAGCCGTAGGTGCTCGGGATCGGCGATCTCGTCCCAATTCAGCTTGGACCGCAGGAAAGTCTCCGGATCCTGCGGGTCGGGGACGGCGTCGCCCGCCCAGCCGTGCTCGGCGAACTCGCGCCTGCGGCCGGACGCCGTGGCCGCGGCGAGCTCCGGTTCGGGGTGCGAGGTGAAGAACTGGAAGGGCGTTCGCGCGCCCCACTCCTCGCCCATGAACAGCATCGGCGTGTAGGGCGAGCCCAGCACCAGCGCCGCCCTGACCGCGAGCTGACCCGGGGTCAGGTAGTCCCCGGGACGATCGCCGGTCGCGCGGTTGCCCACCTGGTCGTGGGTGCAGGTGTATGCGAGCAGCGAGCTGGCGGGGGTGCGCCGAACGTCGAGTGGCCGGCCGTGTGTCCGGCCGCGGAAACTGGAGTAGGTCCCGGCGTGGAAGAAGCCCTGACGCAGGGTGGTGGCCAGGCACTGGAGCGAGCCGAAATCGCCGTAGTAGCCCTGCCGTTCGCCGGACACCGCGGCGTGCACGGCATGGTGGATGTCGTCGTTCCACTGCGCGCCGAGTCCGTGGCCGCCTGCGGACCGCGGTGCGATGAGGGTGGGGTCGTTGAGGTCACTCTCGGCGATCAGCGTCAATGGTTTGCGCAGGTGCGTTGACAGCGTCTCGGTTTCGACGGCCAGCTCCTCCAACAGATGGGTGGCGCTCTGGTCGACCAGCGCGTGCACGGCATCGAGGCGCAGCGCGTCGATGTGGAAGTCGCGCAGCCAGCGCAGGGCGTTGTCGATGATGTACCGCCGGACCTCACCCGAAGACCGGCCCGCAATGTTGACCGCTGCGCCCCAGGGGTTCTCGCTGTCCGTGACGTACGGCCCGTACCGGTCGAGGTAGTTGCCGGACGGGCCGAGATGGTTGTAGACCACGTCGAGGATCACGCCGAGACCCCGACGGTGGCAGGCGTCGACCAGTCGCTGCAACCCGTCGGGCCCGCCGTACGGCTCGTGCACGGTGTACCAGAGGACACCGTCGTAGCCCCAGTTGTGTTCGCCGTTGAATCCGTTCACCGGCATCAGCTCGACGAACCCGATGCCGAGGTCCACGAGGTGGTCCAGGCGGGCGATGGCGGCGTCGAAGGTGCCCTCGGGGGTGAAGGTTCCGACGTGCAGCTCGTAGACGACGTTGCCCGCGAGCCTGCGTCCGGTCCAGTCCCGGTCCGTCCAGACGTCCGGGTCGACCGTGTGCAGTTGCGAGGGCGCGTGCACGCCATCGGGTTGTCGCGGCGAGCGCGGGTCGGGCAGCACCGCGGGGTCGTCGCCCAGGACGTAGCCGTAGCGGCTGTCCGGGTTCGCGGGCACTGCGGCGCGCCACCAGCCGTCGTCGTCGCGCGACATCGGATGCAGGACTCCGTCCAGGTGCAGCTGAACCTGACTCGGGGTGGGAGCCCAGACCTCGAAACGATGCGCGGAAGTCATCGTCTCAGCATGCCGGACCGTGGCCGCCGGTGCGTGAGGATCCCGGGTGTTGGTCAGGTAGGCGGTGCGGGAAGCGGATTGATGATGTCGCTGTCCCAGGTCACCCGCTGGGTGTCGAGGACGGGCATCGCCAACCGCTCGACGTGGGCCGGGACCTCGACCGCGTTGAATCCTTCCCAGAGCGCGAACCAACACGTCTCGGCCGTCGCGGTGAAGGGCTTCAGTGCATCGGCGAGCAGGCGTACCTCGGCGACAGGAAGCCGACCCTTCCTCGGTTCGTCGTTCCACACGCCGGGCTGCTCCTCAACCCGCCATGAGCCGGTGATCGACCCCCATTCCATCGCGGGGCGGGCCGTGGTTTGCAGACAGCTGCAATCCCCGTGCGCGCCAGGACACGTCATCGTTCACGGATCCAGGATTTCACCTGCGTGTGTTGTGCACGGTCAGGCGCGGGGCGCGAGTCAGAACGGTGGCGGATCCGGCGGTGTCGGCGGTGTCGATGGCGGGATGTAGCCGCGGCGGCCGACGATGTGCGGGGATGGGGTATCGATGGTGTTGTTTCCGTGGGCGCCTGCCGGGAGGGTGACGGCGGTGGTGCCGGTGTTCGAGGTCCAGAGCAGGGCGTGGCCGGGCAGTGCTATCACCCGCCAGAAGCCGAGCGTCTTGAGTTGGTGATGAAACTGGCACAGGCATTGCAGGTTGGTGACGATGGTCCAGCCGCCGGAAGCCGGGTTGTAGAGCCAGTATTCGATGATGTGGTCGAGTTGGCATTGTGCTGCCGGGCGGGTGCATCCGGGGAATCGGCAGTGGCCGTCGCGGGCGCGGACGAGTGCGGTGGTGGCTGCGTCGGGGCGGTAGGTCAGTGCGCCGTCTGGCGGGGTGGTGAGGCCGCCGTGTCCGTCGGGGTATTGCGGGCGGGCCAGGGTGGGGTCGGCCTCGATGGCGGCGGTGATCGCGTCGATGATGGTGCCGACGCTGGTCGGGGCCGGTGTGGTTGTCGAGGTGCCCGGCTCGGCGGTGGTGCCGGTGCCTTGTGCGGTGTCATGCACTGGCTGAGTTGTTGACCCCGGCCGCGTGGTTTCGGGCGGTGGATTCGGGTGGCGGCGTTGGGCTCGCGGTGGTGGTGGTGTGATGCACGGCTGCGCCGGGGGTAGCGTCCCGAATTCGGGGACGTAGCCGGCCTTGCGGCGGTTGCCGCGGGCGAGGAACGAGCGCAGGCAGAACCGCATCGGAAGCGGCGCGGATGGTGGTGGCGGAGTGCCGGGTTCGTGCGGGTCGGGATCGGGGTTGGGTGGGTCGGGCTCGGCCTGGGCAGACGTGTCCGTCTCCGAGTCGACGTCAGGTTCTGACTCCGCTTCTGGCTCGGGCTCGGGTCCAGCCTCGCGATCCGGTTCCGGTTCCGGGGCAATGTCATCAGGTGGTTCGGCGGCCGCAGCCGATTCGGCCGCGCTGAAATCGGATTCGCCGGAATCACTATCGCGGGTGCACCTCAGGCCGTCATCGCCCCGGGTCGCACCGGCGCCGATAGTGCCATTCTCGGCCTCGGCCTCGGCGCCGTCGGCTGCGCTGTTATCGGCGTCGGCGTTGCTCTCGACGTCGGTATCGGTGTCACTTCCATCGTCGTCGTGGTTGATCAGGCCGAGCTCCTCAGCCAGATCCAGTGCCTCGGTGAGCAATGCCTGCCACGTCCCGTCCGTGGCCAACCTCCGCGCCAACTCCGGGTCGATCAGCCCGTGCCCATGCAGATACGCCGGCCGCGACAGCAACCCCAGCAGCGTCGCCACATCCATCGTGATCTGCGTCAACGGTGCCCGCCGACCGGGCAACGCGGTACGCCCCGCCTGCGAGCAGTCGTCCCGCTCGCAGCTGCACTGCAGGTACGGCTCGCCGTGCATGATCGCCATGATCGCGTCCACCAGCAGGTACTGCTTGCCACGCTTGTCGTGCGGGCACACCGTCGCCGCGAACTCGGCGACCAACTGCATCACCTGCTCCGCCTCCTCCGGCGACACGGTCACCTCGATGGTCGA
>NZ_JBHZBV010000003.1:265282-493535 GCF_042754885.1 Rhodococcus sp. NPDC059179 | reverse complement strand
GGCCGCGTCCCACCCTCGACTACGACACCCCCGCCGATCGGCTCCGCGCCCTCATCGCAGGAGATGTTGCCCTGACTGCTTGACTTCACCCGAGTCGGAGTGTCGGGAGGTGCACGCTCGGCGGGCGTTCTAGGGTGCAAAGGACCGGACTGCACACCTCGCTGGAGGCCCGATGAGTGCGACGCGTCCCGACCCGGGCTCGAAAACCGCCGCCGCGCGGCTGCTGTCGGCGTTCGAGACGATCGCGGGCGGCCCGCTCCCCGTGCGGGTGCGATGCTGGGACGGATCCGTCGCCGGTCCGGCCGACGCGGAGGTGACGGTCGCCTTCCGCAACCGCCGCGCGCTGCGCCGGATCCTGTGGGCGCCGGGCGAACTGGGGCTCGGCCGCGCCTACGTCTCCGGCGACATGGAGATCGAAGGCGACATCTTCGCCCTGCTCGACGGTCCGGACGTGATCGAACGGGTCGGCCGCCGCGATCTGGGCACGCTCGACCGCGCGAGCATCCGCCGGGTCGCATCCACCTTCCTGCGTCTCGGCGCGGTCGGGCTGCGCCCACCCCCACCCGCCGAGGAGATCGGCAGGCGGCGGGGGAGCAAGCACAGCAAGGCGCGCGACGCCGCGGTCGTCTCGCATCACTACGACGTCGGAAACGACTTCTACCGACTGTTTCTCGGCCCGAGCATGGTGTATTCCTGCGCCTACTGGACCGACGCCGACACCGGCACCCTTGAGCAGGCGCAGTGGGCCAAGCTGGACCTGATCTGCCGCAAGCTCCATCTGGCCCCTGGCATGCGGCTGCTCGACGTCGGCTGCGGCTGGGGGTCGATGGCGATCCACGCCGCACGCGAGTACGGGGTGAGCGTGGTGGGCGTGACGATCAGCAAGGAGCAGCGCGAGCTCGCCACCGCCCGCGTCGCGGAGGCCGGACTGTCCGACCGGGTGCAGATCCGGCTCCAGGACTACCGGGACGTCGACGACGGACCGTACGACGCGATCTCCAGCATCGGGATGTCCGAGCATGTCGGCGACGCTCGGCTCGGCGAGTACGCGGACCGGTTGATGGGCCTGCTGCGTCCCGAGGGGCGCCTGCTCAACCACGCGATCGCGTCCGTCGCGCCGCTGACCTCCGAGAAGCATCCGAAGCCGACCTTCGTCGACCGGTACATCTTCCCGGACGGCGAACTGCTGCCGCTCAGCCACGTGGCGGACGCGCTCGAGCGGGCAGGCCTCGAGGTCCGCGACTGCGAGGCACTGCGCGAGCACTACGCGCTCACCCTGCGTCGATGGGTCGACAACCTGCGCGGCGATTGGGAGGAAGCGGTGCGCCTCGTCGGTGCGGCCCGGGCCCGGACCTGGCTGCTGTACCTGGCGGCCAGCGCGCTGTCCTTCGAACGCGGCCGGATCACCATCCACCAGGTCCTCGCGGTCCGCGCCGGGGCAGCAGGTGCGAGCGACATGCCGTTGACCAGGGGAAAATGGTTGGGGCCCTAGCGCACCGCGGCCCGCACCAGGGGCAGGTGTCGCAGCGGGATCTGGTTTTCCAGCGCGATCACCGTCGACGACCGGAGCACGTTCTGCCCGTCCACGATCTGGTTGATCACCCGCTGCAGGTCCGAATGCGTCCGTGCCACCACCCGGATCAGCACATCGCCCGCGCCGGTGGTGGTGTGCGCCTCGAGGACCTCCGGGATCGCGGTGAGGTGCTCGACGACCGCGCCGTGCCCGCGGCCCTGCGCGATCTCCAGGGTGGCGAACGCGGTGACGGGAAACCCGAGCGCCTCGGCGTCCAGGGTCGGCGCCAGGTCCGCGATGATGCCGTCGCGTTCGAGTCGGTTCAGGCGGGCCTGCACGGTGCCGCGGGCGACGCCGAGGCGGCGCGACGCCTCCAGCACCCCGACCCGCGGTTCGGCATGCAGCAACTCCAGCAGGTCGGCGTCGAGACGGTCGATGCTCATGGCGTGCTCCTGGTCAGTATGTCCAACATTTGACCGCGGATTAAAAGCATTCTGTACAGATTGAGCAGCGTCAATCCCCGCCATTGCGCAGTCACGGGGCCGAGGTCACAGTGAAGCCATGACCATCGCGGACATCCGGTTGACCCCGCGCGAGCGGGCCGCGCACCTGCGCGCGAACGACCTCCGCCGGCTTGTCGGGCTTGTCGGGCACGACGATGCCGCCGACCCGTTTCCGGTGGTCGGGATGGATGCGGTGGTGTTCGTCTGCGGCAACGCCACCCAGAGCGCGCACTACTACATCTCCACCTGGGGCATGACCCTCGTCGCGTACGCCGGGCCGGAAACCGGTCAGCGCGACCGCAAGTCGTTCGTGCTCGAGTCCGGCTCCGTGCGATTCGTGGTCGAGGGCGCGGTCGATCCGGGCAGCCCGCTCGCCGATCACCATCGAAGGCACGGCGACGGCGTGGTCGACCTGGCGATGGAGGTGCTCGACGTGGACCGCTGCATCGAGCGTGCGCGGTCGCAGGGCGCCGTCATCCTCGAGGAACCGCACGAGTTGACCGACGAGTTCGGCTCGGTGCGCCGTGCCGCCATCGGCACCTACGGCAGCACCAGGCACAGCCTCGTCGACCGCAGTCGCTACGGCGGGGTGTACCTGCCCGGATTCGTCCCGCGCAGTTCGGGATTCGTGCGGCGGCCCGGTGCGCCGGAGCGGCTGTTCCAGGCGCTCGACCACGCCGTCGGCAACGTCGAGATGGGCCGGATGGATCACTGGGTTCGCTTCTACAACCGCGTCATGGGCTTCACCAACATGGCCGAGTTCGTCGGCGACGACATCGCCACCGAGTACTCGGCGCTGATGTCGAAGGTTGTCGCGAACGGCAACCACCGGGTGAAGTTCCCGCTCAACGAGCCGGCGCAGGGGAAGAGGAAGTCGCAGATTGACGAGTACCTCGAGTTCTACGGCGAGCCCGGCTGCCAGCACCTGGCCCTGGCCACCGGCGACATCCTGCGCGCCGTCGACGCCCTGCGCGCGGAGGGGGTCGAGTTCCTGGACACCCCCGACGCCTACTACGACGACCCCGAGCTGCGGGCCCGGATCGGCCGGGTCCGGGTGCCTGTCGCAGAACTCAAACGTCGCGGTGTCCTGGTGGATCGGGACGAGGACGGCTACCTGCTGCAGATCTTCACCAAGCCCCTCGGCGACCGGCCGACGGTGTTCTTCGAGCTGATCGAACGGCACGGCTCGCTCGGCTTCGGGAAGGGCAACTTCCGGGCGCTGTTCGAGTCGATCGAGCGGGAGCAGGCGGCGCGCGGAAATCTGTGAGCGGATTTCAGGCCCGTGACCGGATCGGTATTCGTTGCGCTGGCGAACTTTGCGCGAGTCGTGTTCTATCGACTACTTATGAGCTCAGTCACTCGAATCGTCGCCGGAACCCTCGGAGCAATCGCCGTCGCCGCCGGTTCGGCCGCGACGGCCGCGGCAGCGCCCTCGGCGGCCTCCGCGCCGTACACCCTGCTGGTCGACGGCAGCCACACCGAGTATCAGGTCAACCCGGTCCTCACCGAGGACGACGTCCTGAACACGAACAAGGACTTCACCACGGTTCCCGGGGTCCGCGCGCACAGCATCGACGGGCGGAACTTCTCCTTCTACCGGCTCGTCGACGGCGCCCGGATCGGAATGGTCCGGATCAACGAGGTCTGCCTGCCGAGCGGTGTCTGCCACGGCGTGATCGTGGACAGCCCGAGCCCGGTCTTCTGACGCGGGACCTCACCCCGCCCAGGTCGTCGGCACGTCGCCGCCGCCCTCGGGACTGACCCGGGTGCCCACCTGGGCGAGCAGAGGCACCGGCGCGATCGGCCCGGCGAACAGCGCCTGACCGAGCCCGAACCCGGTCGCGCGGTGCAGCATCGGGGCGGGCACATGCGAGAACAGGGCGCTCAGGTCCTTGATGTCGGCGGCGCCGTTCATCCGCATCAACACCAGGTTGTCGCATTGCGAGACCACATTGGGGTGGACCTTGCCCGGCCGCTGGGTTGCGACGAACAAGTGCAGGCCGAACTTACGGCCCTCCCCGGCGATCAGCGCGCCCAGTTCGGCGGTCGCCGCCAGCAGCGGATCGTCGGTGACGGCGGGCAACACGTTGTGCGCCTCGTCGATGACGAGCAGCACGGGGTCGCGGTCCCGGCGTCCGGCCCACCGCCTGCCGAGGATCGCCAGCGCGACCGCCGTGCGCTCGTCCGGCCGCGACAGGCTCCCGACGTCGACGACGACGCAACGGGCGCCCCGCATGTCGTACTCGACCGCCGATCGCTCGTCGCCGCGCCGCCACAGGTCCCACTCGCCGATCCGGAGGTTCCCAATCCGGGCGGCAAGCCGCTCGGTGTCGTGGTGAGCGGCGGCTGCGGCCTCCAGATCGTCGACGGAGTACGGCGCAGTCAACGTCGCGGTGACCTGGCGCAGAGCGCGGAACTCGTCGAGGTCGCGGATCGGGTCCATCCGCAGCAGCAGCGCCTGGGTGTCGAGGTCGAGGTCGCTGAAGTCCAGGCACAGGGTGTGCGCGGCGCCGTAGCCTCGCGCCCGCGCCACATGCACTCCCGCTGACACCTCCCGGTGACGCGCGGCGGCCGGGGAACAGTCCTCGGGATCGCAGGACCCGAGAAACACGTGATCGGAGTTCGGGTCGAGCACCACGATCGGCAGCTCGGTCGAAGCGAGCAGGCGTTCGAGGAGACCCCCGGTGGTGTAGGTCTTTCCCGAGCCGGACTGGCCGCACATGAAGGTGTGCCGCGCGAACCCGGTCGACCGCAGACGGGCCGGGACAGTCGAGGCCTGCTGCAACACCCCGATCTCAAAGGAGGAGGCCGTCCCGGCGAGCCCCTCGGCGATTGCAGCGACCTCGTCTTCACCCGCGGGGCGGATCGGGCGCTCACCGAAGGGTTCTACCTCGCGCCGCCCGACGAAACGGGCACCATCGAACTCGCCCAGCGTGGTCGCGGTGCCGCTGAGCGCGCGCATCAGTGGCCGCGCACGGGCCGAGACGACGCCGAGCTCGGCCATTCCGTCGCGCACCGTGAAGTCGAGCGCAGGGCCCTCACGTTCGACCATGTGGACCTCGCGGACCTGGACCACGACCCTGCGATCGCCCCGGAACTCGATCACCGCAAACCCACCGACCTCGACGCCGGTCTCGACCGGGCCCATGAAGGACACTTCGCGGCCGTCGGTGGACACCGCCACCTGCGCGGTGGCGAAGCGCTGGTAAAGCTCGTGTCGGTGGTCCTGGATTGCGTCCAGCGTCGGTTCCATGCCGAACAGCCTGGCATTGCGTCTCCGGATGTCCGATCCGGTGTGACCACGGTCGCTCCGCGGGCTCCGCTCCGCTGTGACCACGGTCGCTCCGCGGGCTCCGCTCCTACACCCTGTCGTTGGCAAATTCTCGCCAACTGGGACACTGGAGGCCGTGACCGTTCCCACCAGCGCCTCTTCTCAGCCCGCCAGCACCTCCGCACAGCTCTTCGAGCGGGCGAGCGCGGTCATCCCCGGGGGCGTCAATTCCCCGGTGCGGGCGTTCCACTCGGTCGGCGGCACCCCCCGATTCATCGCCAAGGCGTCGGGCTGCACGCTCACCGACGTGGACGGCAACGACTACGTCGACCTGATCTGCTCCTGGGGACCGATGATCCTCGGGCACGCGCACCCGGCGGTCGTCGAGGCCGTGCAGAAGGCCGCGACCACCGGGCTCTCGTTCGGAGCGCCCACCGAGGGTGAGATCGAGCTCGCCGAGGCGATCGTCGACCGGGTCGCGCCCGTCGAGCAGGTCCGGCTGGTCAACTCCGGCACCGAGGCAACCATGAGCGCGGTCCGGCTGGCCCGCGGGTTCACCGGCCGCACCAAGATCATCAAGTTCTCCGGCTGCTACCACGGCCACGTGGACGCGCTGCTCGCCGACGCGGGCTCCGGCGTCGCCACCCTCGGGCTGCCCACCTCGCCCGGCGTCACCGGCGCGCAGGCCTCCGACACCATCGTGCTGCCCTACAACGACCTGGACGCGGTCGCGCAGGCCTTCGCCGCGAACCCGCAGCAGATCGCGTGCGTCATCACCGAGGCCGCCGCGGGCAACATGGGTGCCGTCGCGCCCAAGCCCGGGTTCAACGAGGGCCTGCGCCGGCTCTGCACCGCGCACGACGCGCTGCTGATCATGGACGAGGTGATGACCGGCTTCCGGGTCAGCTCGGCCGGTTGGTACGGACTCGACGGTGTCGCGGGCGACCTGATGACCTTCGGCAAGGTGATGAGCGGGGGACTGCCCGCCGCCGCGTTCGGCGGCCGTGCCGACGTGATGGGCCACCTCGCGCCCGCAGGGCCGGTGTACCAGGCGGGCACCCTGTCCGGGAACCCCGTCGCCGTCGCGGCAGGCCTGGCCAGCCTCCGCGCCGCAGATCAGAGCGTGTACGACGCCCTCGAGCGCAACTCAGCCACCCTCGGCCGGCTGCTCGGCGAGGCCCTCACCGAGGCGGGCGTTCGGCACCAGGTGCAGTTTGCAGGCACCATGGTGAGCGTGTTCTTCGCCGACCGTCCGGTCACCAACTATGCGGAGGCGAAGGCAAGCGACACCTGGCGCTTTCCCGCCTTCTTCCATGCGCTGCTCTCCCGCGGCGTCTACGCACCGCCGAGCGCCTTCGAGGCCTGGTTCGTCTCCGCGGCCCTCGACGACGCCGCGTTCGACCGCATCGCCGCCGCGTTGCCTGCCGCGGCCAAGGCGGCCGCGGCAGCGAAGGCACCCACCAACCCGCTGACCCGGGCCTAGACCCCGCACCCATAGACCACGGAGCCAATCCACGTGAGCAGCCTGCAGCAGACGCCGTCCGACCCCGCCGAGTCGCGCACCATCGTGCACGTCCTTCGCCACGGCGAGGTGCACAACCCGAAGGGGATCCTGTACGGACGGCTGCCCGGCTACCGGCTGTCGGTGACGGGTCAGGCGCAGGCCCGCACGGTCGCGTCGGTGCTCGCGGGTCACGACATCACCCATGTGGTGGCGTCGCCCCTGCAGCGCGCGCAGGAGACCGCCGCCCCGATCGCCGGTGAGCACGGACTGTCCCTGGTGACCGACGACAACCTGATCGAGGCGGGCAACGACTTCGAGGGACTCAAGGTCTCGGTCGGAGACGGCGCCCTGCGCAGGCCTCGGCACTGGTGGAAGCTGCGCGACCCGTTCACCCCGTCGTGGGGCGAGCCGTACCTGCAGATCGCGCACCGGATGCTCGCCGCCGTCAACACCGCGCGCGTCGCCGCCGTCGGGCACGAGGCCGTCTGCGTCAGCCACCAGCTCCCGGTGTGGACGCTGCGCCGGTTCCTGCAGGGCGAGCGGCTCTGGCACGACCCGCGGCACCGCCAGTGCGGGCTGGCCTCGCTGACCTCGCTGGTCTACGAGGGCGACACCCTGGTCGACATCGTCTACTCGGAGCCCGCGGGCGCATCCGATCCGAGGGTGACCGGGGCATGAGGCGCTTCGCACCCGTGCGCGCCTACGGGGTCCAGGGACCCGCTAACCGCGCACGGGTGGCCACCGTTCTACGCACTCTCGTGACGGTCCTCGCGTTCGGCGCGGTGGCCGCCTCGGCCGCCTGTTCCACCGGCACCGACGCCGTCGCGCAGGGCGGCACCTTCGACTTCGTCTCGCCCGGCGGGCAGACGGAGATCTTCTACGACCCGCCGAGCGAGCGCGGCACCATCGGCAACATCTCCGGACCCGACCTGATGATCGACGGCAAGACCACCTCGCTGTCGGACTTCGAGGGACGGCCGGTGGTCATCAACCTGTGGGGCCAGTGGTGCGGGCCGTGCCGCGGCGAGGCCGACGATCTCGAGAAGGTGTACGAGAACACCAAGGGCCTCGGCGTCGCGTTCCTCGGCATCAATGTCCGAGACCTGCAGCAGGACAAGGCCCAGGACTTCGTCACCGACAACAAGGTCGGCTATCCGTCGGTCTATGACCCGTCGATGCGCACCCTGACGGCGCTCGGTGGACGGTTCCCGACCAGTGTCATCCCGTCGACCCTGGTGCTCGACAAGGAGCATCGGGTCGCCGCGGTGTTCCTCAAGGCGTTGCTGGCCGAAGACCTCCAGCCCGTGGTGGAGAGGGTCGCGCGGGAACAGTGAGCGCAGGAACAGTGCAGACAGGAACAGTGACGAGCGTGAACGACGCGGTCTTGGCCGCCGGGATCGGCGAGAGCTTCGGCAACGCCGCGGCCTCCGGCCCGCTGCTGCTCGCCCTCGGCGCCTGCATGCTGGCGGGGCTGGTGTCCTTCGCGTCGCCGTGCGTGGTGCCGCTGGTGCCGGGCTACCTGTCCTACCTCGCCGGGATCGTCGGCGCGGACGCCCCCGCGGTGACCGCTGCCGAGGCGGGCGCGCTCAAGAGCAGGACCGACACCAGGTCGGCGGCCCGCATGCGCGTCGCGGGCGCGGCCGGGCTGTTCGTGCTCGGCTTCACGGTGGTCTTCGTGCTGGCGACCGCGTCGGTGTTCGGCCTGATCTCCACGCTCACCGTCAACCGCGAGGTGCTGCAGCGGGTCGGCGGGGTGATCACCATCGCGATGGGCCTGGTCTTCATCGGGCTGGTCCCGGCCCTGCAGCGCGACGTGCGTTTCGAGCCGCGCCGGGTGTCCGGGCTGGTCGGCGCGCCGCTGCTCGGCGCGGTGTTCGGTCTCGGGTGGACGCCGTGCCTCGGCCCGACGCTGGCCGGGGTGCTGTCGGTGGCGGCGGGCACCGAGGGTGCGACCGCCGCGCGCGGGGTGGCCCTGATCGTGGCGTACTGCATCGGGCTCGGGTTGCCGTTCGTGATCCTGGCGTTCGGGTCCGTGAGCGCGCTGCGCGGGGTGGGTTGGCTGCGCCGCAACGCGCGCACCATTCAGATTTTCGGCGGCCTGATGCTGGTGGCGGTTGGCGTCGCCCTGGTCACCGGCGCCTGGGACGTTTTTGTTGGTTGGGTACGTGACGCGTTCATCTCGGAGGTGACGTTGCCGATATGACGGTGACAGAAGACAGGCAGGCCCCGACGCCGCCGCGGCGGCAGTCCCTGGCCGGACGGGGTGTCGCCCTGGTCCGCAACACCTGGCGCGGCCTCACCTCCATGCGGACCGCGCTGGTGCTGCTGTTCCTGCTGGCGTTCGCCGCCATCCCGGGCGCGCTGTTGCCTCAGCGCAGCCTGAACGCGGGCAAGGTCGACGAGTACATCGCGAACCGGCCGACCCTCGGCCCGCTGATGGACAAGCTGGAACTGTTCGACGTGTTCGGCA
The DNA here is from genome assembly GCF_042754885.1 of Rhodococcus sp. NPDC059179. Taxonomy (NCBI): domain Bacteria; kingdom Bacillati; phylum Actinomycetota; class Actinomycetes; order Mycobacteriales; family Nocardiaceae; genus Rhodococcus; species Rhodococcus sp. NPDC059179. Next base: position 484,274 of record NZ_JBHZBV010000003.1, on the reverse strand, counting down.
GCTTCTGGTTCACGGCCGTGTACGTGCTGCTGTTCATCTCGCTGGTCGGCTGCATCACCCCGCGCTGCTGGGAGCACTACAAGGCGCTGCGCACCAAGCCGGTCGCGGCGCCGCGCAACCTGGCGCGGCTCCCGCATCACGCCGAGGCCACCGCCGACGCGGAGCCGGAGGCCGTCGCGGCCCTGGTCCGCGGGCAGCTGCGGGGCTGGCGCACGGTCACCCGCACCGGCGACGAGCTGCGCGCGGGCAAGCCAGGCGAGGTCACCGTCTCGGCGGAGAAGGGCTACCTGCGTGAGGCAGGCAACCTGCTCTTCCACCTGTCGTTGGTCGGGCTGCTCGCGGCGATCGCGCTCGGCAAGCTGTTCGGCTACGAGGGCAACGTGGTGGTGATCGCCGACGGCGGCCCCGGCTTCTGCACCACCTCGCCCGCGGTGTTCGACTCGTTCCGGGCGGGCAACACCCAGGACGGCACCGGGATGACCCCGCTGTGCGTGAAGGTCAAGGACTTCACCGCCGACTACCTGGACAACGGCCAGGCGGAGATGTTCACCTCGAACATCGAGTACCAGGCAGGCGACGACCTGACGAAGAACGTCTGGCGCGAGGACCGGCTGCAGGTGAACCATCCGCTGCGGGTCGCGGGCGACCGGGTGTACCTGCAGGGCCACGGCTACGCGCCGACGTTCACCGTGACATTCCCGAACGGGGAGACCCGCACCGAGACTCTGCAGTGGCGTCCCGACGACGCGACCACCTTCCTCTCCAGCGGGGCGATGCGCTTCGACCCGCCGGGCGGGATGTATCCCGATCCCGCGGAGCGCCGCAAGAACCAGATCGGTATCGAGGGGCTGTTCGCGCCTACCGCGCTGTTCCACGGCAATCTGCTGGCGTCGAGCTACCCGGCGATGACCGACCCGGCCGTCGCGATCGACATCTACAAGGGCGATACCGGACTCGACACCGGCAACCCGCAGTCGCTGTTCTCGCTGAGCAAGGAACTCGTCAACCAGGGCCGGATGACCAAGCAGGACCGGGTCAATCTGCGTCCGGGCGAGAGCGCGACCCTGCCGGACGGCACCAAGGTGCAGTTCGACGGGGCCAAGGAGTTCGTCAACCTCCAGGTCTCGCACGACCCGGCCCAGCAGTGGGTGCTGGTGTTCGCGCTGTCGATGATGGCGGGCCTGCTGGTCTCGCTGCTGATCAAGCGGCGCCGGGTCTGGGTGCGGGTGTACCCGGCCGAACAGGATGCCGACACGGTGTCGGATACATTGGATCCGCGTCGACGACGTACCGTAGTAGAGCTGGGTGGGCTCGCCCGCACCGACCAGGCGGGTTGGGGCGACGAGTTCGACCGGCTCAGCAGCCGGCTGCTCGCGGACCTCGGCAGCGAAATGACCACCTCGAAGAACCGCGCCTGAGGCGCAGGAGAGAACCATGCCGATCAACGAGACCATTGCCCAGTACAGCGACTGGGCCTTCGAGTCTGCGTTCGCGATCTACGTCCTGGCGTTCGTGCTGCTGATCGCCCAGTATGCGACCGCGCGGGCGAACGAGGTCCAGGCCCGGGAGGCGCGCGAGCTGGTTGCCGCCGGCGGGGGTGCCGTCGCGACCGCGACGCCGTCCGTGCCGGGCAAGGTGATCGAGGCGCCGCGCAAGCCGTGGTCCGAGCGGCTCGGCAACATGGCGTTCGCGCTGCTGATCGTCGGCGTCGGACTGCAGATCGCCTCGATCGTGCTGCGCGGCTTCGCGACAGACCGGTTCCCGCTCGGCAACATGTACGAGTTCGTCACGATGGCCACGGCCGCGGCGATGCTCATCGGGTTGGTGCTGCTGCGCAAGCAGTCCTACCGCTCGCTGTGGGTATTCGTGCTCGTCGTGGTGATCCCGCTGATGTTCATGGCCGCGACCGTCCTTTACGCCGACGCCGCGCCCGTCGTGCCCGCGCTGCGGTCGTTCTGGCTGCCGATCCACGTCACCATCGTGGCCACCGGCAGCGGCATCTTCCTGGTCTCCGGTGTCGCGAGCCTGCTGTTCCTGCTGCGCATCCGGCAGCCGAAGGGCGAGGAGACCAGCGGCTTCTGGGGCAAGGTGGCCGAGCGGCTGCCCGACGCGCAGACCCTGGACCGGCTGGCCTACAAGACCACCATCATCGCCTTCCCGCTGTTCGGCGCCGGTGTGATCCTCGGCGCGATCTGGGCGGAAGCGGCGTGGGGCCGGTTCTGGGGCTGGGACCCCAAGGAGACGGTGTCCTTCATCGCCTGGGTCATCTACGCCGCGTACCTGCACGCGCGGGCGACCTCCGGCTGGCGCGACACCAGGGCCGCCTGGATCAACATCGCCGGTTTCGTCGCGATGCTGTTCAACCTGTTCATCATCAACATGGTGGTCTCCGGGCTGCACTCGTACGCCGGACTGAACTGAACTTGCGGTAGGAACTAGACCGCGCGGCCTGCTATTGTGCAGCGCGGACTCGGCGGGTTGCGCGGGTTCGGGGGAAGAAAGCATCACACACAGGGGGAGTGCCGCCGTGGCGGAGAACAACGTCGGTCAGTGGGAGTCCGTGAGCCCAGAGGCGGAGCCGTCCCTGCCCGCGGCGGTGGAGCCGTCCAGCGCCCAGGCCGCGCAGCCAGGGCCGAAGGGCAAGGCGCCATTTGCGCAGCCCGAATCCAAGCCCGCAGCCCAGGCGCCCGAGCGGCATCACGTCGTCTCGGCGCGGGACCTGTCCACGTCGCTGCTGCTCAAGCAGGTCAAGCCCGCCCCGACCTCGGGGTGGCGCAAGGCGCTCTACCAGCTCTCCGGCCGGTACATCAACGTCGGGAACAGCGCCAAGGAGCAGCGCAGGCTCGAGCTGACCAAACAGGTCAACCAGCCGCTCCAGGGCTGCTACAAGATCGCGCTGCTCAGCCTGAAGGGCGGCGTCGGCAAGACCACGACCACCGCGACGCTCGGCTCGACGTTCTCCTCGCTGCGCGGTGACCGGGTCATCGCGGTGGACGCGAACCCCGACCGCGGCACGCTGAGCCAGAAGATCCCGCTCGAGACGCCCGCGACCGTGCGCAACCTGCTGCGCGACGCCGACAGCATCGAGAAGTACAGCGATGTCCGCGGCTACACCTCGCAGAGCGGGCACCGCCTCGAGGTGCTCGCGTCGGACAGCGACCCCGCCGTCTCCGAGGCCTTCAGCGCCGAGGACTATTCGACCACCATCGAGATGCTCGAGAAGTTCTACTCGATCGTGCTGACCGACTGCGGCACCGGACTGATGCACTCGGCGATGCAGACCATCCTCGCGGAGGCCGACTCGCTGGTCGTGGTCAGCTCGGGGTCCGTCGACGGCGCCCGCAGCGCGTCGGCGACCCTGGACTGGCTCGACGCGCACGGTTACGCGGATCTGGTGAGCAAGTCGGTGGCCGTGGTCAATGCGGTGCGCCCGCGCTCGGGCAAGGTCGACCTCGCGAAGGTGGTCGAGCATTTCGAGCAGCGTTGCCGCGCGGTGCGCCTGATCCCGTTCGACCCGCACCTGGAGGAGGGCGCCGAGATCGACCTCGACCGGCTCCGCCCGAAGACCAGGAACGCTCTGCTCGAGCTCGCGGCGGCGGTCGCCTCGGACTTCCCGATGTCGAGCTTCGCGATGCAGGATCGGCTCTGACGCAAGAGATTTGATCTTGATCGGGCCGGTGGGCGGCGGGATCCGGACCTAAGGGTCAGGCTCAGCGTTCGCCCAATGTCACCCAACTGTGGCGGACTTGTGACCCGGTGTTCGCTGAGATAACGGGATGCGGGCGCATGATCGGAACATGCGCGCGGTCCGACACAAGCTACGGATGTGGAACGGCATTGCGCTGGCGACGGCGCTCTCGCTTGCGGTCGGGGTGGTGGGCGGATTCTTCGACAGTCCGAAGACCGACCCGGAATCGGTGGTCGAGCGCTTCGCCGCCGCGCTCACCGAGGGCGATGTGAGCGAGGCGGCCGAGCTGACCTCGTACCCGAACGCGGCCAAGGCGGCCATCGATCAGGCCTTCGACGGTCTGGACGCGGAGCGGGCGACGTTCGAGGTCAATCAGTTCATCCCGCTCGGGGACGACGCCGGGATCTTCAACGCGACCGCGGACTGGACCTTCGGGAACGGCAAGAACTGGCAGTACAACATCAACGGCCGTGTCCGGAAGCTCAGCGTCGGGTGGCGGGTGTCGTGGCAACCGCAGATCCTCGCGCCGGGGCTGGGGGGCGGGCGGACCCTCCGGTACGACCGCACCGATGCCGCGCCGCCGCGCGTGTTCGACATCGCCGGGAACCTGATGATGACCGAGCAGCGGATCAACACGGTCACCCTGGACCCGGGCGCCATGCCCGATCCCGTCTTCAGCACGAACAGGCTGGCCAAGGTCATCGAGCCCGTCGCGCCGCTGATCACCGGGGCGACGATGATGCAGGAACTGGCCGCGGCGCCAGGCCAGCGGATGACGGCGGTGAGCCTGCGTGACGACGACTTCGCGGTACTCGAGGACGACCTGCGGGCCATCCCCGGGGTCGTGATCGTCCAGACGCCCAAACTGATCTCCCACGACCGCCGGATCGCGGGTCCGCTCGCCGACGCGATGCGCGACGTGTGGCAGTTGAACCGGGACGCGACCGCGGGCTGGGCGGTGAACGCGGTGGCGCCCGACGGCTCCGTCGTCAAGCAGACCGGCTACCAGGGCCCGCCCGGACCGGACATCCGCTCCGCGCTCGACCCGCGGGTGCAGATGGCGGCCATGGAAGCGGCCGTCACCGTCGGCACCCCAGCCGCGGTCGTCGCGATCCAGCCGTCCACCGGCGCGGTGCTGGCGGCGGCACAGAATAACCAGGCCTCCGAGCAGGGACCGATCGCGTTCACCGGGCTGTACCCGGCGGGGTCGGCGTTGGCCGCGGTGGACGTCGCCGCCAACGCCCAGCACACCGACCAGCTCACCGCTGCGCGGCAACTGGGACTGGCGATGGACTACCAGATCCCCGGCCTCGACCAGCGGACGGACGACCTGGCCGGGGGACCGGACAGCGTGGCGCGCCTGACCGGGTCCCGAAACGATGAGGGGCCGCGGGTGAGCCCGTTCGGCATGGCCCTCGTGGCCGCCTCGGTGGCGCGCGGGTCGACGGCGGTCCCGGTCATCGCGGGCGGACAACCCGCCACCACCGACACCTCGGCGGGGCCGCTGCCGCAGCCGGTCACCGACCAGCTGCGGGGCATCATGCGCGACACGGTGGTGCGCGGGGAGGCGTCACTGTTGAACGGGTATCCCGACCTGATCGGGATGGCGGGTGCGCACGAGGACGATCGTTGGTTCTTCGGGTCAAGGGGAGACCTCGCGTTCGCGGTCTTCGTGCAGGACGCGGACGGGGCGGACCGCGCCGTCAAGATGGCCGACCGGATGCTCCGGGAACTGGCCAAGCCGCAGACCCCCTGAACCGCAGACCCCCTGAACCGCAGACCCTCTGAGCCGCGGACCCCCTGAACGATCCGCCGATCAGTCCTTCGGTTCGGCCGGTCCGGTCTCGGGGTTCTCGCCCGTTGCGGGCCGGGTCCGCCGGTTCATCCGCCACATGAATTCCGGGTCATCGTCCGGACCGAGCACGCGGCCCGAGCGTGCTGTGGGCGGCGCGGAGGTGTCGGGGCCGAAGGCCTTCCACAACAGCACCGCCAATATCACCAGCGCTATCAGCGTCACCAGATAGATCACGACGCACCTCCTTGATTCGAGGGTAGCCGCGCCGCGGCGCGACGGCACCATCGCTGAACGCACGAACGGGCGGTTATCGGGCTGGCCTCTCGGCCGACGCTCCGATAACCGCCCGTTCGTGACATGCGGGTGGGGTCAGGCCGACACGATCACCGAGGAGCCGTGGCCGAACAGGCCCTGGTTCGCGGTGATGCCGATGCGGGCACCCTCCACCTGACGGCCCTCGGCCTGTCCGCGAAGCTGCCAGGTGAGCTCGCAGACCTGGGCCAACGCCTGGGCGGGCACGGCCTCGCCGAAGCAGGCCAGGCCGCCGGACGGGTTGACCGGGATCCGGCCGCCGATCGTGGTCTCGCCCGCGCGCAGCAGGTGTTCGGCCTCGCCCCGCTTGCACAGCGCCAGGTCCTCGATCCAGTCCAGCTCGACCGAGGTCGCCAGGTCGTAGACCTCGGCGACGTCGACGTCCTCCGGCGAGATGCCCGCCTCCTCGTACGCCGCGTGGCCGATCGACTCCTTGAAGGTCAGCTCGGGCGCGGCCACGGCGGACGCCGAGTCGGTGGAGAAGTTCGGCATGTCCATGATGGTCTGCGGGAACGTCGGGGTGACGGTCGAGATCGCCTTGATCCGAACGGGTTCGGCGATGCCCATCTTGCGGGCGTACTCCATCGAGGTGAGGATGATCGCCGCGCCGCCGTCGGAGGTCGCGCAGATGTCGAGAAGGTGCAGCGGGTTGGACACCACGGGGGAGGCCAGCACGTTCTCCACCGTCACCTCCTTGCGGTACCGCGCATTCGGGTTGGTCAGGCCGTGCTTGGCGTTCTTGACCTTGACCGCTGCGAAGTCCTCGGGCGTCGCGCCGTACAGGTCGATGCGGCGGCGCGCGTTGAGCGCGAAGTACGCCGGGTTGGTCATGCCCATCAGGCGGAAGCGCAGCCAGTCCGGGTCGTCCCAGCGCTCGCCCGCGACCGGGGCGAGGAAGCCCTTCGGGGTGGTGTCGGCGCCGACGACCAGTGCGACATCGGACAGTCCGGCGAGGATCCGGGCGCGGGCGGTGTCGAGCGCCTGCGCGCCGGTCGCGCACGCGGCGTACGACGTCGCGACGCGGGCACCGTTCCAGCCGAGGGCCTGCGCGAAGGTGGCACCTGCGACGTAGCCGCCGTAACCCTGACGCACGGTCTCGCCGCCGACGATGAGGTCGACGTCCTTCCAGTCGATGCCGGAATCGGCCAGGGCGGCGCGGGCGGCCGCGACGCCGTACTTGACGAAGGAGTGGCCCCACTTGCCCCAGGGGTGCATGCCCACGCCGAGGATGGCGACGTCGTTGTTGGTTCCTGCGGCGCTCATGCCTGTGCTCCGTTCGCGTTCGTGTCGGTGGTGGTCGGCTTCCAGCGCCAGATGGTGCGCACGCCGGTCTCGTCGGTGTAGAGCGGCTCGACGACGAGTTCGACTTCGTTGCCCACCTTCAGGTCGTCGACGCCGTAGCCGTCGGCGACCTGGCCGAGCACGACGAGGCCCTCCGGCAGCTCGACCGCGGCAAGCGCGAACGGCACGTACGGGTCGGTGGCCGGGATGTAGGGCGCGGGCGGCTGGTACTGGGCGTCGGTGTACGACCACACCTTGCCGTGGCGGGAGAGTTCGACGTCCGCGAACTCCTCGCCGGAGCAGGCCGGGTTCTTGCAGAAGGTGATCTCCCGAGGGAACGAGATCGTGCCGCACGACTGGCACGAGGTGCCGATCAGGGCGGGTGCCGGGCCGGTGGTGAACCAGCCCTCTACCGCTGGTGTGACGCTGTCGCCGGCGGCCTGTGTGGCGGTGTCGCTCATGCAAACCTCATCTGCTGTCGAGCCTGATCGGACGGTCGGGACTGAACCCCGAAATAGAACGTGTTGCAGTATCGCACGGGAATCGCGTTGTCGAGGCCGAGATCCCGCCCAGCGGGCACTCGGTCCGGATACGTTGTGAACCATGGCCGCCGACAAGGGCAGGAGTCCAGCCGTCGAGATCGAGGTCGACGGCCGGGTGGTGCGCGTTTCGAACCCGGATCGCGTCTATTTTCCCGCAACCGGCGCGACCAAACTCGACCTCCTCGAGTACTACCTGTCCGTCGGCGACGGCATTGTCCGGGCACTTTTCGAGCGGCCGTGCATGCTGCACCGGTTCCCCGAGGGACTGGCGGGGGAGAAGGTGCACCAGAAGCGGATCCCGCGCGGTGCGCCGGACTGGTTGGAGACGGTCCGGCTGCATTTCCCGCGCTACGACAGGTACGCGGACGAGCTGTGTGTGACCGAACTGGCCGCCGTCGCCTGGGCGGTGCAGATGAGCACGATCGAGTTCCATCCCTGGAACAGTCGACGCGGGCGCACCGAGATGCCCGATGAGTGGCGGATCGACCTGGATCCGATGCCGGAGTGCGACTTCGGCCGGGTGCGTCGCGTTGCGGCCGTCGCGCACGAGGTTCTCGACGAGATCGGTGCGACCGGGTGGCCGAAGACGTCGGGCGGACGCGGCCTGCACGTGTACGTCCGGATCAAGCCGGAGCACGATTTCGCGGACGTCCGATTGGCGGCGCTCGCGTTCGCGAGGGAGGTCGAGCGGCGCGCGCCGAAGGAGGTGACGACCACCTGGTGGCGCAAGGATCGGGACCCGGCCGCGCTGTTCGTCGATTACAACCAGAATGCCCGGGACCACACGATGGCGGCGGCGTACTCGGTGCGCGGAGTTCCGGACGCGCGGGTGTCGGCGCCGCTGCGGTGGGACGAGGTCGGCGATGCGAGGCCCGCGGACTTCACGATCGGAACGATGCCCGCCAGGTTCGCGGACCTGGGCGATCTACATGAGGGGATCGACCAGTCGGCCTTCGACATCTCGCCGCTGCTCGAATGGGCCGAGCGCGATGCGCGCGACGGCGTCGCGGTGCCGCCCGAGCCCGAGCGGGCCTGACCGCTGCGCGCACGCTCGGTCGCCGGGCGGTGGAGGTCAGCGGACGGTGGAGGTCAGCGGACGGTGGAGGTCAGCGGACGGTGGCCTCGGTGGTCAGCGACTGCAGCAGCTCCATCACCTCGGACTCGCGGAAGCGGCGGTGACCGCCCGGGGTGCGCACCGAGCCGAGACGTCCGGCATGGGCCCATCGGGTGACCGTCTTCGGGTCGACGTGGAACAGGGCCGCAACCTGACCGGGGGTCAGCAGCGATTCCTGGGCGGCGCGGAACGGCGGGGCGCTCATCGAGGATCCTCCACGGGCTTGGCGATACGGACGGTGCGGACATCCTGGCACCCGGTGCCCCGGGTACACGAACGATCCCAATTTGGTAAAGCGGAGGTAATTCGCAAATCGGATAAGTCCGGCACCCGAGTCCGGTGGTCGAGGGGTCGGTAACCTGGGAGGGTGACTGATTCCTCGCAGAACCCCGCACCCTCGAACGCCAAACGCTCGCTGGTTCGGGATCTCGGTCTGTACACCGCGGCCCGGCTGGGCCTCGTCGTGCTGATCGCCGCGATCATCCTCGGCGTCAGCCAGTTGGTGAACGTGGACGTGCCGCTGCTGGTGGCGCTGATCTTCGCGGTGATCATCGCGCTGCCGCTCTCGCTCGTGCTGTTCGGCAAGCTGCGCTCCCGGGTCAACGAGGAGATCTCCGCGGTCGACGCCAAGCGCCGCGCGGACCGCGACGATCTGCGTGCCAAGCTGCGCGGCGACGGATCCGGTGACGCCGACGGCCGACGGTGACCGCCCCGATGGGCGTCGTGGACCACAGCGCGCCCAGGGACTGGGTGGACAACGCCGTCCGGCTGATCGATGCCGACTCCCAGCGCAGCGCGGACACCCACCTGCTGCGCTATCCCCTGCCCGGGGAGTGGAACATCCAGCTCTACCTCAAGGATGAGTCCACCCACATCACGGGAAGCCTCAAGCACCGGCTGGCGCGGTCGCTGTTCCTCTACGCCATCTGCAACGGTTGGGTGACCGAGGGCACCACGGTGATCGAGGCGTCGTCCGGGTCCACCGCCGTCAGCGAGGCCTACTTCGCGAAGCTGCTGGGCCTGGACTTCGTTGCCGTGATGCCGCGCAGCACCAGCCCCGCGAAGGTCGCGCTCATCGAGGCGCAGGGCGGCAGTTGTCATTTCATCGACCGCCCGGGGGAGATCTACGCCGAGGCGAGTCGGCTGGCGTCCCAGTGCAACGGCCACTACATGGACCAGTTCACCCACGCCGAACGGGCGACCGACTGGCGCGGGAACAACAACATCGCCGAGTCGATCTTCGAGCAGATGACCCTCGAGCAACACCCCATCCCGGACTGGGTGGTGGTCGGTGCGGGTACCGGCGGCACCAGCGCCACCATCGGCCGGTACATCCGGTACCGCAGGCACGCCACCCGGTTGCTCGTGGTCGACCCCGAGAACTCGGCCTTCATCGGCGGCTACGAGTCCGGTTCCGCGGCCTTCGAGACGGGGATGCCGTCGAGGATCGAGGGCATCGGCCGTCCCCGCGTCGAGCCGTCGTTCGTCGGGCAGGTCGTGGACCGGATGGTGCCGGTGCCGGACGCCGGATCGATCGCCGCCGCCCGTCACGTGAGCGAGGTGCTCGGTCGCCGGGTGGGCGGATCCACCGGGACCAATGTGTGGGGCGCGTTCGGCGTGATCGCGGAGATGCTCGCCGCCGGCCGCACGGGCAGCGTCGTCACCCTGCTCTGCGACGGCGGGGAACGGTACGCGGGAACGTACTTCGACGACGAGTGGGTGCGCGGCGAGGGGATCGACCTGGCCGAGTCGACAGCGGCGTTGGAGGCCTTCGCGGCCACCGGGCGCTGGTCGGCGTAGGGCCGCCTCACCCGCTGATCAACCCCACCCTGTGCGCCCGGCGTCGGGCAGGCCGCGATCGTCGACCGCGGCCTGCCCGAGGGCCTCATCAGTTGGCGGCGACCTTCGCGTCGGCGTCGGTGTCCGCGAACTGGGTGCGGTACAGCTCCTCGTACCGTCCGCCGCGGGCGAGCAGCTCGCCGTGCGTGCCGCGCTCGACGACCCGGCCGTCCTCGACGACCAGGATCAGGTCCGCGGCCCGAATGGTGGACAGCCGGTGCGCGATCACGACCGACGTCCGCCCGACCAATGCCTCGCCGAGCGCTGCCTGCACCGCCGCCTCCGAGGTGGAGTCCAGGTGCGCGGTGGCCTCGTCGAGGATCACCACCCGTGGGTGCGCGAGCAGCAGCCGGGCGATGGTCAGCCGCTGCCGCTCGCCGCCGGAGAGCCGGTAGCCGCGTTCGCCGACCACGGTGTCCAAGCCGTCGGGCAGCGACGCGATCAGTTCGGTCAGCCGGGCCCGGCCGAGCACCTCCCACAACTGTTCCTCGGTCGCCTCGGGCCGGGCGAGCAGCAGGTTCGCGCGGATCGACTCGTGGAACAGGTGGCCGTCCTGCGTGACCATCCCGACCGCCCCGCGGATCGACGCGGCCGACAGGTCGCGCACGTCCACCCCCGCCAATCGGACCGCGCCGGTGTCGGCATCGTAGAGCCGGGGAACGAGCTGGGCGACGGTGGACTTGCCCGCGCCCGACGAGCCGACGAGCGCGACCATCTGGCCCGGTTCCACGCGGAAGGAGACCTCGTGCAGCACCTCGACGCCGCCGCGGTTGTCGAGCTGCGCGACCTCCTCGAGCGAGGCCAGCGACACCTTGTCCGCGGACGGGTAGGCGAAGCGGACCTTGTCGAACTCCACCGACACCGGGCCGTCCGGCACCGGCTGCGGGTTCGGCTTCTCGGCGATCAGCGGCGCGAGGTCGAGCACCTCGAAGACCCGCTCGAAGCTGACCAGCGCGCTCATCACCTCGACGCGTGCGCTGGCGAGGGCGGTCAGCGGGGCGTACAGCCTGGTCAGCAGCAAGGCAAGGGCCACAACCGAACCCGCCTCGAGCTGGCCCTTGAGTGCATAGAAGCCGCCGAGCCCGTACACCAGGGCGAGGGCGAGCGCGGAGACGAGGGTGAGCGCGGTGACGAAGGCGGACTGCACCATGGCAGTGCGCACCCCGATGTCGCGCACCCGCCGGGCGCGGTTCGCGAACTCGGCGGATTCGTCCGCAGGCCGGCCGAACAGCTTGACCAGGGTTGCGCCGGGCGCCGAGAACCGCTCGGTCATCTGGGTGCTCATCGTGGCGTTGTGGTTCGCCGCCTCGCGCTGCAGGTGCGCCATCCGCGACCCGATCCGGCGTGCGGGCAGCACGAACACCGGCAGCAACAGCAGCGAGAGCAGGGTGATCTGCCAGGAGATGCCGAGCATCACGATCAGGGTCAGCGTGAGCGTCACCAGGTTCGCGACGACGCCGGAGAGGGTGTCGCTGAATGCCCGCTGGGCGCCGATCACGTCGTTGTTGAGGCGGCTGACCAGCGCCCCGGTGCGGGTTCGGGTGAAGAAGGCGATCGGCATCTTCTGCACGTGATCGAAGACCGCGGTGCGCAGGTCGAGGATCAGGCCCTCGCCGATGCTCGAGGACAGGAAGCGGTTGTAGAGCCCGAGGCCGGCCTCGACGATGGCGATCAGCGCGATCAACACCGCGAGCCGGATCACGACGCTGGTGTCCGAGCCCTTGACGATGGCGTCGACCACGCGCCCCGCCAGTACGGGGGTGGCGACCGCGAGGACCGCCGTGACGACGCTGACCAGGAGGAACTTGGCGAGCTTGCGGTGGTGCGGCTTGGCGAAGCCGAGGATTCGGCGCAGCGTGGCCATCGAGAACGGCCGCTTCTCGTCGTGGGCGTTCATCATGCGGTACATCGAGCTCCACGCGACGGATTCCATGCTCATGGTGGACCTCTCGGGGTTGTTGGTGACCGGTGCAACGCTACGGAGGGGGTCCGACATACCCGGAATCCCCGTCCGTCTGCTCCGACCGTAAAACCTCGAGTGAACTTCAGGTCAAGCGGGCCGTGGCGCGGTCACTCGCAGCGGGCCGGGGCGTCCCGCGAGAAGGGCTCGTCGTCAGGCATCACGTAGGTCACCAGCAGCACGACCGGTTCGGTCCCGAGATTGAGTCCGACGTGGTCGCCGCCCGGGTCTTCGGTGACCCAGGATCCTGCCGGGGTGACCGAGCGGGTGCAGTCGGCAAGCACCCGGGTCAGGGTTCCCGCCGCCACCAGTCCCTGGACGTGACCGCCGTGGTGGTGCCAGCCGGTGCTGCCGCCAGGGGCGATCACGATCCGGCGAAGGGTGCCCTCCACCTCGTCGGCGACGGGTGGGTGTCCGGGCGGCGGCGGGGGGAGCAGGATCGGATTGAGTTCGAGTTCGGCGAGGGTCTCGGCGGTGACGCCCGTCGGTTGCGTCGCTTGCGCCGGGGCGCTGACGCCCACCGCGCACAGCGCGGCGAGGGCGGTTGGTACGGCCAGTCGTGCGAACGTGGTCACGGTGCTCATGTCCGGGTCCGTTCGGTTCGGAGAACCGGGGAGGCGGCGGGGCGGGTTTGCCCGCGGCACGGCTCTCGCCTGTATTGATGGTGGCGCAGTCCGACCGATTCCGCGACCGAACGGGCGGTTTGGCGATTCGTTGACTTTCCCCAGGGTGCGGCGAAGACTCTTGAGTTGGAAGAGTTCCGCAAACCGTGCGGTTATCAGCTTCCCGCGGGCCTGTCAGCTGAGTAGCCGTCATTTATCGGAAATGGCTGTCGATCCCATGTGAAATGGACGGTCGGGCAGGGATCGAGACGTCGGTGACGTTCAAGGAAGTGTTTCGATCATGTCGATCTCTGTTGTCCGAACCGCGGCGATGGCGGCCGCGACCATGGCCGCGACGGCGGCGTTGGTCGGTGTCGGTGCCGGGACCGCGGAAGCCAGGGTGAATTCCTGGGTCTACTATTCCCCGGCCCCGTACACGGTGGTATTCGGGCTCTATCACAATGCGTCGTTCGAGACCCAGTGGTGCCAACTCAGAATCTTCAATTCCATACCCGCGGAAACTGCTCAGGTGCAGAGCCGATTCGACGGCATCTCGGTGACGAAGCCGTTCCCGGCCGTTCCGGCCGACATCCCGGTGACGATGTACTGCGCGAACAACCCCAACATGGCCGGTGCTTATTTTGTGCCGGGACCGCTGACCGTCAAGTCTCTGTAGCCGACTTTCGTGCCGCTGGTGCGGCCCGGATCGGTCAGGGTGAGAAGTCCCATCGCATCTGGAACAGGTTCTAGCTACGATCCGTCCATGCGCACCCGTCGAGTTCTCGCCCTGTCTGCCGCCGGAATCGCCACCGCGATGGCCGTCGCGGTGATCGCCGCCGGCCCCGCGACCGCAGGTCCGGCTGTGTCGGCCGATCCGGCACGGGTCGACACCGAGCGGGAGGCGGTGGCACGGGCCTACATCGACGCGCTGATCTCGCACGACGCGTCTGCCGTGAAGTTCGCCCCCGGCGCGACCCGTGTCGAGGCCGGACTCAAGACCGGCCGCTCCGGTCCGCAGATGACCCGGGATCTCGAGCACGGCCCGCAGTACCGGGTGATCCGGGGCATCAGGGACCTGCGGATGTCCGAGTCCGGAGACGTGGTCACCACCACCTACCTGCTGGACGCCGGCATGGGCGGAGTGCGCCTGATGACCGTCGAGATCACCGAGACGTTCGAGGTCACGGACGGAACCATCCACGCCATCGTCGCGCACATCAAGCCCAAGTCGATTTTCTAGCCGGGTAAGCGGATAGGCGGGGATTCAGCCCCTGCTGATCAGCTGCGAGGCAAGCGCGGTGCCCGCGGCCACCGCACCGACCGACGGCCATGCGCCGATCTTCTTCGCCAGCGGATGCGAGGCGCCGAACGCGCCGAGGTAGGTGCCGAGCAGCGCGGCGCCCCGCGCGGGCCCGGAGGCCTGTACCCAACTGGCCGTGCATGCGGCGCCGACCGCTGCCAGCACGGCGCCGCCGAGCGGGCGGTTCCCGGTCTGGCGGGCGACGGCGAAGCCGCCGACGAGTCCAGCTGCGGCGAGCGCGGATACGGCGGTCTTGGGCAGTGCCATCGGTGATGCTCCTCGGGTCGGCGTCAAGTCATGCCAACGGTAGCCCCGACCCCACGGTGGGCCTGCGGGCCGTCCTCGCGCTGCGCAGGCTGCTCGAACGACTGGAAACGATCCGGGTCCAGAACGCCCGACGACAGGGCTGGTCCTGGCAGGCCATCGCCGACTCGCTCGAGGTCAGCAGGCAGGCAGTCCACCAGAAGCACGGCAGGAAGGGCAGGTAAGCGGCATGTTCGATGCGGCGCAGGCGCGGGGTGGCCAGGCGCTCGGCGTGGAGGATGCCGAGGCGCTCAAGTCGATCGGCATCGATCTCGACGCGGTGCGCGAGAGCCTGGAAGCGAGCTTCGGTGACGATGTGCTCGAGCGCGCGGGACCGGGTGAGCGGCGCGGCTGGTTCGGGCGCCTGTCGGCGGGCACGCACCTCACCACGGACGAGTTGCGCCGCCGGATCGTCGAGTTGCTCGACCAAGCCGCCTAACGTGTGATT
The DNA here is from genome assembly GCF_042754885.1 of Rhodococcus sp. NPDC059179. Taxonomy (NCBI): domain Bacteria; kingdom Bacillati; phylum Actinomycetota; class Actinomycetes; order Mycobacteriales; family Nocardiaceae; genus Rhodococcus; species Rhodococcus sp. NPDC059179. The sequence goes on along the minus strand of NZ_JBHZBV010000003.1, from coordinate 469,090 downwards.
CGAGGGCGGCTCACCTGATCAGAATGTGCCGGCCGCCTCGACCGGTTCCAGGACCTCGACGACCGGTGGACCCTGGACGCCTGCCGTCGCCGTGACCTTGGCGATCTTGTCGTTGCCGTCGAAGAACCGCTGGAATCCCTCCGCGCTGTCCCACTCGTCGATCACCACCAGCCCGCCCGAGTTCTGCGTGAACCGGTGATGTTGCGCCCCCTGTGCTTTCGCGTCCTCGGTGATCTCCGCTAGCAACGCGGCGTTGTCGGCGAGCGACTGCTTGGCCGCGGCAAGATCCGCGACGTCAAAACGTACAATGACGACCACGCTCATGATGGGCTCCTCGTGCCCCCGGTCTCTCGTCCGCGCCGGGTAGGCGGCGTGCGCGAACTCCGGCAGGGGCGCTCCCCTCAGTCAGTATCGCGTCCGGCGGGCCGCGTTGGAAGAGTCGATCCCACGATGCGCCGCATCGTGACCCGCGGCCAGGAGTCGAGGCCGTGTTCGCGCTCGCGTCGGCGGATCGCGGTCAGTCCGGGGGTCATCTCGTCCGCGGGCACGACCCGGAACCCCAGCCGCTCGTAATAGGGCGCATTCCAGGGCACTTCGGCAAACGTGGTGAGGGTCAACCAGCGACACCGCTGCCCGGCAGCCCAGCGTTCGACCTCGTCGATCAGCGTCGCCCCGATCCGTCGGCCGGCGTGCGCGGGATCGACGGACACCTGCTCGAGGTGGGCGCAGCCGTCGACCACCAGCGCGAGCGCGTAGCCGACCGGGAGGTCGCCGTCAGTCGTGGCAACCCAGGCGCGGCTCGCGCGCTGATACCCGGCCAACTCGCCAGCCGAGAGTGGTGCGTCCTCCGCGATGGTGTCCATCCCGATCGAGCGGAACGGCCGGCCCGCGGCGATCTCGATGGCGGGCAGGTGAATCAGGTCTGCGGCTGTGGCCGAACGGATCACCCGCTATTTCTAGCCGGGGTAGGGCTTCCACGACGCCTCCGACTCGCGGGTGTGCCAGCATTCACCCATGACTTTCCTGATTCGTCTGGTGATCAACGCGATCGCGATCTGGCTGGCCGCCGCGTGGGTGACCGGCATCGACATCGCCGGCTCCGACAAGGGGACGGGCTACGACATCCTGGTGATCCTCTTCATCGCGCTGGTGTTCACCGTGGTGAACGCGTTCATCAAGCCGCTGGTGCAGCTGCTGTCGCTGCCCCTGCTGATCCTCACGCTGGGACTGTTCACGCTGGTGATCAACGCCCTGATGCTCATGCTCACCTCCTGGATCACCGAGACGACGGAGTTCGGGATCTCGGTGGATGGCTTCTGGACGGCGGTGTGGGGCGCGCTGATCATCTCGATCGTGAACTTCGTGCTGACCGCCGTGGTGCCCTCGGCGAAACGCTGAGGCCGCTGAGGTCGATGGGGTATACGGCAGGCGTGTACAACGACGGTCGTCCTTCAATCGGGAGTCCCCGTGAACCTTCGACGTGTAGCAGTATCGGCCGCCGCGACGGCGGCGGTCGTGACCGTCACCGTGGGCGCGGGCGCGGGCCCGGCGGCCGCGGCGTCGGACGCAGGTAGCGCGGGTAGCGCGGGCGTTGCGGACCTCCGGATCAACGTCGGTTACGGCTGCCGCACGTCGGGCACCGGCCCCGCCGACTGGCGCACGACCGCGCACGTCTTCACGACGGTGACCAATGCAGGTTCGGCGCCTGTTCGCGGCGTCGGCACCTCGGTGTGGATTCCGCTGACGTACTCGGGGACGAACTACGCAGCCGAGATCGCGCCGGGCCAGACGGTGGTCTACGACCACGACACCCGCTCCAACGCGTTGGTCCTCAACCCGGTGGGTGCGTCGGCCTTCGGGGTCGGGCTCGACGCGAACCCGTTCGACAATCTGTACGCGGGTGTCGCGCCGTTCGTCTGCTCGGCGCTGTAGCCGAGCAGTCTCCGCTCAGCCCAGGCCGAGCGCCAACGCGGTGCTCGCGCCCCACACCAGCATCGCCAGCCCGGTCCCGGCCAGCGCCGGGATCAGGGCCAGCCCTTGCCCACCGGAGCGGACCGGGGCATTGGCCTTGACCGCCAACGGAAGTGCGAGCATCCCGACCAGCGCCCACGGGGTGCGGGCCACGAGGATCAGCGTCACCACGAACGGCACCACCAGCAGCACCAGGTGCAGCGTGCGGGTGCCCCGGTCGCCGAGTCGCACCGCGAGCGTGTTCTTGCCGGACTCGGTGTCGGTCGGGATGTCGCGCAGGTTGTTCGCCACCAGTACCGCGCTGGAGAACGACCCGACCGCGACGGCCGCGACCGCGCCTGCCCAGTCGATCCGCTCGGCCTGCACGAACTGGGTGCCGAGCACGGCGATCAGGCCGAAGAAGACGAACACCGCGACCTCACCGAACCCGCTGTAGCCGTACGGATTCCTGCCGCCGGTGTAGTACCAGGCCCCCGCGATGCACAGCGCGCCGACCAGGATCAGCCACCAGGCGGAGGTCAGCGCGAGCACCACCCCGACGACGCCTGCCAGCCCGAAACACGCGAAGGCCGCGCGCTTCACGGCGGTGGGCGAGGCCAGCTTCGATCCGACCAGCCGCAGTGGCCCGACCCGGACGTCGTCGGTGCCCCGGATCCCGTCTGAGTAGTCGTTGGCGTAGTTCACGCCGACGATGAGCGCCACCGAGACGACCAGCGCCAGCAGCGCCTTCCACCACACCGCGCCGTCGAGGGAGGCCGCCGCGCCGGTACCGACCAGCACCGGGGCGACCGCGTTCGGCAGGGTGCGCGGTCGGGCACCCTCGATCCACTGCGAGACAGAAGCCATGAAGCGATCCTTGCACCTACCCGCAATCCGCATGTGGCCCACCGCCCCCATCGACAGGTCCGCTTCCGCGGGTTCGGTGCGCCCGACCTTGGACGTATTGCCGCTATGTCGTTGCGCGGCGAGTGAACTGCGCAGCCAGCGCCCGGCGGTCCACCTTGCCTGGCCCGCGTAGCGGCAGTGCGTCGACCAGGTGCAGTTCCCGTGGCGCGGCCGTCGCGTCCAACGCGGACCCGACGTGTAGGCGCAGTTCATCGAGGGTGGGCCGGGTGCCCGCGGCGGGTACCACCGCAGCGGCGACCCGCTGACCGAGTCGCGTGTCGGGCAATCCGAACACCGCGCACTCGGCCACTGCGGGATGGGACGCCAGCGCTGCCTCCACCACCTGCGGGACGACCGTCAGCCCGCCGGTCGAGATCGCCTCGTCGAGCCGGCCGCTGATCGACAGCACGCCGTCCGACAGGAGGCCGGCGTCGTCGGTGCGGAACCAGCCCGTCTCGGCGAACGCCGGATGGTCGGGCAGTCCGCGGTAGCCCGAGGCCAGCACGGGTCCGCCCAGCAGCACGCGGGAATCCTCGATCCGCACCCGCACCCCGTCGAGCGGTACCCCGTCATACACGCAGCCGCCGCAGGTCTCGCTCATCCCGTAGGTGCGGACGACGGTGATGCCCGCCGTGCGTGCCCGCTCGAGCACCGGCGCCGGGGTGGCCGCGCCGCCGAGCAGTACCGCGTCGAGTTCGGCGAGCGCGGTGGTCGCGGCGGGGTGATCGAGCGCCTTGATCAGCTGGGTCGGCACCAGCGACGTGTAGCGGCGCGGCCCGGTCATCGCCGCGACGGCGACGGGCAGCAGAGCGGGGTCGAATCCCGTTGCGACATCGACTATCACGGGTTCGGTGCCGGCGAGCAGCCCGCGCAGCAGCACCTGGATTCCCGCGATGTGGTGTGCGGGGAGCGCCAGCAGCCACGACCCCGGACCGCCCAGTCGGGCATGTGTGGCCTCGCCGCTGGCGCGCAGGGCAGCGGCAGTCAGCATGGCGCCCTTGGGGATCCCGGTGGTTCCCGACGTCGCCACGACAAGGGCGATCGATTCGTCGATGGGTTCGCCAGGGCGCAGAGCCTCGGTCAGTCGACGGATCTCGCGGTCGTCGGCGGCGGGCACCGGGAGCAGGGCCGGGCCGTCGCCGGCTAGCGCGCCTTCGAGATGGCGGAGCGCCTCGGCGGCGCCGGCTCCGGACGGGATGGACAGGGTCTGCAGTACCCCGGTCACGGACTCTGCCCTTCGCGTCACTTGCGTTGCCCGGACGTCGCCTCGACCCGCTCGAGCATGGTCCTCAGTGAGGAGAGGTCGCGTTCGGAGAATGTCGAGAACATCTCGCGTTCCGCCTCGTTCAGTGCGGCGTCGACCTTCTGCAGTGCCGTCGCGCCCGCCTCGGTGATCTCCACGATGTGACGCCGACGATCGGCCGGGTCGCGGCGGCGTTCGGCCAGGCCCTCGCCCTCCAGGCTGTTGACCTGTGCCGCTGCCATCCCGTCACCGTAGCAGCGGCCTGATTATCCAGCGATGGATATGATTGGTGCAGGTAAATGATCGTTCGATTTTGATCATTGGAGTTGATGATGTTCGCTGCCTACGCGGTCGTGGCCGTCGTCCTCGCTCTGGCGCTGGCGGGTTCGGCCTACCTTGCGTTCACCCGCGATGAGCGCTTGGTCGGCACCCTGGCCAAACTGGGGGTGCCGGACTCCTGGCTGACCCGCCTCGCTCTGGCCAAGTTCGCGGGCGCGGTGGGATTGGTTGTCGGGCTTGCGATCCCGACGATCGGAATCGCGGCCGCGCTCGGGGTGGTCCTGTACTTCGTCGGTGCCGTCGTCATGCACCTGCGCGCGCGTGACTTCGCGATCGTGCCGCCGGTCGTGCTGTGCCTGGCCGGGGTCGCCGCGTTGGTGCTCCGCGTCGCCTCCATGTGACCAGACAGGTGCCCCGCCGGATCACTCGTCGTCGAGGAAGGGTTCTTCCAGCTCGAGTAGCGCGGCATCGTCCGGGTGCAGGTTCTCATTCGGCTGCACCGATCGGGTCAGCGACTCGTCCTGATCGAACTCGTCGGGGGTCTGGACGAATCGCAGTCCCCGTTCCAGTACCTCGATCCGCACGCGATCGTCGCCGACCGAATCCGCGAAGAACGCAGCGGCCACCGCGTCACGGACCAACGCCTCCGCAAGATCCCACTCCTGGCCGTATTCACCGACAGGAACCTCGGACTCACGCCGGATCGCCGCATCGGTGGTGCACTGCTGAAAATAGACGCCGACCAGTTCCTGGGATCGGTCCCATTGCGCGTGAAGGCCGGACGCGATGGCGTCTTCCCGTAACTGTGAACGTATGTCGAGGGCATTGGCGGCCCTCATCGGCGGGGACATACGAACCTGGGCGACGTACTCGTCGAACCCGGTGGCCGCGACGTTTGCGACCTCATCGATTATTGCCTGCCAGTTCGGACCCAGATGTTCGCGGAGGTCGGCGTCAGTGATCGTGGTCGTCTCGATGTGCTGAACCACCGTCTCGAGTGACCGATTCGGATCGTTGTACACGCCGTCCCGCTGTGCCTGACGAAGCCATTCCGTCTCCACGACCGTCGCGTCACCCGGAACCAACCCGGCTTGCGCGAAGGCCTCACTGACGGACAGTTCGGTACCGATAGCCACCTGCGGTCCCCACGCGGCTCCGTGGATTCGCAGCAACTCCGCCGCCTTCTGCACGACGTACGTCAAACGCTCCGATGTGCCGGTGAGTTCGCGCGCATCCCCATGGGTGGAGCCAGGGGCACATGCCTCGCCGGGTTGAGCGCCCGCCGCGGGATGGTTCATCTCGTCGCCGGCGGCGGAGGAAGTGTCCCTGGACCCGATCATCCACACTCCGATCGCCGCAGCGGCGAGAACGACGATTACCGATACTGCCACAAGGACTCTCGGACCCCGACCTCGTCGTGCCTGCACGCTTCGCTGTCCCTTCAACCCGGGGTTGTCCGAGGCTCGGAACCCGACCGAACGCTACCGGGCGTGGCGCAGGGAGTTGGCGGACAGTATCGGGGTCCGAGCTGGGGCGGCCCCAGCTCGGCCAGATGGCGCGGTCTGTATGCACCCATGCCCGGTGAGGCCAGCCACTGAGCGCAGCGCCCGCGGCATCGGCGGTACGTAGCGCCGTCAAAACCCCGCCACCTCGGACTGAAGAGTCGCACGTGTCAGGCCGGACTACTTGTCGGACCCCGGCGGTAGACTTCGAACATGAGTTCGACCGATGGTTTCGGGGTCGCGGGGCAGGTGCAAGGACACCTGGCCGCGATCGCCGACGCCGTCGAGGGACTGTGCGATGCGGACCTGACCGGACTCGCCGACGCCGACCTGACCGACACGATGCGCCGGTTGGAGACATCGCTGCGTCAGGCCTCGGCGGTCGGGCACAAGTTGATCGTGGAAACGGTCGAACGTTCCTTGCCGGGCAAGCTGGGCCACAAGACGGTCAACAAGCTGCTGATCGGGGTGCTGCGGATCTCCGCGGCCGACGCGTCCGCGCGGGTGACCGCGGCGAAATCGTTGGGCACCTGGCATGCCCTGTCCGGGCAGCCGCTGCCCGCGGATCTGCCCGAAACCGCCGCGGCGCAACGCGACGGCGACATCGGTCGGGATCATTGCCGGGCGGTGCGCGATGTGATCCGGAAGATCCCGCATTCGGTGCCCTCCGCTGACGTCGAGGCGGCGGAACAGATCCTGGCGGAACTCGCACGTTCGGCCACCCCCGAGGATGTTGAGAACGCAGGCCAAAATCTGCTCGCGTATCTGAATCCGGACGGCAACCTGACCGACGCCAAGGACCGCAGACGCCTGCGCGGGATCCGGTTCGGCCGCCAGGACAAGGACCTCATGACGCCGATCTCCGGGCATCTCGACCCGGAGACGCGGGCGTTGTTCGAGCCGATCTTGGCGAAGTGGGCGCGGCCGGGGATGAACAATCCCGACGACCCGCAGTCCCCGACCGGTGATGCCGAGCATCCCAGCGTCGACAGGGAGGCGTTGGCTGCGGCGGCGGGCCGTGACACCCGCCCCGCCGCGCAACGCAACCACGACGCGTTCAAGGAAGCGCTGCGTGCGCTTCTCGGCTCCGGGGTGCTCGGGTCCCACCGCGGGTTGCCGGTGACGGCGATCATCACCATGACCCTCGACCAGCTCGAACACGCGACGGGGGTCGCGACGACCGCGTCCGGTGGGATCCTCCCGATTCGCGACGCGCTGAAGCTGGCCGAGAAGTCGCACCCGGTGCTTGTGCTTGGGGGCACCTCCCTGCACGAAGTGCTTGGGGGATCGATCACAACGGCCGACCGCTGCACCTCGGACGGACGAAGCGCCTCGCGACCGCCGATCAGCGTCTCGCGCTCATCGCCGCGGAGGGCGGCTGCACCGGACCGGGCTGCAGCGCGCCGGCCACGATGACCGCGGGCCACCATAAGCGGGACTATTCCAAAGGCGGCAAGACCGATATCGACGAGCTCACCTTGGCCTGCGACTGCTGCCACGCGATGGTCAAGGACGGGCCCGGCGGCTGGAAGACCCGCACCGCCCCCGACGGCACCGAGTACGCCGGCCGCACCGAGTGGATCCCCCCGCCGCACATCGACCCCGAGCAGAAACCCCGCATCAACCACCGACACCACCCGAAAGAACTCCTCGACCGCGCCCGCCGAAAAGCCCACGCCCGCAGGGAAGCCGACGCACAAGCGCGCCGCGAACAAACGAAGCGGCACGACGGGCGAGGGTCGGAAGGAGTCGACGGAAACGACGAGGTGCCGTAGGTTTCAAGTCCGAAGCACGAAACCGCCAAGGTGGCAGGACCACACACGCCCGCCGCAGTCGTGCGCGAGGCCCTCATGTGCGCACAGAAACTGCCGGGGCGGATGAGTCCCCTTACGAGCCGGTCAGGATCCCCCGCGGCTACCTGGTCGTTTGTCGTGGATGGCCGGTTTGCCCACAGATCCCGGACGAGTGGGCATGGAGCAGCGCGTGCGCGTGGTGCCCCTGCGGCACGCATCGGCGGCGCTCGGGCGAGCGGTCGGGTGGCCGCCTACTCGTTTCGGCAACCCGGACCGCTCGCACCTCAGGCGCGCACCGTTCGCGCCGCGCGGTCGTGTAGCGCCCGGATCATCTCCGTGGCCAGCACTGCGTGCCCGGTCATCGCGAAATGGATCCGGTCCGCGCTCATCAGGTCCGGACGCAACCTGAGCGGGTGCTCCCACATGTCCACCAGAATCGCGTCATACCTGGCGGCGAGCGTTCGCGTGACGTCGTTGAGGTGCGTGATTCGTTCGCGCATCGGCTGCATCCGTCTGCCGACGAACACATCCGCAAGCGCCAGCGTCGAGATCTGTGCGCCACTTCGGTGTACCGCGGCGAATGCGGTCTCGAGGTTGCGGGCCATCGCGTCGGTGTCGGCGTTCGGCATCCACAGGTCGTTGGCGCCGAAGGTGATGTGCACCAGGTCCGGTCCAAAATCGAGCACGGTCTGCAGTTGCTCGTCGAGCACCTGCGCACTGGTGGCGCCCATCCGCCCGGTGTTCAGGTAGGCAGGATCCGGTTGTGTTGACTTCATCACGGCCGCAACGCGATCCGCCCATGGGGTGTTCGCATAGCCGGGGCTGGGATCGCCGATGCCTTCCGCTATCGAGTCGCCCATGACGGCGTATCGCGACCAGGGTACGTCGATCAGCAGGCTGCGAGCCTCGGTGGGGTCGAGGCACATCGGGTCCGTGGCCTCGCTCCGAATGTCGTTGTGATTCATCGTTACTTCCCCTTGGTCTCGGTGGATTGACGGCTCATCGGTGGGTTGACGGCTCTCGGTGGGTTGAAGGTTGGCGGAGGGTTGAAGGTTGGCGGAGGGTGGACGCCTTGTGAGCGCAGGGTGGCCGACCGCAGTGTCGCGATCGTGGGGAAGACGATGTTGACGACGGAGAGGCCGAGGAAGGCGACAAACGTTGCGCTGCAAGCGATCAGGAGCGGAAGTCGGGAGAAATGCGGACCCGGAGGGTGCTGCGTCTGCTCGGAGACCTCAGTCATGCTGGATTCCCTTTCGGAGCCGTCGACCGGTGCGGTGGTGACCAATCGAAAGAAGACGTACGATCGTTCGTGTAGATAGTCAACGTACGACCGTTCGTTCAATTTGGCAAGATCTCGTGGGAGGATGGACCGGTGGTGGATACGGCACAGACCTCAGACCAGCGGCTGATCAAGGGGGCGCTGGCACGCGCGTCGATCGCCCGGCACGCGGCGGATGTCGCATCGGTCGAGGGGCTGACCGGTCTGACCATCGGCAGGCTCGCCACCGATCTCGGGCTGAGCAAGAGTGGCGTCGCGACGCTGTTCGGCACCAAGGAGAACCTGCAGGTGGCCGCAGTGCAGGCCGCTCGCGAGGTGTTCATCGAGCACGTCGTCCAGCCGAGTTTGAAGGTGCCGCGTGGCCTGCCGCGGCTACGGAAACTGATCGACCGCTGGTTCGACTTCGTGTCCGCGCCGGTGTTCCCGGGAGGTTGCTTCCGAGGTGCGACGGTATCGGAGTTCGACAGCAGGCCCGGACCGGTCCGCGACGCGATCGCGGCCGATCAGCGCGACTGGCGCGACCTGCTCACCCGCGAACTCCGTCGCGCCCAGGAGCAGGGCGCTGCGCAGGGGAGGGACGCTGCAGCGCTGGCGTTCGAGATCGACGCGCTGCTCAGTTCGGTCAACACGGCGCTGCGGATGGGGGAGTCGGAGGCGGTCCCGATGGCCCGCGCGATCATCGACGGGCTGCTCGGTTAGTCGGACTCCGGCGGTGTGTCATCGTCCGCCCGCGCCCCGACGTCCCCGGCGGTCCGGTCTTCTCCTGCGGCCCGGTCTTCGCCCGCGACCTCGCCCGCGGCCTCCCGGTCGAGCGTGCGCAGGATCGCCGTGCCGTCCTGCCCGGCACCGGGCTCGTCGGCGAGCGGCCAGCCACCGGCGGCGAGGTGTGCACGCACCCGTTCCACGTCGGACTCGATCGGCATCTCGTCGGTGACCTTGGTGATGAGCACCTGGATGTCGATCTTGTCGATCGGCGGCGGGAACTGCTCGACCAGCGCGTCGGTGACCGCGTGGACTTCCTCGTCGGACAGACGCCTGCGAAGCAGCGCGATCAACGGGATGTAGTCCTGTTCGGGCACGCCATTGGGATACCCGGCGCGTAGCCATCCGAGTATCGAGGTGAGGAACGGTGGAAGGGCCACGGACGTGATCCTTTACGGCTCGTCGCCGGGATCCGCAAGCGGCCAACCGGCCGCGGCGAGCACCGACCTGACCCGGGCGATGTCGTCATCCGACGGCGCCTCGTGGGTGATGTGTTCGATCAGCTCGCCGATCTCGGTGCGGGTGACGGTCGGGTCATGGTTCTCGTCCCGCGATTCGGCGAATGCGACGGCCACGTCCTTGATCTGCTCGGCGGTCAGCTTGCGGTGCAGCAAGGCCACCAGCGGGATGCGGTCCTTCGGCGGGATGCCCTGCGGGTACCCGGCCCGCAGCCACTTCAGGACGGACATCGGGAATGACGGTTTGGATGAGGTCACGAATGTTGCCTCTCGACTCGTGGGCCGACGCTAGAAGATTTCGATGTTGAATGTGTGGCTGAGGAAACCCTGCATGACGAACAGGATCCCCGCGATGATCGCGACGACCACCACGGCGAAACACGTCGCCGCCGCAATCATGGCAAGTGGCTTACGGGTGGCGGTGGTCGTCGAGTCGGTGGTGCCGCCGGAGTCGAGTGCCCGCAGGCCCAGCGCGAAAATCGCGGGTAGACCGGCGCCGAGCAGCAGCCCGACCGCGATGACCTGCCACAGCGAATCGACGGTTTTCGAAAGAAGATCCATGTCCGCGATTTCCTCAGGCCTTCACGTTGTTGCTCGGGGTGGGCGCCGGAGCAGGCGCAGGCGCGGCGGTCGGCGGCGCGGGCGGTCCCGGAATGTGCTCGGCGGGAATCAGTCCGCCGTCCCAGTCCGCGTTGACGTTGCTCGGGTCGATCGGCTGCCTGCGCGAGCGGGCGTACATCCAGCCCGCCATCATGAGCAGGATCGCGAACACCACCAGCACGCCGGGCAGCCCACCGATCAGGTGCGCGATGGCCCAGCAGGCGGCGCCGACCAGGCCCGCCGACGGGAGGGTGATCAGCCAGGCGACCGCCATCCGGCCCGCGACACCCCAGCGCACGTCGGCGCCGCGGCGACCGACGCCGGTGCCCAGGATCGAGCCGGTGGCCACATGCGTGGTGGACAGGGGGAGCCCCAGGTGACTGGAGGTGAGGATGATCGCAGCCGAGGACGCCTCGGCGGCCATGCCCTGCGGCGCCGCGATCTCCACCAGGCCCTTGCCAAGGGTCCGGATGACGCGCCAGCCGCCGAGATAGGTGCCGAGCGCGATCGCCAGCGCACATGTCAGCTTCACCCAGAACGGCATGTCGGCGTCGGCGTTGATCGTGCCGTGCGCGACCAGGGCCAGAAAGATCACGCCCATCGTCTTCTGCGCGTCGTTGGTGCCGTGCGCCAGGGACACCAGCGACGCGGAGCCGACCTGGCCGAGCCGGAAGCCGGACTCCTTGGTCTTGTCGCGCACGCCACTGGTGATCCGGTAGATCAGCCAGGTGCCGGTGGCGGCGACGAGTCCCGCGACGACCGGCGCCAGGAGGGCCGGAATGATCACCTTGCTCAGCACGCCGGACCACTCCACGCCGTTCATTCCGAGCCCGGCGATGGCCGCACCGATGAGGCCGCCGAATAGGGCGTGCGAGGAGCTCGAGGGAATGCCGAGCAACCACGTCGCCAGGTTCCAGATGATGCCACCGACGAGTCCTGCGAACACGATGATGAGCAGCGCCTCGCCGCTCACTTCGCCCAGATTGACGATGCCCTTGGCGACGGTGGCCGCGACCTCCACTGAGAGGAACGCGCCCACCAGGTTGAGGATTGCGGAAAGCGCAACCGCGACTTTGGGTTTGAGTGCCCCGGTCGCAATCGACGTCGCCATCGCGTTGCCGGTGTCATGGAAGCCGTTGGTGAAGTCGAACCCGAGGGCTGTGACAACTACGACAAGAAGAACGATGAGTTCCGCGTTCACGGCCTTGATCCTCCGTTACGAACGCGTAAAAGTCGAGTCTGTACCCGCTGTTCGCGCGTGCTTTCCAGCACACCGCCTCGGAGCCGGTCCGGCCAGGTCCCGGTGGTTCGCGGCCATTCCGGGGCACTGCCCGCATCGAGGCGACCGGCGTGTGAATCGTCTCAGAAGCGAACGAAATGTGGCGAAGCTCACCGGCCGGTCTCACTGACCGGGACACAGCAAATTGCGGCCCGCGCGGCTGATTACCGTCCCGGCATCGAGTGACGCAGATCGCACACCCCCGGCCGGGTGGGAGGAAAGCGCGCTCGCAGTTCGACCCCACGGAATCTGCCCGGTCCCGGGTAGCCGAGAAGGAGACACCGATCGTGAAACGAAAGAACACAGCCCGCCTCGTGGCAGCGTTGGCCATGTCGGCCGCACTGGTGTCCGCGTGTGCCACCGACCGCGCCGGAGAAGCGGTCGGCGGATCGACTGGCGGAAGCGGGTCCGGCGATTCGCAGGCTGCCACGTCGGAGGGGTCGTTCGGCACCCTGGACTCGCCGTGCGGGGACGGCGACGCGAAGGGCGCGACCGATCAGGGCGTCAGCGACACCGAGATCAAGATCGGCTACGGCGACGACCGCGGCTACGCGCAGAGCCCGGGCCTGAACAAGGAGATGTCCGACGCCGTCTCCGCGATGATCGACTGGTGTAACGAGCAGGGCGGCATCAACGGCCGAAAGATCGTCGGCACCGACTACGACGCGGCGATGACGCAGGCCAACACGGTCATGCAGGAGGCGTGCGCGTCCCAGTTCATGATGGTCGGCCACGGCTTCGCGATGGACCAGACCGCTGAGCAGACCCGCGTGGCCTGCAACATGGCTGCCGTCCCCGGCTTCACGGTCTCGCCCGACGCGGCCAGCGGCCCGATGACCTACCAGGGCGTGCCCTTCCCCGTGGACTACGCCAACGGCGCCGCCTGGTTCCAGATGGCGGAGATGCATCCCGACCTGCTGAACGACTTCGATCTGGTCGGGTCGACGATGCCGACGATCATCACCTCGCTGGCGAAGACTCGTTCGATGGCCGAGGCGGCAGGCTTCAAGCTCAAGGACTGCGGCGTCACCCTGAACTACCAGGGCGAGCCCAGCTACGTCGCGTTCGCGGAGAAGTACAAGGAGTGCGGCGTCAAGGGTCTGTGGACCTCGCGCTCGCCGGTGCCGAACGAGTTCAACTTCTTCAAGGCGGTCGACCAGGTCGGTATCGACCCGATCATCTTCGGTGAGGCCACCTGGTACGGAAACTCCGCGCAGCAGTTCAACAAGGACTCCGGGATTCTCGACAACCTGAACGCCGACATGACCTTCCAGATGCTCGAGAACGCCGACAAGGTCCCGGCAGTCCAGAAGTACGTGGACCTGGTCGCGGAGCAGGGCGGCAAGACCGCGCTGCTCGGCATGCAGTCCACCTCCTCGTTCCTGCTGTGGGCGACCGCGGCCAAGGAGTGCGGTTCGGACCTGACCCGTCAGTGCATGATCGACGAGCTCTCCCAGATCCACGAGTGGGACGGCGGCGGACTGCACGCGGTCACCGACCCGGGCAAGAACATGCCGGCCAAGTGCGGCCTGATGGTCTCGCTCAAGGGCGCCGAGTACACGCAGGCGTTCCCCAGCACCTCCGGTGAGTTCGAGTGCAATGACAGCTACCTGATCAAGACGGACCCGTCGACCTGGGGCACCGAGCTCGGACCCGACCGGGTCTCGACCAAGTACCTCAACCCGAACGTGATCAAGCCCAAGGCCTAAGGCCGCTGCGCCGCGGTGGTGCGCCCACCGAGTCCCCGGACTCCACGGGCGCACCACCGCGGCACCGCCGCATCTCTCAAGACAGAGGGTTTCTCACATGGACACTTTCGTGACGTTCACGATCCTGGGCCTGGTGCTCGGTGCCGTGTACGCGATCGCAGCCTCCGGGCTGGTGCTCACCTACAACACCTCGGGGATCTTCAACTTCGCCCACGGCGCGCAGGCCATGCTCGGCGCGTTCTTCTACTGGCAGCTCCGCTACGGCTGGAACCTGCCCGCCCCGATCGCGCTGCTGTTGGCGCTCGGCGTGTTCGGCCCGCTGATGGGCCTGGCTCTGTACTTCCTGATCATGCGGGGTCTGCGGGACACCGCGGAGGTGACCAAGATCGTCGTCACCGTCTCGATCATGCTCGGGATGCTGTTCCTGTCGCAGTGGTTCTGGCACCCGGAGGACCCCCGCACCCTGCGGATGTTCTTCGGTGACGACGCCAAGTTCTCCTTCCTCGGCGCGACCGTGCACCTGCACGAGATCATCTGTCTCGTCGCGGCGATCGCCATCGCCGTCGGACTGCGCCTGCTGTTCACCCGCACCCGGATGGGCGCGACAATGCGCGGCGTCGTCGACGACCCGGATCTGCTGCGCCTGAACGGGCACAACCCGGAGCGCATCGCCGGCTTCTCGTGGGCGCTGAGCTCCATGCTCGCGGTGCTCGCCGGCATCCTGGTCACCCCGATCAGCGGCGGCACCCTCGAGGCGAACCTGTTGACGCTGTTGGTGATCGACGCGTTCGCGGCCGCGATGTTCGGCCGGCTGCGCAGCATCCCGCGCACCTTCGTCGGCGCGATCGTGCTCGGTCTGGCCGGCACCTACCTGCTCGGGTACGGACCGTCGACCTGGACGTGGACCTCGAACCTGCGGGTCTCGCTGCCGATGATCGCGCTGTTCGTGGTGCTGATCGTGCTGCCGCAGGACCGCCTGCGCGGCGCCGCCGTCCGCACCCGTGAGCGTTACCACGTGCCCAGCGTCCGCAAGGCGGTCGCGTGGGGAGCGGCCCTTGTCGTGATCGTCTACCTGATCCGGTTGCTGATGGTCGAGTCCGCGATCACCACCCTCACCATCGGCATGTGCTTCGCCATCGTCGCGCTGTCGCTGACCGTGCTCACCGGCTACGCAGGCGAGATGAACCTGGCCCCACTGTCATTCGGTGCGGTCGCGACGATCGTGGTCTATCACTTCGGTATCTCTGGCTCCGGACTCGCACAGCGCCTGACGATCGTCGGAGTGGTGCTCGGCGTGCTGGTGGCCGCGCTGGTCGGTGGCCTGGTCGCTCTGCCCGCGCTGCGTCTGCGGGGGCTGTATCTCGCGCTGGCGACGATGGCGTTCGGCGTGTTCCTGAGCAACATGGTGCTGCGCGACACGACCGAGCACGAGCTGTTCGGTGTGAAGTTCTCCCTGTTCACCGGCGGTTCGCTGGTGATCCCGCCGCTGCAGATCGGCCCGCTGGACCTGGGCAACGAGACCACCTTCCTGATGACGGCGACCGTGCTGTTCTCGATCCTCGGCGTCGCCGTCGTGGCCCTGCGCAACAGCGGATACGGCCGACGGCTGGCGGCGATGAAGGACAGCCCGGCAGCCTCGGCGATGCTCGGCCAGAACCTCGTCAAACTGAAGCTGAGCGTGTTCATGATCTCGGCGGGTATCGCAGGCCTCGGCGGCATCCTGATGTCGAGCGCGTTGGGCGCGGTCTCCGGCGACAGCTTCACCATCATCATCAGCCTGTCGCTGCTGATGCTGACGGTGGTCGCGGGCATCGGCTACGTCAGCGGCGCCCTCTTCGGCGGCGTGATGGCAGGCGTCGGCTTCTCGATCATCATGGTCTCGTTCACCAACCTGGCGAAGGCGCAGCCGGAGCTAGAGGGCCTGTACCTGCTGTTGGGCAACATCGCCGCGGTGAGCCCGGCGCTGATCGGTATCGGTGTCGGCCACAACCCCAGCGGCAGCGTGCATCAGGTGATCGAGGGCTACCGCAAGCTGCGCGACGCCAAGCCGGTGCTGATCGGGGGCGCGGCGTTCGTCGCGGTCCTCTACGTGCTGGCGCTGACCGGGGTCCTGGGCAACTGGTGGTTCGCCTCGCTGACCATCGTCACGGTGTTCGCGCTGCCGGTCGTCGGCGAAATGCTCATGCCGACGGCGGTACTCGGGGCCGAGGAGGTCGCCCGACGGCGCACCACGCCGCCCGAGCTGGTCGGCATCGACGAGCCGTACACCGAGGAGGGCCGCGATCGTCTCGACCGCGAGCTCGGTCTGCCGAGCGGGCCGGTGGTGCCCGCTGCGGGTCACCCGGTCACGGGTAACGCAGCCACGGCGCAGGCGCAGTCGGGCACCGAGTCCGAGTCCGAGTCCCAGTCCGAGACCGAATCGGTGAAGGAGTTGACCGTCAATGCAGTCTCCTGAGGCAACCCCGCTGCTCGAAACGCGTGGTGTCACTGTGCGATTCGGTGGCCACGTCGCAGTCAGCGACGTCAGCATCGCGGTCGGGCGAGGCGCGGTCACCGGGCTGATCGGCCCCAACGGTGCCGGCAAGACCACGCTGTTCAACACGGTCACCGGGCTGCAGAAGCCCACCGCCGGACAGGTGCTGATCGACGGCGTCGACGTCACCAAGAAGGCGCCGTACAAGCGCGCACATCTGGGGTTGGCCCGCACCTTCCAGCGACTGGAGCTGTTCCTGTCGCTGTCGGTGCGGGACAACCTGCGGGTGGCGGGCGACATCCACCGCGCGGGCACCCGCGGCAAGGTGGACGTGAAGGCGGAGACCGACCGACTGCTCGAACTGACCGGCCTGACGGACGTCGCAGACAAAGACGTCTCCGACATTCCGACCGGCCGGGCCCGGGTCGTGGAGGTGGCGCGCGCGCTGATGACCTCCCCGCGGGTCCTGCTGCTCGACGAGCCCGCCTCCGGGCAGACCGAGCAGGAGACCGAGGATTTCGCCGCGATGCTGATCCGGCTGGCGGGGGAGGGTCTCGGCATCTGTCTCGTCGAGCACGATCTGCCGCTGGTGATGAAGGTGTGCTCGCGGATCCACGTGCTGGACTACGGCGCGCTGATCGCGTCCGGCACCCCGGAAGAGATTCGGAACGATCCCGCGGTGATCGCGGCCTACATCGGAACGGAGGAGGTGGCATGAACGCACCGGTCACCACTCCTCGGCACGCCGCGGCGCCGGATGCCGCCCAGTCGCAGCAGGAACCGCTGCTCGAACTGGTCGGTGTGCGGGCCGGCTACGGCGCCATCGAGGTACTGCACGGGGTGGACCTGGCCCTGTACCCCGGTACGGTCGTCGCGCTGCTCGGACCCAACGGCGGCGGCAAGACCTCGACGCTGAAGATCTGCTCCGGCATTCTGCCCGTCGAATCCGGCGAATTCCGGCTCGCGGGCCGGGTCGTCAACGGCGTCGACGCGGCCGACCTCGCGCGGCTGGGTATCTGCACCGTTCCCGAGGGCCGGGGCATCTTCCCGAACCTCACCGTCCGCGAGAACCTGTGGGTGGCGACCGGCACCGGGGCCACCCTCAAGGCGCTCGAAGAGGTCGCGTACCAACGCTTCCCGATCCTCGGGAAGCGGCGCGGCCAGCTCGCCGGCTCGATGTCCGGAGGCGAGCAGCAGATGCTCGCGCTGTCCCGTGCACTCGGCACCGAACCCACCGTGTTGCTGCTCGACGAGCTCTCGATGGGTCTCGCGCCCAGGGTGGTGACCGAGATGTACGACATCGTCGCCCAGCTCGCGGGGGAGGGGCTCTCGATCCTGGTCGCCGAGCAGTTCGCCCGAGCGGTGCTGCCGATCGCGACGTCGGCGGCGCTGATGCTGCAGGGCCGCGTGGTCCGGACCGGGGACCCGAACGAAATCGACCGTGAACTATCCACAAGCTATCTAGGAGGATGACGATGACCGCACTCGCGGAAGAGCGTCGCGCACAGTTCAAGAACGACGTTGCCGAGCTCAAGCTCAAGACCGGTCAGTCGCGCGGCGACGGCGCGGCCCGGGTACTCGGCCTGGTGCTGATGATCGGCGGGGCGGTGGCGACGTTCATCGTCTACCTGTCCTCGCTCACCCAGTCCGACCTGCGCAACATCACCTCGTACCAGATCCTGGCGACGGCGCTGCTCGCCGTCACGGTGATCGGGGCTGCGCTGTATCTCGCCGGAGCCATCGCCAAGGTGCTGCGGCTCTGGCTGCTGCGTCAGCTGTACGAGGGCCAGGCGCAGGCCGATCAGATCGCCGAGGCCGTGCGCAAGGTCTAGGACCTGGGCCGACAGGCGTTCCCGCGGGCGTGAGTTCGCGGGAACGCCTGACCGCGCGTCAGGGCGCGGGCCGCCCCTCCGACCCGACAGGTTCGCGGGGAATGCGCGCGGTGAAGAACAACGCGCCGACCGCGAGGAGCGCGGCGAGGGCGCACGACACCCGCAGCGCCTCCAGCCGCGCATCAGCGTTGACCGCGAGAACGGCCTCGGCGGAGGACCCGGTGACGCCGGCCTCGTCCAGCGCCTCGCGCAGTTCGGTGTCGGACAGGAACGGGACCCCGGCGGCCAGTTCGGTGGTGGCCTGCTGTTGCACCGAGGTGGGCACGTCGGGGTTGTCCTGGATCCCGGCGAGGGCAGCGGTGCTCAACGTCGTGATCAGTACCGCGCCGATCAGTGCGGTGCCAAGCGAGGCGCCGAGGTTGGTCGCCGTGTTCTGCAGCCCCCCGACCTCGGCGCTCTGCGAATCCGGCACCGACGAGACGGTGACGGCGCCGAGCTGAGAGGCCAACGCGCCCAGCCCGAACCCCATCAGCAGCATCGGGACCGCGACGATCGCGGCGTTCGCGCCCGGGTCCAGCCCGGCGACGAGTATCAGGATGCCGACGATCATCGAACCAAGGCCGCAGCGAACCACCCGACGGGGAGCGGCGCGCGGCCAGAGCTTGGGAATGCCCGCGGCGGCGAGCAGGAGTGCGACCGACAGGGGAAGCAGTCGCAGCCCGGTCTGCAGCGCGTCGAGCTCGAGGACGACGGAGAGGAACAGCGGGACCGCGAAGAAGATCCCGGCCTGCACCATGAACTGCGCGAAGAACATCGTCAGGCCGCCGCTGAGCCTGCGGTTCTGCAGCAGTCGGGGATCGAGCAGCGGCTCGCCGCCGGTATCGGCCAGGTGGGTTTCCCAGCGCAGGAACGCGTAGACGACCAGCAGCCCGCCGAGGATCAGCCACAGGGTTGCCGACACGCCCAGCAGCGCGGTGCCGCCGGGTGTGGGCCTGATCCAGCCCCATTCGCTCGAGCGCAACACCCCGAACACCAGCATGCCCAACCCCAGCACCGACAGCGCCGAGCCCACCAGGTCGAGGTGCACCCTCGTCGGCGCCGAATCCTCGACTCTCCTGAGCACCAACAGGATTGCCGCAACGATGACGACCTCGCCGAGGAAGACGTAGCGCCAGGACGCGAACGTGGTGACCGCGCCGCCGATCAGGGGCCCGGCCGCGACGGCCATCGCACCCGCGGCGGCCACCAGTCCGTACGCCGCGGCGCGACGAGCAGGCGGAAAATTCGCCGCGACCAGGGCGACGATCGCGGGCATGATCAACGCGGCTCCGACCCCCTCCAGCAGCGACCAGCCGATCAGCAGCACACCCAGGTTGGGCGCCAGGGCCGTGGTGAGGGACCCCGCCCCGTAGACGACCAGACCGATGCCGAACGCTCGGCGCCTGCCCAGGATGGTGCCCACCTTGCCGCCGGTGATCATCAGGGTGGCCATGACGAGGGTGTACAGCGTGATGGCGGTCTGGATCCCGGTGATCGTGGTGCCGAGGTCGGCGGCCACCGCGGCCATCGAGACGTTCATGACGGAGCTGTCCAGCGTCATCAGGAACTGACCGGAGGCCAGCACGGCGAGCACGAGGCCGCTCCCCTTCTCGGCGGAGGACTTGTTCCGCATGTCAGCGTTCATCGTCAGACCTCGCTGTCGAGGGGGGGATTTGCTACGGCGCGGGGCGGCCGTCCCTGCGAATCGGGTGATCCGCGGGGATCTGCACCAGCACGATCGGGACGCCGTCGGGGTCGGCGATCCACATCTCGTGCAGACCCCACGGTTCCTGCCGCGCCTCCCGAATGATCTGCACTCCCTTGAGCACCAGCTCCGTCTGGGTGGCGGTCAGGTCGCGGACCTGGAACCAGAGGGCGCCGTCGAAGCGGGTGCTCACGCCGGACCCACCGTGGGCGGCGACCTCGATCAACCCCTGCCCGGCGAAGAACACGGTGCCGCCCGGGTATTCGCGCGCGACCGCCAGCTCGAGGGTCTCCGCATAGAACGCAAGCGTTGTCGGGTAGTCGGCCGGTCGCAGGATCGTTCGACTGCTGAGAATTTCCATGCTCACTCCTGCTCTGCGGGCCGTGCCTCGTGGCCGGGTCTGCCCGCCGTTCGCCTGTGCTGTTTCATTTCTGCCTCGTAGAGGTGCCTGCGTCCGCCGAGCACGCCGTCGCGCACCGCCCGCTCTTGCTCGCGGAACTCCGACCAGTAGTCGTCGTCGAACTCCTCCACCACCTGGAAGGTCCAGCGGCCTGCCAGGACGTTGCGCCCGACCAGTTCTTCCTGCAACCGGTCGGCCAGCCCGCCGTGGCCTGCCTCGCGGAGCATCTCGACGGCCTCCACGAGCTGTAGGTGCGCGTGTCCGATCAACTGGTGGAATCCGTACAGGTGCCCGCGGGCCCGCTCGACCGTCTCGAGGGCCTCGGAAACGCGCCCGGCTGCGGCGACCTCGGCGTCGGTGACACCGGCCGGTCGGCGGTGCTCGGGTGCAGGCTGTTCGCGGTCGACGCCCATCCGTTCAGTGTGCCCGAACGGCTGCGGCGCCGCGGGTCGACGTGTTGAAGTAGAGGGGTCGGATGCTCGACCGTTCGCTCCGGGGGGCGAGAGGACAGAGCTCATGAGTTCGACCGTGACCGCAGATCCGATTCCGGGCGGCGACGCCCTGCCGTTTCCGCCGACGCCGTCGGGCAGCGTGGCAGGCCGGACGATGCAGGAGTCGGTGTACAGCCCGCGCGAGAAGCCGAAGCGGCTGCACGAGGACGCGCCGAACATCATCATCGTGCTCATCGACGACGCCGGGCCCGGGCTGCCCAGTGCCCTCGGCGGCGAGGTGAACACCCCGACCCTCGAGAAGGTGCTGCGCGAGGGCGTGGGCTACAACCGCTTTCACACCACCGCGATGTGCTCGCCGACGCGAGCGTCGCTGCTCACCGGTCGCAACCACCACCGCGTCGGCAACGGCCAGATCGCCGAGCTGGCGAACGACTGGGACGGCTACTCCGGCCACATCCCCCGCTCCAGCGCCACCGTCGCCGAGGTGCTGCGGAACTACGGCTACAACACCGCGGCCTTCGGCAAGTGGCACAACACCCCTGCCGAGGAGACCACCGCCGCCGGTCCGTTCGACAACTGGCCGACCGGCCTGGGTTTCGAGTACTTCTACGGGTTCCTGGCGGGGGAGGCCTCGCAGTACGAGCCGAACCTGGTCCGCAACACGACGGTGGTGCTGCCGCCGAAGACGCCCGAGCAGGGCTACCACCTCAGCGAGGACCTGGCCGACGACGCGATCGGCTGGCTGCGCAGGCACCAGGCGTTCGAGGCCGACAAGCCCTTCCTCATGTACTGGGCGAGCGGTTGCCTGCACGGGCCGCATCACGTGATGAAGCCGTGGGCGGACCGGTACGCGGGCAAGTTCGACGACGGCTGGGACGCCTACCGGGAGCGGGCCTTCGTCGGTGCCAAGGAGAAGGGCTGGATCCCGCCGGAGGCGGAGCTGACCGAGCGTGACGAGACGATGGCGGCGTGGGACGACATCCCGGACGAGGAGAAGCCCTTCCAGCGGCGGTTGATGGAGGTGGCCGCCGGCTACGCCGAGCACTGCGACGTCCAGGTGGGCAGGCTGCTCGACGAGGTGGATCGGCTCGGCTACGGCGAGAACACCATCGTCATGTACATCTGGGGCGACAACGGTTCGTCGGGCGAGGGGCAGAACGGCACCATCAGCGAACTCCTCGCGCAGAACGGCATCCCGACCACCCCGGCCCAGCACATCGCGGCGCTCGAGGAGCTCGGCGGTCTCGACGCGCTCGGGTCCCCCAAGACGGACAACATGTATCACGCGGGGTGGGGGTGGGCGGGCAGCTCGCCGTACAAGGGCATGAAGCTGCTCGCCTCGCACCTCGGCGGCACCCGCAACCCGATGGTGGTGCGATGGCCCGCGAAGGTGGCATCGGACCCGGTGCCGCGCAGTCACTTCCTGCACTGCAACGACGTGGTTCCCACGCTGTACGAGATCGTCGGGATCACGCCGCCGCGAACGGTGAACGGTTTCCCCCAGGACCCGATGGACGGGGCCGGGTTCGCCGAATCATTGACGGACCCGAATGCGAAGGCGGGCAAGCTTACCCAGTACTTCGAGATCATGGGCAGCCGGGCGATTTATCACAATGGCTGGATGGCGTCGGCGTTCGGGCCGCGGGCGCCGTGGGCGGTGGGACTGCCGCCGGGGATCCGGGAATGGAGCCCGGACGACGACGCCTGGGAGCTCTACAACCTGGACGAGGACTGGACCCAGAACCACGACCTCGCCGCCGAGCATCCCGAGAAGCTGGCGCAGCTGCGCGAGCTGTTCGCCATCGAGGCGGCGAAGAACGAGGTGCTTCCGGTCGGCGGCGGGCTATGGGTGCCTGCCATACATCCCGAGATGCGGATCGCGACGCCGTACCGGAAGTGGGAGTTCTCCGGAGACATCACCCGGATGCCCGAATTCTGTGCTCCCGCACTGGGAAACAAGGACAACCGGGTGACGATCGAGCTGGAGACACGTGAGGATCCGAGTGGCGTCCTGTACGCGCTCGGGGCCAACTCGGGCGGGCTCACCTGCTTCGTCGACGACGGGTACCTCTGCTACGAGTACAACCTGTTCATCCTGATGCGCACCAAGATCCGGTCCGCCGACCGGCTGCCGCCCGGTACCCACAAGGTCACCGTCGACACCACCTACACCGAAGCGCGCATGGGCGGACCGCTGCGGGTGGTGCTGGCCGTCGACGGGGCGACGGTCGCCGAGGGCACGGTTCCGATCAGCGCGCCGCTGCTGTTCACCGCGAACGACTGCCTCGACATCGGGACCTGTCTCGGGTCGCCGGTCTCCCTGGACTACCGCGACCGGGCGCCGTTCCAATTCAACGGCCACATCGAGAGGGTGTCCGTGGAGTACACGTAGACCGGGCTCAGGCTGTGATCGCCCGCGTCATCGCGGCGCCGGTGAACTCGGCGAACTCTGTCGCGTCGAGATCCGGCGCCCACTTGTTGACGATGGTGTCGGAAACGCCCATCAGTCCCGACAGGACGAACCGGATGAGCCCGGGATCGTCGAGCAGCGTCCGCCCCTCCGCCTCCGCGGCCTCGAGCAGCGCCCGGTGGAGTTCCTCGTTGTACTGCTCCGCGGTCACGCGCAGTTCGCGGACGGAGTCGCGTTCCGACCGGGCGGCGCCCTCGATGTCGCGCCAGGTCGCCGTCATGCGCCCGACGCGCGCCCACTGCCGCACCGAGTTCGGGATGACCGCCGCGATCAGCGACGCGACGCCGCCGTCGCGGGGCAGTGCGGCCACGAAGGCGGCGGACTCGATCTGGCTCTCGTTGAGCAGCGCGATGAAGATCTCCTGCTTGTCCGTGAAGTACTGGTAGATCAGGCCCGTGCTGGTGCCGGAACGCTGCGCGACCGACCTGATCGTGAGCGCGGAGTAGCCCCCCTCGTCCAGCAGGGCGGCCGCCGCGTCAAGTGTCCGGCGTCGCCGAGCCTCCGCGTCGCCGTAGATCGACTTCCCGTTCGATTCGCCCATCGGCACACCGTAGCCGCGGAGCAAGCGAAGGTCCAAGTGGTCCAGCCGTAGAATGAACAATGTTCGATCCGGTATTGAACATTGTTCATTCTGTGTCTACAGTCACATGCATGACCACTGATGCCGTCACATCGACACCTCTCCGCCCTGCCGCGCAGGGCGACGCCGACGGCCGGGCCGCGGCGGAAATTGCGACTGCGGCAGGCGAACTGCTCCTGGCGCATCTAATGGAACTCGAGCGCGAGGGCGTCGATCCCGCCGATGTGCGCAAGGCGGGGGACCGGCTCTCCCACGAGTTCCTCGTCGCCACGCTGGGTGAGCGGTTCCCTGGCGACGCGGTGCTCTCCGAGGAGGGCGCCGACGACCTCGATCGGCTCGGCGCCGACCGGGTCTGGATCGTCGACCCGCTCGACGGCACCCGTGAGTTCGGCGAGCCGGGCCGCACCGACTGGGCCGTCCACGTCGCGCTCGTCGAGGGTGGGGAACTGGTGGCGGGAGCGGTCGCGATGCCCGCGCTGGGTGTCACCTTCTCGACCGCGGACGCGGCAGCCCCGCATCCCCCGCTGCCCGCCGCGCCGCGGGTGGTCGTTAGCCGGACGCGCAGGCCCGAGCCGGTGATGACGATGGCGACCGCGCTCGGTGCCGAACTGATCGAGATGGGATCGGCAGGCGCCAAGGCGATGGCCGTTGTGCGCGGCGAGGCGGACGTCTACGCACACGCAGGCGGGCAGTACGAGTGGGATTCGGCGGCCCCGGTCGCGGTGGCTCGCGCTGCCGAACTTCATGTTTCGCGGATCGACGGATCCGAACTGCACTACAACCAGCGCAGCCCCTGGCTGCCCGACCTACTGATCTGCCGCCCCGAGCTGGCAGGCACCGTACTGGAGGAACTTCGGCGATGAGCAGTCCCACTACCAGCAAGACCCTGACACACCTCGAACGGCTCGAGGCCGAGAGCATCCACATCATGAGGGAGGCCGTCGCCGAGAGCGAGAACCCCGTCATGCTGTACTCGGTCGGCAAGGACAGCGCGGTGATGCTGCACCTGGCGCGCAAGGCCTTCTACCCGTCCAAGCTGCCGTTCCCGCTGCTCCATGTGGACACCACGTGGAAGTTCCGCGAGATGTACAAGCTGCGCGAGGAGACCGCTGCGGCGGGCGACCTCGATCTGCTCGTGTACAAGAACCCCGAATGTGTGGAGAAGGGGATCAACCCCTTCACGCACGGCTCCGCGACGCACACCGACATGTGGAAGACCGAGGGGCTCAAGCAGGCGCTCGACCACTACAAGTTCGACGCCGCGTTCGGTGGGGCCAGGCGCGACGAGGAGAAGTCCCGCGCCAAGGAACGAGTCTTCTCGATCCGCTCGGCCGAGCACCGCTGGGACCCTAAGCAGCAGCGTCCGGAGCTGTGGCGGATGTACAACGTCCGCAAGTCGCCCGGCGAGAGCCTGCGCGTGTTCCCGCTGTCCAATTGGACCGAGCTCGATGTCTGGGAGTACATCCGGCAGGAGAACATCCCGATCGTCCCGCTCTACTTCGCCGCGAAGCGACCCGTCGTCGAGCGCGACGGGGCGCTGATCATGGTCGACGACGACCGGATGCCGCTGCTGCCGGGCGAGGAGCCCGAGCTCAAGAGCGTGCGGTTCCGGACCCTCGGCTGCTACCCGCTGACCGGTGCGGTCGAATCCACCGCCGAGTCGCTGACCGACATCATCCAGGAAATGTTGCTGACCACCACATCCGAGCGCCAGGGTCGCGTCATCGACCACGACAGCAGCGCCTCGATGGAGAAGAAGAAGCAGGAGGGGTACTTCTGATGTCCCACTCATCCGAACTGATCGCCGACGACATCGAGCGTTACCTCGAGCGGCACGCGAACAAATCCATGCTCCGCTTCATCACCTGCGGCAGCGTCGACGACGGCAAGTCCACCCTCATCGGCCGGCTGCTCTACGAGTCGAAGCTGGTCTTCGAGGACCAGCTGACCGCGCTCGAGGCCGACTCGCGCAAGAGCGGCACCCAGGGCGAGGGGCTCGACTTCGCGCTGCTGGTCGACGGATTGGCCGCCGAGCGCGAGCAGGGCATCACCATCGACGTCGCCTACCGCTACTTCTCCACGGAGCAGCGCAAGTTCGTCGTCGCCGACACCCCCGGCCACGAGCAGTACACCCGGAACATGGTCACCGGTGCCTCCACCGCGGACCTCGCGGTGATCCTGATCGACGCCCGCAAGGGTGTGCTCACCCAGACCCGCAGGCACTCGTACCTGGTCTCGCTGCTGGGCATCCGCAACGTGGTGCTCGCGGTGAACAAGCTCGACCTGGTGGACTACTCCCAGCAGGTGTTCGACGAGATCGTCGAGGAGTACGCGGGATTCGCGGCCGAGATCGGTCTCGGCAATGTCGTCGCCATCCCGATGTCGGCGTACATGGGCGACAACCTCACCGACCGGAGCCCGAACACGCCCTGGTACCAGGGCCCGACGCTGATCGAGCACCTCGAGACCGTCGAGATCTCCGAGGAACTCGCGGGTGGCCCCTTCCGGATGCCCGTGCAGTGGGTGAACCGGCCGGACCTGGACTTCCGCGGGTTCTCCGGGCAGATCGTCGGCGGCGTCGTGCGGCCGGGCGACCGGGTGCGGGTGCTGCCGAGCGGCAAGGAATCCACCGTCGCGCGGATCGTCACGATGGACGGCGACCTGGACGAGGCGCCCGCGGGCCGCTCCGTCACGATCACGCTCGCCGACGAGATCGACGTCAGCCGCGGCGATGTGCTCGCGGCGGCGGACGCGCTCCCCGGGGTCGCGGACCAGTTCGAGGCGCACGTGGTGTGGATGGGCGAGAACGAGATGCTGCCCGAGCGGCCGTACCTCTGCCAGATCGGCACGATGACCGTGCAGGCCCGGATCACCAAGCCCAAGCACAAGATCAACGTCAACACCCTCGAGAAGACCGCGACGAACACCCTCGCGCTCAACGAGATCGGCGTCTGCAACATCAGCTTCGACCGGCCGGTGCCGTTCGACGCGTACGCCGCCAACCGGGACACCGGTGGGTTCATCCTGATCGACCGGCTG
The DNA here is from genome assembly GCF_042754885.1 of Rhodococcus sp. NPDC059179. Classification (NCBI taxonomy): domain Bacteria; kingdom Bacillati; phylum Actinomycetota; class Actinomycetes; order Mycobacteriales; family Nocardiaceae; genus Rhodococcus; species Rhodococcus sp. NPDC059179. Next base: position 442,340 of record NZ_JBHZBV010000003.1, on the reverse strand, counting down.
ACCAACACCACCGTCGGTGCAGGCATGATCGCGCACTCGCTGCGGCGCTCCGACAACATCCACTGGCAGGCGGTGGACGTGAACGAGCAGGCACGCCAGACGCTGAACGGCCATCGCCCGCAGGTGCTCTGGTTCACCGGGCTCTCCGGCTCGGGTAAGTCCACGATCGCCAATGCGCTCGAGCGGCAGCTCTACGCGCTGGGCTGCCACACCTATCTGCTCGACGGCGACAACGTCCGCCACGGGCTCAATCGCGACCTGGGGTTCACCGAGGCGGACCGGGTGGAGAACATCCGCCGGGTCACCGAGGTCGCCCGGCTGATGGCCGACGCCGGCCTGATCGTTCTCGCGTCGTTCATCTCGCCGTTCCGCGCCGAGCGTGAGGCCGCCCGTGAGCTGGTCGGGTCCGATCAGTTCTGCGAGGTGTTCGTCGACACCCCGATCGCCGTCGCCGAGCAGCGGGATCCGAAGGGCCTCTATAAGAAGGCACGTCGCGGAGAGCTGGCCAACTTCACCGGCGTCGACTCCCCGTACGAGTCGCCGGAGCATCCCGACCTGCGGATCGACACGACCACGACGTCTCCCGAAGAGGCCGGTCGGTTGATCGTCGAGCACCTGCGCAGCCGCGGCGCGATCGCCTGACTGCGTTTCCCGAGTACCAACCACCCACCCATCACGGAAGGGGCGTTCCTTGCCCACGAGAGACGAAATCTGTTCGGTAGTCGAGTCGTACGTGAAGCACCTCGGCAACCACGATGTCGACCAACTGGTCGCCCTGTTCGCGGATGACGCCGTGCAGCACGAGCCGCTCGGCGTGCGGACCTACCGCGGCATCGACGAGATCCGCGGGTTCGACACCGAGAACGCGAAGGTGGACTTCACGGTGAGCCGGTACTCGCCGATCATCGTCACCGGCCGATACGCGTCGATGCAGCTTCGGATCCAGCGTGAGGGCATGCCGGACTTCCTCGCCGCCGACCTCTTCGAGTTCGACGACGACGGCCGGATCGTCTCGCTCAGTGTCGTGCTCGATCCGCAGGCCCGGGTGTGACGGCCGCCGAGTTGGCGGCGCCCACGATGCCCGCGATGCTCGAGGGCAAGGTCGTGGTCGTCTCCGGTGTCGGGACGGGGCTGGGGCGCTCGGTGGCCGTCCGCAGTGCGCTTGCCGGCGCCCGGGTCGTCCTGGCCGCACGGACCGAGTCGCGGCTGATCGACGTCGCCGACGAGATTCGCGGCCTGGGCGGTACCGCGTTGACGGTGCCGACCGACCTCACCGACGACGCGTCGGTGACGAACCTCGCCGAGTCGGCACTCGAGGAGTTCGGCGTCGTCGACGCGGTGGTGCACAACGCGTTCGTGCAGCCACCGCACGAGCGGGTGCTCGACGCCTCCTTCGAGACGATCCGGCAGGGCCTGGACATCAACCTGCTGGCCGCGCTCAACCTGACGCGGAAGCTGACGCCCGCGCTGGAGCGGTCGCAGGGGTCGGTCGTGATGATCAACTCGATGGTGCTGCGCAACCAGTTGCCGAACTTCGGTGCCTACCGCGTGATGAAGGCCGGGCTGCTCGCCCTCGCCCGCAGTCTCTCGGTCGAGATGGGACCGATGGGTGTCCGGGTGAACTCCGTTGCCCCCGGCTACATTTGGGCGGACCGGGTCAAGCGGATGGTCGAGAGGCAGGCCGCCGAGCGGGGCGTCGACCCGGCCGTCGTGTACGCCGAGATCGCGGCTGGCACCGATCTGCGCCGGTTGCCCGAACCCGACGACATCGCGAATGCCGTGCTGTTCCTCGCGTCCGACCTCGCCCGCGCGATCACCGGGCAGTGCCTGGACGTCAACTGCGGCCACGCCCACCACTGATCCACTCTCACAAGGACTTGACGATGACACACGACTACGACGGCATCGGTTCCATCGAGGACCTGCAGCAGGAAGCGCGCGAGCGGGCGGGGTACGACGACTTCGGCGGTGACGGCTACCTCGAGGGGTTGAGGGTTCTGCTCGACTCGTTCGAGCGGGAGGCCGACCTCACGCCGCATGGGAAGGTGATCGCGCGCAAGATGATCACCGGTGCTCTCGCGGGGCGGTTGACCAGTGAGGCCGGGTTCGCGAAATACCCCGAGCACGTCGACGTTCCGGTCGAGCGTCCGATCTTCGTGGTCGGGTTGACGCGGACCGGTAGCACCGCGCTGCACCGTCTGCTCGGCGCTGACCCGGCGCACCAGGGTGCCGAGATGTGGCTGGCCGAGACGCCGCAGCCGCGTCCCGCTCGAGACAAGTGGTCGGAGAACGCGGACTACCGGCGCTCCGACGCCTTCTATCGAGCCCGGCAGGCGAACGAGGCGGACCTGATGAAGGTGCACTTCATGGGAGCGGAGGAGGTCGAGGAGTGTTGGCGTCTGCTGCAGCAGACCATGCTCTCGACCGCGTTCGAGACCATCGCGTACGTGCCGAGCTACACCAGGTGGCTGGCGGAGCAGGACTGGACCGAGACGTACGCGCGACACAAGAAGAACCTGCAGTTGATCGGGCTGCACGACTCGGACCGGCGGTGGGTGCTCAAGAGTCCCAGCCACGTCTTCGCGCTCGACGAGATCATGTCGGTCTACCCGGACGCGTTGTTCGTTCGCACCTTCCGCGACCCGCTGACGTCGATGGCCTCCACCTTCAGCCTGGCGGAGCAGGGCGGGCACGACATGTCGAAGGCCTTCGACCGGCCGGCCATCGGGCGCACCCAGCTCGACCTGTGGGCGCGCGGCAACGCGCACTTCAACAGTGCGCGTGTCCGTTACAACCCGGATCAGTTCATCGACGTCGACTACAAGGACTTCATCTCCGATGCGGTCGGCACTGTCGAGAAGATCTACTCGCAGTTCGCCCTGCCCTTCACGGACGCGGCTCGTGCCGCGGTGGAGGAGTCGCACCAGGCCAGCCTCGCCGAGCACCGCCGTCCGTCGCACCGTTACTCGCTCGAGGAGTTCGGCGTGACGGCCGCCGACGTCGAGGCGAAGTTCGCCGCCACCGTCTGAACGTTCGAAACATCTACGAGCACAGGGATACTGATATGAACGCTACTTGGGAAAAGTTCTGCACAGATCTGCTCGAGGTCGGGAAGGTGCTGGAGGACGAGATCGTCCCCCAGGATCCGCTGACGCAGGCCGAGGGCGTCCGCTACCTGAGCCGACTGCTCCGCTACGCCACGATCAACTGCGTCGAGTACACCGACCCGCGGTGGCCGCAGTTCACGTCGGCGCCGAACCCCAACATGATGACCAAGGTCGGCGCCGACAATCCGGACAACATCTACATGCGCGCCAACATCTCCGGGAAGTACAGCTACCGGATCATCGGCAGTCGGGGCACGGTCCCGCTGATCACCTTCGGTTCACGCGTCAATCGGTACCACATCGACGGCACCATGCTGCAGACCGGCGACCTGCACATCCACGATCTCGAGGTGGACGAGAACGGCCGCTTCGAGTTCATCGCGAGCGTGGACAAGCCCGCGGAGGGTGCCTGGCTGCCGTTGGCGCCGGATAGCAACCTCATCTCCGTCCGGCAGACCCACGAGGACCGCCGCAACGAGGTCGTCGGTGATCTGTCGATCGAGTGCCTCGACCCGGAAGGGGATTTCGAGCCGCTGAGCCCGGAGGAGCTGGGCGTGCGCCTCGCCAAGTCCGTCGGGATCGTGAAGGGCATGGCGGACACCTTCCTCGAGTGGTCCCGCGACTTCATGCCGCAGCCCAACGAGATCTTCGACCGCGGCCAGGAGCAGTTCCAGAAGGCCGGCGGCGATCCGACGATCTTCTACCTGCACGGGTACTGGAAGCTCGCCGAGGACGAGGCGTGGGTCATCGAGACCGAGGTCCCGAACTGTGAGTACTTCAACTTCGTGCTGCAGAACTTCTGGGTGGAGTCGCTCGACTACAACCGGACCAACATCTACATCAACAACCACACCGCGAAGCGCAATGACGACGGCACCCTGACGATCGTGGTGGCGGCGAAGGATCCGGGCTACGGCAACTGGATCAACACCGATTCGCACACCCAGGGGACGTGGGCGATGCGCTGGATCAAGGCGGACTCGCACCCGATTCCGACGGCGAAGGTCGTGAAACTGTGAGTTCGCCCCGATGAAGTGGTCGCTGCCTGCGGCGAGGATCGACGCTATGGCATCGACTTCACCAATGCGCGTGACCGTCTGGCGGCGATCCGGCGTTTCTCGGACGAGGTTTTTCCGGTACGAGGCGCCAGCGAAGGGTGTTCGCTGTCGAAACTCCGGAAGTTTCACATGGGTTCACCGATTAGTCATCTATTCGATGGGGGTCGGGTGTGTCCGATTGTGATCCGGGGGTGAAATTCCGCACCGACCGGCGAATGCGAAAAGGTGCCTGCCCTGGGCGACCAGGGCAGGCACCTGGAGAATTCGGCGTGTGCGCGATTCCTAGGAGGAGCTGCCGAACAGGTCGCCGAGCGATCCGCCGAGTGAACCGGCGGGTTCGGGGTCGTTCAGGGCGAAGTCCGTGGTGCAGCCGTTGAAGGTCACCGCGTCGACCAGGGTGGACGTCGCCGCAGTGCCGGTGCCGATGCTGACGCCATAGTGCTCGACGGTGGCGTTCGGGTTTGCCTCGGAGATCACGTCGAGCTCGACCGGCACCCGGCCCGGGGCACCGTCGATGTTCTGGGTGCTCCACCACTTGCCGTTCTGCAGGCCCGTGTGCATGCCGCCCGCGGCGGTGTCCACGGCATCATTGCCCGCGGCTACCCAGACCAGGGTGGTGAAGCCGTTCTCGAATTTGCCGCCGGTGGTGCCCAGCAATCGGACCTGGACCGACGCCCTCGAGGTCGGAGCCTTCTCGGCGAAGCTGATCTCCTGGTTCAGGATGTCGGCGAGCTTGACGCCGCCCGCCGCGTGGTACCACGCGGAGCGGTCGGCAGTGTCCGTGACTTCGAGCTTCAATGACCCGTTCTCGTCCAGCACGTTGTCGGCCGTGTAGGCGGCCTCCTGCCCCTTCTCGTCGTCGAAGGGGATGCCCCAACCGGCGGGGGTGGCCTCGGTGGAGAGGGGTGCACAGGCTGGTGCGTCGGAGGACCCGGCAGACCCGGACGAGCTCCCGGCAGATCCGGTTGGGAACGCGTTGGCGAATGTCGGGGTGATCAGCGCGGCGGCGCCGACGAGGGCGGCCGCACTGGCGGCGCGACGGAATGCAGACTTCGACATATACAAGACCTTTCGGAATCGACTGGAGAAGTGCAGACCAACAGGTTGCTTTTGCACGCTAGCATTGGTCGGCCGATTCAGTAGGGAGTCGATCGGGTCGAAATATCAACGATGCACGACCCCGCGGGGTGAATTGGTGACCTCGAATTCCCGCACAGCATTTGCTGAATCATTGCGGGAGCCTCGAAAAGCGGCGCCCGGCCACCCGTTCAAGGTGGGCCGGGCGCGACCATCCGCCAGAACGGGAGGCCTCAGAAATACCACGGGTAGGGCGACCAGTCCGGTTCGCGCTTCTCCAGGAACGAGTCCCGGCCCTCGACTGCCTCGTCGGTCATGTATGCCATCCGGGTCGCCTCGCCCGCGAACAGCTGCTGGCCGACCAGGCCGTCGTCCTGAAGGTTGAACGCGTACTTGAGCATCCGCTGGGCCTGCGGGGACTTGCCGTTGATCTTCGCAGCCCACTCGATCGCGACGTCCTCGAGTTCGGCGTGGTCGACGACCTTGTTCACCGCGCCCATCTGGTGCATCTGCTCGGCGGTGTACGTGTCGCCGAGGAAGAAGATCTCGCGGGCGAACTTCTGCCCGACCATCTTGGCGAGGTAGGCGCTGCCGTAGCCGCCGTCGAAGCTGCCGACGTCGGCGTCGGTCTGCTTGAACCGCGCGTGCTCGCGGCTGGCCAGGGTCAGGTCGCACACCACGTGCAGGGAGTGCCCGCCGCCCGCGGCCCAGCCGTTGACGAGGCAGATCACCACCTTCGGCATGAACCGGATCAGGCGCTGCACCTCGAGGATGTGCAGCCGGCCCGCACGCGCCTTGTCCACGGTGTCGGCGGTCTCGCCCACGCGGCCGGTGGCCGCATCCCGCTCCGTGTACTGGTAGCCGCTGCGTCCGCGGATGCGCTGGTCGCCACCCGAGCAGAACGCCCAGCCGCCGTCCTTGGGGCTGGGGCCGTTGCCGGTCAGCAGCACCGCGCCCACGTCGGCGGTCATCCGGGCGTGGTCGAGCGCGGCGTACAGCTCGTCGACGGTGTGCGGCCGGAACGCGTTGCGCACCTCGGGACGGTTGAAGGCGACGCGGACGGTGCCCTGCGTGATGTGCCGGTGATAGGTGATATCGGTGAGGTTCTCGAACCCGGGAACCGGACGCCACAGCTGCGGATTGAAGGTCACGATCGCCAAGGATATGCCCCGCGCCGCACGGGTCGCCGAAGGGCCGCACGACCCCGCTCGGCGGGTGCGAGGATGACCGCATGCTTCCCGCTCACCGCCAGGGTGCCTACCGGATCCGGTTCGACTGGGGTCCGGCGGGCGCCGCGGCCCTGGTGCCGGACTGTGATGTCGCGGTGGTCGTCGACGTGCTGTCCTTCACCACGACGCTGACCGTCGCGTTGGACGTGGGTGCGACCGTCTACCCGTACCGCTGGGATCCCGACTCAGCGGCCGACTACGCCGCCGAGCGCGAGGCGACGGTGGCGGTCGGCCGATCACGAGCCCTGCCGGGCGATGTGAGCCTCTCGCCCGGCTCGGTGCGCGCCGCCGCGAACCTCGACCGGCTCGTGCTGCCCTCGCCGAACGGGTCCGCGCTGTGCTTCGGGCTCGCGGATGCCGGGGTCGACGTGGTGGGGGCCTCACTGCGAAACGCCGCCGCGGTGGTGGGCTGGCTGTCGCGGCGCGCGGCGCCGGGTGCCCCGCTCCGCGTCGCGGTGATCGCCGCGGGGGAGCGCTGGCCGGACGGGTCGCTTCGGCCTGCGCTGGAGGATCTGTGGGGAGCAGGCGCGGTGCTCGCCGGGCTGGGAGCAATCGGCGGCGCAGGCGCGTCGCCCGAGGCCCGCGCCGCGGCGGAGGCCTTCGCCGCGGCCGAACCGGATCTGCCGGCGCGGCTGCGAGACTGCGCGAGCGGCCGGGAACTCGTCGCGAAGGGGTTCGCGGACGACGTGGAGATCGCGGCCGAGGTCGACACCAGTGCCGTTGTCCCGCTGCTGCGGGGCGAGGCGTTCGAGGATGCGGCAGCGTCATGATCGGAGGAACAGCATGACCAACGCCGCGCCGCTGCCCCCGCTGGACGAAGTGCGTGCGGGGGCCACCGTGGTGAGCCTTCCGATGCGAGTCCGGTTCCGCGGCATCACCACTCGCGAGGTGCTGCTCCTGCGCGGGCCCGCCGGCTTCGGCGAGTTCGCACCCTTCCCCGAGTACGCAGACGCCGAGGCCGCGGCCTGGCTGCGCTCGGCGATCGAGGCCGCGTGGCTGGGTCCGCCCGCGCCGCTGCGCGCCATGGTGCCGATCAACGCGACGGTGCCCGCGGCCCCGGCGGCGCGGGTGCCCGAGATCCTGTCCCGGTTCCCTGGTGCGCGGACGGCGAAGGTCAAGGTCGCCGAGAGGGGCCAGTCGCTCGCCGATGACCTGGCCCGGGTCGCCGCGGTCCGCGAGCACATCGAGCATGTGCGGGTCGACGCGAACGGCGGCTGGAGCGTCGACGAGGCGCAGCAGGCTCTGCTGGCGCTGTCCTCGGACGGGCCGCTGCAGTACGCGGAACAGCCGTGCGCCTCCGTCCCCGAACTGGTCGAATTGCGCAGGCGCCTCGCCGATCACGCGACGGCGACCGGAGGGGTGCGGGTGCCGATCGCCGCGGACGAGAGCATCCGGCGGGCCGAGGACCCGATGCGGGTCGTGCGCGCGGGCGGGGCGGACGTGGCGGTGGTGAAGGTCGCGCCCCTCGGCGGCATGCGGGCTCTGCTGCGGCTCGCAGGGGAGCTGGCCGGGCACGGGGTGCCGGTGGTGGTCTCGAGTGCCCTGGATTCAGCGGTCGGGATGGGGGCCGGGCTGGCGGCGGCCGCCGCGCTGCCCGACCTCGAGTACGCCTGCGGGCTCGGCACCGGCGGCCTGTTCGAGGCGGACGTCGCGGCGCCGCGCGAGGTGGTGAACGGGTCCATGTCGGCGTCGACGGTCGCGCCGGATCCCGCGCGGGTGGCCGCCCTGCTGGCCGCGCCGGAACGGACACAGTGGTGGCTGGCACGGCTCGCCCGGTGTCATGGACTGCTCGATGGATGCTGAGTAATCCCGGTGGGCTCCGCGTCGTATAGGGTCGGGCCTCGATATTCAAGTCAACATCGGAGGCATTGAAAGTGGTTGCAGCACTGAATGACACCCTGCTCGACCCGTCCCGGCTGCCCGCCGTGGTCGCGGACGTGCAGGATCTCATCGACGCCGAGGTCTCGGACAAGAAGGGCGCCTCGGGCCTGGCAGTCAAGGGCGGCTACGGCGCGGTGAAGAAGGTCGGACCGTCGATCGTGCCGGACGCCGTCGAGGGCCTGCTGCCGGGATTCATCTCCCGCCTCGAGCCGTTCTGGCAGGACTTCGGCGCGGCAGGCGGAGCCGGATTCGGCGACTTCCTCAGCGCGCGTAGCGATCAGGTCGCGGACGCGCTGCTCGGGGTGACCGACGAGAAGATCGAGGGCACCGACAAGGGCGCGATCAAGAAGGTCTACGCGACCATGCGTCCCTCGGCGAAGAAGAACGTCATCGAGGCGCTGCCGCGACTCGGTGCGCTCGTCGAGAAGCACGCGAGCTAAGCAGCTTCGCCGCCCGTGCGTGGATAACGGGTCTATGGACCCGCTATCCACGCACAGGTGCGTCAGCGCCAGTATCCGGTGAACGAGATGTCGGACTTGGGGAACTTCCGCTCGTTCACCAGGTGCCTGCGCAGCCCGGTGGCCAGTTCGGACTCGCCCGCGAGGAACGAGTAGGACGGACCCGACGGCAACTCCGCCCGCTGCACCGTCTCGAGCGCGAGCGCGCCGGGGCGCGCCGTTGGATCGGTGCGCACCAACCACTGCAGATTCACCCCCGCGGGGATCGCGACGTCCTGCGCGTCGTCCGGGTGCGCGATCTCCACGAACACCTCGGCGCGCAGATAGGCAGGAGCCGAGCCCAGGATCCCGACGATCGCGGGCAGCGCACTCTCGTCACCGACGATCAACTGCCACTGTGCTTCTGGCGTCGGGTTGTAGATCAGTCCTTCGTCCAGCAGCGCCATCTCGTCGCCAGGAGACACCGAGTTCGCCCAGTCCGACGCGGCCCCGCCGCCGTGCGAGGCGAAGTCGATGTCCAGTTCCGGCACGTCCATGCCGAACAGGGAATCCTCGGCACGCCTGAAGGCTCGCACCGTGTAGTTGCGCTGTTCCGGACGCGTGGCCTTCGGTATCGCGAGGAACTGGGCGTACCAGAGCATGCTGGTCGCGCTCGGCAGTCGCAGCTCGCTCTGGCCCGCCTGCGGGAAGAACATCCGGAACCAATGGTCGAAGCCCATCGGCGTGAAGCCTGCGAGCTCCTCCCCGCCGACGGTGACGCGAACGAAGTTCGGGCTGATCTGCTTGCTCCCGAGCACCCGCGCCCGGATGAACTCGCGGTGCTCGGGCTTGATGAACTTGCTGCGCTTGGCCATGGTCTCGTTCCTCGCGGGTCGGTTAGCTCAGGCAATCCTAACTGACGGTGTGGCCGGACCGCCGCCCGTCGGGAGGCGGCCGTCTGACACCCTTGATCCGTGAACCCGTCCACAGCCCAGGCCACCGCCGTCGTCGACGAATTGATCCGCGGCGGGGTACTCGATGTGGTGCTCTGCCCGGGCTCGCGCAACGCGCCGTTGGCCTTCGCCCTGCAGGCCGCCGACACTGCCGGGCGGATGCGGCTGCACATGCGGATCGACGAGCGCACCGCCGGATTCCTCGCGGTCGGCCTCGCCATCGGCAGCGGCCGCCCGGTGCCGATCGTGATGACCTCCGGCACCGCCGTGGCGAACCTCGGTCCCGCGGTGCTGGAGGCGAACTATGCCCGGGTCCCGCTCGTGGTGCTCAGCGCGAACCGGCCCTACGAGCTGCTCGGCACCGGGGCCAACCAGACCATCGAGCAGCTCGGCCTGTTCGGCAGCCAGGTACGGGCGACCATCAGCCTCGGCCTCGCCGAGGACGGCAGCGCTGAAGGGTCGCTCCGCGGGCTCCGCGCCAGTGACCAGAACAGCCAGTGGCGCTCGGCGGTGTGCCGGGTACTCGCGGCGGCCAGGGGTGCGCGGTCGGGCAACGCGGGACCCGTGCACTTCGACGTGCCGCTGCGGGAGCCGCTGGTGCCGGACGTGCACGTCCAGGGCCCGGTGCACGAGGGGCGCCCCGACGGCGCCCCCTGGACGACCACCGCGCACGCAACCCTCGACGTACCGCTCGAGCTGGACCTGACGCCGGACACCGTGGTGATCTCCGGCCATGGCAGCGGTCACCGGCCGGAACTCGCGGGCCTGCCGACCGTCGCCGAGCCGACCGCGCCCCTGCACGGGCTGCCGCTGCATCCACTGGCACTGCCCCAGCTCAAGCCCCGCCAGGCGGTGATCACCGGCAGGCCGACGCTGCACCGCCCGGTGGCCAAGCTGCTCGCCGACCCCCGGGTGTCGGTGTTCGCGCTCACCACCGGCCCGCGCTGGCCCGACGTGTCCGGCAACGTGCTGGCCACCGGCACCCGCGCCGTCACCTCCGGCGCCCCGGAACAGGCCTGGCTCGACCGTTGCAGGCATCTGACGGAACATGCGGACAAGGCTGTGCGGCAACAGCTCTCGGCGCACCCGAAGCCGACCGGGCTGCACGTGGCCAAGGTCGTGATGGACTCGCTGTGCGACGGCGACCAGCTGCTGCTCGGTGCCTCGAACCCGGTCCGGGACGCGGCGCTCGTCAGCTATCCGCGGCCGGGCGTGAGGGTGCTGTCGAACCGCGGCGTCGCGGGCATCGACGGGACCGTGTCCACGGCGGTCGGCGCGGCGATGGCCGCCCCGGGCGCGGACACCCGCACCCTCGCGCTGATGGGCGACCTGACCTTCCTGCACGACGCCTCCGGCCTGCTGATCGGCACCGGCGAGCCGAGGCCGCGGGACCTGACGATCGTGGTGGCCAACGACGACGGCGGCGGCATCTTCGAGCTGCTCGAGCAGGGCGACCCGCAGTACGCGGGCGTCTTCGAGCGGGTGTTCGGCACCCCGCACGGGATGGACCTGGCCGCGCTCTGCGCCGCCTACCGGGTCGAGCACCGCGCGGTGAACCCCGAGCAGTTGGCGGTGGCGCTGACCGAGCCGAACACCGCGGGCATCCGGGTCCTCGAGGTCGCAACCGAACGATCCGGACTGCGGGAGCTGCACGCCGCGGTGCGGGCGCAGCTGTGACGCCGAAGGCCGCCGGACGGGTCCGGCGCGGAATCCTGGCCGCCGCGATCGGCCTCTCGGTGCTCGCCGTGCTGCTGGTGGTCGCGGCCTGGCGCAACGACCTGACGATCGAATCCGACAAGGGTGTGGCCACCGCCGAGGTGCTCTCGGCTGGTGCGTTGCGCTCGGCGATCAGCTTCGTCACGCCGGACGGTGTCACGAAGAACCCGCGGCTGGGCGTGCTGTACCCGACCGAGCTGACCGTCGGCCAGCGGATCGACGTTGAGTACGCCAAGTCCGATCCCGATCTGGTCCGGGTGTCCGGCCGCGACGTCCGGGTTGCGCTGATCCCGGCCGGTTCCGTGATCGCGGTGACGTGGCTGCTCGCGTTGCCGGCCTTGTGGCTGGTCCGGCGGCGCACGGTCGCTGCCTGAGCCGGTAGCCGAGGTTTCGCCGGAACTTTGCCGGCGCGACACCTGCGCCGCCCCGTCCCGGCCAGCGCGGCGCGGACACTGGTGTGGTGCGAGTAGCCATCGTCGCGGAGTCGTTCCTGCCGAACATGAACGGGGTCACCCACTCGGTGATCCGGGTTCTCGAGCACCTCCGGCGCCACGGACACCAGGCGCTGCTCGTCGCCCCCGACACCGTCGCAGGCAGGCCTGCCGCGCCAACCGAGCACGACGGATTCCCCGTGCACCGCGTGCCAGCCGTGATGATTCCGAGGATCAGCTCCCTGCCGGTCGGACTTCCGCAGCCGGGGATCACCTCGGCGCTGCGTTCCTTCGACCCGGACGTGGTGCACCTCGCGTCGCCGTTCGTGCTCGGCGCGGGCGGGCTGGCGGCGGCGAACCGGCTGGACGTGCCGGCCGTCGCGGTCTACCAGACCGATGTCGCCGGCTTCGCGGAGAGCTACGGGCTGGGACTGACGAGCAGGGCGGCGTGGCGATGGACCCGACGCCTGCACCGCGGCGCCGCCCGCACCCTCGCCCCGTCGACCGCGGCGGCCCTGGCGCTCGAATCGCGGGGTGTGCCACGGGTGTTCCGCTGGGCCCGAGGCGTGGACACCACCCGGTTCGCGCCCTCCCGACGCAGCGCCGCGCTGCGGGCGAGCTGGTGCGATGGCGACCGGCTGGTGGTCGGGTTCGTGGGACGGCTGGCACCGGAGAAACACGTCGAGCGACTGGCCGCGCTGGCCGCCGACTCCGGCCTGCAACTGGTGATCGTCGGCGACGGTCCCGAGCGGGCGCGCTTGCAGCGGTTGCTGCCGTCTGCCGTGTTCACCGGGCAGCTCGGGGGCGACGAGCTGGCCCGCGCCTACGCGAGCCTCGACCTGTTCGTGCACCCGGGCGAGCACGAGACCTTCTGCCAGGCGGTGCAGGAGGCGTTGGCGAGTGGGGTCCCGGTGATCGGCCCGGATGCGGGCGGCCCCCGCGACCTCGTCGGGCACTGCAGCAACGGGTACCTGCTGCCGGTCGAGCGCTTCGAGGAGCTGTTGCCCGGTGCCGTGATCGCGCTGCGGGACCGGGCCACCCGCGCCCGGTTCGGGGCGTCCGCCCGGCGGTCGGTGCTCCACCGCACCTGGCCGTCGGTGTGCGGCGAGCTGCTCGACCACTACGCGGACGTGACGGGGGCGTGCGATGTCCACGGGCGGCGCTCGGCCTGAGCGGGTTGCCCGTGAACTGGGCGCAAGGTGCCGGACGCGCGCCTGTACCGTCAACGGTGTGGCAACAACACACGGCTCGAGGGCGTCGCTGGAGAAGGATCCGCACGAGGTGGCGTCGATGTTCGACGGCGTCGCCAAGCGCTACGACCTCACCAACACGGTGCTCTCGTTCGGTCAGGATCGCAGTTGGCGCAAGGCGACCCGCGCGGCGCTCGACCTGAAGCCGGGGGAGCGGGTGCTCGACCTCGCGGCGGGCACCGGGGTCTCCACCGTCGAGCTCGGCAGGTCCGGCGCCTGGGTGGTGGCCACCGACTTCTCCAAGGGCATGCTGCACGCGGGCGCGCAGCGACGGGTGCCGATGGTCGCGGGCGACGCGATGGCCCTGCCGTACGCGGATTCGGTGTTCGACGCCGCGACCATCTCCTTCGGGCTGCGCAACGTCTCCGACTTCGAGGCGGGTCTGCGGGAGATCGCCCGCGTGACCAAGCCGGGCGGGCGCCTGGTGGTCAGCGAGTTCTCCACGCCGACCTTCGGCCCGTTCCGCACGATCTACATGGAGTACCTGATGAAGGCGCTGCCGATGGTGGCGCGCGCGGTGAGCAGCAACCCCGACGCCTACGTGTACCTCGCGGAGTCGATCCGGGCCTGGCCGACCCAGCAGGAGTTGGCGGTCAAGATCGAGGCGGCCGGCTGGAAGAACGTGAAGTGGCGCAACCTGACCGGCGGCGTCGTCGCGTTGCACCGCGCGCAGCGATAGCGACCGCGCGCGGGGTCTACGGGTACCGTGAACCCACAGGGGACCGTGGGATGAGAGTGGCCGTTCGATGGTGCTCGCCGTGCGGGGCAAGGCCGGAAACCTGCCCCTCGAGCTGACCAGTTTCGTCGGCCGTCGCCGCGAGGTGACCGAGGCGAGGCGGCTGCTTTCTGTCTCGCGCCTGGTGACGTTGACCGGGATCGGCGGGGTCGGCAAGACCCGGCTCGCGCTGCGGGTGGCCGCGGATTCTCGGCGCGCATTCGACGACGGTGTCTGGCTCGTCGAACTCGGTGAGGTCCAGGACCCAACGCTGGTGGCGGACACGGTGGCCGCGGCACTCGGACTGCGGGACCAGCCCGCTCACACCCTGGCCGACGTGCTGGTGGAGCATCTCGCCGCCCGCCACCTGCTGCTGGTGTTGGACAACTGCGAGCACCTGGTCGATGACGTCGCGGCATTGGCGGAGGCGCTGCTCAGGTCCTGCCCCGAGCTGCGAATCCTCGCCGCGAGCCGCGAAGCCCTCGGCATCGGCGGAGAGGCGGTGCTGCGGGTGCCGCCGCTGACGGTCCCCGACACCGAGCGAACGCCGTCGCTACAGGGCCTTCCCCGGTACGACGCGGTGGTGCTGTTCACCGAACGGGCCGCGGCCGCGGTTCCCGAGTTCACCCTCACCGAGGGCAACCGGCACGCGGTCGCCGGGATCTGCAATCGGCTGGACGGTCTGCCGCTGCCGATCGAGCTGGCCGCGGTGCGATTGCGCGCGATGTCCGCCGAACAGGTTCTGCAGCGGCTGACGGACCGCTTTCGGTTGCTGACCCTGGGCAGCCGGGGCGCGCCGACCCGCCAGCAGACGTTGCGGTCCAGCATCGAATGGAGCCACGACCTGTGTTCGGATCGGGAACAGGAGTTGTGGGCCCGGCTGTCGGTGTTTGCCGGTGGGTTCGAGTTCGACGCGGCGGAGGGGATCTGCGCCGGGAATCTGACGCCGGACGACCTGCTCGATGTGCTGGCGTCGTTGGTCGACAAGTCGATCTTGATCCGCGAGGAGCCGGACGCGGTGGTGCGGTTCCGGTTGCTGGAGACCCTCCGCGACTACGGCAGGGAGAAGCTCCGGGAATCCGGTGACGAAGACGTCGTGCATCGGCGGCACCGCGACTGGTACGCGCGGCTGGCACGGCAAGCCGAGGTCGAGTGGGTCGGGCCCTGCCAGGCTGCATGGATCGCCCGGCTGGAGCGGGAACAGCCGAACCTGCGTGATGCGCTGCAGTTCAGTCTGACTGCGCCGGGCGACGCCGAGGCCGACGTCTGCCTGCGGATGGTCAATTCCCTCTACCTGTTCTGGAACTGCCGCGGCCTGGTCGGTGAGGGGCGGCGCTGGCTGGACCGAGCTCTGGCGCGGTCGCGCGGTCGGCGGACGGCGGACCGGGTGTTCGCGCTGTTCGGGGACAGCGTGATGGCGGGCTTACAGGGCGAACTCGATGCCTGCGCCACCGCGGTGGTGGAGTGCAGCGCCCTGGCCGACGAATTGGGCGATCCCGTGGTGCTGGCCGCAGCCGGGTACGCGACCGGCTTCTTGTCACTGTTCAGGGGCGATCTCGCGGGCGCGGAAGGTTCGTTCGAGGATGCCCTGGAGAGGAGCAGGCCAACGGGAGAACTGCTGCGGCCGATCGGAGGGCTGCTCGGGTTGGCGGTCGCCACCGGACTGCTCGGCAACGAGGCTCGGGCCGTCGCCTGCCACGAGCAGGTTCTCGCCATCACCGAACCGCGCGGTGAGTCCTACTACCGCGCGTACTCGCTCTGGGGGCTCGGGCTGGCGGCGCTGCATCAGGGCGACCCGGGGCGGGCAGCCGCGCTGATAGCGCAGGGACTGCGCCTGATCCGGCAGGTCCATGACCCGATCATCGCCACCTGGTGCCTGGAGGCGATGGCGTGGATCGCGGCGGTCGAGAACGCGCCAGAACGCGCCGCCGTCCTGTTGGGCGCGGCCGACGCGCTGGCGAAGTCGGTGGGGAGCGCTGCCGTCACCCTGCCGAACCTGCTCGCCCACCACGCGAAATGCGAGCAACGGGCGCGCGCGGCCCTCGGGGACCGGGAGTTCGAGGAGGGGTTCGGCAGGGGCGCGCGGAGGGGCTTCGACGACGCGGTGGCATACGCGCTCGGGGAACGGAGCCCCGACGCGACGCAGACCGAGGTGGAGGCGGTGAGCCTGACCCGGCGTGAACTGCAGGTCGCCGACCTGGTCGCGCAGGGCCTCACCAACAGGGCGATCGCCGCGAAGCTGGTCATCTCGCCGCGGACGGCCCAGGGGCACGTCGAGCACGTCCTGGAGAAGCTGGGGTTCAACTCGCGGACACAGATCGCCGCCTGGTTTGTCGAGCGAACGCGGGGTCGGGCTCCGGAAAATCAGGTCGGATCCGACCAGAAACAGGGTTCCTGACCAGAAACAGGTATGCCCCCGGGTAGTTCTGCCCTGACCGACGGGGTGCATACCGGGCAACGTGTGCTGGGTCATATCCGCCACCGTGAAGCCGAGGTCCCGATGCTGCCGCACCCGACATCGCATCCCCAGATCGACAGCCAATCCAGGAACATCAGCTGGACAAACACCCTCGTCGAGGGTCGGGCGGCGTCCTACGGCGTCGCGGGCACGGGCGCGCCGGTGGTGTTCCTGCACGGGTTCGGGCTCACGCCGCGTTCGTACGAACGCGCGCTGCTGCGGATGGCGAGTCAGGGAGTGCGGGTGTACGCGCCTGCCCTTCCAGGATTCGGCGGCACGGCCGAACTCCCGGAACGGGAGCGGAACCTGGCCGGGTACGCGCGCTGGCTCGGCGGATTTCTCGACTCGATCTCCGTCGCCGGACCGGTGACGGTCATCGGACACTCGTTCGGAGGGGGGGTCGCGATCCAGTCCGCGCACGACCTCGGTCCCAGGGTGGCGCGGCTGGTGCTGGTCAATTCGGTTGGCGGGGCGGCATGGTCCCCCTCGGGCGGGGGCGTACGCCCGATCGGCGAGCGGCCGTTGTGGGATTGGTGCGCGGCGGCAACCGTTGACGCGCTGGCCATTCGCCCGTCCGCCGCGGGCATGCTGGCGATCACGGCCGACGCGGTGGGCAACCTGCTTCGCAATCCGCTGGCGATCTGGCGGCTCGCGCACCTGGCCAGGACGGCGGATCTGCGGGGTGAACTCGACGAGTTGGCCGAGCGCGGCCTGCCGGTGACGCTGCTCTGGGGCTGCGACGACACGTTCATCCCGCGCGCCAGCTTCGAATCCCTGTGCTCCGCGCTCCGCAATCCCACGGTCGTCACCGTCGCAGGCAGCCACGGCTGGCTGATCGACGACCCGCACGGATTCGGTACCGCGATGGCGACCGTGCTCGATGCGGGGCAGGGGAACGCGGAGCCGATGGCGCGGGCGGGGGCGAGGTCGTGACGGCCCCGGGCGGGACCCACCTGTGGCCAGGCTTGGCTGGCGGCGCCCTGATGATCCGGCGCTGTGAATGCTGCGCACTGCTGCTGGCGCCGGTCGCGGTGACCTGCTCGTCGTGCGGGAGCGGCCACCTGTCGCGGGTGCCGTCGTCCGGGGTCGGGTCGATGATCACGTGGAAAGTGGCCGAACGCGTGCGGGTCGGTTCGTACGACGACGCCATGCCGTGCATGCTGGCCGTCGTCGCGCTCGATGACGGACCCTGGATCTGCAGTTGGATCGAGGGCGAGGTCGCGATTCGGCCCGGCCGGTCGGTTCGGGTCCAATTCGATCACCTTGAGGCGGACGAGCGGTACCCGGTATTCCATGGATGTCAGCGGGTTCCCGCCGTGCAGGTCGCCTGAGACGGGCCCGCTGGGACCGGCGCCGGGGGTACCGTCGACGGCAGGGGACCGCGCGAGTTGAGAGTGACGTTCGATGGCGCCCGCTGTTCGGGGCAGGGTCGGGAACCTGCCCCTCGAGCTGACCAGTTTCGTCGGCCGTCGCCGCGAGGTGACAGAGACGAGGCGGCTTCTTTCTGTCTCGCGGCTGGTGACGCTGACCGGGATCGGCGGGGTCGGCAAGACCCGGCTCGCGCTGCGGGTGGCAGCGGATTCGAGTCGGGTATTCGAGGACGGGGTGTGGCTGGTCGAGCTGGGCGAGCTGCAGGAGGACGTCCTGCTGCCCGCCATGGTGGCCGCCGCGCTCGGGTTGCGGGAGCAGTCTGCCGATCACGGGCTGGACTCGTTGGCGGAGTATCTCGCCGATCGACGGTTGCTGCTGGTGCTGGACAACTGCGAGCACGTGCTCGACGCGGCCGCGGCGCTCGCCGACGCGCTGCTGCGGCGCTGCCCAGAACTGCGAATCCTGGCGACCAGCCGCGAACCGCTTGGCATCGGAGGCGAGGCCTCGCTCCGGGTGCCGCCGCTGTCGGTCCCGGATCAGGACCGGCGCTCGCCCCCGCGCGGGCTGCCCCGCTGTGACGCCGTGACGCTGTTCGCCGAACGAGCGTGCGCCGTGGTGCCCGACTTCGGGCTCACCGAGGACAACCAGGTCGCCGTGGCCGGGATCTGTCAACGGTTGGACGGACTGCCGCTACCCATCGAGTTGGCGGCCGTTCGCCTGCGGGCGATGTCCGCGGAGCAGATCCTCGACCGGCTGAACGATCGGTACCGCCTGCTGACCGGGGGGAGTCGTGGCGCGCCTTCGCGTCAGCAGACGCTGCGACTGTGCATCGACTGGAGCCACGAGCTGTGCACCGAGCGGGAGCGGATGCTGTGGGGGCGGATGTCGGTGTTCGCCGGTGGATTCGAGCTCGATGCGGCCGAGGGCATCTGCGCGGGCGACCTCACCCCGGACGACCTGCTGGACGTGGTCGCGGCGCTGGTCGACCGGTCGATCCTGATCCGGGAGGAAGCGGGCGCCGTGGTGCGGTATCGGCTGCTCGAGACGCTGCGCGAATACGGCCGCGAGAAGTTGCAGGAGTCCGGCGAGTACGCGTCGATGCGACGACGGCACCGGGATTGGTACAAGCAGCTCGCGTCGCGCGCGGAGGCCGAGTGGATCAGTTCGGGGCAGGTCGAGTGGATCGCGCGCCTGGGGCGGGAGCAGCCGAACCTGCGCGAAGCGATGGAGTTCTGTCTGACCGAGCCGGGCGAGGCGGAGGCCGGTCTGCGGATCGCCAACGCCCTCTACCTGTTCTGGCTTTCCCGCGGCCTGCTCGGGGAGGGCAGACACTGGCTCGACCTCGCACTCGACCGCCAGGCCGGACAGCCGACCGCAGAGCTGGTCAGAGCCCTGTACGCGGCCAGCATGCTGGCAGGCAACCAGGGCGACATCGCGGCGGGGGCGTCGCTGCTCGAGCGGGCCCGTGAGGTGGCGGAGGCCCTCGACGATGCGTCGCTGCGCGCCATCGTCACCCACGGAGTCGGGCAGCTCGCGATCTTCAGCGGCGACCTTCGCCTGGCCGTCGCCTGCTTCGAGGAAGTGCTCGACACGTTCCGTGCCGACAAGAACCCGCTGAGGCGGATCGCGACCCTGCTCGGACTCGCGCTGGCCTGCGGTCTGCTCGGCGATGCGCCGCGTGCCGTCGCCTGTCAGGAAGAGGCACTCGCGATCACCGAATCCCGAGGCGAATCCGCTTATCGGGCGTACTCGCTGTGCACCCTCGGGCTGGCGCTGTGGCAGAGCGATCCCCGGCGGGCGACGGGGCTGTTCGAGCAGGGCCTTCGGCTCAGCCGGGCCGTGGACGACCTGCTCGGTTCGGCCATCTGCGTCGAGGCGCTGGCCTGGATCGCCGCGAGTGATCGGCGCACCCGGCGCGCCGCGGTGCTGCTCGGGGCCGCCCAGTCGCTGTGGCGGGCCGTGGGGAGCCACGGGGTCGTGGTGCCAACCCTGCTCGGCTACCACGAGGAATCCGAGCGACAGGTCCGGACCGCGCTCGGCGAGCGGGCCTTCGACGCGGCCGTCGGTCAGGGCACGAGCCTGAGCTTCGACGACGGCGTCGCGTACGCGCTGGACGAGCAACCCCAGGCCGCCGAGCCGACCGCAGGCGCCGCCCCGAGCCTGACCAGGCGTGAGCGACAGGTCGCCGACCTGGTCGCGCAGGGGCTGACCAACAAGGCGATCGCCGAGCAGCTGGTGATCGCCGCGCGCACGGTCGAGGGCCACGTGGAGCACGTCCTCGCCAAGCTCGGGTTCACCTCCCGCGCGCAGATCGCCGCATGGGTCGTCGAGCGGACCCAAGTCGACGGTCAGCCGCCTTAACCGGGCGTGGGGTTCGGTACCCGACGAAAAACAGGTACCTACCCCGGTGGTTCCACCGTCGCCGGAAACCCGGACAAAAGGAACAGTGTGACTTGTCGCACTGGATCCGTTGAAACCGAGGTTCCCGATGTTCGAGCAGCAAACGCAGTACGCCGTTGCAGGCGCGGGTGAGGTCCGGGCCCGGCACCGGGCGCTGATGATCCTGCGCTGCGAGCAGTGCTCGACGCTGCTGGCGCCCGAGGCGGCGGCATGCACATCGTGCGGGCGCAACGAGCTCGAGCGGGTGCGGGCCACCGGCACGGGGACCGTCGTGTCCTGGACGGTGGTGGACTGCTCGTCCGCCGACCTCCCGCTCACACTGGTGCCCTGCACGCTCGCCATCGTCGAGCTCGACGAGGGCCCGTGGATCTACACGTGGATCGAGGGCGAGCTGTCGATGCAGCCGGGTCGGTCGTTGCGCGTGGAATTCCGGGAAGCGGAGTCGGGGGAGCGGTTCCCCCTGTTCGTCATCAGTCAGCGCTGATCCACCAACACCCGAGTCAGCTGAACGGCGGCCGGGAGTCGAACCGAAGCGAGGACGACCCCGACGCCCGCCACGCCCGCGCGGTCAGGTCGAGGTCGGCGTCCGTCACGAGATTGCCCATCACCCGGACCGCGATCGTCATCAACGCGCGCGAGCGCATCGCCAGCGGGCCTGCGGCGGGCAGCACCCGCGGCACGGTGAGCAGGCCCGCGAGCCGGCGCGCGATCGAGAACGCCTGCCCGTAGCGCTCCCGCAGCAGCGTCGGCCACAGCTCGGTGAGGTCGCCGGCCCCGAGCACCCCGGCCACCATCGAGCCGGTCTCCAGGCCGTAGTCGATGCCCTCGCCGTTGAGCGGATTCACGCAGGCCGCGGCGTCGCCGATGATCGCCCAGTTGACGCCCGCAACCCCGGACACCGCCCCGCCCATCGGCAGCAGCGCCGACGCGACAGCGCGCACCTGGCCGTCGAGACGCCACTCGTCGCGGCGCTGCTCCGCGTACAGCTCGATCAGCGGGCGCAGTGCGCCGGGTGCGGGCCGCTTCGCGGTGGCCAGGGTGCCGACCCCGAGATTGACCTCGCCGGTGCCGAGCGGGAACACCCAGCCGTAGCCGGACTGCAGGGTCCCCTCACGGTCCCGAAGTTCGAGGTGCGAGGTGATCCACGGGTCGGTGCTGCGGCCGGAGCGGATGTAGGCGCGCGCGGCCACCCCGTACGCGGTGTCGCGATGCCACTCGCGGCCGAGACGCTTGCCGAGGGTCGAGCGCACACCGTCGGCGACGATGAGGTGCTCGCACCGAACCGTGCGCGTCCCCTCCGCCGTCTGCAGCGTCACCGACCGCACCCGGTTACCGTCCCGGTCGGCGTCGACGGCCTTGGCGCCCTGCACCATCCGGGCGCCCGCATCGAGCGCGACCTGCCGGATCCGGTCGTCGAGTTCGGTTCTCGGGACGGCGCTGCCGGTGCTCGGCAGCGACCCGCCGGGCCACGGCAGCTGTAGCTCCTGCCCGAACCCGCTCAGCCGGAGACCGTGGTTGGTGGCGCGGGTGGCGAGCCAGTCGCCGAGGCCGAGATGCTCGAGTTCCGCCACGGCGCGCGGGGTGAGTCCGTCGCCGCACGTCTTGTCCCTCGGGAAGGTCGCGGAGTCGGCGAGCAGTACGTCGCGGCCGGCGCGCGCCGCCCACGCCGCCGCCGCGGAACCGGCGGGACCTGCACCGATCACCACCACCTCGGCGTGCGCGGGGACGTCGTCGGGCGCCACGGACGGGGCGGCGGAGGGATCGGAGTCGACAGGCGGGGGCACCACCCCAGTATCTTCTCAGGCCGGGGGCGACCGCTGTGGTCAGCCCGACGGGCCGCGAACCCGATAGGTTCACTACCGTGACAGTTATGGCATCGGTTGCTGGGCATCACGCGAGACGGGATGGGAACTGAGATCGTGAGCACGAGCGAAGCGATGGGCACGGTCGTTGCAGGCGTGGATCTGGGGGATCCGGCGCTGGCCGAGGTGGTGCGTGGGGGCCTCGCAGAGGTCGAGAGCCTGCTGGTGAGCGAGCTGTCGGACGGTGAGGACTTCCTCACCGAGGCGGCGCTGCACCTGGCGAAGGCGGGCGGCAAGCGGTTCCGGCCGCTGTTCACCCTGCTGACGGCGCAACTAGGCCCGAACCCGACAGATCCGGCCACGGTCACCGCGGCCACCGTCGTCGAGCTGGTGCACCTGGCCACGCTCTACCACGACGACGTGATGGACGAGGCGACGATGCGCCGCGGCGCCCCGAGCGCGAATTCGCGCTGGGGGAACTCCATCGCGATCCTGGCGGGTGACTACCTGTTCGCGCACGCGTCCCGGCTGGTGTCCACGCTCGGACCGGAGGCGGTGCGCATCATCGCCGAGACCTTCGCCGAGCTCGTGACCGGGCAGATGCGCGAGACGATCGGCGTCAAGGAGCAGCAGGATCCCGTCGAGCACTACCTGAAGGTGGTGTGGGAGAAGACCGGATCGCTGATCGCGGCGTGCGGGCGGTTCGGCGGAACCTTCTCCGGAGCGAGCGCCGAGGACGTGGTCCGCCTCGAGCGGCTCGGCGACGCGGTCGGCACCGCATTCCAGATCTCCGACGACATCATCGACATCTCCTCGGTGGCCTCGCAGTCCGGCAAGACGCCTGGCACCGACCTGCGCGAGGGCGTGCACACCCTGCCGGTGCTCTACGCGCTGCGCGAGGAGGGCCCCGACGCGGATCGCCTTCGGGTGCTGCTCGACGGTCCGGTCACCGACGACGACGCCGTCGCGGAGGCGCTGGCGCTGCTGGAGCGTTCCCCCGGCATGGCGGCGGCGAAGGCGAAGCTGGCGGAGTACGCGGATTCGGCGCACGCGCAGCTCGCGGAACTTCCGCAGGGACCGGCGAACGATGCGCTCGGGCGCCTGGTGGACTACACGATCGCGCGGGTCGGCTGACGGTGGCATCTGGCGTGGGAACGTCGCTCGGGGCTCTTTCGTTGATTAACTGAGTGTTCCGCGAGAGAGGGGCCGACGTGCACCGGTATTCCAACGGGTTGAAGACCTTTGCGTTGCTGGTGGGGATGTCCGCGCTGATCGTGTTCATCGGGGCGCTGTTCAACAACAAGAGCATCCTGATCTTCTCGATCGTCCTCGCGGTCGGGATGAACGGCTACGCGTACTTCAACAGCGACAAGTTGGCGCTCAAGGCCATGCACGCGCAGCCGGTGACCGAGGTCGAGGCACCGGTCATCTACAAGATCGTGCGCGAGCTGGCGACCACCGCGCACCAGCCGATGCCCAGGCTCTACATCAGCCCGACGACCGCGCCGAACGCCTTCGCGACCGGTCGCAACCCCCGTAATGCGGCGGTGTGCTGCACCAGCGGCATCCTGCAGATCCTCGACGAGCGGGAGCTGCGGGCCGTGCTAGGCCACGAGCTCTCGCACGTGTACAACCGCGACATCCTGATCTCGTCGGTCGCGGGTGCGATGGCGGCGGTGATCTCGGGTCTTGCCAACATGGCGATGTTTGCGTCGATGTTCGGCGGCCGGGGTGAAGGCAGGCCGAATCCGCTGGCGCTGCTGCTCGTCTCGTTGCTCGGCCCGATCGCGGCCTCCGTGGTGAAGATGGCGGTTTCGCGCTCGAGGGAGTACCAGGCCGACCAGTCCGGCGCCGAGCTCAGCGGTGACCCGCTGGCGCTGGCATCGGCGTTGCGCAAGCTGGAACGCGGCGTCGAGGCCGCCCCGTTGCCGCCGGAGCCGAAGATCGCCGCGCAGTCGCACATGATGATCGCGAACCCGTTCCGAGCCGGCGACAAGATGAGCCGGATGTTCGCCACGCATCCGCCGATGGCGGACCGCATCGATCGCCTGGAGAAGATGGCGGGCCGTCGGCTGCCGGAGTGAGCTGAATCCCGATCTCGTTGGGGCTCAGGGTCGTTCGTGGGTATTGACGCGGAGGGGCCGTACGGCCGTCGCGGCACGTGCGGCCCCTTCGCGAGGTTCTGTGATCAGCGATAGTTGACGAACTGCAGGGCGATGCCGAAGTCCTCGCCCTTGAGTAGCGAGATGATGGCCTGCAGGTCGTCGCGCTTCTTGCTGCTGACGCGGAGCTCGTCGCCCTGGATCTGCGCCTTGACGCCCTTCGGGCCCTCGTCGCGGATCTTCTTGGAGATCTTCTTGGCGTTCTCGGTGGTGATGCCCTGGACAAGGGTCCCGCTCAGCTTGTAGATCTTGCCCGACTGCGCGGGCTCGCCTGCGTCGAAGGCCTTGAGCGAGATGTCCCTGCGGATCAGCTTCTCCTTGAACACCTCGAGCGCGGCCAGCAGCCGCTCCTCGGTGTCCGCGGTCAGGGTGATCGCCTCCTCGCCGGACCAGTCGATGCTCGCCCCGGTGTTGCGGAAGTCGAAGCGCGTCGACAGCTCCTTGGCTGCCTGGTGCAGTGCGTTGTCCACTTCCTGTCGGTCAACCTTGCTCACCACATCGAAGGACGAATCCGCCACGGCAACTCCCTTGTTCATCGTGCGCGAGCCTGCGCTCACGCGTGAGAACCCCACGATAACCACACGGTTTGCGTTTACCCGCCTGGGTAGAGGTATTCTCTGTCCGCACCAGAGAAGGTCCGGATCGCTTCGGATCGGACCTGGATGTCACCCGGCAGATTGCCCGAGCGGCCAATGGGAGCGGACTGTAAATCCGTCGGCTTATGCCTACGTAGGTTCGAATCCTACATCTGCCACAACCGGGTCCCGGTGAGCGCGAGCTCGCCGGGACTCGTTGATTACATGGATGGAAAGAGCTCCTGACCTGCGGGTTTGGCACTCGGCCCCGCCGCTGTGTAATCTCTTGGAGGCTTCAGCGCATGAACGAAGTGCGCGGAAGCATGCCCCCTTAGCTCAGTCGGCAGAGCGTTTCCATGGTAAGGAAAAGGTCAACGGTTCGATTCCGTTAGGGGGCTCGCTGGATTGGGTGTCCATTGACTGGGCGCCGATGCACCGAGGCGGTGTAGCTCAGTTGGTAGAGCAAACGACTCATAATCGTTGTGTCGCCGGTTCAAGTCCGGCCATCGCTACACAAGTGGACACAAAGCACACTCCCTGATTGACCCCGATCAGATTTATCCGAAAGAAGGCATACCGTGGCCTCGACTGACGTTCGACCCAAGATCACCTTGGCCTGCGAGGTATGCAAGCACCGCAACTACATCACCAAGAAGAACCGGCGCAACGATCCCGATCGTCTCGAGATCAAGAAGTTCTGCCCGAACTGCGGAACGCATCAGGCGCACCGCGAGTCGCGCTAGTACTCTTCGAGTCGACGCGGAGATCGTAGGGGTCGGATCACGGCTTCCTGGCCTAAGCTGCGTCCCAAGCAGATAGGTTGCGTTTCGGTGAAACTGAGTTCTGATCTCGTTGGCCTGCACCACAGGTTCAGCGACTACTACGAGGTCGGTCGTGAGAAGGTGCGCGAGTATGCGCGCGCCGTCAAGAGCGACGACCCGGTCTACCGCGACGAGGCGGCCGCCAGGAAGATCGGCTACGACACGCTCGTGGCCCCGCTGACCTTCATCGCGGTCTTCGGCTTCCTCGCACAGGAAGAGTTCTTCAAGGCCCTGGACGTCGAGCTCGATCTCAGCCGCGTTCTGCACACCGACCAGCGTCTGGTCTTCCACCGTCCGATCAAGGTCGGCGACCGTCTGTACTGCGACGTGTACGTCGACTCGATTCGTGTGATGGGCGGCAGCGACATCGTCGTGACCCGCAACGAGATCACCGACCAGGACGGCCAGCTGGTCCAGACCACGTACACCACGTTGGTCGGCCGGCATGCAGAGGAAGGCGAGTGATGTCCGTACGCGATTTCACGGAGATCTCCGTCGGCCAGGAGCTGCCCGAAGAGACCGTTTCGTTGACCCGGTCCGATCTGGTCCAGTACGCAGGCGTTTCGGGCGACCCGAACCCCATTCACTGGGACGATGCGACGGCACAGAAGCTCGGCCTCCCCAGCGCGGTTGCGCACGGCATGCTCACCATGGGCATCGGTGCCGGCTACGTCACGTCGTGGCTCGGCGATCCCGGTGCGGTCACCGAGTACAGCGTCCGATTCACCAGCCCCGTCGTCGTACCCAACGACGGTAAGGGCGCCGACATCGTGCTCACCGGCAAGGTGAAGTCCGTCGACGAGGAGACCCGCTCCGCCGTGGTCGCCATCGTCGCCAAGGTGGACGACAAGAAGATCTTCGGTCGCGCCACCGCGACCGTCCGCTTCGGCTGAGCAACCGGCCGGATTGGGTTTGTTCGACTACCGTGAAGTACACTGAGATTTCTGGGATCACTCAGCGCTGCGCGCTGCCCTACGAGCCCGTTCGGGCCGCTGAGGGTGGCGCGCGTGTTGTGTGGTCACGGAGAGGTTGATCGGTTCGGATCATGAAGATCCGGACGCGTCGGTCAACCAGAGGGGCGTAGCTCAACTGGCAGAGCAGCGGTCTCCAAAACCGCAGGTTGCAGGTTCAAGTCCTGTCGCCCCTGCCCCGGATGTCAGCGACTGAGAGGAACGACGGTGAGCGAGGATCGCGGAAAGGCCGACAGCGCGGCGGGGTCTCCGGACGTCGACGCCACTTCGGCCGGCGCGAGTGATTCCGCTCCCGTCGCCTCTCGGCCGACTGGAAAGCGTCCGGGTCGTCGTACCAACGCCGCGCAGGCGTCGACCGAGTCGACTGCCGCGAAGGGCGCAGGCACTCCCGTGGCCACGAAGGCCAAGCCGGAGAAGCCGCGCAAGGAGAATCTCTTCAAGCGCCTGAGGAAGTTCCTGCGTGAGGTGATCGCGGAGCTCCGCAAGGTGATCTGGCCTAACCGCAAGCAGATGATCACCTACACCACCGTTGTCCTGGTGTTCGTGGCCTTCATGGTGGCGTTCATCAGTGGATTGGACCTGGCGTTCATCAAGGGCGTCAGTTGGCTGTTCGGCTGACGCCGGACACCGAACGCGATGAGAGGAAGCGAGTGCGCCAGTGAGCACCCCCGAGAACGACGCAATTGAGGCTGCAGCCGCGGAGCATGTTGCCGATGACGCGGTCGCCGCGGAGTCCGCTGACGCCGCAGTCCTCGGCGAGGGTGACGCTCCCGAGGCCGACGCTCCCGTCGAGGAGACCGCCACTCCCGCAGACGACACCGTCGCCGACGAGGCCATCGCCGCCGAGTCCGAGGAGCCGGTCGATCCCGTCGCCGAGATGAAGGCCGCGCTGCGGCGCGCCCCCGGCGACTGGTACGTGATCCACTCGTACGCCGGGTACGAGAACAAGGTGAAGACCAACCTCGAGACCCGCGTGCAGAACCTGGACGTCGGCGACTACATCTTCCAGGTCGAGGTCCCGACCGAAGAGGTCACCGAGATCAAGAACGGCCAGCGCAAGCAGGTCAATCGCAAGGTGCTGCCCGGCTACATCCTGGTCCGGATGGAGCTCAACGACGAGTCGTGGGGCGCGGTCCGCAACACCCCCGGTGTGACCGGATTCGTCGGCGCCACCTCGCGTCCGTCGCCGTTGACCATCAACGAGGTCGTCAAGTTCCTGATGCCGCAGGAGGGCGCGAAGAAGCCCGTCGCCGCTGCCGCCGGAACCGGCGACGCCGCAGCCTCCGTCGCGAAGCCGCTCATCGAGGTGGACTTCGAGGTCGGTGAGTCGGTCACCGTCATGGACGGCCCGTTCGCGACGCTGCCCGCCAGCATCAGCGAGGTCAACGCCGAGCAGCAGAAGCTCAAGGTCCTCGTGTCGATCTTCGGTCGCGAGACGCCGGTCGAGCTGTCCTTCACGCAGGTCGCGAAGATCTAGCCACAAACTTGCACTGCAGTAGCAAGACACACACAAGAAATTAGGAACGAAAGATGCCCCCCAAGAAGAAGAAGCTCGCCGGGCTCATCAAGCTTCAGATCCAGGCCGGTCAGGCTAACCCTGCACCGCCCGTGGGTCCCGCGCTTGGTCAGCACGGCGTGAACATCATGGAGTTCTGCAAGGCCTACAACGCGGCGACCGAGTCGCAGCGCGGCAATGTGATCCCCGTGGAGATCTCCGTCTACGAGGACCGGACCTTCGACTTCAAGTTGAAGACCCCGCCCGCCTCCCGCCTGCTGCTCAAGGCTGCCGGTGTGCAGAAGGGCTCCGGCGAGCCGCACAAGACCAAGGTCGCCACGGTGACCATGGACCAGGTGCGCGAGATCGCGAAGACCAAGCAGGAAGACCTCAACGCGAACGACATCGAGCAGGCCGCGAAGATCATCGCCGGCACCGCACGCTCGATGGGTATCACCGTCGAGGGCTAAGCAGCTTCGCTGCTTGTGCGCGCGTCTCACCCCGATAGGGGTACAACTCGCGCACAGTTCCAGATCGCGTGGGAGGGCCTGCCAGGCCCGAAACCACAACTGAACCGTTAGTAAGGACAGAACAAATGGCAAAGCGCAGCAAGGCGTATCTCGCCGCCGCCGAGAAGGTCGACCAGACCAAGCTCTACAGCCCACTGCAGGCTGCGAAGCTGGCCAAGGAGACCGCCTCCACGAAGATGGACGCGACCGTCGAGGTCGCCGTCCGTCTTGGCGTCGATCCCCGCAAGGCGGACCAGATGGTCCGCGGCACCGTCAACCTCCCGCACGGCACCGGTAAGACCGCCCGTGTGATCGTGTTCGCAGTCGGCGAGAAGGCCGCCGAGGCCGAGGCCGCAGGCGCCGACGCCGTCGGTGCGGAGGATCTGATCGAGCGCATCCAGGGCGGATGGCTGGACTTCGACGCCGCGATCGCCACCCCGGATCAGATGGCCAAGGTCGGCCGTATCGCCCGCGTCCTCGGACCGCGTGGCCTGATGCCGAACCCGAAGACGGGCACCGTCACCGCTGACGTGACCAAGGCCGTCAACGAGATCAAGGGCGGCAAGATCAACTTCCGCGTCGACAAGCAGGCCAACCTGCACTTCGTGATCGGCAAGGCGTCCTTCGACGACGCCAAGCTGGTGGAGAACTACGGCGCAGCGCTGGACGAGATCCTGCGTGCGAAGCCGTCCTCCGCCAAGGGCCGCTACGTCAAGAAGGTCACGGTTTCGACCACCACCGGTCCGGGCATCCCGGTGGACCCGAACCGCACCCGCAACCTCCTCGAGGATGCCGACGCGTAAGCAGTCTCAAGCAACGAAGAAGGCCGGTACGGATTTCCGTACCGGCCTTCTTCGTGTCTGGCTTCCCTACTCCTGCCGGTCGGCATCGTCTGTCCGCCAGGCGAGCAGGACGGCGTTCTCCTTGGACGGCGCCCACGGCAGGAATATCGCGACGATGACCGCGCAGACCACCACCGCGCCGGTCGCGACGAGGGAGGCGGTCTGGGAGCCCTGGAGAACCGCAGTCTTCATCGCCGTGATGAGGTTCTCGCGCTGCGGTTCGAGAATCGTGGGGATCTCCCGCTTGCGGATCTCGAGGACACTGAGCACGGTGGCCCGCGCGAAACCCTTCTCGTCCTCGTTCATGAGCATGTCGGGCACGCGGTCGATGATCGGCGAGATCTTCGTCGAGTAGTAGGAGGCCACGATGGACCCGAGGACTGCGACGCCGAGGGTCCCGCCGACCTCGCGGGTGGTGTCGTTGACCGCGGACCCGGCCCCGGCCTCATCGAGCGGGAGCGAGGACATGATCGATTCCGTTGCGGGTCCCTGGACGATCGCCAGGCCGAGAGCCATCGAGACCATCGACGGCAGCACGTCGGCCAGGTAGGTGCTGTCGACGTCGACGAGTCCACCGAGATAGAGCCCGACACCCGTCAGCAGCAGCCCGAAGACGATCACCGCGGTGGTGCCGATGCGCTGCGCGAGCAGCGTGGCGATGGGCGCGCCGACCGCCACACCCACCGCGAAGGGGAGCGAGGCGATCCCGAATTCCAGTGGTGTGTACTCGCGCACTCCCTGGAAGTACTGGGTGATCAGGAACAGGAAGCCGAACATCGAGAAGTATGCGATCGCGATCGCCAATGCGGGCAGTGAGAACCGGCGGATCCGGAACAGACGCATGTCGAGAATGGGGGAGTCCGTGCGCAGCTGCCACCAGACGAAGGCGCCGAGGAGTGCCGCTGCGACCGCGATGCCGCCGAGGGTGGCGAGGCTGACCCAGCCGAAGCGCGGGGCCTCGATGATCGACCAGACCAACAGCGTGATCCCCGCGATGGACAGCGCGATCCCGAGCGGGTCGAGGCGGCCGACGATGGCGGCCTTGGACTCCGGGACCAGGAGCAACGTCGCGATGATGGCGACCACCGCGACGGGGACGTTGATCCAGAACACCGAATGCCACGAGAAGTGCTCGAGCAGCCAGCCGCCCGACATCGGTCCGATGGCGATGGCGAACCCGGCCATCGCCGTCCATGCCGCGATCGCAAGCGCGCGTTCGCGGACGTCGGTGAAGATGTTGATGATCAGGGCGAGCGTGGCAGGGAAGACCGCGGCGGCGAACACGCCCATCGCGGCGCGCGCGGCGATGACCTCGCCGAGGGTCTCGGCGTTGGCGCCCGCCACGGACATCACCCCGACGCCGATGAGGCCGATGATCATGATTCGGCGCCTGCCGTACCGGTCGCCGAGGTTGCCGCAGGCCAACAGCAGGCCGGCGAAGGTGAGTGTGTAGGCGTCGACCACCCACTGGAGTCCGCTCACCCCCGTGTGGAGTTCGACGCCGATCGAGGGCAGGGCGACGTTGACGATGGTGTTGTCGAGAACCACCAGGAGTTCCGCCAGGCAGATCACGGCAAGCGCCGCGAATCGACCGGCGCGCGAGGAGATCAGCTCGACCCTGGACTCGGGTGGGTTGGTGTGTTCCAACGTGGTCATGGTTCGCCACGGTACAGCTATGTGTAACTACATATAACAGTCATTGCGTGAGTCCTCGGTCACCGAGGCGGCCAAATGTGATGGCCCCCACTGTCGCCCTGTCGGGGGCGCCCTCGTTTTGGATGGTCGCGATAGTTCCGGTACTCTCTCGGGAAGAGTTCGATCTATTTCGAGTTCACCCCAAGAAGTTCTACCCAAGACCGTTGGTCACCGATGTCGCGAGACATCGGTTGAAGGTTCGGGATATTGCCCGGCGGCCCACGCAGGAGGACGAGGCAGGGGAGTGGTGGGCCTTCGCGTGAGCTGGGTCCGGATCTCTTCGTGACGCCCCGTGTGCCTGCACCGGGGCGTTTTGCATTGTCACGGCCCGCGCCTGCACGTCAGGTGCGCCAACACGATGTCACGAGAGGAGGCGAAGTATGGCAAAGCCCGAAAAGATTTCCGCAGTCACGGAGATCACTGAGCAGTTCAAGGGTTCGACTGCCGCCGTGATCACTGAATACCGTGGTCTGTCGGTGACCAGTCTGACGCAGCTGCGACGCGCGCTCGGAGCAGGCGCAACCTACTCCGTCGCCAAGAACACCCTGGTCAAGCGCGCCGCCGCAGAGGCGGGCGTCGAGGGCCTTGACGACCTGTTCGTCGGACCGACCGCCATTGCGTTCATCAAGGGCGAGCCGGTTGACGCAGCGAAGGCCATCAAGGCCTTCGCGAAGGACAACAAGGCGCTCGTCATCAAGGGCGGCTACATGGACGGCAATGCGCTGTCCGTGGACGAGGTCAACAAGATCGCGGACCTCGAGTCCCGCGAGATCTTGCTGGCCAAGCTCGCCGGCGCGATGAAGGGCAACTTGGCAAAGGCCGCTGGCCTGTTCAATGCCCCGGCATCGCAGGTGGCCCGTCTGGCCGCCGCGCTGCAGGAAAAGAAGGCCGCGGAAGGCGGAGCCGTCGAGGCTCCCGTCGAGGTTGCTGCCGAAAGCTGATCCGCACCCGCGCATCACTGCTATAACCCCGCCCGGTCGCGGATCAGCGACATGGGACTTACAGGAAGGACCGCCACAATGGCGAAGCTCAGCACCGAAGAGTTGTTGGACCAGTTCAAGGAGCTCACCCTCCTCGAGCTCTCGGAGTTCGTGAAGGCGTTCGAGGAGACCTTCGAGGTCACCGCTGCCGCGCCGGTCGCCGTTGCCGCCGCCGGTGCCCCGGCCGCCGCCGCTGACGCCGCCGAGGAGCAGGACGAGTTCGACGTCGTCCTCGAGTCGGCCGGCGACAAGAAGATCCAGGTCATCAAGGTCGTCCGTGAGGTCGTCGCGGGCCTGGGCCTGAAGGAGGCCAAGGACCTCGTCGAGGGTGCGCCGAAGGCGATCCTCGAGAAGGTTGCGAAGGACGCGGCCGAGGCCGCCAAGGAGAAGCTGGTCGCCGCAGGCGCCACCATCTCCATCAAGTAAGACCGCCGCGTCACGACGCAGCGCTCACGCTCGAAAAGAGGGTTGTTCCCCGGAAGGGGAGCAGCCCTCTTTTTCGATTTCGGAACCAGGTCCAAACTGGACGCTCGATCAGTCGATCCTGGGCTTGTTTCCGCAGGTCAGCACGGCTAAATCTACCGCGCACGGGGTGGATTGCCATTGGTACTTACTCGTGAGTAGTATTCGCAGTCACAGGTACCACTTCGATGCGATAGAGTGACCCAACCCACATTGGGTCCGGGTGTCGAAAAGCGTGGAGGTTTTCGGTGGGAGTAGAGGTAGTCGTCGAGGGACTCACGAAGTCGTTCGGCTCGCAGAAGATCTGGCAGGACGTCACATTGACGCTCCCCCCAGGAGAGGTCACCGCCCTCCTCGGTCCGTCAGGTACCGGTAAGTCGGTGTTCCTCAAGTCGCTGATCGGGCTGCTCCGGCCGGAGCGCGGCTCGATCGTCATCGACGGGACCGACATCTTGGAGTGCTCCAGCAGGGAGCTCTACGAGATCCGGAAGATGTTCGGGGTGCTGTTCCAGGACGGTGCGTTGTTCGGGTCGATGAACCTGTTCGACAACGTCGCCTTCCCGCTGCGCGAGCACACCAAGAAGTCCGAGTCCGAGATCCGCAACATCGTGATGGGCAAGATGGAGCTCGTCGGACTCATCGGTGCCGAGAACAAGCTCCCCGGCGAGATCTCCGGCGGTATGCGCAAGCGCGCCGGGCTGGCAAGGGCGCTCGTGCTGGACCCGGAGATCATCCTGGTCGACGAGCCCGACTCGGGCCTGGATCCGGTTCGTACGACGTACATCAGCCAGCTGCTGATCGACATCAACTCGCAGATCGATGCGACCATCCTCATCGTTTCGCACAACATCAACCTCGCGCGCACCGTGCCCGACAACATCGGCATGCTGTTCCGCAAGGAACTCGTCATGTTCGGCCCCCGCGAGGTGCTGCTCACCAGCGACGAGCCGGTGGTCAAGCAGTTCCTCAACGGCAGCATGCTCGGCCCGATCGGCATGTCGGAGGAAAAGGACGAGGCGCAGATGGCGCAGGAGCAGGCGATGGTCGATGCCGGCCACCACCACGGCGGCGTCGACGACGTCGAGGGCATCGTCCCGCAGATGCGGGCCACACCCGGCATGCCCTTCCGGCAGGCCGTCGCCCGTCGCCAGGAGCGGGTCCGTCAGATCATGCACACGTTGCCGCACAACGCCCAGATCGCGATCCAGGAGAGCCTTGACACCGAAGACACCACTGCGGTGATGCCCGCATATGACGACTCCGGCCTGGAGACGTCCACCTGGGGACGCGGGTAACACGCGCAAATGGGGGGTACCAAGAGCACACTGCTGGGTCCGCTGACGGCCGCGTTGACACAGGCCGGGTTGATATTTCAGCTTTTCGTTGATGTCGTCCGGAATACGTTCAGGAAGCCGTTCCAGTTCCGGGAGTTCATCGAACAGGCCTGGTTCATCGCGAGCGTGACGATTCTGCCGACCGCGCTCGTCGCGATTCCGTTCGGCGCGGTCGTATCACTGCAGACCGGATCGCTGATCAAGCAGCTCGGCGCCGAATCCTTCACGGGCGCGGCCAGTGTGCTGGCGGTGATCCAGCAGGGCAGTCCGATCGTGACAGCGCTGCTGATCGCGGGTGCGGCCGGTTCGGCCGTCACCGCCGATCTCGGTTCGCGGACCATCCGCGAGGAGATCGACGCGATGGAAGTGCTCGGTATCAACCCGGTCCAGCGTCTCGTGGTTCCCCGTGTGCTCGCGATGATCCTGGTCGCTGTGCTGCTCAACGGCCTCGTGTCGGTGGTCGGAATCGCGGGTGGGTACTTCTTCAACGTGATCCTTCAGGGCGGCACCCCCGGCGCCTACCTCTCTTCGTTCTCCGCGCTCGCCCAGTTGCCGGACCTCTACATCGCCGAGGCGAAGGCGGCCGTCTTCGGCGTCATCGCGGGCGTGGTCGCGGCGTACAAGGGACTGCACCCCAATCCGGGTCCGAAGGGTGTTGGCGAGGCCGTGAACCAGACGGTCGTCATCACCTTCTTGCTGCTGTTCTTCGCCAATCTGATCCTGACGATGGTGTACCTGCAAGTCGTTCCGGCCAAGGGGGCCTAACCCATGACGATCGCCAAGGGTCGCGGCGACCGGACGCTGATGCGTGCGCGCAAGGTCACTCGCGCGCCGCTGAACGTTCTGGATCGCGCGGGCGACCAGATGTCCTTCTATGCCAGGGCAATCGGCTGGATCCCGCGGACGCTGACGCATTACGGCAGGGAGGTGCTGCGGCTACTCGCCGAGGTCACCTTCGGCAGCGGTGCGCTGGCCGTCATCGGCGGCACCATCGGTGTCATCGTGATGATGTCCGGATTCACCGGCGTCGTCGTGGGTCTGCAGGGGTACGCGGCACTCGAACAGCTCGGCAGTTCGGTGCTGACCGGCTTCCTGTCCGCGTACGTCAACACCCGTGAGATCGCCCCGCTGGTTGCCGCCCTTGCGCTTTCGGCCACGGTGGGCTGTGGCTTCACCGCCCAGCTCGGTGCCATGCGCATCTCGGAGGAGATCGACGCCCTCGAGGTCATGGCGGTGCCGAGTGTGCCCTTCCTGGTCACCACCCGGATGATCGCCGGTTTCGTCGCGGTCGTCCCGCTCTACATCGTCGGTCTGCTCGCGGCCTATCTGGCGTCGAGACTGATCAACACCGTCTTCAACGGACAGTCGAGTGGGTCCTACGACCACTACTTCAACCTGTTCCTACCGCCCGCTGACGTCTTGTGGTCATTCGGCAAGGTGCTGATCTTCGCGTTCGTGCTGATCATGATCCACTGCTACTACGGCTACCACGCCTCCGGCGGACCTGCGGGCGTCGGCGTGGCCGTCGGCCGGGCGGTGCGGACCGCGATCGTGACGATCGCGGTGCTGGACTTCTTCCTCAGCCTTGCGATCTGGGGCACCACGACCACAGTGAGGGTGGCCGGATGACCAACGGTGGTTCGGTGCTGCGCCGACGCATTCTCGGCCTCGCGTTCTTTCTCGTACTCGCGCTCTTCCTGGCGTTCACGATCGGCATGTACAACAAGGCGTTCAAGGAGGTCGTGAAGGTCAACCTCGTGACCGACACGGTCGGGAACTCGTTGCCCAACCACGCTGACGTCAAGGTCCGCGGGCTGATCGTGGGTGAGGTCCGGTCCGCATCGACCGAGGACGGCAAGGTCACCTCGGTGCTCGCGATCGACCCGGACAAGGCGGAGCTGATCCCGTCCAACACCACGGCGCGGCTGCTGCCGAAGACCCTGTTCGGTGAGCGGTACGTCTCGCTGATCGTGCCTCCTGGCGACACCGCGGCCCCGATCTCGCAGGGCGACACGCTCATGCAGGACAAGAGCGGCAACGCCATCGAGGTCGGCGAGTTGCTCGACGGGCTGCTGCCGCTGCTGCAGGCCGTCCCGCCGCAGGACCTGGCGAACACTCTCGGCGCGCTGTCACAGGCGCTGACCGGGCGCGGCAACGAGATCGGGTTGAGCATCGAGCGCTTGGAGACCATCTTCGCCGGGGTCAACACCGAGCTGCCGAACCTTCGGGAGGGCCTGCGCGGCCTCGCGGATTTCTCGCAGACCTATGCGGACGCGGCGCCGGAGCTGATCAACGCGTTCGACAACCTGCGGACCACCGGCGCGACCGTGGTCCAACAGCAGAACCAGATCCGGGCACTGATGTCCTCGCTCACCGCGACGGGCGGCAGCACCGCGGACTTCCTGGAGACCAACAAGGATTCGCTGATCTCCATCGCGGCGGACTCCCGGGAGGCGCTCGAGGTGCTGGCCGCGGCCTCGCCGACCTTCGGCTGCACGTTCGCCAACTTCGTTCCGATCGTGAAGAGCGCCAGCGCGATTCTGGGACTGAACGATGACCTGAGTCTCAAGGACCATCCCGGCGCCCGCGCCGCGACGGTGTTCGTCAACCCCAAGGGCCGGTATCTGCCGAACCAGGACGAGCCCAGGCTCTTCGACGTCCGGGGGGCAAAGTGCTACCAGCCTGCGGAACCCGGCTACAAGTTCGGTCAGTACCCGGGTGGTTCCTACAACGACGGCGCCTACCAGGTGCCCTCGCGTAATCCCGGACCGGCCTACGTGCCGTCGCCTGCCGCGCCGCAGTACTCGGTGATCCCGAATCCCGCGGGTGGGCAGAACACGCCGGCCGACTACACCGGATCGACACTCGAGCAGGACACATTGGCAGTCATCTACGGGGAGGGCACCGGCACCCTGCCGGAGGCCGTGCCGGGTTGGGCGACATTGCTGGGCGCACCGGCATTGAGGGGAACGGAGGTGAGCGTCCGATGAGAGGTCTCGCGGCTCCCCTGATCAAGCTCATCATCTTCGCCGTCGTCACCGTGATGGCGACCGCGACGCTGGCCCTGACCATCGGGAACACCGGCGGCGGTGGCGGCACCAAGTTCAACGCGATCTTCACCGACGTCGCCTCGCTGAACAAGGGCGACGAGGTCCGCATCGCGGGCGTCCGCGTCGGGCAGGTCGACAAGATCGCGATCGTGAACGACCGCGAGGCGCAGGTCCAGTTCTCGCTGACCGACCGGGACTGGCTCCCCGCCAGCTCGACGGCCACGATCCGCTACCGAAACCTGGTGGGGCAGCGCTACATCGCGCTCGAACAGGGCGAGGGCGCGCAGGGCATGAAGCTGTCCGGTGGGGAGACCATCCCGCTCGAGCGGACCAGTCCCGCGGTCAACCTGACGACCCTGTTCAACGGGTTCCGTCCGTTGTTCCAGACGCTCAGCGCCGACGACGTGAACAAGCTGTCGTTCCAGATCATCCAGGTGTTCCAGGGCGAGGGCGGCACGATCTCGGAGCTGGTGCGCAACACGGCCAGCCTGACGAACACCATCGCGGACAAGGATCGAGTGATCGGCGACGTGATCAACAATCTCAACGGGGTTCTCGACACCGTCAACAGCCACGACGACGAATTGAGCTCGCTCATCGTCAACACCCAGCAGCTCGTCACGGGGCTGGCGAACGACCGCGGCGTGGTCGGCAGCGCGGTGACCTCGCTTGCCGGGCTGACCGACGCGACGGCCGACGTGCTCGAACCGACGAGGCCGTCGATCCAGGGCTCGGTGTCGGCGCTGAACACGCTGGCCGGGACGCTCAACGCGCAGAGCGACAAGTTGGACAAGATCTTCACCACCCTGCCGGTGAAGCTGGAGAAGCTGAGCCGGATCGCCAGCTACGGCTCGTGGTTCCAGTTCTACCTGTGCGGTATCGATGTGGTCGCGGGTCCCGGTGACTCGCCGTACCTCAACCTGCCGACCGGACTGCCGACCGTCAACCAGCCGATCTACACCAATTCCGCACCGCGGTGCTCGGCGAACGGGGCCGGCCAGTGAGGCAACGTCGTAGCCCAGCCGCCATCGGCGCGCTAGGCATCGTGGTCGCGCTGCTGGCCACGCTCTCCGCCTTCTTCCTCGACGACCTGCCGCTGATCGGTGCGGGCGCCACCTACCGGGCGCAATTCACCGAGGCGGCCGGGCTCAAGCCGAGCAACGAGGTTCGCATCGCGGGCGTCAAGGTCGGCAAGGTGACCGCCGTCGAGCTCGACGGCGACAAGGTCGAGGTGGCCTTCAAGGTCAAGGACGCCTGGGTGGGCGACCAGACCACGGCGTCGATCCAGATCAAGACGATCCTCGGGCAGAAGTACCTGGCGCTCGACCCCCGTGGGTCCGAGAACCTCGACGCGAGCGACACCATCCCGTTGGAGCGCACCACGTCCCCGTACGACGTGCTCGACGCGTTCGGGGACGCGACCACCACGCTCGACGCGATCGATGTGCCGCAGCTGGCGCAGAGCATGGAGACGCTGTCCGAGGCGTTCTCGGGTACCCCCGCGGACATCCGGGCCTCGCTCGACGGGGTGACCCGGCTGTCGAAGACCATCGGCAGCCGTGACGAGGAGCTGCGCAAACTCCTCGACGCGACCGCGGGCACCTCGAAGGTGCTGGCCGATCGCAATGCCGAGTTCACCCAGCTGATCGGCAGCGCGGGGCTGCTGCTCGGCGAGCTGAACAGTCGTCAGCAGTCGATCTCGCAGCTGCTCAGCGGCACGCAGCGGCTCTCGCAGCAGCTGACCGGTCTGGTCAGGGAGAACGAGGCGCAGATCGGTCCCGCGCTCGAGCAGCTCCGCGGCGTCGTGCAGATCCTGCAGGACAACAACGACAACCTGAACCGGGCGATCAAGCTGTATGCGCCGTTCACGCGGCTGTACTCGAACATCGTCGGCAACGGTCGTTGGTTCGACCAGGTGGTCGTGAACCTGACGCCGCCCGCACTCCCGCTCATCCCGGGTTACCGCGATCCCGTTCGAACCATTGGGGGTAACTGATGACCGGCGTGAGCCCTGGAAGGCTGCAGAAGTTCAGCGGGCGGCAGATCACGGCCACCGCGCTGTTCCTGGTGGCACTGCTGGTGCTGGGGTTCGGCGGCTGGTGGCTGCTCACCCGCGCGGGGACGACCAAGATCACCGCGTACTTCGACAAGTCGGTCGGCATCTACGACGGCTCGGACGTCCGGGTGCTCGGAGTGAAGGTCGGCTCGGTGAACCAGGTGGAGCCGCTGGGTGATCAGGTTCGGGTGACCATGCGTGTGGACCGGGGCGTGCAGATCCCGGAGGGCGCGAAGGCCGCGCAGATCACGCCGTCGGTCGTGTCCGACCGCTACATCCAGCTCGCCCCGGCCTACTCGGGCGGCGAGGTGATGGCCTCCGGGGCCACCATTCCGCGCGAGCGGACCGCGACGCCGGTCGAGGTGGATCAGCTCTACGCGAGCATCGACGAGCTGTCGAGGGCGCTCGGGCCGGAGGGCGCGAACCGGGACGGTGCGCTGTCCGAGTTCGTCGATACCGCCGCCAAGAATCTCGACGGCAACGGTGAGGCGCTCGGCGCGACCATCACCGAGCTGTCCAAGGCGGCGGAGACGCTGAACCTCAACCGGGGCGACCTCTTCGAGACCATCCGGAACCTGCAGACCTTCGTCAGCGCGCTGGCAGCCAACGACGAGCAGGTGCGCCAGTTCAACTCGCAGCTGTCCGATCTCACCGGCTTCCTTGCCGGGGAACGGCAGAATCTCGGCACCGCGCTGAACCAACTGTCCTTCGCGCTCGGCGACGTGGCGGTGTTCGTTCGCGACAACAAGGACATCGTCACCAGCAACGCGGACGGGCTGGTCCAGGTGACGCAGACGCTCGCCGACAACCGGCAGGACCTGGTCGACGCGCTGACCTACCTGCCGCTGGCGATCAGCAACGTCGTCAACTCCTATGACGCAGAATCCGGAACGCTGGCCTCGCGGGTGAACCTGCCCGAGACGCAGGACCCGTTCGGCACCCTGTGCAAGCTGATGGACCTCGGCAAGCTGATGCCGGGCGACCCGAAGTTCGACGCGCTGGGCCGTCAGATGGCGCCGCTGATCCAGAACTGCAAGACGATCATGGATCAGGTGACCGCGGGCGTGAAGACGCCGACGCTGAACCTGCCGTTCGGAATCCTCAGCGGCGACAACCTGCAGCGGCCGTCGGCGCCGGGCACGGTTCCTGGAAACATCTCGCCGAGGCTCGGTAACTCGCAGGCCCCTGGTCTGAGCGACCAGAACATTCCGCGGGGTGGGCAGTGAAACGAGGGTGGGAATTGTCACAGCAGCGGTCCATGAAGCGCGCACTCGTGATCGGTGCCGGCGCCTGCGTCATCGCGGTGGCGGTCTCGGGCTGCGGCTCCAATGGCATCTACAGCATCCCGCTGCCCGGCGGTGCCGACCTGGGCAGCGACCCGATGCACCTGACCGTCGAGTTCGATGACGTCCTCGACCTGGTCCCGCAGTCCACCGTCAAGGTCGACGGCGTCCCGGTCGGCCGGGTGGAGAACATCGGTGTGCCCGACGACGGCTGGACGGCCGCCGTCGACGTCGTCATCGACTCCGCGGTCGACCTCCCCGCGAACGCGCTCGCGTCCGTGCAGCAGACCAGCCTGCTCGGTGAGAAGTTCATCGAGCTCAAGGCCCCGCCCGCCGACGCCGACACGGCCAGGCTCGCCGACGGGTCGACGATCCCGGTGAACCGGACCCGGCACGCCACCGACATCGAGCAGGTGCTCGGTGCGCTGTCCCTGCTGCTCAACGGTGGCGGGGTGGCCCAGTTGCAACCGATCATCCACGAGCTCACCGTCACGTTCGACGGCCGCGAGGCCAAGGTGCGCGGGCTGCTCGAGCAGGCGAACACCCTGATCGACGGGCTGAACAAGCAGCGCGATGACATCACCAGGGCCCTCGACGGTCTGGACACCCTGACCGGGCGGGTCAACGAGCAGACCGATCAGATCGGCAAGATCCTCGAGGAGATCCCGACCGCGGTGCATGTGCTGAACGAGCAGCGGCCGCAGTTCATCCAGATGCTCACGCAGCTGGATCGGCTCGGCCAGGTCGGCACCGACGTGCTGGTGCAGTCCAAGGACAACCTGATCGCGGACCTGCGTGCGCTGCGCCCGACCCTGCAGGCGCTCGCCGCCTCGGGCGACGACCTGGTGACCGTGCTGCCGCTGATTCCGACCTTCCCGTTCCCGGACGGCGCGGAGAAGGTCATCCACGGCAACTCGATGAACCTCTTCCTGTCCCTGGACATGCGGCTCGGCCAGCAGTTCGAGGCGCTCGGCGTCGGGATGCCCGATCCGGTCTATGTTCCGCCCGCGGTCGGGTACGGCGGCTATATGCCGAAGGTTGATCCGTCGAACCCGTACTACAACGGGAACGGTCCGCGACCCGGTTGGCCCACGGTGTCGATCCTCCCGCTGCCGCCGATCATTCCGCAGCCCGCGCCCGCTCCTGGCGCCCCGGTGCCGCCCGGCACCGAACCCGTGGGTGGCAAGAAGGACGAGGCGCCGCAGAATCCGCTGAGCGGACTACTCGACAAGCTGGGGGTGGGTGGCCGATGAGATCTGCTCTGGTGCGCTATCAGTTGGTGGCGTTCGCACTCGTCGCGATCCTCGGCCTGCTCTACGTCGGCGCGAAGTACGTGCGGCTCGACAACCTGCTCGGGTTCGGCCAGTACACGGTGCAGGCGGACTTTGCCGATTCCGGTGGCATCTTCACCAACGCCGAGGTCAGCTACCGCGGCGTGCCGGTCGGCTCGGTGGGGGACCTGCACCTGACCGAGGACGGCGTGCTGGTCGACCTCAAGATCAACACCAGCGCCCCGGAGATCCCGTCGTCGGCCAAGGCCGTGGTCGCGAACCGGTCTGCGATCGGTGAGCAGTACGTCGACCTGCAGCCGACCAGCGACGAGGGCCCCTACCTGGAGGACGGTTCGCTGATCG
Source organism: Rhodococcus sp. NPDC059179 (assembly GCF_042754885.1). Taxonomy (NCBI): domain Bacteria; kingdom Bacillati; phylum Actinomycetota; class Actinomycetes; order Mycobacteriales; family Nocardiaceae; genus Rhodococcus; species Rhodococcus sp. NPDC059179. Next base: position 400,586 of record NZ_JBHZBV010000003.1, on the reverse strand, counting down.
TCCGCAGGGACACGGCGACCCCGGTGCCCGTCGAGGACGTGCTGGCGAGCACGAACTCCCTGGTGCGCTCGGTGCCGTTGAAGGCGCTCAACACGACGGTCACCGAGCTGGGCAAGGCCTTCAACGGCAAGGGCGATGACCTGCAGGTGCTGGTGGATTCGCTCAACTCCCTCTCGGAGGAGGGGATCGAGAACCTGCCGCAGACGCTGACGCTGATCCGGGACACCCGCACCGTGCTCGACACCCAGTCGGCGCAGTCCTCCTCGATTCGGCAGTTCAGCACGGACCTCAATCTGGTCGCCGCGCAGCTGCGGGCCAACGACCCGGACCTGCGCCGGCTCATCGAGACCGGCACCGCGGCCAGCGGTGAGGTCGGCTCGCTGATCGACTCGGCTGGGCCCGCGCTGACCACCGACCTGAACAACCTCGCGCTCCTGTCGGAGGAGCTGGGCCCCCGCACGATGGCGCTCAACATCCTGTTGACGTTCCTGCCCGCGCTGTCCGCGGGTGCGAGCACCGCGGCAAACGGCGACGGCACCCTGCACCAGGGGCTGCTGCTGGAGACGAACAACCCGCCGCCGTGCACGCAGGGCTACGAGGGCACCTACGAGATCCTCGCGAAGATGAAGCGGGAGAACCCGAACTTCGACGACACCCGCGACGACTTCCCGCTGAACATGAACGCCAACTGCACGACCCCGCTCGGCAGCGTGACCGGCGTCCGAAGCGCCAATCGGATCGTGTACGCGGACCCGGCAATTCCGCAGCCGTGGGACAACAAGCCGAAGGTCGATCCGGACAAGCTCAATCTCAACCCGATCGCCACTCAGCTGGCACCGCTGCTCGGCATCCACCCCAAGTGATGCCGACCTGGTCGGGGCGAGCAGAAGTTACCAAAGAGTAGGGTAGAAAACGTGATGCGTAGCACGAAACTGCTGAAGCCTGTTCTCGCTGCGGTGAGTGTGCTCGCCATCGGGGCCCTCGTGGCCGCCGTCTGGTTCGGGTTCGGGTGGGGCCAGGCCCTGTTCTCGGACAAGCCGGCGGCCGCCGCCCGCGACGATGCGCTGACCGGCGCGCGTCAGGCGGCGATCAACCTGAACACCGTGGACTCGGCCGACCTGGACCAGACGTTCGCGAACATGGAGTCGTCGATCACCGGCGACGAGATGCTCAAGGCCCTGGCCGAGACCAAGGATCAGATGGCCGAGCAGGTCAAGCAGACCGGGGCCAAGAGTGAGGCTCAGGTGCTCGATGCAGCGCTGACCGGCATCAGCAGGGACGAGGGCACCGCGAACTCGCTCGTCGTGCTCACCACGACCACGACGTGGCCGAACCAGCCGACGAGCAAGGTCAAGGTGACGATGCGGATCGGGCTGACCGAGGTCGACGGCGTCTGGAAGGCCTCGGACGTCGAGAACGTCGGTCCGCCGCTGGCAATGGACCCCGGCACCCCGGCTCCGGAACCAGCACCCGCCCCGGCGCCGGGAGAGGCCCCTGTCCCTGCCCCCGCTCCCGAGTCCGGCGGACAGTAGGGCCCGACGGCCCTGCAATCGCGGACGATCCGGCAGCGGAAGATCTAAGGAGTATCGAAAAGTGCCCCCACGTCGTCGTACCACCAGCACGCCCCAGGTCAAGGGGCGTCGACCCCGCGTGGCAGGCACCGGGTCCACCGCGGCCCGCGCGGCCACGACGTCCGAGTCCGCCGCCGCGTCCTCGAGCTCGGCTGAGCCGCTCGCCGATCCGGCCGTGGTCGAGGCGCCCGCAGCCGAGACCCCGGCAACCGAGGTCGAGGGCACCGGGGCCGCCGAGATGACCGCCACGGCTGAGCAGGCCCCGAAGACGGTCAACCGGACCAGCTCGCTTCGCCCGAGGGCGACCGGCGCCGCCGCGGAGGCTCCCGTCGATGCGGGTGACGAGGCCGCGGACACGGCGGGCTGGAAGCGGGTCGCGGTGATCGGGCTGGTGGCGCTCGGCCTCGGCGTCTTCGCGCTCGTCGCCGCGCTCCGGCCCGGCGCCGACGTGTCGAATCAGGCGTGGGTCGACACCGCGGCGACCTCGAAGGTCACCGCGGATGCCAAGCACGCCATCCAGACGCTCTACACCTACAAGTTCGACACGGTCGAGCAGGACTTCGACAACGCTCGGGCGGTGCTCAGCGACGGCATGCGCGAGGAGTTCGACCGGACCGCAGCCGTCACCAAGGACGCCGTCATCCAGACGAAGACCGCGACGAACGCCGAGGTGACCGACATCGGCCTGAAGCTGCTGTCGGACGACCGCGCCGAGCTCGTGGCCAGCATGAACGTGAGCGCGACCAACGACGGTGCGGCACAGGGCAGCGCGCAGGGACCGCTGTCGGTGACCATGGCGAAGTCCGGCGACACCTGGCTGATCGCGGACATTCGGGACCGCTGACCGGGGTCCGGATCGGGTGTCCCGGCTGTGATCGCGGGGCAAATCGCCGGGACGTGTCTTGACGCGGCGGGGTTGAGGCGTCACTCTATTGGCGAGACATGCGAGTGATCGTTTCTTGATCGACTCGGGTCCGCGCAAGAACGCGCCGGCGCAAATGGAGGCACCGGGCGCGGGGGATTGCACGGACACCAGGCTTGGGCGCCGTTTGGGCTGCCCTGCCCAGTTGTATTCTGCGCCAACTTCGGGTACCTTTGGACGTTGCGCTGGCTGCCTCCTGTCCACCTCTCCACCTCACCGCCTGTGAAGCGTTCGCTTCCTGCGTCTGTTGGCGAGTTTCGTTCGGGTTGTGACCAGCGAATTCGCCCCACATGAAGAAGCAGATACAGCGGCGGTCGCGCAGCACGAGCGGCCCGCGTGAGGTGCTGGAAGGACGCATCTTGGCAGTCTCTAGCCAGACCAAGGCAAATGCCGGAATCCCCGGAGCCCCGAAGAGGGTCTCGTTCGCGAAGATTCGCGAACCTCTCGAAGTTCCAGGGCTACTTGATCTACAGACGGATTCTTTTGAATGGTTGATCGGATCGCCTGCTTGGCGTGAGCGGGCAGCCGCTCGCGGCGACGGCAGTGTCACCGGCGGTCTGGAGGACATCCTCACCGAGCTGTCCCCGATCGAGGACTTCTCGGGATCGATGTCGCTGTCCTTCTCGGACCCGCGCTTCGACGAGGTCAAGGCCTCGACCGATGAGTGCAAAGACAAGGACATGACCTACGCGGCGCCCTTGTTCGTCACCGCGGAGTTCATCAACAACAACACCGGCGAGATCAAGAGCCAGACGGTCTTCATGGGTGACTTCCCGATGATGACCGACAAGGGCACCTTCATCATCAACGGCACCGAGCGCGTCGTCGTCTCGCAGCTCGTCCGCTCCCCGGGTGTGTACTTCGACCACTCCGTGGACAAGGGCACCGAGAAGGACCTGCACAGCGTCAAGGTGATCCCCGGCCGCGGTGCGTGGCTGGAGTTCGACGTCGACAAGCGCGACACCGTCGGCGTCCGCATCGACCGCAAGCGCCGTCAGCCGGTCACCGTGCTGCTCAAGGCCCTCGGCTGGACCACCGAGCAGATCACCGAGCGCTTCGGCTTCTCCGAGATCCTCATGGCCACCCTGGAGAAGGACAACACGGCAGGCACCGACGAGGCGCTGCTCGACATCTACCGCAAGCTGCGTCCGGGCGAGCCGCCCACGAAGGAGAGCGCGCAGACCCTGCTGGAGAACCTGTTCTTCAAGGAGAAGCGCTACGACCTCGCCCGCGTGGGTCGCTACAAGATCAACAAGAAGCTGGGCCTGAACCACGGCCAGCCGATCACCGCGTCGACCCTCACCGAGGAAGACATCGTCGCGACGATCGAGTACCTGGTGCGCCTGCACGCCGGTGACACCGCGATGACGGCGCCCGAGGGCGTCGAGGTTCCCGTCGAGGTCGACGACATCGACCACTTCGGCAACCGTCGTCTGCGTACCGTCGGCGAGCTGATCCAGAACCAGATCCGGGTGGGCCTGTCCCGCATGGAGCGCGTGGTCCGCGAGCGGATGACGACCCAGGACGTCGAGGCGATCACGCCGCAGACCCTGATCAACATCCGTCCCGTCGTGGCCGCGATCAAGGAGTTCTTCGGAACCTCCCAGCTCTCGCAGTTCATGGACCAGAACAACCCGCTGTCGGGCCTGACCCACAAGCGTCGCCTGTCGGCGCTCGGCCCCGGTGGTCTGTCCCGTGAGCGCGCCGGCCTCGAGGTGCGAGACGTGCACCCGTCGCACTACGGCCGCATGTGCCCGATCGAGACCCCTGAGGGCCCGAACATCGGCCTGATCGGCTCGCTGTCGGTGTACGCGCGGGTCAACCCGTTCGGCTTCATCGAGACCCCGTACCGCAAGGTCGTCGACGGACAGGTCACCGACCAGGTGGACTACCTGACCGCCGACGAGGAGGACCGCCACGTCAAGGCCCAGGCCAACGCCGCGGTCGACAAGAACGGCCGCCTCACCGAGGATCGCGTCCTCGTCCGCACCAAGGGCGGCGAGGTCGAGCTGATCCCGGCCAAGGACGTCGACTACATGGACGTCTCGCCGCGGCAGATGGTGTCCGTCGCCACCGCGATGATCCCGTTCCTCGAGCACGACGACGCCAACCGTGCCCTGATGGGCGCGAACATGCAGCGTCAGGCCGTGCCGCTGGTCCGTTCCGAGTCGCCGCTCGTCGGCACCGGCATGGAGCTGCGCGCCGCGGTCGACGCGGGCGACGTGGTCGTCAGCGAGAAGTCCGGTGTCATCGAGGAGGTCTCGGCCGACTACGTCACCGTGATGGCGGATGACGGCAGCCGCAAGACCTACCGGATGCGCAAGTTCGCGCGCTCGAACCAGGGCACCTGCGCCAACCAGCGTCCGATCGTGGACGAGGGTGACCGGGTCGAGTCCGGCCAGGTCATCGCAGACGGTCCCTGCACCGAAGCCGGTGAGATGGCGCTGGGCAAGAACCTGCTCGTGGCGATCATGCCGTGGGAGGGCCACAACTACGAGGACGCGATCATCCTGTCGCAGCGCCTCGTGGAAGAGGACGTCCTGACCTCGATCCACATCGAGGAGCACGAGATCGATGCCCGCGACACCAAGCTCGGTGCCGAGGAGATCACGCGCGACATCCCGAACGTCTCCGACGAGGTCCTCGCCGACCTCGACGAGCGCGGCATCATCCGTATCGGTGCCGAGGTTCGTGACGGAGACGTGCTGGTCGGAAAGGTCACGCCGAAGGGCGAGACCGAGCTGACCCCCGAGGAGCGCCTGCTGCGCGCCATCTTCGGTGAGAAGGCCCGCGAGGTGCGCGACACGTCCCTCAAGGTTCCGCACGGCGAGAACGGCAAGGTCATCGGCATCCGCGTGTTCTCGCGGGATGACGACGACGATCTGCCCCCCGGTGTCAACGAGCTGGTCCGCGTCTACGTGGCCCAGAAGCGCAAGATCCAGGACGGCGACAAGCTCGCAGGCCGGCACGGCAACAAGGGCGTCATCGGCAAGATCCTCCCGCAGGAGGACATGCCGTTCCTGTCCGACGGCACCCCGGTCGACATCATCCTGAACACCCACGGCGTGCCGCGTCGTATGAACATCGGTCAGATCTTGGAGACCCACCTCGGGTGGATCGGCAAGACCGGCTGGAACGTGCAGGTGGCCAGCGACGGCACCCGTCCGGATTGGGCAGAGACCCTGCCCGAGGAGATGCTCTCGGCCCCGGCCGACAGCAACATCGCCACCCCGGTGTTCGACGGTGCGAAGGAAGACGAGCTGACCGGTCTGCTCGGCGCGACCCTGCCGAACCGTGACGGCGAGCAGATGGTGGGCCCCGACGGAAAGGCCACCCTGTTCGACGGCCGCTCCGGCGAGCCGTTCCCGTACCCGGTCTCGGTCGGCTACATGTACATCATCAAGCTGCACCACCTGGTCGACGACAAGATCCACGCCCGTTCGACCGGTCCGTACTCGATGATCACCCAGCAGCCGCTCGGCGGTAAGGCCCAGTTCGGTGGCCAGCGCTTCGGTGAGATGGAGTGCTGGGCGATGCAGGCCTACGGCGCGGCTTACACGCTGCAGGAGCTGCTCACCATCAAGTCGGACGACGTGGTCGGCCGCGTGAAGGTGTACGAGGCGATCGTCAAGGGCGAGAACATCCCCGAGCCGGGCATCCCCGAGTCGTTCAAGGTGCTCCTCAAGGAGCTCCAGTCGCTCTGCCTCAACGTGGAGGTGCTGTCCTCGGACGGCGCGGCCATCGAGATGCGCGACGGCGACGACGAGGACCTCGAGCGTGCGGCAGCGAACCTGGGCATCAACCTGTCCAGGAACGAGGCGGCGACCGTGGACGATCTCGCGAACTAGGTGTTTGGTCCCCGGGCCACGTCGAAAGATGTGGCCCGGGGGCGTAGCCCACATTTGAATTTGGCAGACAGGTAGGCGCTGAAAAGCGCACACCATAATCCCTCTGGGGAAAGGAAGTTACGTGCTCGACGTCAACTTCTTCGATGAACTCCGCATCGGCCTTGCCACCGCTGAGGACATCCGTCAGTGGTCGTTCGGCGAGGTCAAGAAGCCGGAGACCATCAACTACCGCACGCTCAAGCCCGAGAAGGACGGCCTCTTCTGCGAGAAGATCTTCGGCCCCACCCGGGACTGGGAGTGCTACTGCGGTAAGTACAAGCGCGTCCGCTTCAAGGGCATCATCTGCGAGCGCTGCGGCGTCGAGGTGACCCGCGCGAAGGTGCGTCGTGAGCGCATGGGCCACATCGAGCTCGCCGCTCCGGTGACCCACATCTGGTACTTCAAGGGCGTGCCGAGCCGCCTCGGCTACCTGCTGGACCTGGCGCCGAAGGATCTCGAGAAGATCATCTACTTCGCCGCCTACGTGATCGTCGCGGTCGACGACGAGCTGCGCCACAACGAGCTCTCCACCCTGCAGGCCGAGATGGAGGTCGAGAAGAAGTCCGTCGCCGACCAGCGCGACGCCGACCTCGAGGCCCGCGCCCAGAAGCTCGAGGCCGACATCGCCGAGCTCGAGGCCGAGGGCGCCAAGTCCGACGTGCGTCGCAAGGTCAAGGACGGCGGCGAGCGCGAGATGCGTCAGCTCCGCGACCGTGCGCAGCGCGAGCTGGACCGGCTCGAGGAGATCTGGACCACCTTCACCAAGCTCGCTCCGAAGCAGCTCATCGTCGACGAGGGCCTCTACCGCGAGATGGTGGACCGCTACGGCGAGTACTTCACCGGCGCGATGGGCGCGGAGTCCATCCAGAAGCTGATGGAGAACTTCGACATCGACGCCGAGGCGGAGATCCTCCGGGAGACCATCCGCAGCGGCAAGGGTCAGAAGAAGCTGCGCGCGCTCAAGCGCCTCAAGGTCGTCGCGGCCTTCCAGTCCACCGGCAACTCGCCGATGGGCATGGTCCTCAACGCTGTGCCGGTGATCCCGCCGGAGCTGCGTCCGATGGTTCAGCTCGACGGTGGCCGGTTCGCCACCTCCGACCTGAACGACCTGTACCGCCGCGTGATCAACCGCAACAACCGCCTCAAGCGACTGATCGACCTCGGCGCGCCCGAGATCATCGTCAACAACGAGAAGCGGATGCTGCAGGAGTCCGTCGACGCGCTGTTCGACAACGGCCGTCGTGGACGTCCCGTCACGGGTCCGGGCAACCGCCCGCTGAAGTCCCTGAGCGACCTGCTCAAGGGCAAGCAGGGTCGTTTCCGTCAGAACCTGCTCGGCAAGCGCGTCGACTACTCGGGCCGTTCGGTCATCGTCGTCGGCCCGCAGCTCAAGCTGCACCAGTGCGGTCTGCCGAAGCTGATGGCACTCGAGCTGTTCAAGCCGTTCGTGATGAAGCGCCTGGTCGATCTGAACCACGCGCAGAACATCAAGTCGGCCAAGCGCATGGTCGAGCGTCAGCGCGCCCAGGTGTGGGACGTCCTCGAAGAGGTCATCGCCGAGCACCCGGTGCTGCTGAACCGTGCACCCACCCTGCACCGCCTCGGCATCCAGGCCTTCGAGCCGCAGCTCGTCGAGGGCAAGGCCATCCAGCTCCACCCGCTGGTGTGTGAGGCCTTCAACGCCGACTTCGACGGTGACCAGATGGCCGTGCACCTCCCGCTGTCCGCGGAGGCGCAGGCCGAGGCCCGCATCCTGATGCTGTCCTCGAACAACATCCTGTCGCCCGCATCGGGTCGTCCGCTCGCCATGCCGCGTCTGGACATGGTGACCGGCCTCTACCACCTGACCCGTCTGGACGAGGGTGTCGTGGGCGAGCTCGTCGCCGCAGGCAAGGATCGTCCCGAGGTCGGCGCCTACTCGTCGCCCGCCGAGGCGATCATGGCCGTCGATCGTGGCGCGCTGAAGGTGCAGGCCCTGATCAAGGTCCGCCTCACCACGCAGCGTCCGCCGCGCGAGCTCGAGGACGAACTGTTCCCCGACGGCGGCTGGAACTACGGCGACGGCTGGATTGCCGAGACCACCCTCGGTCGCGTGCTCTTCAACGAGCTGCTCCCCGCGGACTACCCGTTCGTGAACGAGCAGATGCCGAAGAAGCGTCAGGCGACGATCATCAACGATCTCGCCGAGCGTTACCCGATGATCGTGGTCGCGCAGACCGTGGACAAGCTCAAGGACGCCGGCTTCTACTGGGCGACCCGTTCGGGCGTCACGGTCTCGATCTCCGACGTCCTGGTGCCGCCGAGCAAGTCCGAGATCATGGACAAGTTCGAGGCGCAGGCCGAGCAGATCGAGAAGAAGTACCAGCGCGGTGCCCTCAACCACACCGAGCGCAACAGCGCCCTGGTGAAGATCTGGTCCGAGGCCACCGACGAGGTCGGAAAGGCCATGGAGGCCTTCTTCCCCGACGACAACCCGATCCCGATGATCGTGAAGTCCGGCGCCGCCGGCAACATGACGCAGGTTCGGTCGCTCGCCGGTATGAAGGGCCTGGTGACGAACCCGAAGGGTGAGTTCATCCCGCGTCCGATCAAGTCTTCCTTCAAGGAAGGCCTGACCGTTCTCGAGTACTTCATCAACACGCACGGCGCCCGTAAGGGTCTGGCAGATACCGCGCTGCGTACCGCCGACTCGGGTTACCTGACCCGTCGTCTGGTGGACGTCTCGCAGGACGTCATCGTTCGCGAGACGGACTGTGGCACCGAGCGCGGCATCGTCACCACGATCGCGGAGAAGCAGGCCGACGGCTCGCTGATCCGGGATGCGCACGTGGAGACCAGCACCTACGCCCGCACGCTGGCCGCCGACGCGGTCGACGCCAACGGCGCGGTCATCGTCGAGCGTGGCGCCGACCTGGGTGACCCGGCGATCGACGCGCTGCTCGCGGCGGGTATCACCGACGTGAAGGTGCGCTCCGTGCTCACCTGCACCACCGGCACCGGCGTCTGCGCCACCTGCTACGGCCGCTCGATGGCGACCGGCAAGCTGGTGGACATCGGTGAGGCTGTCGGCATCGTCGCCGCCCAGTCCATCGGTGAGCCGGGTACCCAGCTGACCATGCGTACCTTCCACCAGGGTGGTGTCGCAGGCGAGGACATCACCGGTGGTCTGCCGCGTGTCCAGGAGCTGTTCGAGGCCCGCGTCCCCAAGGGCAAGGCCCCGATCGCCGATGTCACCGGACGGGTGCAGCTCGAGGACGGCGACCGCTTCTACAAGATCACCATCGTCCCGGACGATGGCGGCGAAGAGGTCGTCTACGACAAGCTGTCCAAGCGTCAGCGTCTGCGCGTGTTCAAGCACGACGACGGCTCCGAGCGCCTGCTGGCGGACGGTGACCACGTCGAGGTCGGCCAGCAGCTCATGGAGGGCGCTGCCGATCCGCACGAGGTGCTGCGCGTCATGGGCCCGCGTCAGGTGCAGATCCACCTGGTCAACGAGGTTCAGGAGGTGTACCGGAGCCAGGGTGTGTCGATCCACGACAAGCACATCGAGACGATCGTTCGTCAGATGCTGCGTCGCGTGACGATCATCGACTCCGGCGCCACCGAGTTCCTGCCCGGTTCGCTCACCGAGCGTTCCGAGTTCGAGGCGGCCAACCGTCGCGTCGTCGCCGAGGGTGGTGAGCCCGCTGCCGGTCGTCCGGTGCTCATGGGTATCACCAAGGCCTCGCTGGCGACCGACTCGTGGCTGTCGGCGGCGTCCTTCCAGGAGACCACTCGCGTGCTGACCGATGCGGCCATCAACTGCCGCTCGGACAAGCTGATCGGTCTCAAGGAGAACGTGATCATCGGCAAGCTGATCCCCGCGGGCACCGGCATCAACCGGTACCGCAACATCCAGGTTCAGCCGACCGAAGAGGCGCGCGCCGCGGCGTACGCCGTGCCGTCCTACGACGACCAGTACTACAGCCCGGAAGGCTTCGGCCAGGGCACCGGTGCTGCGGTTCCGTTGGACGACTACGGCTTCAGCACCGACTACCGGTAACTGCGGCTACGCCGCCTGTGAGTGATTTTCACCCTCCCCGGGGTGAAAATCACTCACAGTGCGAAGCGCATGCGGCCCCCGCCCCAGGAATGGGTGCGGGGGCCGTTTCGCGTCTAGTGTTGGTGGGAGATTGCCCGGCATCGGCCCGGGTGACTGGCACGGAGGATTTCGATGGCAGGCAAGGGAATGGACCGCTCCAAGGCACAGTCGGCGCTCGAGGTGGTCCGCGAGAACCCCGCCATCTCGCTGGTCGCCGCCGCACCCGCGATCGTGATCTTCGGCCTGGTCTGGTGGCTGGCGAGCTTCGGCACCGCACTGATCCTGGCGATCGTGCTCGGTGTGGTCGTGGTGGCTGGCAAGAAGTTCCTCGCCTGACCCCGCGGTGCGGGGCTGCGAAGCAGGTCACGGCGGGCCGGCCCGACCGTCGGGTAGAATCTGCGTCCAAATGATCGACGCAGGCCACGGGGCTCCGGGCCGACGTTGATGTGTATCCAGGTCACACGTGCCTTTCGGCGAGTGCCGATGAATTAGAATGTGACAGCGCTACGCCGTGGACGCGCGCTGAGTGGTAGCGGTGGAATGAGACGGCGGGGGTCGAATCGATCCACCGCCAGACGTTGTCCAGGGTTCTGGCGTGTTTGCGGCGGAGTAGGGGGAGGGGGGATCTTCCGTGGGGGTAACGGACCGTGCGGTTTCGGCGATGAGTCGTATATGTCATGAGTATTCGCCCGTGCCTCCTGTGCAGTCGGGGCATGGGAGCAGCGCCTGCAGGTCATGTGGAAGCGTCGATGTGAGAGTGCAGCGCCCAGGCCGGGGGTGACCTTCGAGTACCCCCGCGACCGTTCATGTGCAGATTGTTCGAGTAGGAGTGAATGTTGGACCCCAGGGCCGAGTCATCCGGGTACGCGCAGTCGTCTGGCGATGACGCGGAGCTGCCAGACGGTGTGTTCGACCTTTCGGCGGCCCAACGTGGGATCTGGTTTTCACAGCAGCTCGCGGGCGATGTGCCCATCAATATCGCACAGTATGTCGAGGTCGAAGGCGCTTTCGATGTCGATGTCCTGAACCTGGCATCCGTAGAGGTCGGCAAGGAATTCGGGTCGGCCTTCCTGCGGATCGTCGAGATCGACGGCCATCAGTATCAGCGAGTCGACCTGGACATCGAGGATTCGGTGACCTATCTCGACCTTCGGGGCGAGAGCGACCCGATGTCGGCTGCGATGACGTGGATGCGCAACGAGTACGGGCGTCCCGTCGACCTTGCCAGCGACAGGTTGGTCGTCTCCTACGTCCTCCACGTCGGTGAGGGGCACCACCTCTGGTACTGCCGCATTCACCACATTGCGCTCGACGGGTTCGGTGCGATGGCCATGATGACCCGGACTGCCGAACGCTACGGCGAGATTCTCGAGGGGCGTGCGGCTGCGGCACCGAAGGCCGGAGCCCTGACGGAGATCGTCGAGCACGAGGCCGCATACCGCAGATCAGATCGGTTCGGCAACGACCAGGAATACTGGAGGGGGAAGACAGCGGGCCTGTCCGAACCGCTCTCGCTGGCCGGCCGGACGGCGCCTCTGAGGATGCCGGCACGGCTCGCCTCGGGCACGCTGTCAACGGACGTCGCCGACCGGCTCGAGCAGCTGGTCATGAATTACACGAGCAGTGCGCCCATCGTTGTGGCGGCCTTTGCCGGGTTCCTGGCGCGGATGACCGGAGCAGGCGAAGTGGTGCTGAGCCTGCCGGTGTCGGCGCGCACCACCGCGTGGATGCGGCGATCGGGCGGGATGGTCTCGAACGTCGTGCCCCTGCGCATTCCGGTCGGTGCCGACGCCACGGTCGGCGACCTGACCGACCTGGCGCAGCTCGAGCTCACCGGCGCGCTGCGCAGGCAGCGTTACCGCCACGAGGACATCCGCCGGGACCGCGGCGAGGCCAGCAATCAGCTCGGGATGTTCGGTCCGTCGATCAACATCATGATGTTCCACCGCGAGATCAAGCTCGGGCCGACGGTCGGGAAGTTCAACGTTCTCACCACCGGACCGATCGAAGACCTGGCGTTGAACCTGTATCCGGGTGTCGCGGGCCAGTCCATTCGGATCGACTTCGAAGGCAATCCGAATCTGTACAGCCGCGAGGCCCTGACGGCCTTACGTCACAGGTTCGTCGAGTACCTCGAGGGGTTCCTGACCATCGGTGTGGACGGGTTGTCCAGGGACATCGAACTCCTCGACCAGCGGGAACTGCGGGAACTCGTCCCGGCTCGCGGACCGGAAAACTGTTCACCAATCCTGTTGACGGATCTGCTGGCGGCGGCGGTGCGCGACCCGCGCGCCACCGCGGTCGTGTTCGACGGCACGCGCCTGACCTACGGCGAACTGGATGAGCGGTCCAACCGGCTGGCCAGGGTGCTTATCGCGCGCGGCGCCGGTCCCGAGCGGTTCGTCGTCGTGGCGCTGCCGCGCTCGGTGGATCATGTCGTCGCGGTCTTGGCGGTGGCCAAGACCGGCGCGGCCTTCCTCCCCGTCGACCCGGCCAATCCGCGCGACCGGATCGAGCAGATGGTCGCCGATTCGCAGGCTGTCGCCGGCCTGACCAACAGCGTGAGCATCGGGGAGTTGCCGGAGCGGACGCAGTGGCTGGTTCTCGACGAGCCCGAGGCGCGGAACCTCTGCTCGGCCGAGTCGTCGGCACCGATCGACGACGACGCGCGAATCGCACCGATCCGGGCCGAGAACCCGGCCTACGGCATCTTCACCTCGGGCTCGACCGGTCGACCCAAGGGCGTGGTTGTCACCCACACCGGCCTGGCGAACCTCATCGCCGAGCAGCGCGAGAATCTCGGCGTGACCTCCGAGTCCCGCTGCCTCGCGGTGGCCTCAACGAGCTTCGACGTGTCGGTGTTCGAACTGTTATTGGCGGTCGGCTCGGGCAGCACGCTGGTGGTGTCCCCTCCGACGGTCTTCGGCGGCGACGAGCTGGCCGAGCTGCTCCGGCGTGAGCGTGTCACCCATGCGACGATCACCCCGTCGGTGCTGGCGTCCACTGACCCGTCCGGGCTCGACGATCTCGAGGTCCTCGTCACCGCAGGCGAGGCCTGTTCGGCCGAGTTGATCGCTCGTTGGGGCGTGGACCGGAAGATGCACAACTTCTATGGTCCGGCAGAGTCGACGATCGCCACGAACACCACCGCACCGATGGTGCCGGGTGCCCCGGTGACCATCGGTGGGCCGATCCGCGGCGTCAGCCAACTCGTGTTGGATGCGGGGCTGCGCCCGGTGCCGGTCGGGGTGGCCGGCGAGCTGTACACGGCGGGCGTCGGCGTCGGTCGTGGCTACCACAATCGGTTCGAACAGACCGCGGGCCGATTCGTGGCAAACCCGTTCGGGAAACCCGGGGAGCGGATGTACCGCACCGGCGACGTGGTGCGGTGGAACGCCGATCACGAGCTCGAGTTCCTAGGTCGCGCGGACTTTCAGGTCAAGATCCGTGGCCTTCGCATCGAGTTGGGTGAGATCGACGCGGTACTGAGTTCACATCCCGACGTCGAGGACGCTGTCACGGTCACCCACCTGAACGAGGCGGGTCAGACCGCTCTTGTCGGGTACGTCGTGCGAAATCTCAACGCGACGATCGAGCATGACGACCTGGTGCGGTACGCGAAGCAGACGCTGCCGGGATACATGGTTCCCACGGCGGTCATGGTGCTCGACCAGATGCCGCTGACGGTCAACGGCAAGATCGATCGTGCGGCGCTGCCCGAGCCGGTGTTCGAGGTTCGGGAGTTCCGCGCGCCGACCAATCCGATCGAGGAGATCGTCGCGGCGGTGCTGGCCGAGGTGTTGGGCCTTGACCGGGTCGGACTCGACGACGACTTCTTCGCTCTCGGCGGAAACTCCCTTGTCGCCATGCGGGTCGCGGGCAGGCTCGGCGCGACGCTGGACACTCGCGTCGTGGTGCGGGATCTGTTCGAGGCCCCGACAGTCGAGGCGCTGTCTCAGCGGCTGCTCGCGTCGGTCGGCAGTGGTCGAGCCGCGCTGACGGCGCAGTCGCGCCGAGAGCGGATTCCGTTGTCGCTGGCCCAGCAGCGGATGTGGTTCCTCAACCGCCTGGACCCGGACTCGGCCGCCTACAACATGCCCTTCGCGGTCCGATTGAGCGGTGCGCTCGATGTGGCCGCGATGGGCGCGGCCGTTCATGACCTGATGGAGCGGCACGAGTCGATCCGCACGGTGTTCCCGGACTCCGATACGGGCCCGCATCAGGTGATCGTTCCTGCCGATCGGGTCCTACCGAAGCTCGAACCGGTTGGTGTCCGTGAGGACGAGATCGTCACAGCGGTGCGGGATTTCGCACTTGCCCCGTTCGACGTGACAACCGAGGTCCCGGTGCGGGTGAAGTTGTTCCGGCTCGCTGCAGATGAGCACGTGCTCGCGTTCGTCGTGCACCACATCAGTGGTGACGGCTCGTCGACCTCGCCACTGGCGCGCGACATCCTGACGGCCTACCTTGCCCGCTCGGCGGGTGAGATTCCGGGTTGGGCGCCGCTTGCCGTGCAGTACGCGGACTTCGCGATCTGGCAGCGTGAGCTGCTCGGCGACGAGCAGGATCCGACCTCGCTGGCGGCCGAGCAGATCGAGTACTGGCGCAAGACCCTTGCCGGCGCGCCTGACGTGCTCGAATTGCCGACCGACCGCCCCCGGCCTGCCAAGCGTTCGCAGGAAGGTGCGGCCGTCTCGGTCGAGCTGGACTCGGACACCCACTCCCGTTTGCGCAAGCTGGCGCAGGAGCGCGGCGCGACGGTGTTCATGACGATCCACGCAGCGTTGGCGGTGCTTCTGGCCCGGACCAGCGGTACCCGTGACGTCACGGTCGGCACCCCGATCGCTGGGCGTGGCGAGGCCGCGCTCGACGATCTGGTCGGGATGTTCGTGGGCACGCTGGTGCTACGCACCGAGGTCGATCCGGCCGCATCGTTCGAGTCGCTGCTCGACCAGGCTCGCGAGGCCGATCTCAGCGCCTTCGCCAACGCCGACCTGCCGTTCGAGCGGCTGGTCGATGTTCTCGATGTGCCGCGTGACACCTCGCACAACCCGCTGTTCCAGGTGGCATTGTCCACCGACGAGAACGGCGAGGACTGGTTTGAGCTGCCGGGCCTGGCGGTGAGCGGGATCGACTTCGGCGCGCACGTCGAGAAGTTCGACCTTTCGGTCACCTATCAGGAGCGCAGGGACGTTGACGGCCGGGCCGGTGGGATCGCGCTGACGTTCGGGTACGCCACCGACATCTTCGATGCCGGCACCGTGGAGACCCTGATGCGGCGGTTCGGCCTCATCCTGGACGCGGTGGTTTCGGATCCGGCCGCGGTCGTGGGCGACCTGGCGATCACCTCGGAGTCTGAACTCTCGTGGCTGCTCGACCGCGAGGGCGCGAAGGTCGGCGAGCGGGAGACGTTGCCGCAGATCCTCACGGATTCAGCGCGGCGTCATGCGGACCGCATCGCGATATCGGGTGGCGGAGTCGAGCTCACCTATCGTCAGCTCGACGAACGCTCGAACGCGTTGGCTCGGGTGCTGATCGATCGCGGTGTTGGTCCGGAGACCTTCGTTGCTGTCGGCTTGACGCGTTCGATCGAGTCGGTCGTCGCGATCTGGGCGATCGCGAAATCAGGTGCTGCCTACCTTCCGGTGGACCCGGGCTACCCGGAGGCGCGCGTCGCGCACGTACTCGGTGACTCGGGCGCGTTCATGGGTATCACGGTGTCCGCCCACTCCGACGTTTTCGGCGCGGGCATCCCGTGGATCGTGCTCGACGATCCGGAGTTCGTCGTCGAGTGCGCCCGGCGTCCGGTTGACGCCATCTCTGACGCCGACCGGGTCCGACCGTTGCGGATCGACAACCCGGCCTACCTGATCTATACCTCCGGCACAACCGGTCTACCCAAGGGTGTCGCGGTTCCGCACGCCGGCCTGCGCCCACTGGCCGATGATCTGGTCGCGTACTACGGCGTGCGGCCCGACTCGCGGATGCTGCAGTTCGCGGCGATCAGCTTTGATGCCGCGGTCGGCGAGTACCTGGCGACCTTCGCTGCCGGTGCCGCGCTGGTCGTCGCGCCGACCAACCTCTACGGCGGGCAGGAGCTGGCGGAGTTCATCAGCGAGCAGCGGGTGACGACCTTCGTCAGCACCCCGACGGCCGTACAGACGATTGACGCTACCGGCCTCGAACTGGTCGAGACGGTGATCGTCGGTGGCGATGTGTGTCCGCCGGAGCTGGCGGCGCGCTGGGGCGGGCGGCTGCGCAACGCCTACGGCCCGACGGAAACCACGGTCATCGTCACGATCACCGATCCGTTGGGTACCGGCGACCCGATCACGATCGGTGCGCCGATGAAGGGCGTGTCCGCACTGGTCCTCGACGATCGGATGCGCCCGGTCCCGATCGGTGTGGCGGGCGAGCTGTACATCGCCAATGCCGGCCTCGCCCGTGGCTACGTGGACCGTGTGGGGCTGACCTCGCAGCGGTTCGTGGCGCACCCGTTCGGTGAGCCAGGGGAGCGGATGTATCGGACCGGTGACGTGGTTCGCTGGACCGAGAATGGTCAGTTGGCCTACGTCGGCCGCTCCGACTTCCAGGTGAAGGTGCGGGGGTTCCGCATCGAGCTCGGCGAGATCGACGCCGCGCTTTCCGCGCATCCCACGGTGGCGTTCGCCACCACCCAGGGCCGTACCGGGCCTGCAGGCGACACCATCCTGGTGTCCTACGTGATGCCGGTGATCGGCGCCGACGTGGACACAGCCGATCTGCTGGCATTCGTCGGTCGCACCCTGCCGGTGTACATGGTGCCGACGGCGATCGTCGTCCTCGACGAGGTGCCGATGACTTCGCAGGGCAAACTGGATCGCCAGGCACTTCCGCAGCCGGATCTCATGCAGTCGGTGCGCGAGTTCCGGGCGCCCGCTACCGCGGTCGAGAAGGTCGTGGCGTCGGTGTTCGCCGAGGTACTCGGTGTCGAGCGGGTCGGGTTGGACGACAGCTTCTTCGACCTGGGAGGCAACTCGTTGTCGGCGACCCGGGTTGCCGCGCGATTGGGGGCTGCGCTGGACACGGCGGTTCCTGTGCGGTTGTTCTTCGAGGCATCCACGGTGGCCGAGTTCGCTGCACGGGTCGTCGCAGGGGCAGGCAGGACCCGCAGGGGGCCCAAAGCCGGCCAGCGGCCCGCACGGGTCCCGCTCTCCCTGCCACAGCAGCGGATGTGGCTGCTCAACCGCATCGACCCGGACTCAGCGGTCTACAACATGCCGATCGCGCTGCGGATGTCGGGGACGCTCGATGTCGACGCACTGCAGGCCGCCGTGGTCGACGTTCTCACCAGACACGAGTCGCTGAGGACGCGGTATCCGGAGGTCGACGGTATCGCCCATCAGGTGTCGATTCCGGTCGAGCAGCTGGTCCCGGATCTGACTCCGGTTGAGGTGTCCCTGGACACGGTCTATCAGCACTTCGTCGACTTCGCGATGGTGGGTTTCGACGTGACGGCCGCGCCGCCGATCCGCCTGCGCTTGTTCCGGGTCGACGAGTCGGAGCACGTGTTGGCCGTGGTGGCGCATCACATTTCCGCCGACGGTTTCTCGCGCGCGCCGCTCTCGCACGACCTGATGGCGGCGTACGTCGCGCGGTCGCAGGGGCACGCGCCTGCCTGGGAGCCACTGGCCTTGCAGTACGCCGACTTCGCCTTGTGGCAGCGGGAGGAACTCGGGTCCGAGGACGACGCGGAATCGGAGGTTTCGCGTCAGCTGGACTTCTGGAAGAACACGCTGGCCGGCGGGGATCAGCTGAACCTGCCCACCGACCGCCCGCGCCGGGCGGAGCCCTCGCACGTGGGTGCATCGGTGCCGTTCAAGATCGAGCCGGACGTGCTCGAACGGCTCAAGGTGGTCGGCCGGGAGCACAACGCGAGCCTGTTCATGGTGATCCACTCGGCACTGGCCGTGCTGCTGGCGCGGTTGACCGGTAGTGACGATGTCACCATCGGTACCGCCACGGCGGGGCGTGGCGCGGCCGAACTCGACGGACTGATCGGCATGTTCGTCAACACGGTCGCGCTGCGGACTCCGGTGACCGCCGGGACGCCCTTCGCTGACCTGCTGCATGACGTGCGGGACCGGGACCTGTCGGCGTTTTCGCACGCCGACGTACCGTTCGAGCAGGTCGTGGACGCGGTGGGCGTCACCCAGTCCAGGTCCCGGCATCCGCTGTTCCAGACGGTCTTGGCTTTCCAGAACCTGGAATCGGTCGAGTTGGAGTTGCCGAACCTGACGGTCGGCGCACTCGACGGAATCCAGGAACCCGCGAAGTTCGATCTCCAGCTGACCGTGTCCGCGGGTGTCGAGCGCGAGGTCGAATGGTCGGAGGGCCTTGTCGCAGCGTTCACGTACGCGACGGACCTCTTCGACGAGGCGACGGTGCGGCGGTTCGCGGAGCGGTTCATCCGGATCGTCGAGGCGATCAGTGCGGATCCGTCCGTGGTCGTCGGCGACATCGAGATCCTCGACGACGCCGAGCGGGAGGCAGCGCGACCGGGCGGCGCCGGTGGCACGACGGCGCAGCCGTTGAGCCTCGGTGGGACGCTCCCCGAGATGTTCATGTCGACCGTGGAGTCCGATCCGGATGCCCCGGCCATCTCGGTCGGTGAGGACGAGATTGCGTATCGCGATCTGGACGCCCGGTCGAATCGAGTGTCCCGTGTCCTGATCGGTCGGGGCGTCGGCCCGGGTGACCATGTCGCGATCGGATTGCCGCGGTCGGTCGACTTTGTCGTGGCGCTGTGGGCGGTCATCAAGGCGGGTGCTGCGGTGGTGGTCGTGGATCAGACCGGCACTGGTGAGCCCGTCGACGGGCTACCCGTCGCGGCACGGACCTGGATCACCGAGTCGAGGCTGATCGCCGGCCTTTCTTCGGAGGTCGACCAGCTCTCGCTGGACGCGCCCGAGATCCGTGAGGGCATCTCGGCCCAGAAGTCTGCCCCGGTCTCGAACGCGGAGCAGGTCCGCGCGATGGCGGCCGACGATCCGGCGTTGCTGCTCACCGGCCTCGATGGCAGGGGCGGGGCGTCGCTGACGCACCGCGAGCTGTCGGCGGTGGTCGCCTCGCTGCGTGACTCGTTCGAGGTCTCCTACGAATCGCGGACCTACTCCTCGGAGCGGACGGCCGACGGAATGGTGGGCCTCGAGGTGCTGTTGGCGGGCGCCACCGGTGCCGCCGTGGCCATCGCGGAGGACGGTGCCGGATCCTTGGAGGATCGGCTGGCAGACGGATGGGTCACGCACGTGTTGGCGACCGAGCGGGAACTGCTGTCCGTGGCGCCCGACGACCTCGAGGATCTCGAGGTCGCGGTGGTGGTGGGCGGCGGCACCGGTGATGCGCTCCGCGATGCGTGGGAGCCCGACCGTCGGGTCGCCTCGGGCCGGGACATTCTGGCCGCGGTGGATGAGGCCAGACGCGCACGTGGCTGAGATGTCGGGAGAGATGCACAGCTGATCATTCTCAGCCCTTCGAATCCCTGCCACCTGCGGCGATCGGGCTCTGTTGGGTCTGGGCCGATAGGGTGTCAGACTGCACCACGATCGACAGTTTCAACACCTCCCGAGGAGTCCCGTTCGCATGAGTGACCGCCATCTCGACCCGACCGCTGCGGCTGGAGCTCAGGAGGGCCGCGAGGGTGGCGCAAAGTCGCCTCGGGCCCGCCGGAGCCGGCCCAAGCGCACCCGGGCCGTGCTGTTGCCGCAGATCCTGGCGGCCGCGGTAGGCGTCGACCCGGCGGCGACGGCACTGGTCGGGCCGGAGGCGACGCTGACCTACCGGGAACTCGACGAGCGTTCCTCGCGACTCGCGCGGGTCCTGATCGATCGCGGCGTCGGCCCGGAGTCGATCGTGGCCCTGGCGATTCCTCGGTCCGTGGAGTCGGTGACGGCGATATGGGCGGTCGTGAAGGCCGGTGCGGCCTATGTCCCGGTGGATCCAAAGTATCCGTCGGATCGCGTCGAGTACATGGTCACGGACTCCGGGGCGGCCGTCGGCCTGACCACTGCGGAGTTTGTCGATACCCTCCCCGGTTCCGCCAAGTGGTTGGTTGTCGACGGCGCCGAGATGTCGGCGGAATGCGCCAACCGGTCGAGCGAGCCGGTGACCTACCTCGATCGCCTGGCGGTGCTCCAGTCCGACCATCCCGCATACATGATCTACACCTC
This sequence comes from Rhodococcus sp. NPDC059179, assembly GCF_042754885.1. Lineage (NCBI taxonomy): Bacteria > Bacillati > Actinomycetota > Actinomycetes > Mycobacteriales > Nocardiaceae > Rhodococcus > Rhodococcus sp. NPDC059179. Next base: position 379,917 of record NZ_JBHZBV010000003.1, on the reverse strand, counting down.
GGGCTCGACCGGCCGCCCGAAGGGCGTGGTGGTGACCCATGCCGGCGTGGCCAATCTGGTTGCCGAGCAGCGCGAGCAGTACGGGCTGACCGCCGATTCCCGGGTGTTGGCTGTCGCCTCGCCGAGCTTCGACGCATCGGTGTTCGAGTTCTTGATGGCGGTGGGATCCGGTGCTGCCCTGGTGATTTCGCCGCCCACTGTGTTCGGTGGTGCGGAGCTCGGCGAGCTGCTCCGCCGGGAGCGGGTGACCCACGCGATCATTACGCCGTCGGTGCTCGCCTCCGTCGACCCGACGGGGTGCGGCGATCTCGCGGTACTGGTGACCGCGGGCGAGGCATGCCCGCCGGAGGTCGTTTCTCGGTGGGCCCCCGGTCGACGGCTGTTCAACGGGTACGGCCCGACCGAGACCACCATCATGACCACCTGCGGCGAGGTGTCGGCGGGGGAGGCCGTGACCATCGGTCTGCCGGTCCGGGGCTTCTCCCTGCACGTGCTCGACGCCCGGCTCCGGCCGGTCCCGGTCGGTGTGGCAGGCGAACTGTATGCCGCGGGCATCGGTATCGCGCGTGGCTACCACGAACGGGCCGGACTGACCGCGGCCCGGTTCGTCGCGGACCCGTTCGGCGACGGCAGTGCTCGGCTGTATCGCACCGGCGACGTGGTGCGGTGGCGGGCGGACGGTTCCCTGGACTACGTGGGCCGATCCGACTTCCAGGTCAAGGTCCGCGGTTTCCGCATCGAGCTGGGCGAGATCGACGCGGCGCTGTCCGGGCACCCCGATGTGGACTTTGCCGTGACCGTCGGCCGCGACACCGCGGCGGGCGTCACGATCCTGGTGGCCTATGTGCTCCCCGTCCAGGGGTCGGTGATCGACACGGACGCGCTGGCCAGGTTCGTCGGGGAGTCGTTGCCCGCGTACATGGTGCCGTCGCAGGTGATGGTGCTCGACGCGATCCCGCTGACGCCGGTCGGCAAGCTGGACCGGGCTGCGTTGCCCGCTCCGGACCTGAGTAGTTCGCGGGACTTCCGGGCGCCCGAGTCGGAGGTGGAGATCGCCGTCGCAGCGGTTTTCGCCGACGTGCTCAAGGTCGACCTGGTGGGACTCGACGACGATTTCTTCGAGCTGGGCGGCAACTCGCTGGTGGCGACGCAGGTCGTCTCGCGGGTGAACGCGACAGTGGGAGTGCAGCTCGCTGTGCGCGATCTGTTCGATGCGCCGACGGTGGCGATGCTGGTCGAGCTCGCGCAGCAGCGGGCCGGGGCGGCGCCCCGTCCGGCGCTCGTTGCGGCGCCGCGTCCGGACCGCATCCCGCTCTCGTTTGCTCAGCAACGCATGTGGCTGACCAATCAGTACGACATCTCCTCGCCCGCGTACAACATGCCTGTCGCGCTGAAAATGGTCGGCCGAGTAGATGTCACGGCGATGCAGAGCGCCTTCGGCGATCTGATCGAGCGGCACGAGGCGCTGCGGACGGTGTACCCCGATTCGGCGGACGGCCCGTTCCAGCGAATTCTTCCTGCGTCGGAGGCGATTCCGGACCTGGCGCCGGAAACGGTAGCCGAGGACGACGTGCCCGCGCGGGTGTACGGCCTTGGGTCGGCGGGCTTCGACGTGTCGACGGATCTGCCGGTGCGGGGCAAGCTGTTTCAGGTTGCGGACGAGGAATTCGTACTGGTGCTCGTCTTGCACCACATCGCGGCCGACGGTGGTTCGCTCGCTCCTCTCGTTCGGGACCTGACCGCTGCGTACCTGGCCCACGCGGGTGGTCAGCTCCCGCAGTGGGAACCGCTGCCGGTGCAGTACGCGGACTACGCGATCTGGGAACGCGAACTCCTCGGCTCCGAGGACGATCCGGAGTCGCTGTCCAGCAGGCAGATCGCCTACTGGAAGCGCCAGCTGGCCGGCCTCCCCGAGGTACTCGAGCTGCCCGCCGATCGTGATCGCCCGGCGCAGCCGACGATGCGCGCGGCAACCGTTGAATTCACCGTCGCCCCCGAGGTGGTCGATGGGCTCAATGCTCTCGCCCAGTCCCACCATGCAACCCCGTTCATGGTGGTGCATTCCGCTCTGGCGGTGCTGCTCTCGCGCCTGTCCCACACCGACGATGTCGCCATCGGCACCCAGATCGCCGGTCGTGGCGAGCAGGCCATCGACAACCTCGTCGGCATGTTCGGCAACACCCTGGTCCTGCGCGCCGAGATCGATCCGAACGAGCCGTTCGCGGCCCTGCTGGACCGGGTGCGCGCCACCGATCTGGAGGCATTCGGCAACGCGGACCTGCCGCTGGACCGAGTGGTGGACATCCTCCGTCCCGGCCGGTCCATGGCATACGCGCCGCTGTTCCAGGTGCTGCTGATGCTGCAGAACTTCGAACAGACCGAGCTGCGGCTGCCGGACGTGACGATGTCGCAGTTCGAGATGCCGGTGACGGTCGCGAAGCTGGACCTGACCGTCACCCTGATGGAGCAGCAGACCGAGGCCGGCGTCGTCGCCGGGCTCGACGGTTCGCTGAACTACGCGACGGACCTGTTCGATCACGACACGATGCAGAGCTTCGCGGACCGTTTCGTCGCGGTCCTCGGCGCGATTGCCGCGGCTCCGTCGACGCCTGTCGGCGACCTGCCGCTCACGCGCGGGGCCGAGCTCGACCGGCTCGCGCAGGTCAACGACACCAGGGCCGAGCTGCCCGAGGCGACGTTGATGGACCTGTTCGACGAGCAGGTCGCTCGCACGCCGGATGCGACCGCGGTGATCTTCCGGGATCAGTCGCTGACCTACGCCGAGTTCGATGCGCGGGTGAACTCTCTTGCGCGGCACCTGATCTCGATCGGGGTGCGCCCGGAGTCGCTGGTCGGGCTGGCGGTTCGCCGCTCGATCGACGAACTGGTCGCGATGTACGCGGTCCTCAAGGCAGGCGGCGCGTACGTTCCGATCGACCCAGACCACCCGGACGAGCGGATCGAGTATGTGCTCGACAGCTCGGATCCGGTGGTGGTGCTGACGACCTCGCGCGATGCCGCGGATCTTCCTGCCGGTAGGGCGGCCGTACAGATCGACGCGCTGGATCTGTCCGGTGTCGACGCCACACCTGTCTCTGCGGTCGAGCGGCTGTCGACGTTGCGTCCGGCCAACACCGCGTACGTCATCTACACGTCGGGGTCGACGGGTCGACCCAAGGGTGTTTCGGTGAGCCACCGCTCGGTGGTCAACCAGATGCTGTGGATGCAGGAACAGTACGGGTTCGGCGCCGCGGACACCATGCTGCACAAGACGCCGTTCACGTTCGATGCTTCGGTGTGGGAGCTGTACCTGCCGCTGCAGGTCGGTGCTCGCCTGGTGATCGCCGAGCCCGATGGGCACCTCGACCCGGCCTACCTGGTCCGGGTCTCCGAGCAGTGGCAGGTGACGATTCTCGAGTTCGTCCCGTCGATGCTCGCGCTGTTCCTTTCCGACGCCGACCTGGTTCTGCCCAGTTCGTTGCGGTTCCTCTCCGTCGGTGGCGAGGCACTGCCGAGCAACCTGGTGGCGAGGTTCCGGGAGTCGAGTTCGGCGGTGTTGGACAACACCTATGGGCCCACCGAGGCCACGGTGACCTCGACGGTCTATCGCTGCGATTCCGATGTGCCGCGCAGTGTCCCGATCGGCGCACCGATCCGGGGCACGCGCAGCTATGTGCTCGATTCGCGGATGCACCCGGTGCCGATCGGGGTGCCGGGGGAGCTGTACCTGGCGGGTGTGCAGCTGGCCCGCGGCTATGTCGGGCGCACCGACCTCACTGCCGAGCGCTTCGTCTCCGATCCCTTCGGTGGGGCGGGCGAGCGGATGTACCGGACCGGCGACCTCGTTCGCTGGAACGATGCGGGCCAGCTGGAGTTCCTGGGCCGCACCGACTTCCAGGTCAAGGTGCGCGGTCTGCGCATCGAGCTCGGCGAGATCGAATCGGTGTTGGTGACCCACGACCAAGTGTCCCAGGCCGTCGTCGTGGTGCATCGCGATGAGCGCACCGGTGACCAGCTGGTCGGCTATGTGGTCGGATCGGCCGGCGAGGCGGTCGACCCGGAGGCGCTGATCGTCCATGCGGGAGAGGCGCTTCCGGCGTACATGGTGCCCTCCCAGGTGATCGTGCTCGACGCGCTGCCCCTGAACGCGAGCGGCAAGCTGGACCGAAAGGCCTTGCCCGCGCCGGTGTTCGAGTCGGTGACCCGTGAGTTCGTGGCCGCGTCGAACGGCGCCGAGAGCGCGATCGGCGAGATCTTCGCCGAGCTGCTCGGCGTGGAGCAGGTCAGCGTCGCCGATTCCTTCTTCGAGCTGGGCGGCAACTCCCTGGTCGGCATGCGTGCGATCGCACGGATCAACGACGCGCTGGGCGTTCGCATCGGTGTGCGTGACCTTTTCGAGTCGCCGACTGCGCGAGGTCTGGCCGCGGTGGTGGGCGAGCGCACCGGTGCGGGCGCCCGTCCGGTGCTGGGCAGCATCGCGCGCCCGCAGGAAATTCCGCTCTCGCCCGCGCAGCAGCGCATGTGGTTCGTCAACCAGTTCGACACCAGCTCACCGGCCTACAACATTCCGCTGGTGATCCGGCTGACCGGACCGCTCGACGTGGCCGCGCTCGAGTCCGCGGTCCGCGACGTGCTCGAGCGCCACGAGTCGCTGCGTACCGTCTTCCCCGGTTCGGCGTCGGGTCCGCACCAGGTGATCCTGCCTGCGGAGGACGTGCTGGTCGAGCTCGTTCGCGAGGATGTGGCCCCGGAGCTGCTGCAGGAGCGGGTCATCGCGCTCGTGTCCGCCGGGTTCGACGTCACGGCGAGCGTGCCGGTGCGAGGGGCACTGCTGCAGGTGGACGACGAGGACGCCGTGTTGGTGTTCGTCGTCCACCACATCAGCGCGGACGGCTTCTCGATGGATCCGCTGGGCCGGGACGTCATGATCGCCTACGCATCGCGGGCAGCCGGGCAGGAGCCCGCCTGGCAACCGTTGTCGGCGCAGTACGCCGATTACGCCCTGTGGCAGCGTGAACTGCTCGGCGCCGAGGACGACCCGGAGTCCCTGGCCGGGCGGCAGGAGGCGTATTGGGCCGAGGCGCTGGCCGGGCTTCCCGACCGGCTCGACCTGCCGTCGGACCGTCCGCGTCCGGCTGTCGCCTCGATGCGCGGCGCCGCGATCGACTTCACCATCGACGCGGCCACCCACGAGGGGCTGACGCAGCTCGGCCGCGCCAACGGGTCCAGCCTGTTCATGGTGGTGCACGCGGCCCTGGCGGTGCTGCTGGCCCGCTCGAGCAGCACCGAGGACATCGCGATCGGCACTCCGATCGCAGGCCGAGGCGAGGCCGAACTCGACGACCTGATCGGCATGTTCGTCAACACCCTTGTGCTGCGCACCCAGGTCGACGGGGGGCAGAGCTTCGAGGCTCTGCTCGGGCTGGCCAGGGACACCGATCTGGCGGCGTTCGACAACGCGGACGTGCCCTTCGAGCGGCTCATCGAGGTGCTCGGTACCGAGCGATCGACCGCGCGTCACCCGTTGTTCCAGGTTGCGCTCGCTTTCCAGAACCTCGGGCACATGGACTTCGATCTCGCAGGCCTGTCGATCAGCAGGGTCGGATTCGAGGTCGAGGCCGCCAAGTTCGACCTGTCACTCGAGTTGACCGGCGTGGGCGAGACCAGCGGCGATTTCGGCGAGATCACCGCCGAGTTGACCTACGCCACGGATCTGTTCGACGAGTCCACCGTCGCGGACTTCGCGACCCGTTTCGTCCGGCTCCTGCGTGCGGTGGTCGCGGACCCGTCGGTCGCGGTCGGCGACATCGAACTGCTCGACGACGACGAGCGCGCTGCACTGGCCCCGGTCTCCGGCGGCGATGGCGTCCAGGCGTCCACGCTGGCCGACCTTCTCACCGCAGCCGCTCGGATCGATCCCCTGGCGCAGGCGCTGTCGTTCGCGGGCGAATCGGCGAGCTATCGAGAGCTCGACGAACGCTCCTCGCGCCTCGCCCGGGTGCTCATCGGCCGTGGCCTCGGCCCCGGTGATTTTGTGGTGCTTGCCGTTCCGCGATCCATCGAGTCGGTCTTGTTGGTGTGGGCGGTCACCAAGGCAGGCGCAGTCTTCGTGCCGGTCGACCTGAACTACCCGGCCGAGCGCATCGAATTCATGATCGCCGACTCGGGTGCGACGGTGGGCATCACCGCCGCGGCCCACCGCGCGGAACTCCCCGACACGGTCGACTGGATCGTGCTGGACGAGCCCCGGTTCGATGAGCAGTGCGCGGCGCAGTCGTCCGCCGAGGTCACCGACGCCGAGCGCGTCGCGCCGTTGCCGGTCGAGGCGCCGGCGTACGTGATCTACACCTCGGGGTCGACGGGCAAGCCCAAGGGGGTCGTCGTACCCCACACCGGCATCGCCAATCTTGCCGCGGCGGTTCAGCTCGGCTTCCAGGTGACCGCCGATTCCCGCACGCTGCTCTTCACCTCGCCGAGTTTCGACGCCTCGCTGCTCGAGTTGCTGCTCGCGGTGTCGTCCGGCTCGACGATGGTGATCGCCCCGACGTCCATCTACGGCGGCGACGAGCTCGCCGAGTTCCTGCGCGCGGAGCGGGTGACCCATGCCTTCATCACCCCGGCCGCGCTCGCGTCCGTGGACCCGGCGGGGATCACCGAGCTGCAGACGATTGCCGTCGGCGGCGAGGGATTCGGGCAGGAACTGGTCGCGCGGTGGGCGCCGGGACGGCGCATGCTCAACGCCTACGGGCCGACCGAAACCACGGTCGCCTCGCATATCGGTCGGCCGATGGTGCCGGGTGGGGCCATGCCGTTCGGCGGCCCCATCATGGGCGTGTCGGCGGCGGTGCTGGACCGGCGTCTCCGACCGGTACCGATCGGCGTGACGGGTGAGCTGTACACGGCCGGACCCGGGCTGGCGCTCGGCTATCACGAGCGGCTGGCGCAGACGGCCGACCGCTTCGTGGCCAACCCCTACGGCGAGCCCGGATCGCGGATGTACCGCACCGGCGACGTCGTGCGCTGGAACCGCGACCTCGAACTCGAGTACGTGGGCCGCAGCGACTTCCAGGTCAAGGTGCGCGGGTTCCGCATCGAGCTCGGCGAGATCGATACGGTTCTGCTGTCCTACCCCGACGTCGAATTCGCCACCACCATCGGGCATCAGCTCCCCTCGGGGGCCACGGCCCTGGTGGCATATGTCATGCCTGCTCCGGGCGCGACCGTCGAGCAGGCCGAACTGCGCGCCTTCGTCGGCAAGTCGCTGCCAGCACACATGGTGCCCGCCTCGGTGATGGTGCTCGCGTCGATTCCGTTGACGCCCATGGGCAAGCTGGATCGCAAGGCACTGCCCGCGCCCGAGTTCGGCGGCGACGAGGACCGGTACCGCGAACCGCGAACGGATCTCGAGAAGGCGCTCGCGGAGGTGTTCGCCGAGGTGCTCGGCGTCGCCCGGGTGGGTCTCGACGACGACTTCTTCGCCCTCGGCGGCGACAGCATCGTCACGATCCAGTTGGTGTCCCGGGCCAAGGCCAGGGGGCTCGTGTTCGCGCCGCGGGACGTCTTCGAGTGCCGAACGGTTGCCGGTCTGGCGGACGTCGCGGTGTCGGGCGCGGAGAGCGTCATCGTCCTCGAGGAGTTGCCCGGTGGCGGCATCGGTTCGCGCCAGCTGACCCCCGTCGAGAACTTCATGGTCGAGCGTGGTGGCGGTTTCGACCGATTCTCGCAGGCACTGACGTTGGAGCTGCCGGTCGGGATCGACAGGGATGGCGTGCGGTCCACGATCGCCGCGGTGGTCGACCGTCACGACATGCTGCGCTCCCGCCTGGTGAAGTCGGACGCAGTCTGGACGGTGGAGGTCTCGCAGCCGGGTTCGGTCGACGTCGACGCGATGATCCACCGGGCCGCGTTCGATGCCGGAATCGCCGGCGAGGCGTTGGTCGAACTCGCTGCCGCGGAACTGGATTCGGCGATGGGCCGGTTGGATCCGGCGACCGGTGCGATGCTGCAATTCGTCTGGCTCGACCCGGAGGTAGAGCCGGGCCGAGCGGCAGACCGCTCGGGCCGGCTGGTCATCGCCGCGCACCACCTCGTCGTCGACGGGGTGTCCTGGCGAATCGTGGTGCCCGACCTGGTCACCGCATGGGCGGCGATCTCGGCGGGCATCGAGCCCGCGCTCGCCCCGGTGGGTACCTCCATGCGTCGCTGGGCGCACGGACTGCTCGACGAGGCTGCCTCGGCCACCCGAATGGCGGAACTGCCCGTGTGGGAGGCGATCCTGGACGGACCCGACCCGGATCTGGGCCGCCGGGCGTTCGACCCGGTTCAAGACACCGTGTCGACCATCGAGCAGTTCCGGGTGCAGGTCGGCGCCGACACCACCGCGTCGCTGCTGACCACGCTGCCGTCCACCTTCCATGGCGGGGTCAACGACGGACTGCTCGCCGCGCTGGCGTTGGCGCTCGCGCAGTGGCGACACCGTCGCGGTGTCGCCGAGTCCTCGACTCTGCTGCGCCTCGAGGGCCACGGCCGCGAGGAGGGCACCGTGCCGGGCGCGGACCTGTCGCGGACGGTGGGCTGGTTCACCACGATCTTCCCGGTCCGGCTCGACGTGGCAGGCATCGACCTCGTCGACGCGTTCGCGGGTGGTCCCGCGGCGGGGTCCGCCGTCAAGGCGGTCAAGGAACAGTTGCTCGCGGTGCCGGACAAGGGCATCGGGTTCGGCCTGCTGCGATACCTCAACGGCGCCACGGCGGACCGGTTGCGGGGGCGGCACACCGGTCAGATCAGCTTCAACTACCTGGGCCGGGTTGCCACCGGGGGCATCCCCGAGGGCATGGAGGGCCTGGGCTGGCTGCCCGCGAGCGACATCGGCGACCTGGGCGCCGTCATGGACCCGGACATGCCGGCGATGGCGGTCGTCGAGATCAATGCGATCGTCGCCGCCGACGAGCTGAGCGCGAGCTTCTCCTATCCGACGGGGGCGATCGACGCCGCGGACGTCCGTGAGCTGGCCGACCTGTGGGTGGAGGCGCTTGGCGCGCTGGCCGCACACACCCAGCAAGCGCACGCAGGCGGGTTGACCCCGTCGGATGTGCCGCTCGTGCAGGTAACCCAACGCGACATCGATGGCTGGGAGGCCACCTATCCCACCACGGTGGACGTACTGCCGCTCTCGCCGCTGCAGTCCGGTCTGCTCTTCCATTCCCGGCTGGCGCAGGACACGCTCGACGTCTACACCATGCAGGTGGTGCTCGAGTTGAGCGGTCAGGTCGATGGCGACCGGTTCCGGACGGCGTCCCGTGCGCTACTCGACCGGTACCCGAACCTGAGGTCCGCCTTCGTGGACGACGCCACCGGTGTGCCCGTGCAGGTCGTCGTCGACGCGGCCCCGGCGCCGTGGCGCGATGTGGACCTGCGTGGCCTGCCCGCCGACGAACGCGAGGACGAGCTCCGTCGGCAGCTGGAGCACGAGCGGCTGGCGAAGTTCGACATGACGGCACCGCCGCTGATCAGGTTCGCGCTGATCCGGTCGTCCGACGACCGCTACTCGTTGTCGATCGCCGCGCACCACATCCTCCTCGACGGCTGGTCGACGCCGCTGCTGATGAAGGACCTGCTGTTCCTCTACGCCACCCGGGGCGACGACGCGGTGCTGCCGCGGGTCCACTCCTACCGGAGCTACCTGTCCTGGTTGGCGGAGCAGAGTCGTCCGCGCTCGCTCGAGGCGTGGCGCGATGCGTTCGCCGGGACGACGGAACCGACGTTGCTCAGCGCCGTCGAGCCCGGTGTCGACCTGGCCACGACCGGCGGCCGCGTCGAGTTCGAGATCGACGAGGAGGCCACCAGGAGACTGGCGAAGCGGGCCTCCGACCTGGGCGTCACGATGAACACGGTGCTGCAGGCGGCGTGGGGAATCGTGCTCTCGCGGTTGACCTCTCGTGACGATGTGGTATTCGGCGCAACCGTGTCCGGTCGCCCCGCGGGCCTGGACGGCGTCGAGACGATGGTGGGGCTGTTCATCAACACGCTGCCGGTCCGGGTCCGACTCGACCCGGCCGAGGCGCTCGACGTGTTCCTGTCGAGGCTGCAGCGCGAGCAGGCTGCGCTGCTCGACCACCACTACGTTGGATTGGGCGAGATCCAGCAGGTCGCAGGCGCGGGCGCGCACTTCGACACCATCACGGTGCTGGAGTCGTACCCGGTCGACGAGGCCGGGCTGACGGAGGCCGCGGCGATCGACGGCATGTCGGTCACCGGCGCGCAGGTCGCCGACGCCACCCACTACCCGCTGTCCATGGTGACGTTCGTGGAGAGCAAGGTCGGCATCTCGCTGCGCTACCTTGACGCGCTGTTCACCCGCGACGAGGTCGCCATCATCGGCGATCGGCTGCTGCGCGTGATCGACGCCATCGCCACCGACCCCACCCGGCGGGTGGTGGATGTGGAGATCCTCGACGAGGCGGAGCGGGCTGACCTGCTCGGTCGCCGCGCAGCGGACGGACCGGCGCCGCAGTTGCTCCCCGAGATCCTGGCCGCGGCGGCACAGCCCGACCCAGATCGGCCTGCCGTGGTGTGCGGCGGCCAGTCGATCAGCTACCGGGAGCTCGACGAGCGGTCCTCGCAGCTGGCCCGCGCCCTGATCGGCCGCGGCGTAGGACCGGAGTCCGTGGTCGCGGCGGCGATTCCGAGGTCGGTGGAGTCCGTTGTCGCGGTGTGGGCGGTGACCAAGGCCGGCGGCGCCTTTGTGCCGGTGGACCCGAAGTACCCGGCCGAGCGGGTGGCGTACATGCTCACCGACTCGGCCGCCGTGCTGGGATTGACGCTGGCCGCACACCGCGATCAGTTGCCGGATGCGGTCGACTGGCTGGTTCTCGACGACGCGGCCGCCGACATTGCGGCGCATTCGTCGGCTCCGGTCACGGACGCGGACCGGCAGGCCCGACTCGGGTTGGCTCACCCGGCGTATGTGATCTACACGTCTGGCTCGACGGGACGCCCCAAGGGCGTCGTGGTCTCCCACGTGGGCATCGCGGGAGTTGTTGCGCAGCAGCGCGACTCATTTGACCTGTCGCCCGCTTCGCGGGTGCTGGCTGTGGCGTCGCCGAGCTTTGACGCGTCGGTGTTCGAATTGCTGATGGCCGTCGGCGTCGGCGCCACACTGGTGGTCTCGCCGCCGGACGTCTTCGGCGGTGACGAGCTCGCGGAGCTACTGGCCGCGCAGCGGGTGACCCACGCCGTGGTCACCCCGTCGGTGCTGGCATCGATGGATTCGTCCGTTCCGACGGATCTCGAGGTGGTCCTCGCCGCCGGTGAGGCGCTGCCGCCGGAGGTCGCGGCGCGCTGGGCGGCCGGCCGTCGGATGTTCAACGGCTTCGGCCCCACCGAGTTCACGATCTTCACCAGCGGCACCGAGGTGTTCCCGGGTGAGCCCGTGACGATCGGCGGTCCGGTCCGCGGGGTGGCGGCGTACGTGCTCGACGACCGGCTGCGTCCGGTGCCGGTCGGGGTTCCCGGCGAGCTGTACAACGCCGGTATCGCGATGGCGCGCGGCTACCTGAATCGGCCGGCCCTGACCGCCGACCGGTTCGTCGCGAATCCGTTCGGTGCACCCGGGGAGCGGTTGTACCGCACCGGAGACGTGGTGCGGTGGACCGCGGACGGGTCGCTCGAGTACGTGGGACGCAGCGACTTCCAGGTGAAGGTTCGCGGTCTGCGGATCGAGCTGGGCGAGATCGACGCCGAGCTCGCCGCGCATCCCGATGTGGAGTTCGCGACGACGATCGGCCACCGGCGGTCCTCGGGTGCGACGGCGCTGGTGTCGTACGCGCTGCCGACGCCGGGTGCGTCGGTTGACCCGCAGGCGCTGCGGGACTTCCTGGCCCGTTCGCTGCCCGCGCACATGGTGCCGTCGGTGGTCGTGCTGCTCGACGAGATCCCGTTGACCCCCGTCGGCAAGCTGGACCGGGCGGCGCTGCCGCTCCCGCAGCTCGGCTCGGGCGTCGAGTTCCGGGCGCCCGTGACTCCGATCGAGCAGGCCGTCGCCGATGTGTTCGCGGCGGTGCTCGGGGCCTCCCGCGTCGGCCTTGACGACGACTTCTTCGACCTCGGCGGCAATTCGCTGATCGCGACCCAGGTGACCTCGCGGATCAACGCCGCGCTGGAGACCAGGATCGGCGTGCGGGAGCTGTTCGAGGCCCCGACGGTGGCGGGCCTCGCCCTTGCGGTGGAGACCCTCGGCGCCGACGGCCGGGATCGTCCGGCGCTGACGGCAGGCCCGCGTCCGGACCGCATCCCGCTCTCGCTCGCGCAGCAGCGGATGTGGTTCCTCAACCAGTTCGACACCACCTCGCCTGCATACAACATCCCGTTGGCGATCCGGTTGTCCGGCGCGCTCGACACCGAGGCCCTCGATCTGGCCGTCCGGGACGTGGTGGCGCGGCACGAGTCGCTGCGCACCATGTACCCGAACTCGGATGACGGTCCGCGCCAGGTGATCCTGGAGCGAGGCGAGTTCGCGCTCGCGTCGGCCGAGGCCGCGGCGGAGGAGGTGCCGCAGCGGATCCTCGACCTGGTGTCCGAGGGCTTCGACGTGACCCGAGCCGTTCCGGTGCGGGGCATGCTGCTGCGGGTGGCGAGCGACGAGCACGTGCTCGCGCTGGTCATGCACCACGTGGCCGGGGACGGGTTCTCGCTCGGCCCGCTGGCGCGGGACGTCATGACGGCCTACCTCGCGCGAACTTCCGGTTCGGCCCCCGAGTGGGCGCCGCTGCCGGTGCAGTACGCCGACTATGCGCTCTGGCAGCGCGAGGTGATGGGGTCCGAGGCCGATCCGGAATCGGTTGCCGCTCGGCAGATCGCCTACTGGCGCGGTGCGCTGGCGGACCTGCCGGATCTGCTCGAGCTGCCCACCGACCGGCCCCGGCCTGCCGTGCAGTCGCTCAGTGGCGGGGCGGTTGCCGTCGAGATCGATGCGGACACCCATCGTGCACTTTCGGCCCTCGCTCGCGGGCAGAAGGCGTCGGTCTTCATGGCGGTGCACGCTGCCTTTGCGGTGCTGCTCTCGCGCTTGAGCGGTAGCGACGACATCGCCGTCGGTACACCCATCGCCGGTCGCGGCGAGCAGGAACTCGACGACCTCGTCGGTATGTTCGTCAACACGCTGGCGCTGCGCGTCCGGGTCGACCCCGATCTCGGCTTCGGCGACCTGGTCCGGCGCGCCAGGGGCGTCGACCTTGGCGCGTTCGGGCACGCCGACATCCCGTTCGAGCAGCTGGTGGAGGCGCTCAACCCGCGGCGTTCGACGGCGTACACGCCGCTGTTCCAGGTGGGATTCACCTTCCAGAACCTGGCGAAACTGCATTTCGAGCTGCCGAATCTGACGGTCAGCGCGCTGGAGGCCGATGCAGGGGTGGCGCAGTTCGACCTGCACCTGATCGTCGGGGAGAAGATCGGCGACGACGGAGCGGAGGGGGGCCTGCACGCCACCCTGCAGTACGCCGACGCGCTGTTCGAGCACTCCACCGCACAGCGATTCATCGATCAGTTCGTGACGATCGTGCGCTCGGTCGTCGAGGACGACCGCCGCGCGGTCGGCGACATCGACATCCTCGGTGTGGCGGAGCGGACGCGGCTGCTGACGGACCGCAACGCGACCGACCATCCGCTCCCGGACCGCACGCTGGTCGAGCTGTTCGACCGTCAGGTCGAATCGACGCCCGAGGCGACCGCGCTGGTGTTCGGCGAGGAGTCGCTGACCTACCGCGAGTTCGCCGATCGGGTGAACCGCCTGGCACGGCACCTGATCGGCACGGGCGTTGGCCCGGACGACCTGGTCGGTCTCGGCATGCGCCGTTCGATCGAGCTGCTGGTGTCGATGTACGCCATCGTCAAGGCCGGTGCCGCGTACCTGCCGATCGACCCGGACCACCCGGCCGAACGCACCGAGTACGTGCTGGCCGAGGCGGACCCGACCTGCGTGCTGAGCCGGTCGGAGGTCTCGCTGAGCCTCCCCGACGGCCTGCGACGGATCGACGTCGACGCGCTCGACCTGTCGGCCGTGGACCCGAGCCCGGTCACCGCGCTCGAGTTGCGGCGCCCGATCGATCCGGCGGACCTGGCGTACGTCATCTACACCTCCGGTTCCACGGGTCGGCCCAAGGGCGTCGCCCTGCCGCACCGCGCGGTGGTGAACCAGATGCTGTGGAAGCAGTCGACCTACCCGATCGGCACCGCGGACGCGGTGCTGCAGAAGACCCCGGCCACGTTCGACCTGTCGGTGTGGGAGCTGTGGTGGCCGCTCACCTCGGGCGCGAAACTGGTCATCGCGGAGCCGGACGGGCACCGCGACCCGGCCTACCTGGCCCGGCTGACCCGCGAACAGGGCGTCACCGCAGCGCACTTCGTGCCGTCGCTGTTGACGGCGTTCATGGCCGCGGCCGATCCGGCGGACTATGCGTCGATCCGGCGGGTGTTCTGCATCGGTGAGGCGCTGCCGCGCGAGACGGCGGAAGCGTTCGCTGCGGTCAGCGATGCCGACCTGTTCAACCTGTACGGGCCGACCGAGGCCGCGGTCTCGGTGACCCATCACCGGGTCGTCGCCGGTGGCGGCGCCTCGGTGCCCATCGGTGTCCCCGAGTGGAACACCCGTGTCTACGTGCTGGATTCGCGGCTGAACCCGGTGCCGCAGGGTGTCGCGGGTGAGCTGTATCTGGCGGGCCGTCAGCTGGCGCGGGGTTACTTCCGCAGGACAGGTCTGTCCGCTGAGCGGTTCGTCGCCGACCCGTTCGGGGCACTTGGTGAGCGGATGTACCGCACCGGCGACCTGGTGCGCTGGAATGCCGATGGCGAGCTCGAATACGTCGGACGCACCGACTTCCAGGTCAAGGTGCGTGGTTTCCGGATCGAACTCGGTGAGATCGAAACCGCACTGCTGCGCCACGATTCGGTCAACCAGGCCGTGGTGCTGGTGCACAGCTCCGGAGCAGGCGAGCAGTTGGTGGCCTACGTGGTGCCGGTGAGCGGTGGCGCCCTCGATGGTGCCCTCGTGCGCGACTTCGTCGCCGAGGCGCTGCCGAGTTACATGGTCCCGGCGCAGGTGCTGGTGCTCGACGAGTTGCCACTCAGTGTGAACGGCAAGCTGGACCGCAAGGCGTTGCCTGCGCCGGTATTCGAGGCTCGGGAGTTCCGTGCGCCCACCAATCCGGTGGAGGAGATCGTCGCGGCCGTGTACGCGGAGGTGCTCGGGGTACCGCTGGTCGGCCTGGACGACGATTTCTTCGAGCTGGGTGGCAACTCGCTGATCGCCACCCAGGTGACGGCGCGGTTGGGGTCCGCACTCGACACCGTCGTGCCGGTGCGGGCGTTGTTTACAGCGCCGACGGTCGCCGCGCTTGCCGTGGAGGTCGAGCGGCATATCGGCGAGGGTGGCCGTAAGGCTCTCGTCGCCCAGGAGCGTCCGGACATGGTCCCGCTTTCCCTTGCGCAGCAGCGGATGTGGTTCCTCAACCGGTTCGATCCGGAGTCGGCCGCGTACAACATTCCGGCCGCGATCCGGCTGTCCGGTGTGCTGGATATCGTGGCCCTGCAGGCCGCCGTCGCGGATGTCGTGGCCAGGCACGAGGTGCTGCACACGGTGTACCCGGAGACCGCTGACGGCCCGGCCCAGGTGATTGTGCCCGTCGTGGGCGCGGTCCCGGACCTGACGCCGGTGTCTGTGACCTCGACGGAGATCACCGGTGTCCTGACCGAGTTCGTGCAATCCGGGTTCGACGTAACAGCCCAGGTTCCGGTGCGGGCGATGCTGCTGCGCGTCGACGGCGTCCCGACCGAGCACGTGCTGGCCGTTTTGGTCCACCACATCGCCGCCGACGGTTCCTCGATGGCCCCGTTCACGCGAGACCTGATGGTGGCGTACGCGGCGCGCTCCGCCGGGGAGGTCCCGGGTTGGGCTCCGTTGCCGGTGCAGTACGCGGACTTTGCGCTGTGGCAGCGTGAGGTGCTCGGGTCGGAGGACGATTCGTCGTCGCTGATCTCGCAGCAGCTGGCGTACTGGAAGTCGGAGTTGTCCGGGTTGCCGGATCAGCTCGATCTGCCGACGGATCGGCCGCGGCCCGCCGTGCAGTCGTACCACGGCGGCCGGATCGACTTCCAGATCGATGCACGCCTGCATGCGGCGCTGGGAGATATTGCGCGGGCGCAGAACTCGACGCTCTTCATGGTCGTGCATGCAGCGTTCGCGATGTTGTTGGCCCGATCCTCCGGTACCCAGGACATCGCGGTGGGGACCCCGTTCGCCGGCCGTGGCGAGGCAGTGCTGGACGAGATGGTCGGCATGTTCGTCAATACGCTGGTCTTCCGGACGGTGATCGATCCCAACCAGTCGTTCACCGATCTGCTTCGGCGGGTGCGGGAGACGGACCTGGGGGCGTTCGGGAACGCGGACGTTCCGTTTGAGCGGTTGGTCGAGGTGTTGAACCCGACCAGGTCGACGGCGCGGCATCCGTTGTGCCAGGTGGGCTTCTCGTTCCAGAACGTGGCCCAGACCGAATTCGAACTGCAGGGACTGACTGTCGCAGCGGCGGATTTCGAGACCGAGATCTCCCAGTTCGATCTGCACTTCATCGTTGCCGACCAGTACGACGAGGACGGAAAGGCTGCGGGGCTGACCGGTGGGATCACCTACGCCAGTGCCCTGTTCGATCCGGCGACCGTTCAGGTGTTCGCGGATCGACTGCTGCTGATCCTCGAGGCGGTGGTGGCCGATCCGTCGGTGATCGTCGGCGATGTCGAGATCATGGACTCGGTCGAGTCCGGTCGGGTGCTCGGGGACTGGAATGCGACCGGTCATTCGCTTCCGGATCGTTCGTTGGTGGATCTGTTTGATGTGCAGGTGGCGCGGACGCCCTCGAACACTGCTCTTGTGTTCGAGGGGGAGTCGGTTAGCTACGGGGAGTTCGATGCCCGGGTGAATCGGTTGGCTCGCAGGCTGATCGCGGAGGGCGTGGGTCCGGAGTCGCTGGTTGGGTTGGCGATGCGTCGGTCGGTGGAGTTGATGGTCGGTATGTATGCGATCGTCAAGGCTGGCGGTGCGTATGTGCCGGTGGATCCGGATCATCCGGCGGACCGGATTGCGTTGGTGCTCGATTCGGCTGCGCCTGCGATGGTTCTCGTTCGCGGTGCGGACTCGGTGGAGTTGCCGGGCGAGGTGCGGGTGTTGTCGGTGGATACCGAGGATCTGTCGGGCTTTGATGCCTCGCCGGTGGTCGATGCCGATCGGGTGGCGCCGTTGCGGTCGTCGAACCCGGCGTATGTGATCTTCACGTCCGGGTCGACGGGTCGGCCGAAGGGTGTCGCGGTCTCGCATGCGGCGATCGTGAATCAGCTTCTGTGGAAGCAGGCGGAGTACGGGCTCGGCGGGCAGGATGCGGTGCTGCTCAAGACGGCGGCGACGTTCGACCTGTCGGTGTGGGAGTTCTGGTGGGCGTTGCAGACGGGTGCGCGGTTGGTGATCGCCCGGGCGGACGGCCATCAGGATCCTGAGTATCTGCTGGAGTTGATGGAATCTGAGTCGGTGTCGACGTTGCATGTGGTGCCGTCGATGCTGTCGATGTTGCTGGCGGATTCCGCGGTGTCGTTCCCGGAGAGCATTACTCGGGTGTTGGCGATCGGCGAGGCGTTGCCCGCGGCGACGGCGGCGCGGTTGCGTGCGGTCAGTGCGGCGAGGTTGGACAATCTGTATGGGCCGACGGAGGCTGCGGTCTCGGTGACCTCGTACCGGACGGGTCCGCAGGACACTGTGAGGGTTCCTATCGGTGCGCCGGAGTGGAACACCCAGGTGTTCGTGCTGGATTCGCGGTTGCGTCCGGTTCCGGTTGGTGTTGCGGGCGAGCTGTATCTGGCGGGTGCGCAGTTGGCGCGGGGCTATCACGGCCGCACGGATCTGACCGCTGACCGGTTCGTGGCGAGCCCGTTCGGGGATGGCGCCCGGATGTATCGCACGGGTGACGTGGTGCGGTGGTTGCCGGGTGGCAATCTCGACTATCTCGAGCGGGCCGATTTCCAGGTGAAGGTGCGTGGTTTCCGGATCGAGCTCGGTGAGATCGAGTCCGTGCTGCGGGCGCAGCCCGGGGTGGCGGAGACCGTGGTGGTGGCGCGTGAGGACGTGCACGCCGGTACCCAGTTGGTGGGTTACGTCGTGGGTGAGGCCGAGGGGCCCGCGCTGGACGGTCAGGTCATTCGGGACGGGTTGTCGGGTGCGGTGCCGTCGTACATGGTGCCGTCGGTGGTGATGGTGCTTGATGCGTTGCCGCTGAGCGTGAACGGGAAGGTTGACCGGAAGGCGTTGCCTGCTCCGGTGTTTGAGGCTCGCGAGTTCCGGGCGCCGACTACGCCGGTGGAGGAGATCGTCGCCTCGACCATCGCGGTGCTGCTCGGGGTTGAGCGGGTCGGGTTGGACGACAACTTCTTCGAGCTGGGTGGCAACTCGCTGATCGCGGCTCAGGTCGCGTCCCGTCTGGGTGCGGCGCTGGACTCGTCGGTGCCGGTTCGGGTGTTGTTCGATGCGGCGACGGTCGCCGGTTTGGCGGCTCTGGTCGAGCAGCAGGCAGGGTCGGGTCGGAGGCCGGTCTTGGTGGCGGGGGAACGTCCGGAGTCGATTCCGTTGTCGTTGGCGCAGTCTCGGATGTGGTTCCTCAACCGGTTCGATGCGGAGTCCACGGCGTACAACATTCCGGTGGCGATCCGGTTGTCGGGCGATCTGGATGTGGATGCGTTGCGGGCCGCGGTCGGCGATGTTGTTGCGCGGCACGAGGTGTTGCGGACGGTGTATCCGGAGACGGTGGATGGTGCGGTGCAGGTGATCGTGCCTGCCGCCGACGCGGTACCGGAGCTGTCGCCGGTGGCGGTCGCCGAGTCCGAGATGCTCGCCGTGGTCGGGGCATTCCTTCAGGGCGGCTTCGACGTCACCGAACAGGTGCCGCTGCGCGCCCTGTTGTTGCGTGTCGATCCGGCAGAGTCCGGGCCGGGCGCGGTGGCCGAGCATGTGTTGGCCGTGGTGGTTCACCACATCTCGGCGGACGGGTCGTCGATGGGGCCGCTTACCAGGGACGTGATGGTGGCGTACGCGGCGCGTTCCGCCGGGGAGGTCCCGGGTTGGGCTCCGTTGCCGGTGCAGTACGCGGATTACGCGTTGTGGCAGCGCGAGGTGCTCGGGTCGGAGGACGATTCGTCGTCGCTGATCTCGCAACAGCTGGAGTACTGGAAGTCGGAGTTGTCCGGGTTGCCGGATCAGCTCGATCTGCCGACGGATCGGCCGCGGCCCGCGGTCCAGTCGTATCACGGTGGTCAGGTCAAGCTCGAGGTCGGTGCGGATCTGCACCGCGGCCTCAGCGAGCTCGCGCGTACCCACAATTCGACCCTGTTCATGGTTGTCCATGCGGCGTTCGCGGTGCTGTTGGCGAGGTCGTCGGGCACCGAGGACATCGCGGTGGGGACGCCGTTCGCGGGTCGTGGAGAGGCCGCGCTCGACGACATGATCGGCATGTTCGTCAATACGCTGGTCTTCCGGACCCAGGTGGACAGCGGAGCCGACTTCGTCGAGTTGCTGGCGCAGGTGCGGGAGACGGACCTCGGGGCGTTCGGGAACGCGGACGTTCCGTTCGAGCGGTTGGTCGAGGTGTTGAACCCGACCAGGTCGACGGCGCGGCATCCGTTGTGCCAGGTGGGCTTCTCGTTCCAGAACATTGGCGCGACGCAGTTCGAAATGCCTGGTCTGTCGATTGCGGCGGTCAACTACGACGCGGAGATCTCGCAGTTCGATCTGCACCTGATCATTGCCGACCAGTACGACGGTGACGGGAACCCGGAGGGGATGTCGGCCGGGATCACCTATGCGACAGCGCTGTTCGATGAGGCGACGGTGGAGGCCTTTGCGGTCCGCTTCGTCAGGATCCTCGAGGCGATGGTCGCGGATCCGACCGCGGTGATCGGCGATGTCGAGATCATGGACTCGGTCGAGTCCGGTCGGGTGCTCGGGGACTGGAATGCGACCGGTCATTCGCTTCCGGATCGTTCGTTGGTGGATCTGTTTGATGTGCAGGTGGCGCGGACGCCCTCGAACACTGCTCTTGTGTTCGAGGGGGAGTCGGTTAGCTACGGGGAGTTCGATGCCCGGGTGAATCGGTTGGCTCGCAGGCTGATCGCGGAGGGCGTGGGTCCGGAGTCGCTGGTTGGGTTGGCGATGCGTCGGTCGGTGGAGTTGATGGTCGGTATGTATGCGATCGTCAAGGCTGGCGGTGCGTATGTGCCGGTGGATCCGGATCATCCGGCGGACCGGATTGCGTTGGTGCTCGAGTCGGCTGCGCCTGCGATGGTTCTCGTTCGCGGTGCGGACTCGGTGGAGTTGCCGGGCGAGGTGCGGGTGTTGTCGGTGGATACCGAGGATCTGTCGGGCTTTGATGCCTCGCCGGTGGTCGATGCCGATCGGGTGGCGCCGTTGCGGTCGTCGAACCCGGCGTATGTGATCTTCACGTCCGGGTCGACGGGTCGGCCGAAGGGTGTCGCGGTCTCGCATGCGGCGATCGTGAATCAGCTTCTGTGGAAGCAGGCGGAGTACGGGCTCGGCGGGCAGGATGCGGTGCTGCTCAAGACGGCGGCGACGTTCGACCTGTCGGTGTGGGAGTTCTGGTGGGCGTTGCAGACGGGTGCGCGGTTGGTGATCGCCCGGGCGGACGGCCATCAGGATCCTGAGTATCTGCTGGAGTTGATGGAATCTGAGTCGGTGTCGACGTTGCATGTGGTGCCGTCGATGCTGTCGATGTTGCTGGCGGATTCCGCGGTGTCGTTCCCGGAGAGCATTACTCGGGTGTTGGCGATCGGCGAGGCGTTGCCCGCGGCGACGGCGGCGCGGTTGCGTGCGGTCAGTGCGGCGAGGTTGGACAATCTGTATGGGCCGACGGAGGCTGCGGTCTCGGTGACCTCGTACCGGACGGGTCCGCAGGACACTGTGAGGGTTCCTATCGGTGCGCCGGAGTGGAACACCCAGGTGTTCGTGCTGGATTCGCGGTTGCGTCCGGTTCCGGTTGGTGTTGCGGGCGAGCTGTATCTGGCGGGTGCGCAGTTGGCGCGGGGCTATCACGGCCGCACGGATCTGACCGCTGACCGGTTCGTGGCGAGCCCGTTCGGGGATGGCGCCCGGATGTATCGCACGGGTGACGTGGTGCGGTGGTTGCCGGGTGGCAATCTCGACTATCTCGAGCGGGCCGATTTCCAGGTGAAGGTGCGTGGTTTCCGGATCGAGCTCGGTGAGATCGAGTCCGTGCTGCGGGCGCAGCCCGGGGTGGCGGAGACCGTGGTGGTGGCGCGTGAGGACGTGCACGCCGGTACCCAGTTGGTGGGTTACGTCGTGGGTGAGGCCGAGGGGCCCGCGCTGGACGGTCAGGTCATTCGGGACGGGTTGTCGGGTGCGGTGCCGTCGTACATGGTGCCGTCGGTGGTGATGGTGCTTGATGCGTTGCCGCTGAGCGTGAACGGGAAGGTTGACCGGAAGGCGTTGCCTGCTCCGGTGTTTGAGGCTCGCGAGTTCCGGGCGCCGCAGACCGATACAGAGAAGTCGGTGGCATCGGTGATCGCGTCGGTGCTCGGGGTCGAGCGGGTCGGGCTGGACGACAACTACTTCGAGCTGGGCGGCAATTCGCTCTCGGCGGTCCGAGTGGTCAGCGGCCTCCGCGACGAATGCGGCGCCGCTGTTCAGCTGCAGTGGTTGTTCATGGACCCGACGACCGAGTCAATTGCACGACGCATCGACGAGTCCAAGGATGCGGTCGCGGTTTCCGACGACGAAGCGCTCGAGGTATTGCTGCCACTGCGCACCCAGGGTGCCGAGCCGCCGCTGTTCTGTGTGCACCCCATCGTGGGACTGTCGTGGAGCTACGCCGGGCTGGCCAGCCACCTGGACCGAGTGCAGCCGATTTACGGCATCCAATCGCCGGCAATTCTCGAGCAGGGTGAGTTGCCGGAGTCGATCGGTGCACTTGCCGAGCGGTACGTGGACGAGATGCGTTCGGTGCAACCGGAGGGTCCGTACCGGCTCCTCGGGTGGTCGCTCGGTGGCGTGCTCGCTCACGAGATGGCCGTGCGACTTCAGGCAGATGGTCATCGGGTAGAACTATTGGCCATGCTCGACAGCTTCGCGGTACAGCCGAATGATGGCGATACGAGCAGTGGGGTCACGCTGGGTGACTTGCTCGGCGGTCTGGGCATCGATGGTGAGGTCACGATCACGGACTTCACCCCCGAATCCGCCCCGCGGCTGTTGGCGGCAATGCCGGGGACGCCAGCGTCGCTGACCGCGGAACGCATCGAGCGGATGATCGCGGGCGCGCTGCACACCGGGGAGTTGCTCGAGCGGCATCAGCCCTCGTTGTTCGACGGTGAGGTGTTGTTCTTCACCGCAGTAGCCGAGGATCCAACCGGTACGTTGGCGGCGTCGACGTGGCCAGCCTTCGTGTCGGGTTCCGTCGAGAATCATCCGGTCGACAGCACCCACTGGCAGATCACCTCGCCAGCTGCTTTGGAACAGGTGGGACCTGTCCTGCGTGCGCGGCTCGCGGACCTGTCCGTACAGGTGGTGAGGCGGTAACGCCGATCTGGTGGGATGGAACGCCACGGATCGTGGAGTGCATCGACAGCAGGGCGCGGGACCGAAAACGTGCCCTGCTGTCTTCCATACCCGGCGAATGCGCTTCTTTCGCGTTAGCCACCCATGCGACCGAGGGACTGTTAACCTCCCCAAAAACACTTGGATCTGGCAAAGGCGGACCATGGCGCGACGAGGTCGACCAGCATTGACGGGAGTCCAGCTCGACCCCCGCGATGCCATGAATCTCTACGCATCGACCGATCAGGTGATGGCGAGCATCGTGACCGCCTGTGTCGTCGACACCGGCTCGATGAACTCCGAGGACATGGTCGAGTGGTTCCGTCGTCGAACGGACGGCCAGCCGAACTTCAGGAGGCGGCTGTGCCGGGTTCCAGGGGATCTCGATTGCCCGTACTGGGTTGACGACGCGGACTTCGATGTGCGCAATCACATCGAGGTCAGGTCCTTTTCCGGTCGTCCCGGATGGGATGCGGTCGCCGGTGAGATCGCACGGCAGCTCGACACCGGCCTGGACATGTCACGTCCCCCATGGGGCGTTCAGCTGATCACCGGCGTGAGCGAGATTCCTGGTGTGCCGGACGGCGCGACGGTGGCCATCGTCAAGATGCACCACGCCGCCGTCGACGGTGTCGGGATGGCGGAACTGCTGTGCGCGCTGCTCGGCGACGCGCCCGCGGCGGTGGCGGAGAACACCGCCGGCGCTGTGCCCGAGGGTGCCCGACGGGTCACGCGCGCCCTGGTGCGGTTGCCGTTGAACATCGGGCGGTTGATTTCTGCTGGAGCCGCCTCGCTGGCGGCGTCGCGAATGCTCAAGGGTGAGGTCGCACGCGGCGAGATCCGTCTCTGCGACGGAAACCGGCCGCGCACTCGATTCAACACAGCGGTTACGCCGGACACCGTTGTCGAGGTGGTCGACTTCGACCTCGGGGCCGTGCGGGAGCTGAAGTCCTCGGTGGACGGCGCGACAGTCAACGACGTCGTCATGACCGTGATTGCCGGTGCGCTCGCCGAGTACCTGGCGGCGGCGGGGGAGGTGCCGCCGGCCTCGCTGGCGGCCACCGTTCCCTTCTCGACGCGGGGCATCCGTGAGTCGAACTCGGCGAATCAGCTCAGCATGAGCCGGATCGACCTGTGTACCCACGAACCCGCCCCGATTGCTCGCCTCAATGGAATCCGTGCCTCGACCCGAGACGCAAAGCAGCGTCAGCGCAGCGCCGCCACCGAGCGGGCCGGCAAGCTGGAGCATGCCATCCCGCCGTGGTTGGTCCGGACGCTGATCGCTGTCAGCCCCCCGCCTCCGGCTCCTTCGAGCGGCAAGCCGGTGTCGGCCAACACGACCATCTCGAATGTGCCCTTCGGCCCGGCGAACCTGTCGATGTTCGGCGCTCCGGTCGTGAACATGTTCATGCTCTCGCCTGTCCTGCCCGGATTCGGGCTGATCCACTTCGTGTCGTCCTATGGCAATCGACTGACGATCTCCGTCATCGTGGAGCGTTCGATGATGCCCGACCCGGCGGATTACGCGAAGCTGCTGCGCCGGTCCCTCGACGAGTTGGTCTCTGCCACCCGTTAGCCCCGATTGTTGAACCTGGGTATGTCGCACCGACATTCGAGTTGCGCGAGTGTACGGTCCATGCAGCGGTTCAAACTTGGGGAGGTTTGTTCGGGATGCTTGACGTGGACAGGGGATGGGTGGGGGCGGATCGGTCCCTACATCGGATGGCAGGTGCGGTCGTTTTCGCCGCGGCGGTGATGGCGTCGTCGCTGGTGGGCGTGGCCTCGGCCGGCCCGGTGGCGCCGAGTGCGGACCTCGCGTCGATCCGGGCGGCCGCACGGCCCGCAGCCGACGGTTCGCGGCTGACGCGGGTGGAGCACGCGAAGGGCAGCCAATTCGATATGTACGTCTATTCGGCTGCGATGGGGAAGGACATCCACCTCCGGGTCATTCGGCCCGCCGACGCCGGTGTCCCGCGCCCGACCCTGTATCTGCTCAACGGTTCCGGCGGCGGTGAGGTCGCGAACACCGGCTGGCCGGAGATGAGCGATGTCTTCGACTTCTTCGGGGACAAGCAGGTCAATGTCGTGATCCCGGTCGGCGGCAAGTACAGCTACTACACGGACTGGCAGCGGGACGATCCCATCCTGGGGCGCAACAAGTGGGCCACCTTCCTGACCGAGGAGCTTCCCCCGGTGGTCGATTCGGCGCTGGGCACGACCGGTGCCAATGCGATCGCCGGGCTGTCGATGGCGGGCACGTCGGTGCTCTCGCTCGCCCAGTCCGCCCCAGGGTTGTACAAGGGTGTCGCCTCGTACAGCGGGTGCGCGGAGACCAGTGCGGGTGTCGGGCAGAAGTACGTCCAAGTGGTCGTGGACGCCTATGGCGGCGGCAACACGGCCAACATGTGGGGGCCGGTCGGTGGACCCGACTGGGTGGCCAACGATCCGTACCTGGGTGCGGAGAAGCTGAGGGGGGTGCAGTTATACGTGGCGACGGGCACCGGTCTGCCGGGGGAGCACGACGTCCTGGTCAACCCCAGCGGTGAATCCGACCCGTACGCGTATCGCGACCCGACCCTTCTCGCGCAGCAGATTGTCATCGGTGGGGTGATCGAGGCCGCCACCAACGAGTGCACCCGCAGGCTCAAGGACAGGCTGGATTCGCTGGGCATACCGGCGACCTTCGACTTCAGGCCCACCGGAACCCATTCGTGGGGCTATTGGAACGACGACCTGCACGACTCGTGGCCGATGATGGCCGACTCCCTGGGCGTCTGAGTCCTGGGCGCCTGAGCCCGTAGGTCGCGTTAGTCGCAGGGCGCGGCGCGGCCGACGGAATACGAGGGGTCGAGCGCGGTCTGGATCAGGTACGTCGACCGCGGGTCGGTGGTCAGCTGGTTGTGGCCTGCTCGATTGGTCGCGCACCCGTCCTGCAGCCACACGTTCGTCACGCGGGCACCCGGTCCGGCCCGCAGGAACGTGGCGTCACCTGGGGTGGACAGGGAGTCGTATCGGGACGCGATCACGGTGTAGTCCACACCGGGGTCGGTGTCGCCGCCCGCGTTGAGATCGCGAAGGAAGGTCGACCCGACGAACTGCTGTCCGACGGAGGGCCCGATGACAGCGTTCATCAGCGGGCCCGCCGGTATGCCGATGCGCTCGGCCAGCGACACGAAGTCCTGCGCGCCGCCGAATGTGATGCCGCGGTTCGGCGTGCCCAGCATGGTCACGGTGCGCACCACATTCCGCCGGGGATCGGCGGGAAAGGTGCCACCCTCAAACCGCAGATACTGGCGCGCGACGAGGCCACCGAGCGAATATCCGACCAGGTCGACCTGGCCCGCGCCGGTGGCCCCGAGTACCCGGTCCACGAAACCCGACAGTTCGCGGGCGGACTGGGCGATGTCGCCGCCGCCAAAGGTGTGAAGCAGATTTCCGCCCGCGGCGCCGCCCTGCCCGTAGTCGAGGGTGTAAACGCAGTACCCCTCGTCCTTGAGTCGGGGTGCGAACTCGCCCCAGGTCAACTGCGTGCCGACTCCGGTGCCGTGCACCAGCACCACCGGGCGCGGATGCTCGGGGTTTGGCCTGCAGGACCAGTCGTTTGTGCCGGGAACGGTGCCGGACGGCACGGGGGCCGCCCACGCGGTGCCGGATGCAGCCGTGATGACGCTGCCCGCGACCAGAGCGGCGAGGAAGGCCGTTAGAGCTGTACGCACCCAAACCCTTTCGAGTACCGAATCGCGCTGAACGAGCGACCGCTTCACAGTATCGAACTCGCCTCACCGGCGGGGTGGTCTGTCCGAGCCAGTGGGACTGCGGATGTGCCGGCCGAGTAATCGTTCGACCTCTGTGACCTTCCTCGCACGACCAGGTATTGTTGCGAGAACAGGTTCTAGTTTTGGAGGAGGCCACAGTGGCGTTCGTGATCACCCAGCCTTGTTGCAACGATGCCAGCTGCACCGAGGTGTGCCCGGTGGACTGCATCCATCCGACGCCGGATGAGCGGGCCTTCAAGTCCACCGAGATGCTCTACATCGACCCGGAGACCTGCATCGACTGCGGGCTCTGCGTCGACGCGTGCCCGGTGGAGGCGATCTTCCGCGACGACGACCTGCCCGAGTCGATGCTCCGGTACTCCAAGATCAACGCCGACTACTTCGAGGGCACCGAACTCGAGGACTACGATCCCGCGCCCTCGCTGAAGTTCCCGAAGACCGCCGATGACCCGTTCCGCGTCGCCATCGTCGGCGCGGGACCGTCCGGATTCTACGCCTCCCGTGAGCTGCTGTCGTTCAAGCGCTCCGGCATCGAGGTCGACATGTTCGACCGGCTGCCGACGCCCTGGGGGCTGGTCCGCGCGGGCGTCGCGCCCGACCATCCGGAGACCAAGGCCGTCACCGACGTGTTCGCCGAGGTGTCGCGGCGCCAGGGCTTCCGCCTGCACCTGAACGTGGAGGTCGGCAAGCACCTGACGCACGAGGACCTGATGGAGCACCACCATGCGGTGCTTTACACGGTCGGTGCGCCGAGCGATCGGCACCTCGGCATCCCCGGTGAGGACCTGCCGGGCAGCCTCGCCGCCACCGAGTTCGTGGCCTGGTACAACGGCCACCCGGACTACGCAGACCGCACCTTCGACCTGACGGGCAACCGCGCCGTCATCGTCGGCAACGGAAACGTGGCGCTCGACGTGGCCCGCCTCCTGGTCACCGAGCCGGACAAGCTGGCCAAGACCGACATGGCCGAGCACGCGGTCGAGGCGCTGCGCGGCAGTGCCATCCGCGAGGTGGTGCTGCTGGGCAGGCGCGGACCCGTGCAGGCCGCCTTCACCAACCCGGAGCTGCTGGCGCTCGGACAGATGGCCGACGTGGACGTGATCGTCGACCCGGCCGAGCTGGAACTCGACGAGCACAGCGCGGCCGAGGTCGAGCAGAGCCCGGTCAAGCGGCTCAAGATGGAGATCCTGCGCGAGTACGCGGAGCGCCCCCTGGCGGGCCACGAGAAGCGGATCGTGCTGCGGTTCCTGGCCTCGCCGGTCGATATCAAGGGCGACGACCACGTCAGCGGGGTGGTGGTGGCGCGCAACGAGATGGTCGA
Source organism: Rhodococcus sp. NPDC059179 (assembly GCF_042754885.1). Taxonomy (NCBI): domain Bacteria; kingdom Bacillati; phylum Actinomycetota; class Actinomycetes; order Mycobacteriales; family Nocardiaceae; genus Rhodococcus; species Rhodococcus sp. NPDC059179. Next base: position 352,166 of record NZ_JBHZBV010000003.1, on the reverse strand, counting down.
GGGCCCGGACGGAACGATGCGGGCCAGCAGCACCGACCAGACGGAACTGCTCGAGACCCGCATGGTGCTGCGGTCGGTCGGGTACCGCGGCGTGCCGGTCGCGGACCTGCCGTTCGACGAGGCGCGCGGCACGATCTCCAACGTCGGCGGCCGGGTCACCTACCCGGAATCCGGTGAGCCGATGCCGGGCACGTACACCGCCGGCTGGATCAAGCGCGGGCCCTCAGGCGTGATCGGCACCAACCGGCAGTGCGCGCACGACACCATCGCGCTGATCCTCGAGGACCTGGCCGCGGACCGACTGCCCGCCCCGAAGGGCGACCGCGAGGCGCTGGAGGCGTTGCTGGCTGACCGTCAGCCCGAGGCGCTGGACTGGGCCGGGTGGAAGGCGATCGACGCCCGCGAGCGTGAGCTCGGCAAGGCCGCCGGTCGGCCGCGGGTCAAGCTGCTCGACGTCGTCGAGATGGTCGCGATCGCCCGCAAGTAGTCGATGTGGTGCGCCCCGGGCAGCCGGGGCGTACCACGCGCCGGGTTTCAGTTGTGGTCGAGTCCGGACACCCGGGCGGCGGCCTTCACGTCGTCGCCGACCAGGAACCACAGCCGCATCGACTCGGCGTCCTGTCGGCAGCGGACTCGGACGTGTTCGCCGGAGGTGATGGGCGCGTTGTACTCGATGACGGCGCGGTGCGGACCGGCCAGCAGCTCGGGCCTGCCGACGAGGTGGTCCTCCACGGCGTGCCAGTACGCCGCGTTGTTCACGTGCCCCAGCGGATCGAGATCGGTCGATCGCAGGTGGAACCTCGTGTCGGTGCCGTCGTCTTCCGGCGCCGGGCCGCCGAGCCAGGGGCGCCACTTGAGTCGGTGCTCGTCCGTCGACCTCGACAGCAGGGAGATGCACTGGTCGCTGATCCGGGTCGGCATCCCGCTGTCGGGGCTGATGTTGATCCAGAAGCCCTCGGTCTCGATCAGTGCGCCCTTGTCGCCGGTGAGTTGCACTCGCATCGCGGACCACCGGGTGGACAACGCCGAGCACCAGCGGCGCAGGTGGACGCGGCCGGGCCAGAGCGCCGGCCGAACCACGTCGATCACCGAGCGTCGGACGATCCAGATCGGATCGGTGTCGGCGAGCTCGGCGGCGTCGAGATTGTCGGAGGCGATGTCCTGCAGGTACCGGGCGATGCCGTCGAGCCGCAGCCGGTTGTCCGGGTCCACGTCGCCCGTGCGTACCGGCCGCGAGACGGAGAATCCCACTTTGTCGTCGGGTGGCGCGGTGAGTGGCTGATCGAAGTCCAAGACTGCGCTCCTCTGCGGTGGCTGCCGGCGTGACGCGAACAGTATCTTTCCTGCGCAGGCACGGCGAGACAAGGACTAGCGTCAGGAGTTCGGATCGCCGAACAGATGCGGCGCCGGGCGAAGACGGAGGTTCGTGGTGAAAGCAGTTGTGGTGTCGGAGTTGAGCGGCCCGGAGGGGATGGCGCTGCAGGAGGTGCCCGAGCCCGACGCGACGGGCAAGGTGCTGATCGACGTGCGGGCGACCGGGGTGTGTTTTCCCGACCTGCTCATCAGCTACGGCAAGTACCAGCTGCGCCCCGAGCCGCCGTTCATCCCGGGAGCGGAGGTGGCCGGGGTGGTGGTGTCCGCGCCGGAGGACAGCGGATTCGCGGCCGGTGACCGGGTGCTCGCGATGTCCGACCTCGGCGGGTACGCGGAGCGGGTGGCGATCGCGGCGCCCCGGGTGATGCCGATACCGGCCGAGCTGAGCTTCGAGGAGGCGGCGTCGCTCATCATCAACTATCAGACGATGGAATTCGCGCTGTCTCGCCGAGCGGGCCTGGTGGCGGGCGAGACGGTGGTGGTGCTGGGTGCGGCAGGCGGCGTCGGCACCGCGGCCATCCAGCTGGCGAAGGCGCACGGCGCACGGGTGATCGCGGTGGTCCGGCGGTCGGGGGCCGACGAGTTCCTCCGCGAGCTCGGCGCGGACGAGGTGGTGGCGCTCGACGAGGGCTGGGCAGCCCGGGTGGGCGAGCTGACCGGAAACCGCGGCGCGAACGTCGTGGTGGACCCGGTCGGCGGTGACGCCTTCGACGACGCGGTCCGGGTGTTGGCGCCGGAGGGCAGGCTGCTGGTGATCGGGTTCGCGGGCGGCGGCATCCCGTCGGTGAAGGTGAATCGGGTGCTGTTCCGCAACATCAGCATCGTCGGGGCGGCCTGGGGTGAGTTCCTGCGCACCGATCCCGGGGCGCTGGCGCGCACGCACGCGGACCTCGCCGAACTGGTCGCCAAGGGCTTGCGGCCGCTGGTCAAGGCCAGGTACCCGCTCGCCGATGCGGCCCGCGCGCTGGCCGACCTCGAGGCCGGTCAGGTGCTCGGCAAGGCCGTGCTCGTCCGCGAGTAGTGGCTCGGTGGCGACTGCCTCGGCCGACCAACTGCGCGCCCAGGGGAGCCCCCCATATCGCGTCGGTCCGGGGTAGAGGGCTTCGCACTGGCTCCAAGTACCACCAGTTCAGGCCGACTGACGATCCCGGCGTGCCGCCACGATGTGGCACTCGAAGGGCGCTTCGATACTGCCGGCGGGGGTGGTGAACGGTGCCAGAACGTCGTGGGCGTCGGCGCGGATGCGCTGGTACACGTCGTCGGAGATCCGTTCGAGCAGCGGTGTGCTCTCGACCTCGGTGGTCACGAACGCGTCGACAGAAGGCGCCCGGTAGGTGCCCAGGTGGGTGCGGGCGGTGGTGATCTGCAGCCCTGCCGACTCGACCAGGGCGGTGAGCTCCTCGAGGTTGCCGCACACGAAGTAGGTGCTCAGTAATGACATGGCCGCGGGGCCGGCGTGTCGGGCGGCCATGTCGACGAAGGGTTCGAAGGCGGGCTGGGCGTCGAGGGCGCCCGGGACCACGACCGCCACCGTCCCCCCGGTCGTGACGACCCGCGCCATCTCCTGGAGCGCACTGGGACGGTCGGGGAAGAACATGAGCGACAACTGGCAGAGGACCGTGTCGTAGGACTCGTCCGGGAAGGGGAGCGCGTTGGCGTTGCCCTGGCGGAACTCGATGTCGGGTCGGACGCGGCGGGCGACGGTCAGCATTGCCTCGTTCAGGTCCACCCCTACGATCGTGCCGTCGGGTGCGACCAGGTCGGCGGCGGTGCGGGCAACGATTCCGGTCCCACAGCCGACGTCGAGCACCCGCTGGCCCGGCGTGACTCCGGCAGCGTCGCAGAGGATCGGTGCCCACTGGGCGAAGAACGCCGGGACGAACGCGGACTCGTAGAACTCGGCCGCTTCGATGGGGATCTGGAAGGACTCGGAAGCTGCACGGGGGGTGGTCATGGTCTAATCGTGCTGCAACGGGCATGGGTCGTACAGCCCCCGCGTTGACCCATCCAAATGCCCGCGTAGCCACCTTCGTTGACTGTGCCCGCGTGACGGCGTGTCGATCGGGTCCTGTCCGGTGGTGCCCGCGGAGCACCATTCAGGTTGGCAAGTCCTCGTCCTGCTATCCCCGTCTGTCCGTATCGTCGACCGGAACCGGTGTCGTGTCGCACGCCGGCAGGACCTGTTGGGTGCTCGCGGTCACCCTCGCGACACCGAGTCCGAAGCCGCTCAGGCCGGCACATGGGACTCACGAAAGATCGAGGCTAGCGCGGGATGTGAAAGTCGGTGAGCCGCGCGCCCGAGTCGAGGATGTCCGCCCAGGTCCCGGTCACCGCCAGGGTCGCCATCGCCGAGGTGGGGAAGCGGTCCGAGATCCGGTCGGCGATCGGGCCGCCCGGATCGAGCCTGAGCGCGGTGTCCGGGATACCGGGTTCGTGCCCGACCACGAGCAGGGTCCGCACGGCGGCGTCGGTTCGCGCGATCTCCCGGAGCACCTCGTCGGCGCTCGCCCCGTACAGCGCGTCGGCGAAACGGGTGGGGCCGTCGATGCCACTGGCGGCGAGGGTGAGCCGGGTCCTCTCCGAGGTGGAGCACAGCACGGCGTCGACCGAGGGCTGGGTCAGTCGAATCCAATCGCCTGCGAGCCCGGCCTCGCGTTGCCCGCGTGGCGCGAGAGGCCGGTCGTGGTCGGCAACGCCGTCGGGGTAGGCGGACTTGCCGTGTCTCAGGAGGATCAGGACGCGGGAGCGCATGTCCCGACAGTAGCGACCGGCATGCCGAACTGAGCCTGCCGCGATATTCGATTGCCCGCCGGTGGCGGTCGTGATCGGATGGAGCTGCGGGCGATGGACCCGTCGGGGCGTGATGGCCTTCACACCATTTTCGCTAGGGCAATAGTTGCATTGTCGCTATTATTGCGCGAGTGGCCGCTTCCCCCGATGACCTGTATCAGGCACTCGAGGAGTTCATCATGCGGCTGCTCGGGATGGGCGAGTCGGAGTCGATGGACAAGCTGGTCGCCATGGACCTGTCCTTCTCGCAGGCGCGAACGCTGTTCATGCTCTTGCAGCACGGCAAGCCCGTCGCGATTCACGAGGTGGCGAAGGGTCTGCGGCTATCTGTCGCGGCCGCGGGCCGGAACGTCGACCAACTGGTGCACCAGGGACTCGTGGAGCGTCGCGAGGACCCGAAGGACCGTCGTATCAAGCGGATCTCGTTGACGGAGGCCGGACGTGCCATCGCCTCCGGACACATCGAGAGCAAGAGGGGTGAGTTGCGAGTTTTCGCGGCCCGCCTGTCGGACTCGGACCGTGACGGGCTGTACGAGTCGCTGAAACCCATTCTCGCGGGAGATGTTCTGCGAGCCAATTGTCAGGAGAATCCATGACGACGCCGACACCTCCGGGCGCCCCCGCGGCCTCGGACAAGATCGACGGCGCAGTTCTGAAGATCGCCAGCGTGGTGGTGCTCGGCGCCATCATGTCGATCCTCGATGTGACGGTCGTGAGCGTGGCGCTGCCGACGTTCATGACCGAGTTCGACGCGACCTACGCCACCGTCGCATGGACCATGACCGCCTACACCCTGGCGTTGGCGACCGTGATCCCCGTGACGGGCTGGGCCGCGGATCGTTTCGGCACCAAGCGTCTGTACATGGCCGCGCTGGTGCTGTTCGTGGTCGGTTCGGTGCTGTGCAGCATGGCATGGGACATCCAGTCCCTGATCGGCTTCCGCGTGCTGCAGGGCCTCGGCGGCGGCATGTTGATGCCGCTCGGCATGACGATCATGACCCGCGCCGCCGGACCGCACCGGGTCGGTCGCGTCATGGCGGTCCTCGGCATCCCGATGCTGCTCGGCCCGATCATGGGGCCGATCCTCGGCGGCTGGCTGATCGAGAGCGCGAGCTGGCACTGGATCTTCCTGATCAACCTGCCGATCGGCATCATCGCCCTGATCGCGGCCTACGTGCTGCTGCCCAAGGATTCGCCCAGCCCGTCGCAGTCCTTCGACTTCATCGGCATGCTGCTGCTCTCGCCGGGCCTGGCGCTGTTCCTGTTCGGGGTGTCCTCCATCCCGGAGACCGGAACCGTGGCCGCCACCCGGGTGCTCGTCCCGGCGATCATCGGTCTGGTCCTGGTGATCGGCTTCGTGTTCCACGCACTGCGGGCCGAGCATCCGCTGATCGACCTGCATCTGTTCAAGAACCGCAACCTGACGATCGCGGTTGTCACCTCGACGCTGTTCGTGATCGCGTTCATGGGTGCGGGCCTGCTGTTCCCGAGCTACTTCCTGCAGGTTCGCGGTGAGACGACGCTGGCCGCCGGATTGCTGCTCGCGCCGCAGGGTATCGGTGCCATGGTGACGATGCCGCTCGCAGGCAACCTGGTGGACAAGATCGGCCCCGGCAAGATCGTGATGACCGGTATCGCGCTGATCGCGGTCGGTATGGCCGTGTTCACCCAGGTCGGTGCGGACACCTCGTACGTGCTGCTGCTTGGCGCCCTGTTCGTGATGGGCCTGGGCATGGGCTGCACCATGATGCCGATCATGACCGCGGCGATGCAGACGCTGACCGATCAGACCGTGGCCCGCGGCTCGACGCTGATGAACATCGTCCAGCAGGTCGCCGGTTCCGTCGGTACCGCGGTCATGTCGGTGGTGCTCACCAACCAGATGCTCTCCCGGCCGCTGGCAGGACCGGCCACCGCGGCCGCGCATGACCCGTCGATCGCGGAGAAGCTGCCGCCCGGTGCGGTCGAGCAGGGGCTGAACGCGGCGGCCGACGCGTTCGGCAACACCTTCATGGTGGCGCTCGTGCTGATCCTGCTGACGCTGATCCCGGCCTTCCTGCTGCCGAGGACCAAGCCCGTGGCACCGGTCGACGCGACCCAGGTGATGACCCACTGAGTCGCACTCCGACCGCGATGGCCCGCACTCGAAGAGGGAGAGTGCGGGCCATCGTCGTTCGTGCCCTCGGCCTAACTCACGGCCGGCGCCGAGTCCCATTGGTACGCGGGATGCCCGGCCGCATGGGGGCGGTGGCCGCGGTGGAATACGCCCGACTCCCACGCAGTTAAAGTTCATGCAAACGTATTGAAATACGTTGCGGACATGTTCAGCGCAGCCAGAGGGAGACACCATGCAGATCGGAATCTTCAGCGTCGGCGACGTCACGCCGGATCCCACAACGGGGCGCGCACCGACCGAGAACGAACGCATCAAGGCGATGGTGACGATCGCGAAGCACGCGGAGGAGGTTGGCCTCGACGTCTTCGCGACAGGGGAGCATCACAACCCGCCGTTCGTGCCGTCCTCGCCGACGACCATGCTCGGCTACGTCGCCGCCCAGACCGAGAAGCTGATCCTGTCCACGTCGACCACGCTGATCACCACCAACGACCCGGTGAAGATCGCCGAGGACTACGCGATGCTGCAGCACCTCGCCGACGGTCGAGTGGACCTGATGATGGGGCGCGGCAACACCGCGCCCGTCTATCCGTGGTTCGGCAAGGACATCCGCGAGGGCATCCCGCTGGCGCTGGAGAACTACCAGTTGCTGCGCCGGCTGTGGGACGAGGACGTGGTGACCTGGCAGGGCCGGTTCCGCACCCCGCTGGAGGCGTTCACCTCCACCCCGCGTCCGCTCGACGGGATCGCTCCCTTCGTCTGGCACGGGTCGATCCGCAGCCCGGAGATCGCGGAGATCGCCGCGTACCACGGCGACGGATTCTTCGCGAACAACATCTTCTGGCCCAAGGAGCACTACATCGCGCTGATCAACCTGTACCGCGAGCGGTTCGAGCACTACGGGCACGGCCGCGCCGATCAGGCCATCGTCGGCCTCGGTGGCCAGGTGTTCATGCGCAAGAACTCGCAGGACGCGGTCGCGGAGTTCCGTCCCTACTTCGACAACGCGCCGGTCTACGGTCACGGCCCCTCGCTGGAGGAGTTCACCGAGCAGACGCCGCTGACCGTCGGAACCCCCGATCAGGTGATCGAGAAGACGCTGGCCTTCGCGGACTACTTCGGTGACTACCAGCGCCAGCTGTTCCTCGTCGACCACGCGGGCCTGCCGCTGAAGGCGGTGCTCGAGCAGCTGGACCTCCTCGGCGCCGAGGTCGCCCCGGTGCTGCGACGTGAGTTCGCGGCCCGGCGTCCGGCCCATGTGCCGGAGAACCCACCCACGCACGCGAGCCTGCTGGCGGTCAGGAGCGATCGCGTCGCCGCCGCCGGGGTGACGACCGATGTCGCCCACTGAGCGAACCGGCGGCCGGCGGCGGCGCAGCACCACCGAGCTGGCCGCAGGCGCCTGGGAATCGTTGTTCCGTGCCCAGGTCTCACTGATGCGACGGTTCGACGCGGACGATGCCTGGGATCCGTTGGGCCGCAGGGAGTATGACGTGCTGTTCACGCTCAGCCGGTGCCCGGACGGACGGGCCCGGCTGCACGAGCTGAACCGGGAGATCCTGCTGACCCAGCCGTCGCTCAGCCGGATGGTCGAGCGGCTCGAGGTGGCCGGTCTGGTCTCCAGGGAGCCGGATCCGCACGACAGGCGCGGCACGGTGGTGGCACTCACCGAGGCGGGCCGTGCCGCTCAGCGCAGCATCGGCCGCAGGCATGCCGCGCAGATCCGGCGGTATGTGGGCACCGCCCTCGACCGCGGGGAACTCGAGGAGCTCGAGCGCCTGACGACGAAACTGCGACTGGCACAGCAGTAATCGGGGGCGCGGCGCCGGGCTCAGCCGGCCAGGGCCGCCACCTCGCGCGCGCAGCCCCAGGAGAGGGTGACCCCCGCGCCGCCGTGTCCGTAACAGCAGATGATCCGGCGTTGGCCTGGAATTGCCTCCAGGCGCACGGACGGCCGGGTCGGACGCAGCCCGACGCCGCGCGAGAGGATCGGCGCGCCCCGCAGTTCGGGCATCAGCGCGTAGCAGCGCTCGAGGATCGCCCGTTCGGTGTCCGGATCGATCGCGGTGTCGAAGGACCCGAGATCGGCTGTGCCGCCGCACACCACGTCCTCGAACCGCGGCACGACGTAGGTAATCCCGGCCGGGTTGTCGTCGTCGATCAGCCAGTCGGTCAGGCCAGGGTTGCCCAGGCGCACCACCTGGCCGCGCAGTGGGATCAGCGGGTCGTCACCGGTCAGTGCGGCCGACCCCAGGCCTGCCGCGACCACGATCAGCTCGGCGTCGACCTCCGACAGGTCGCCGACCCGCCGCCTGAGCACCCGCACGCCCGCTCGCCCGCACTGTGCCGCCAGCCACGGGAGGTAGCGGCCCATGTCGATCACCGGGACCGTGCAGCGAACCCCGCCTGCCACCCCGGGCGGCAGGTCGTCGCCCGGCACCACCCGATACTCCGAAACTGCCGGGGTCCACCAGCGGTCCGGTGGTGCAGACCGCTCGAGGACGGTGCCGGTCCGCAGCGCCACGCCTGCCGCGGCGTCCGAGGCGAGGGCGGCGAACGCCGCCGCGGACTCGGCCGACCACCGCAGCACGGCATCGGCTGGCGCCGCCTGGTAGGGGAACCAGATCGCCGCCGCGACCGCGGACGTTGTGCCCCCGATCGGGTCGGCCGTCAGCACGGTGACGTCGTGCCCGGCTCGCGCGAGTTCGAGTGCGCAGGTCAGTCCGATCACGCCGCCGCCGATCACCGTGGCTTCGGTGCTCATGCGGATGTGGTGACCCGGCCGAGGTCGATGACTGTCGCGGTGCCCTGGGCAGCGGCGCAGAGCACCGGCCCGCTCTCGGTGTCCACGTAGATCTCGCAGCGGCACAGTGCCTGCCGACGGCCCGAACTCACCGCGGTCGCCACCGCACGCAATGCCGTGCCCACCGCCGGGCGCAGGTAGCTGATGCTGAAACCGGCCGTGACGATGCTCGGGCCGAGCACGGTGCCTGCCGCGAAGGTGAGCGCGTTGTCGGCCGCGTAGGACAGCACACCGCCGTGCACGAATCCGTGCTGTTGCAGCAGGTCCGGTCGGATCGCGATCTCGAGAGTTGCGGTGCCGTCGGCGAAGGCCGTCAACCGGGCTCCGACCAGGGTGCTGAAGGGCTGTGCGGCCAGGGTTTCGGCGGCCTCGTCGAGAGAAAAAGTCACGGGCAGTCCCTTTCGGTGGCGGTGACGAATCACGAGTGGTGCGCAAATGCGATGTTGCCATGGTCGAGGGTGCCCAGGTCGTCAGGAAACCCACACCACGCACCGGCGAGGCGCACGGACGGTGTCGGTGACCCGCGTTACGGTCGATGAGACGCCACCGGAAGACGGAAGAAGGCGCAAGATGGGCACTGAATCCGGTCCCACGCAACAACCAGGTGATCCCGTGGAATCGGGCGACTTGGAATTCACCGGGGAATGGCACTTCTACGCGGTGGTGGGAACCACCGTGCAGGGGAGGCACACCCTCGCCAGGTTCGGACCGCGGCCGACCGCGTTGGATGCGCTCCGGTTGGCCATCCACGCCGTCAACCACACGGCGTTCTCCCTGCTCGAGCAGGGTGTGAACGGCGACCCGTGCGCGGACATCCGTCTGCTGGAGCGCCTGCCGATCACCGAGTTCACCATCGAACGTCACCACCGGGTGACGCGGGTGGCCGACCGGCGTTGGGCGTTGACCGGGCGGAAACATCATCGGAAGGCGAGTCGACGAGATCGACCCGCCGCCGCCTGACGGGTATCGCGCGCACCGCGACCGCACCCGTCAGGTGCGGGCGAGGTGGAACCAGCGCGGGTTCGACCTTCGGACCGGCGGCGGCAGCACACCGGTGTCTGCGACGTCGGAGATCAGGCGCCACTGGGTGAACGTGCGTTCCACCTCGGCGCGGTCGGTGCCGCGGGGGAGCGGTCCCCGTCGGCCGGGACCGAACGCGAACATGAGCAGGCACGCCCCTGGTTCGGTGATCCGGGTGATCTCCGCGGCGTAGTCGATGCGCTCGCCTGCGGTGAGGCCGTGGAAACACCCGATGTCGAGCACGAGTCGGTAGCCGCGTCCGACCGACTTCTCGAGTTCGGTGACGTCGCCGAGCACGAACGTCGCGTCGACCCCTGCGGCCTCGGCCCGCGCTCGCGCCCGGTCCACTGCCAACGGCACCGCGTCGATGCCGGTGACCTGCCAGCCGCGTCGCGCCATCTCGATGGCGTGACCGCCGGTCCCGCAGCCCGCGTCGAGGGCCTTCCCCGGCGGGCCCGCCTGCGGGTCCTGGCCGTCCAGGAACGTCGCCAACTGCGCGCCGAGCGATCGACCTGCCCACTCCCACGGCGTGACGCCGAGCCGGTAGGCCATCCGGTATCCGACATTCACCGTTACCTCCCTGCGGGTTCTCGCCTGGGCCAGTGTGCGCCCCGAAAAATCCGTCTGTCCAGATACGGCAGGTCTCAACCGCGCCTGCGACCGAAAACGAAGTACGCGATCGGACCGGCGAAGTTGACGAACGATGCGGCGGTCCACACCCGCTTGGAACCCTTGATCTCGTCGGGGCTGCGCCTGCGGATGTCGAACAGCGCCGCAGCGGTCAACGCGATCTGTAGGACCGCGGCGACGGCGAGTGGCTTGCGGTAGCGGGGGTCGACTGACTTCATGCGGCTCATGACGCCATTATCCGTGTGCCCGAGCCTGAACTCTGTCCGAAAACAAGAACGTGTTCTATATTTGGACTGAGCGCCCGCGTAGTTGCGGCGCCGCCTACGCGTGCCACGCGCTGCGCACGATCCGCCGATCAATGGGAGTTCCCGACATGTACGAGTGGTCTGACACCGACCTGATGTTCCGCGACGCCCTGCGTGGCTTCATCGAGAAGGAGATCAAGCCGCACGTCGACAAGCTCGAGAGCGGTGAGCTGCCCCCGTTCGACATCATCCGGAAGATGTACTCGACCTTCGGCATGGACGAGATGGCGCGCGAGGGCCTGGAGAAGTCGCTGGCGAAGGAAGAAGCGAAGGCGAACGGCGAGACGGTGCCGGAGTCGGGCGACAAGTCGGCCGGCGGCTTCAGCGGCGCGGGCAGCATGGGGGTCGTGCTCAACAGCGAGCTGGCGGGCGTCAGCCTCGGACTGGTCGCGTCGATGGGCGTGAGCCTGGGACTGACCGTCGGCACCCTGCGAAGCCGCGGCACCCTCGCGCAGAAGAAGCGCTGGCTGCCCGAGCTCGTCACGATGGAGAAGGTCGGCGCCTGGGCGATCACCGAGCCGGACTCCGGCTCGGATGCGTTCGGCGGCATGAAGTCGTACGTCCGGCGCGACGGCGACGACTACATTCTCAACGGCCAGAAGACGTTCATCACCAACGGTCCCTACGCCGACGTGACCATCGTTTACGCGAAGCTCGACGAGGGCGACGCCTCCGTGGACCGACGCGACCGCAAGGTGCTCGGATTCGTGCTCGACAAGGGCATGGAGGGCTTCACCCAGAGCCCGCCGTTCAAGAAGATGGGCATGAACTCCTCGCCCACCGGTGAGCTGTTCTTCGACAACGTCCGGATCGGTAAGGACCGGCTGCTCGGGGAGACCGAGAACCCGGCCAAGGGCGACGGCAAGGCGAGCGCGAAGGAGTCCTTCGCCGCCGAGCGGATCGGCATCGCCTCCCTGGCGCTGGGCATCATCAACGAATGCCACCGGCTGTGCATCGACTACGCGAAGACCCGCAAGCTGTGGGGCAAGGAGATCGCCCAGTTCCAGCTCATCCAGCTCAAGCTGGCCGAGATGGAGGTCGCCCGGATCAACGTGCAGAACATGGTGTTCAACGCGATCGAGCGGACCGCCGCGGGTGACAAGGTGACCCTCGCCGAGGCATCGGCAATGAAGCTGTACTCCTCGCGCGCGGCCACCGAGGTCGCGATGGAGGCCGTCCAGTTGTTCGGCGGCAACGGCTACATGGCCGAGTACAAGGTGGAACAGCTTGCGCGCGACGCGAAGTCGCTGATGATCTACGCGGGCAGCAACGAGATCCAGGTCACCCACATCGCGAAGGGGCTCCTGGGCGCCTGACCCCGTCCGTCCTGCGCCGCCGTCACCCGAACTCGGGTGGCGGCGGCGCTGTCGTTTGCCGAGCGGCTCCCGGCGCGATCGGATACGACCCTCGCTGGTGGAGCCGACCACACCTAAGGTTGATGTATCTCTGGCCCGGACAAATCACTCTTGTAACTGTGCACCGCACGGATCGACAGGACTCGAGGTCCAGGGAAGAGGATCACTCCATGCCAACGGTATTCATCAAACGCAGGATCGCGGGTTCCACGCCGCACGAGGTGTTCGAGCAGAATCTGCGCTACGGATTTCGGCAGCTCGAGGGCGACCTCGTGTCGTTCCAGGGCTATTGGCAGGTCTCTGCGCGCGTCTCCTAGAACCGCTGTGCGCGTCGGGTGGAGAGAATTGGAGGACACCATGGAGCGACGCACAGGTGCGATCTCCTCGGCCGCGAGCGGATCCGTGCCGTATCCCGAGCAGTTTGCGCGACATTACCGTTCGGTCGGCCATTGGCGCGACGAGACCCTTCAGGAGTTCGCAGTTCGCCGATTGGATCGGCTCGGTGACCGAACGGCTCTGCACGGCCTGGATCACCGCGGCCGTGAACTCCGCCTGACCTACAGTGACCTGTCGGCGCGCGCCGCCCGGATTGCCGCAGGCCTCGCCGAACACGGCATCGGTGCGGGTGACCGCGTCGTTGTCCAGTTGCCCAACAGCATCGAGTTCGTCGAGGCAGTCCTGGCGCTCTTTCGGATCGGGGCGATACCGGTGTTCGCATTGCCCGCGCACCGACTCGAGGTGGCCGGCTTCATCGAACGCAGTGGCGCTGTGGCGTATCTCGTTCCCGCGGTGCATGCCGGAACCGACTATCGCGAGTTGGCAAGGGAGATAGGGCGTGCGGTGTCACGTCGCCCGCTGGTGGTCGTGGCGGGGGAGCCCGCCGAGTTCGTGTCGTTCGACAGTCTGCGCGAGTTTTCCCCGATGGACGATCTCGTGTGCGTCGACTCCGAGGACATCGCCTTGCTGCAGCTGTCCGGCGGTACGACCGGAGCGCCGAAGCTCATTCCCCGCACGCATGCGGACTACCTGTACGCGATCCGGGCGTCGGCGGACATCTGCGACCTCGGCTCCGGCACGGTGATGCTGGTCGCCTTGCCCGCCGCACATAACTTCTCGATGAGTTCTCCGGGATGGTTGGGTGCACTGCACGCGGGTGCGCAGGTGGTGCTTGCACCGGATCCTCTCCCGGACACCGCATTCGAGTTGATCGGGCGGTTCGGGGTGACGATCACCGGACTGGTGCCGTCCCTCGCCCTCGCCTGGCTGGCCGCACACGAGGGCGTCGACGACGACCTCTCCTCGCTCGAGGTCGTGCAGGTCGGTGGCGCAAAGCTGGGAGTGCATGCGGCGCGGCGTATCCGCGACGAACTCGGCTGTACCCTGCAGCAGGTGTTCGGGATGGCCGAGGGGCTGGTGAACTACACGAGGCTCGGCGACCCTGCGGACACCATCCTTGCGACACAGGGCCGTCCGGCCAGCCCCGATGACGAAATACGGATTGTCGATCATGCGGACAACCCGGTGCCGCGGGGAGAGGCCGGCCACTTGCAGACTCGTGGCCCCTGCACGATCAGAGGCTACTACCGCGCGCCCGAACACAACGTCGGCGCATTCACCGCAGATGGGTTCTACCGCACCGGCGATATCGTGCGCCTGACGGAAGACGGGAACCTCGTCGTAGAGGGCCGCTCCAAGGACCAGATCAACCGGTGTGGTGAGAAATTCGCTGCCGATGAGATCGAGCAGACACTGATGACTCATCCGGATGTCAGAGAGGCCGCCGTCGTCGCCGTTCCGGACGATCTTCTCGGCGAGCGGAGTTGCGCGTTTCTCGTGATTGCGCAGAACGCGGGGAAGATGCCTGCGCCCTGCATGATCCGACAGTTTGTGCGCGGCTGCGGGCTCGCGACCTACAAGATTCCGGACCAGATCGAGTTCGTCGCCGGACTGCCGAAAACGGCTGTCGGAAAGATCGACAAGCGGGCTCTTCGTGATCGAGCAGAAGAGGGAAGATGATGGGACTACCGACATCCGTCGCATACGATATGCCGACCGACGGCCCAGCGAACCGCGTCAGCTGGGAGGTCGATCCCAACCGGGCGGTTCTGCTGATCCACGATGTCCAGGAGTACTTCATCCGGGCGTTCGATCGACACTCGTCCCCGATCACCGACGTGATTTCGAACATCACCCGGCTGAGACGAGCGGCCTACTCTGCCGGTGTCCCGGTGGTCTATACCGCGCAGCCGGGGAACCAGTCGCCCGAACAACGCGCACTCCTGATGGATTTCTGGGGTGCTGGGATCACGGGAGACTCGACCGATACCGCCGTCGTCGCCGCGCTCGCCCCCGGGCCGCATGACCTCACGCTCACCAAATGGCGATACAGCGCTTTCGTCAAGACGGAGCTCGGTGAGCGGATGAGTCGATGGGGGCGCGATCAGCTGATCGTGACCGGCGTTTACGCCCACATCGGTTGTCTCGCAACGGCGATGGATGCCTTCATGCGAGACATCCAGCCGTTTCTGGCGTACGACGGAGTTGCCGACTTCAGCAGGGCGGACCACACCGCCGCGATGACCTACGCCGCCACTCGCTGCGGCGCGGTCCATGCCACCGAGCGAATCGTCGGGATGATCGACCGGGACGCGTCGTTGTCGGGTCAATCGGAGACAGCGGCGTGATCTCTCGCCGCTGTGCAGGCCAGCTCATCGAGGGCAATCCCGAACGCCGTGAGAACGGCGCGTTCCTGGTCCGGGCTGATGATCGCAGGCGGCGTCATTCGCAGTACCGCGTGGTTGTTGAGGCAGTGGTTCCGTTCCGCCGCCTGGCAGGGCGTGCGTGCGGGCTTCATGCCGCCGCGGCCCTGCATTTCGCGCTCTTCGGGATGAAGTACCGCACGACGGTGCGTTCCAATGCCTGCTTGGCGTTGGAGCGGGAAGCCTCCACACCCTCGAACCTGCCCGATCCCAGATCGGAGGCGAAGTGGTCGGCGGTGAACACCGAACTGAACGCCAGCATGTTCTCGAACAGCAGCATGTTGCGTGTTCCCAGGGTGTCGCGAAAGGCCGGAAAGACCAGGCGCTGAATCGTATCGAGTGAAACGTAGGGCACGTCCACGCGATCGAAGCCGTACTCCTCGCGCACGGTCATGGCAGCATCCATGATCTCCGAGATCGTGAGGGACCTGCTGCCTGCGGTCAGCCAGTAGGTGCCGCCGTCGAGGTCCTGATCGAGCACGCGGGCGACGGCGGAGGCCAGGATGTCTTGCGGGACAAAATCGATCGCGGCGTCCTCACCCAGCACGCAGGCGGGAATCATTCCCTTGACCCAGGCGCCGATCAGACTGTGCAGACCTTGGCGACGAGCAACCGTGCCCGACGATGAATCCCCGATGATCAGGGACGGCCGCAGGATCACGTAGTTCAACCCGCTGTCCTCGACCGCCTGCTCGCCTGCCTGCTTGCTCTGCAGGTACGCATCACGGCCGACCGCGCACGTCGTTCCCATCACACGGCGAGAGACGTCCCACCGTGAGACGAACGACGAACTCACATGGACGAAGTCCGCGCCCGCGCGCCGCGCCAGCTCGAGCGTGTGTCGCGTGCCCTGCGCGTTGACCGACTCGAACCGATCCCGATCAGCGGTGAAGTCGACCACCGCGGCAAGGTGAACCACTCGGCCGACGCGGTTCGCGACTTCGGCGTAGCGATCACCCAGGCCCAGGTCGGCGACCGTGGTATCACCCCTGCACCAGGTCACATTCGCCTGCGCAGGACCTGGCTTACGTCGGTAGAGGGCAATCACCGGACGGTCGGTGACCTGCTCGAGCAACGCTGAGCCGAGCACCCCGGTCGCACCGGTGACGAGCACCGCTGGTGCTTCGCTGGCAACCTTCATTCGTTCCACATCCTTGTGCGCGTGAGGTTTCCGAGTTCGCGAGACCCGCGAACCACGCGGTGGTGGTCGTGGTCCCCGACGTGGCCAAGGGAGCTGACCGCCTGTGAATTCGAGTGTTGTCGACGCGCGCAGCGGCGACTATCCCCTTCAGGGCGGAGTGACCGCACCGAAGGGGTGAGGACTGTTCAACCCTGTGGTGGGGTTCAGGCCGCCGTCAGCCGGTAGAAGCGCCAGAATCCGAAGTCCTCGATCGGGAGTATCTCGAATCCGGTGAAACCGGCCTCGAACGCATATCCGCGCAGTGTGTCTGGGCGCATGACGGTGCCGGTGGCCGCCGTCGGCCGGTGGTTCATTCCGTCCGGCAGGCAGACGAGCAGGCTGAAGCCGTACATGAGTCGCTCGGTCTCGTCGCCGGGAGCGTCGAAGGAGTCGGCGACCGCCTCATCCATGATGACGACGCAGCCTCCGGGGGCCAGCGCCAGCCTGGCGGCGGCGAGCACCCCGACGGGGTCGGGCATGTCGTGTATGCACTCGAAGGCAAAGATCGCGTTGAAGGCCGACGCGGGCAGCCTGGCCGCATCGTCGCAGTGGAAGGCGATGCGGGGAGCGATGTCCGGGTGGCTGTCGCCGTTTCTCGAGGCCAGCTGCGCCGAGGCCGTGTCGATGTCGTAGCCGTCCACGGTGGCCGCCGGATACGCTCCGGCGAGCGCGATGGTCGACCATCCTCCGCCGCAGCCCAGGTCGGCGATCCGGGTCCCCGGCTCGCGGAGCAGGGCGTCCAGGTCGGAAACCGACCGCAGTGCCTTCGGCAGGGCAAGCTCGTACCAGGGGCGGTTCATCTCGGCCTGCGATTCGCGGGCGTCGGCACCGTACTGGGCCCAACCGACCCCGCCGCCGGTCCGATAGGCCTCGAGCAGCGCAGGCATCTGCCCGGCCGCGGCGCAGAACATTCGGGCCAGCGGGGCGAGGTACGCGAGGCTGGACCCGTCGGTGAGCACCTCCGCAGCCGCGTCCGGCAGCGTGAACCGGACGGGTTCGCCGTCGACCACCTCGATCACCCCGGTGACCGCCTGCTGCTCGAGCCATTCGCGCGCGTACCGCGGGTGCGTGTCGGTGCGGGCGGCGAGTTCCTCCGGCGTCGCGGGGCCATCGGCCCGCAGGCTCCGATACCACCCGAGGCGGTCGCCCAGGTAGATGGACAACAGGTCGGCAGTGCCGAGCGCGGCTTCGAGGAGACGTTGGGCCATGGCGTCCGCGGTCGCGTCAACGGGTTGTGCTGTGGACATGAGCGCTCTCCCGCGTCTCGGATGCGTCGGATGTGTCCCTCGAGACCATCGTCGTCCGTGCGCGGCACGCTGTCACGGTTCGTTCATCGGGGTGAAGAACCGCGGCGGCGGATCAGCCCTTGGCGTCGGTGCGGGTGAGTTCCTCGACCTGGCGACGCAGGGTGGACTCGGTGTACTTGATCGCCGTTCCGACGAGCGGTTCGACGATCTTGGCGAGCACCTTGCCCGCGAGCCCGCCCGGCAGCGAGTACTCGAAGTCGACCGTCATCTCGGTGCTGTCGTCGGCCGTGGGGGCGAAGCGCCACGTCGAGGTGTTCGAGATCCCGTCGACCGAGGCGAGCGTGATCAGCCGGTCCTGCTCCCATTCGGTGATGGTGACCCTGGAGTTCAGTGACTTGGGGCCGAGCTGCATCGTGGCGTCGTAGGTTGCTCCGAGCCCCTGGGTCTGCTCACCGACCGGCTTGAACTTGGTCACCCCGAACATCCATGCGGGCACATTGGTGTAGTCGTCGACATAGGCGAACCCCGCGCGCACCGGAACCTTCGCGACCGCGGTGATGTGAATCTTGCCCATGTCTCTCCTCGTGCCGGCGTCGACCCCGTTGGTCGTACGCAGACGGTACTAGAATTCACAGCTAGTTGGACAACGGTTCGACTCTGAATTTGGCGGCTTCATTACAGTTGGGTGCATGGATCAGCGCGAGCGCGACGCCCAAGGCCGGCCGCTCAATGCGCGCCCCCGCGACGGGCTGGGTCGGCCGTTGGCGCGCGGCGTCGCTGGGGTCGGGCGGGTGCCGGAGGAGGTTCGGCTGACGCCGGCCGAGGCGATCACGGAGGCCCAGCGACTGCTGGACGCGGGCATGCCGTTCCATGCACACGAGGTGCTGGAGGGTTCGTGGAAGATGGCGCCGGATTCCGAACGCGACCTCTGGCAGGGTCTCGCTCAGCTCGCGGTCGGGCTGACGCATCTACTGCGTGGCAACACCGTCGGCGCGCAGTCGTTGCTGCGGCGCGGGCAGGACCGGATTCGTGGGTTCGAGCTCGACCCTCCGCACGGACTGGATGTCGCAGGACTGCTGGTCTGGTCGGAGTGGGTGCTGGGCGAGTTGGGAAGTGCGGGCCGCGGTGCCCCGGAGCCGAGTCCGCCCCGGCTGCTGCGAGGGGACGGCTGACCGCGGCGTCCGCTTCGGATGTATCGAAAGATGCCGACACCCGGGGGCTGGTCACCGCGGGACGGACGGCTCGCGGATCCGCGCGCTCGGCGCACGGACCCGCGCACCTCGATCAGGGGAAGGTGCTACCGACGTTTCCGGTGCTACTGCCGATGAACTGTCCGCCGTCCTCGGTAGCGGTCGCCGGCGGGAGGATCTCCATCAGGGTGGCGATCAACTTGGTCAGGTCCATATCTCAGCTCCTGGTGAGTCTCAGTTGTGGGGGACGCGCCCTCGGACCGGGCGCGTGTCCAGTTCTACCGCACGCGCCGCGGGCGCGGGATCGATTCGGTGATACCCGCACTTCCGACGTGCACGCGAAACATGTTGCTGCATAGTAATTTCGGGGTCTAACGGATCTCCTTCGGTGTGCGGAACCTGATCCCGTCGGTCCCGCTGTCGGCTCTCGACAGCACTGTGGGGATGCCGATTCATCGACATCCCCACAGTGTGCTCGCCCGACTATTCCGAGCTGGCGGACTCCTCCGAGGAGCCGAGGATGCCGAACACGGTGCTGAGGGCGCCGAAGAGGGTGGAAAGGTCAGACGACAAGGTCATGGATTCTCCTGTTTGTTCACTGGGTGGCGCAGCCAAGCCGCGGTCCCGGTAGTTCTACCTGAGATGATCTCGGTCCGATCACATTCCGGTATCAGTGTGATCTACATCACATACCTGACGGTGTTTGGTTTCGGCTGCCCACAGTGGGCGTGGTCAGCTGCCGAAGCCGATCTGACCACCCCAGGGGAGGCCGATCATGCTGCCGACAAACCCGGTGTCCTGGGCGTATCCGGGCGCCTGGGTGAGGGCGTTGAGCATTGCAGGTAAGTCGATCGGGGGCATCTGGGCTCCTTGTGTTTCGGTGAATTCGGTCAGCGCCCCAGGGTCTGGCGCGAACCAGTCTTACCGCACCGGATGCCGATTCTGGGTGGAATTGAACGCATTGCGGTAGCGGCCAGATTCGTTGTTGCGCAATATGTTTCGATGATCTAACTACTGACGCCCGCATGAGGATGCGGCGGATTGGATCGACTGTTGCGCGGCATGCTCGCTCAATGCGGACTGGACGCCTGACCTGTTCTTGCAGTATCTAACCGCACCGCGGTGGTTTGGGCATGCGTATCCCGCCGATTTGCTTGGGCTTCGCTGCGTCGGGTGGAGGCCGGGCCCCAATAACAAGCAAGCATGCTTGATTTTTATAGCGGGCGGTGTGATGCTGGGCACGGTACTTCTCGAGGGAGCATTCATGGCCGATTTGAACACCACCATCAGGGACTTGCAGGCGGAGGGCGAGCACCTCGACGCGCTGGTTGCGAGCCTGACCGATGAACAATGGGCAGGTCCGACGCCCGCCGAGGGGTGGTCGATCGCCCACCAGATCGGACACCTGGCCTGGACCGATCGCGCCTCGCTGCTGGCGGTGACCGATCCCGATGCCTTCGCCGAGTCGGTGGCGGAGGCATGGAAGAACCCCCTCGGTTTTGTCGACGAGGCCGCCGAGGTCGAGGCCGCGCGGCCCCCAGCCGAGCTGCTGGCGGACTGGCGCGCGGGCCGGATCAAGCTGGCAGAGGCGCTGGCGGCGGTGCCGAACGGGATCAAGCTGCCCTGGTACGGCCCGCCGATGAGCGCGATGTCGATGGCCACCGCCCGGCTGATGGAGACCTGGGCGCACGGCCAGGACGTCGCCGAGGCGCTCGGCGCACCGGCCCCGCCGACCAACCGGCTGCGCAGCATCGCGCACCTCGGCGTCCGTACCCGCGATTTCGCCTACGCGGTCAACAACCTCACCCCGCCTGCCGAGGAGTTCCGGTTCGAGCTGACGGCCCCCCCGGCTGACGGAGTCGGCACCGCCGACGCGGTCGACGAGGTCTGGACCTGGGGGCCGGAGGATGCGGCGCAGCGCATCACCGGGCCTGCCGCCGACTTCTGCCTCCTGGTCACTCAGCGCGCGAACCCGGGGGACTTGAACCTGACCGCCGTGGGACCCGATGCCACGAGATGGCTCGGCATCGCCCAGGTCTTCGCCGGTCCTCCCGGCGCGGGCCGTGACCCGAAGGCGGACGCATGACGAACCCCGTCCGGATCGGAAACTGCTCGGGCTTCTACGGCGACCGCATCTCGGCGATGCGCGAGATGCTCGAGGGCGGCGAACTCGACTACCTCACCGGTGACTATCTCGCCGAGCTGACCATGCTGATCCTCGGCCGGGATCGGATGAAGGATCCCAGCCGCGGCTACGCCAAGACGTTCCTCCGCCAGGCCGAGGACTGCCTGGGGCTGGCGCTGGACAAGGGCGTCAAGATCGTCGCCAACGCGGGTGGGCTGAACCCGGCCGGATTGGCGCAGGCGTTGCGTGAGTGCAGCGACCGGCTCGGCCTCGGGGCGACCATCGCGCACGTCGAGGGCGACGATCTCATCGCCCGCGCAGCCGAGCTGGGGCTGGCAGGCCGGACCGGGGAGCCCGCACCCTTGACCGCCAACGCGTACCTCGGCGCCTGGGGGATCGTCGAGTGCCTCAACGGAGGCGCCGACCTGGTCGTCACCGGCCGGGTCACCGACGCATCGGTGATCGTCGGGCCCGCCGCGGCGCATTTCGGCTGGGGTCGAACGGATTTCGATCAGCTCGCAGGCGCGGTGGCCGCGGGTCATGTGATCGAGTGCGGCACCCAGGCCACCGGCGGCAACTACTCCTTCTTCACCGAGATCGCCGACATGCGACGGCCCGGCTTCCCGATCGCCGAGATCTACCCGGACGGATCGTCGGTCATCACCAAGCACGAGCGGACCGGGGGCGCGGTGAGCGTCGGAACCGTCACCGCGCAGCTGCTCTACGAGATCACCGGCGGTCGCTACGCCGGACCGGACGTGACCACCCGGATGGACTCCCTCGAGCTGACCCCGGACGGCCCCGACCGGGTCCGGATCAGTGGTGTCGTCGGGGAGGCGCCGCCCCCCACGCTCAAGGTCTCGCTCAACGCCCTCGCCGGGTTCCGCAACGAGGCCACGATGATCCTCACCGGCCTCGACATCGAGGCCAAGGCAGAGCTCGCCCGCGGGCAGCTCGAATCCTGGATGACCACGAAGCCGGCCGAGCTGACCTGGACCCTGGTCCGGACCGATCGCCCGGACGCCGACACGGAGGAGACGGCAAGCGCGTTGCTGCGCTGCGTGGTTCGCGATCCCGACCCGAACGCCGTCGGGCGCGCCTTCTCCTCGGCGACGGTCGAGCTCGCGCTGGCGAGCTACCCGGGCTTCAGCCTGACCGCGCCGCCGTCGAACGGTCAGCCGTATGCGGTGTTCACCCCCGGCTACGTCGACGCGGGCGAGGTGCCGCACACCGCGGTCCTCGCGGACGGCAGCCGCATCCCGATCGAGCCGAGCGTGCCGACGCTGGCGCTGGCCGACGTGGACGATCCGGCGCTGCCCGAACCGCTGCGGCCGATGCCCACGATCCGCGTCCCCCTGGGCACCATCGCCGCGGCCCGCAGCGGGGACAAGGGGGGCAACGCGAACGTCGGCGTCTGGGTCCGCACCGACGACGAATGGCGCTGGCTGGCGAACACGTTGACCGTCGAGGAGCTGCGGCGCCTGCTGCCTGAGGCCGCCGGACTCCCGGTCACCCGCTACCTGCTGCCGAAGCTGCGCGCCGTCAACTTCGTCATCGAGGGCATCCTCGGCGCCGGCGTCGCCTCGCAGGCCCGGTTCGACCCGCAGGCCAAGGGTCTCGGGGAATGGTTGCGCGCGCGGCACATCGACATACCCGAAGAACTTCTGCTGGGCAATGAACCCCTTGGAGGAACGCTGTGAGTGTGTGGACCACCGACGAGCGACGGGCACTGCGCGAGACCGTGCGCCGCTTCGTCGACCAGGAGGTGCTGCCGTACCTCGATGACTGGGAGCGAGAGGGTGCGCTGCCGCGCGAGCTGCACAAGAAGGCGGGCGCGCTCGGGCTGCTCGGCGCCGGATTCCCCGAGTCGGTGGGCGGATCCGGCGGCGACCTGGTCGATGCCGTGACCATCTGCGAGGAGATGCACTATGCGGGCGGCTCAGGGGGGTTGTTCGCCTCCCTGTTCACGTCGGGGATCGCGCTGCCACACCTGGTTGTGGCTGGTGACGATCGGCAGATCGACCGCTGGGTGCGGCCCACCCTCGCAGGCGAGATGATCGGGTCGCTCGCGATCACCGAGCCCGGCGGCGGCTCGGATGTGGGGCACCTGCGGACGACGGCGGTTCGGGACGGCGACGAGTACATCGTCAACGGTTCCAAGACGTTCATCACCTCCGGCTGCCGCGCCGACTTCGTCGTCACCGCGGTCAGGACGGGTGGACCAGGTGCCGCCGGAGTGTCGCTCCTGGTGATCGAGAAGGGCACTGGGGGTTTGGATGAGACGCCGGGATTCGAGGTTTCCCGCAAGCTGGAGAAGATGGGCTGGCTGGCCTCCGACACCGCGGAGCTGTCCTTCACCGATGCGAGGGTTCCGGTGGAGAACCTGGTCGGCGCGGAGAACAGCGGCTTCCAGCAGATCGCTCAGGCCTTCCTCACCGAGCGGATCGCGCTTGCCGCGCAGGCCTACTCGAGCGCGCAGCGGTGCCTGGACCTGACCCTGCAGTGGTGCCGGGACCGGGAGACGTTCGGCCGCCCGCTGATCAGCAGGCAGTCGGTGCAGAACACCGTCACCGAGATGGCGCGCCGGGTC
This sequence comes from Rhodococcus sp. NPDC059179, assembly GCF_042754885.1. Classification (NCBI taxonomy): domain Bacteria; kingdom Bacillati; phylum Actinomycetota; class Actinomycetes; order Mycobacteriales; family Nocardiaceae; genus Rhodococcus; species Rhodococcus sp. NPDC059179. Next base: position 328,682 of record NZ_JBHZBV010000003.1, on the reverse strand, counting down.
GATGTGGCGCGGGTGTACACCCGCTCGCTCGTCGAGCGCTCGCTGGAATCTGAACAGGACTTCATCGCTGAGGTCTGCTTCGCGAAGAACACCGCGGTCGAGGCAGGCGAGTGGGTGTCGAACCAGGCCGTGCAGTTGTTCGGCGGGCTCGGCTACATGCGGGAAAGCGAAGTCGAAAGGCAGTACCGGGACATGCGAATCCTGGGGATCGGCGGCGGAACAACCGAGATCCTCACCGGATTGGCGGCAAAGCGATTGGGGTATCAGTCATGACACGACTCAGGTCCACCCTCGACACCGGGTCGGAGGTGTACACGACCGCGGTGGAGACGATGAACACCAAGCTCGGCGAGCTCGAGGTGGAGCACGCCAAGGCCCTCGCGGGCGGCGGCGAGAAGTACGTGGAGCGGCACCACAAGCGGGACAAGCTGCTCGCCCGCGAGCGGATCGAGCTGCTGCTCGACCCGGACTCGCCGTTCCTCGAACTGTGCGCGCTCGCGGCCTGGGGCAGCGAGTTCCCGGTCGGGGCCAGCACCGTGGTCGGTATCGGCGTCGTCGAGGGCGTCGAGTGCCTGATCGTCGCGAACGATCCCACCGTGCGTGGTGGCGCCAGCAACCCATGGACGCTGCGAAAGGGGTTCCGGGCCAACGACATCGCGAAGGCGAACCGGCTCCCGGTGATCTCCCTGGTCGAGTCGGGTGGAGCGGACCTGCCGTCGCAGAAGGAGGTCTTCATCCCGGGTGGGCAGATGTTCAAGGACATCACGCAGGCCTCCGCCGCGGGGATCCCGACCATCGCGCTGGTGTTCGGTAACTCCACCGCGGGCGGTGCCTACATCCCGGGCATGTCCGATCACGTGGTGATGATCAAGGAACGATCCAAGGTCTTTCTGGCGGGCCCGCCGCTGGTGAAGATGGCCACCGGGGAGGAGTCGGACGACGAATCACTCGGCGGCGCCGAGATGCACGCCCGCAAGTCGGGCTTGGCTGACTACTTCGCCGTCGACGAGCAGGATGCGATCCGCATCGGGCGCAGCATCGTCAAGCGGCTGAACTGGCGCAAGCAGGGACCGGCGCCGCGCGCCGAGGTGATCGAGCCGCTGGAGGACCCCGAGGAGTTGCTCGGGATCGTCCCCGCCGACCTGAAGATCCCGTTCGATCCGCGCGAGGTCATCGCGCGGATAGTCGACGGCTCCGACTTCGACGAGTTCAAGCCGCTCTACGGTTCGTCGCTGGTGACCGGATGGGCCGAGCTGCACGGGTACCCGATCGGCATCCTGGCGAACGCCCGCGGCGTGCTCTTCAGCGAGGAGTCGCAGAAGGCGACCCAGTTCATCCAGCTCGCGAACCGCTCCAACACCCCACTTCTGTTCCTGCACAACACCACCGGCTACATGGTGGGCAAGGAATACGAAGAGGGCGGCATCATCAAGCACGGTTCGATGATGATCAACGCGGTGGCGAACTCGAAGGTGCCGCACATCTCCATCCTGCTCGGTGCCTCGTACGGCGCAGGCCATTACGGCATGTGTGGGCGGGCCTTCGATCCGCGCTTCCTGTTCGCCTGGCCGAGCTCGAAGTCCGCCGTCATGGGCGGCGCGCAGCTCGCGGGTGTCATCTCCATCGTCGGACGCGCCTCGGCGGAGTCGCGCGGTCAGGTGTTCGACGAGGCCGCCGACGCGGGCATCAGGGCCATGATCGAGAACCAGATCGAGGCCGAGTCGCTGCCGATGTTCCTCTCCGGCCGGCTCTACGACGACGGCGTCATCGATCCCCGCGATACCCGCACGGTGGTGGGAATGTGCCTGTCGGCCATTGCCACCGCCCCGATCCAAGGCACCGAGAACTTCGGCGTCTTCCGCATGTGAGGCAGACCGTGATGAATTCCCCAATCGTTGCGCTCGCACCGGCGATCCAGACAGTCCTGGTGGCAAACCGCGGCGAGATCGCGCGCCGGGTGTTCGCGACCGCGCGTCGGTCCGGCATCGGCACCGTCGCGGTGTTCTCCGACGCGGACGCGGCAGGCCCGCACGTGGCCGAGGCCGACGCGGCGATCCGGCTCGCAGGCAACACCCCGGCCGAGACGTATCTGCGGGCCGACCTCATCATCGAGGCCGCTCGGGCCGCGGGCGCGGACGCCATCCACCCCGGGTACGGATTCCTCTCGGAGAACGCGGAGTTCGCGCGGGCCGTCGGGGATGCGGGCCTGACCTGGGTCGGTCCGCCGGTCAAGTCCATCGAGTCGATGGGTTCCAAGGTCGAGTCCAAGAAGCTGATGGACGCCGCGGGCGTGCCTGTCCTCGCCGAGCTAGACCCCGAGGAGGTCACCGAGGCGCACCTGCCGGTGCTGATCAAGGCCTCGGCCGGCGGCGGCGGCCGAGGCATGCGCGTGGTGCGCGACTTGTCGGCGCTGGCGGGCGAACTGGAGGCGGCCCAGCGCGAGGCCCTGTCCGCGTTCGGTGATCCGACGGTGTTCTGCGAGCGGTACCTCGAGACCGGACGGCACATCGAGGTGCAGGTGATGGCCGACAAGCACGGCACGGTGTGGGCGGTGGGGGAGCGTGAGTGCTCCATTCAGCGCAGGCACCAGAAGGTGGTGGAGGAGGCTCCGTCACCGCTGGTCGAGCGGACTCCCGGCATGCGGGAGCGGCTGTTCGAGGCGTCACGGCTGGCCGCGAACGCCATTGGCTACGAGGGCGCGGGCACCGTCGAGTTCCTCGCTGACGAGCAGGGCGAGTTCTTCTTCCTGGAGATGAACACCCGGCTGCAGGTCGAGCACCCGGTCACCGAGTGCACCACCGGGCTGGACCTGGTGGACCTGCAGCTGCGGGTCGCCTCCGGCGCGGCGCTGCCTGCGGATCCACCCGCGCTGCGGGGACACTCGATCGAGGTCCGCCTCTACGCGGAGGACCCGGCGAAGAACTGGCAGCCCCAGAGCGGGACGGTGCACCGCATCGAACTCCCCGGCGCGGTGGAGGAATTCGCCGTCCTGGACCGGCAGGGCGTCCGGCTGGACTCGGGTGTCGTGGCAGGCTCGGTCGTCGGGGTGCACTACGACCCGATGCTCGCGAAGGTCATCTCGTTCGCGCCGACCCGCGGACAGGCCGCGCAGTTGCTCGCCACGACGCTGGCGCGCACCGAGCTGCACGGGCTGCGGACCAACCGCGACCTGCTGGTGAACATCCTGCGTCATCCCGCCTTCCTGGCAGGGGACACCGACACCGCCTTCTTCACCACCCACGGCCTGGACAACCTGGCGCGGCCGCTGGCCGATCCAGGCGCCGAGGCGCTGTCCGCGCTCGCGGCGGCGCTCGCCGATGCCGCGGCGAACCGGGCGGCCGCGCGCGTCGACGGGCGCATTCCGAGCGGCTGGCGGAACCTGACGTCGCAGCCACAGCGCAAGCGGTACTCGACCGCGACGGGCGAGTACGACATCCGATACCTGCTCGGACGCAACGGTCTTCGCGCCGACGGCTTCGAGCACGTCGCGCTGGTCTCGTCGGCGCCGGATGCGGTGGTGCTGGACGTGGAGGGTGTGCGTCGCACGTTCGACGTGGCCCGGTACGGCGACGAGGTGTTCGTCGACTCGGCGCTCGGACCGGTGGCGCTGACCGCGACGGCGCGGTTCGTCGATCCGGCGACGATCGTCGCGGCTGGCTCGCTGCTCGCACCGATGCCGGGCGCGGTCATCAGGCTCGGCGCCGCCCAGGGCGATTCGGTCACCCAGGGCCAGCCGATCCTCTGGCTCGAGGCGATGAAGATGGAGCACACCATCACCGCTCCCGCGACCGGGGTGCTCGCGCTGCTGTCGGTCTCGGTCGGCCAACAGGTCGACGTCGGATCCGTCCTTGCCATTGTTGAAGCTGAAGAGACAGAAGAGGAATCGGCATGAGTTTTATCGAGAGCGACGAGCAGAAGGAACTGCGCGCGTCGGTGTCCAGGCTCGGCGAGCGCTTCAACTACGTCGACTACGTGCTCCCGAAGGGCCGCAAGGGTGAGCCCCTGACCGAGCTGTGGAACGAGGCGGGCAAGCTCGGTTTCCTCGGGGTCAACCTGCCCGAGGAGTACGGCGGCGGAGGCGCGGGCATCTACGAACTCGCGCTCGTGCAGGAGGAGTTGTCCGCGCACGGGGCCGGTCTGCTGCTCGTGGTGGTCTCGCCCGCGATCTGCGGCACCATCATCGGCAAGTACGGCACCGACGCCCAGAAGCAGGAGTGGCTGCCAGGCCTGGCCGACGGCAGCAAGATCATGGCGTTCGGCATCACCGAGGCCGATGCCGGATCCAACTCGCACCAGATCTCCACGACGGCACGCCGGGATGGTGACGGGGCGAGCGGAGCGACGGGGGATCAACGCGACTGGATCCTGTCCGGGAACAAGATCTTCATCTCGGGCGTGGACCAGGCAGACGCGGTGCTGATCGTCGCGCGCACCGAGGACCACAAGACCGGCAAGCTCAAGCCGGCGCTGTTCATCGTCCCCACCGACGCCGAGAACTTCGTGAAGACGCCGATGGATATGGACATCATCGAACCGGATCACCAGTTCACGCTGTTCCTCGACGATGTCCGGCTGCCCGCCGACGCGTTGGTCGGCTCGGAGGACGCGGCGCTGATGCAGCTGTTCGCCGGGCTGAACCCGGAGCGGATCCTCGGGGCGTCGATGGCGATCGGCATGGGCCGCTACGCGCTCGATGCCGCGGTGAAGTACGCGCAGGAACGCACCGTGTGGAAGACGCCGATCGGCGCGCACCAGGGCATCTCGCACCCGCTGGCGCAGGTGAAGATCGAACTGGAGCTGGCCAGGTTGATGATGCAGAAGGCCGCGGTGCTCTACGACAGCGGCGACGACTTCGGTGCAGCCGAGGCCGCGAACATGGCCAAGTACGCGGCAGCCGAGGCCAGCATCAAGGCGCTCGATCAGGCGATCCAGACACACGGTGGAGCCGGGCTCACCAAGGAGTACGGCCTCGCCGCGATGCTGGGCGCGGCCCGGATCGCGCGGGTGGCGCCGGTGAGCCGGGAGATGATCCTCAACTTCGTCTCCCAGCATTCGCTCGGTCTACCGAGGTCGTACTGACCATGACGGCTCCGGAGACGAGCGCGCCCTTCGTCCGCTACGAGGTCGCGGGCGGGTTCGCCACCGTCACCCTGGACTCGCCGACCAACCGCAACGCGATCTCGTCGCGGTTGGTCGGTGAGCTCCGGCGGGCCTTGGCCGACGCGGGGGCCGACGACTCGGTGCGTGCGGTGGTGCTCACCCACACCGGTGGCACCTTCTGCGCTGGCGCGGACCTGTCGGAGGCGAGCGGAGCCACGGATGTGGATCCGGCCGAGCTGGCGGCGCAGCGCACCGCCCAGATGACCGGGCTGCTACGGGAGTTCCTCGAACTACCGAAGCCGATCGTCGCCCGGATCGACGGGCACGTGCGCGCGGGCGGCATGGGACTGGTCGGCGCGTGCGACATCGCGATCGCCGGTCCCTCGAGCACCTTCGCGCTGACCGAGGCGCGGCTGGGGCTGGCGGCGTCGATCATCTCGCTGACCGTGCTGCCCAGGCTGACCTCCCGTGCGGCGGGACGGTACTTCCTGACCGGGGAGAAGTTCGGTCCGGCCGAGGCGGAACGGCTCGGCCTGATCACGATCGCGGCGGAGGACACGGCGGCGACAGTTGCGGCACTGTCCGCGGAGCTCGCGCTCGCGTCGCCGCAGGGCCTGGCCGAGTCGAAGCGCCTGACCACCGCACGGATGCTCGCGGACTTCGACCGTTACGGTGAGGAACTCGCTGCGCAGTCGGCGAGGCTGTTCGGTTCGCCGGAGGCCATCGAGGGCATGACGGCCTTCTTGCAGCGCCGCCCGCCTGCGTGGGCGCCGGGCGAATAGAAGGAACGTCGAGGGAGTGTGTGGTGGCCGGATGCGACAGGACCCGCGCTCGAGTAGCCGAGCGCGGGTCCTGTCGGGTGTCGGAGAGCGACTACTGGGGCAGCGCGTCCGAGGAGCCCGCGAAGAAGCTCAGCGCGCCAGTGAGGTCGCTGACGGCGCCGGCGAAGTCGGAGGCGAAGTCGAGGAACGGAATGATCTCTGCAGAACCCATGATGTGCTCCTTGGTAGTGATAGGTGATTTTCGGTGGGGCGCATCGGTAGCACCGCTAACCTTCGTACCGGCGGGTAACGGCCGTGACAAGGCAATTGTGGCGCAGATAACGTAAAGGTAACGGAAATTTACATGGGCGCGGGAGGTGTGCCGAATGCGTGAACCGCAGCAGGACCGCAGCCGGCTGACGCGGCAGCGGCTACTGGAGGCGACCATCGACTGCCTGGCCGAGCAGGGCTGGGCCGCGACGACGGTCGGTGTGGTCGCGCAGCGTGCCGGCGTGTCTCGTGGCGCGGCGCAGCATCACTTCCCGACCCGCGAGGATCTGATCACGGGCGCGCTGGAGTTCATGTTCGACAGCCGGATGGAGGCTGCCCACCTGGAGGCCACCGGCCTGCCCGCCGGGCCGGGCCGCACCGAGGCCGTCGTGACCCGGCTCGTGGAGTACTACACCGGCACCCTGTTCAAGGCGGCCCTGCAGGTGTGGACCGCGGCCGCCTCGGACCCGGCCCTGCGAGAGCGGGTGCTGCCGTTGGAGGAGAAGTTCGGCCGGGTCGCGCACCGGACGGCGGTCACGCTGCTCGGGGTCGAGGACGGCGACCTCATCGCGCACCGGTGGGTCCAGCTCACGCTCGACCTGGCGCGCGGCCTCGGGCTGGCCGATGTGCTCACCGACGATTCGAAACGGCGGGCCGAATTGATCAAGCAGTGGGCCGCGGACCTCGATGCGGTCCTGCATCGCAGTCGGTCGGGGGAGCCGGAACCGGCGGCACTGTCGTGACCCGCGCATGGCGTTACCACTGATCGGCTCGCTTTGACCTGAAGGCGCGCCGCCGGGTATCGTTGTGGGTCGTGCCCGGCCTGCCCGGGTCGATTTGTGTGCCTAGCAAGGTAAGGCTGCGCGCGCGTTCTCTTCGGAGACGAGCATTCGGCTGCCTGTGTGGGGGTATGCGACACGCCCGACCTCGGGGTCGAGGGACGGGTGAGGAGCAGCGATTTCTTGCTCCAACTGCTAGATCCCTAATTACACAACGACCAGGTTTGCCCAGCGCAAGCCGGTCGACAGAAGAAAGCCGGTATATGCCAACCATCAACCAGCTGGTCCGAAAGGGGCGTCGCGACAAGGTCGCGAAGCTCAAGACCGCTGCCCTGAAGGGAAGCCCGCAGCGTCGTGGTGTGTGCACCCGCGTGTACACCACCACCCCGAAGAAGCCGAACTCCGCGCTCCGTAAGGTCGCGCGCGTGCGCCTGACCAGCTCGGTCGAGGTCACGGCGTACATCCCCGGTGAGGGCCACAACCTGCAGGAGCACTCGATGGTGCTCGTCCGCGGCGGTCGTGTGAAGGACCTCCCGGGTGTTCGCTACAAGATCATCCGCGGCTCCCTCGACACCCAGGGTGTCAAGGGTCGCAAGCAGGCACGCAGCCGCTACGGCGCCAAGAAGGAGAAGAGCTAATGCCACGTAAGGGCCCCGCTCCCAAGCGCCCGCTGATCAACGACCCCGTTTACGGGTCGCCGCTGGTCACGCAGCTCGTGAACAAGATCCTGCTGGACGGCAAGAAGTCCACCGCCGAGCGCATCGTCTACGAAGCCCTCGAGCAGGCGCGTGAGAAGACCGGCACCGATCCGGTCGTCACGCTCAAGCGCGCGCTGGACAACGTCAAGCCCGCCCTCGAGGTGCGCAGCCGCCGTGTCGGTGGCGCCACCTACCAGGTGCCGGTCGAGGTTCGCCCCGGCCGCTCCACCACGCTGGCCCTGCGCTGGCTGGTGACCTTCTCGCGTGCACGTCGTGAGAAGACCATGGTCGAGCGTCTCGCCAACGAGCTCATGGATGCCAGCAATGGCCTCGGTGCAGCCGTGAAGCGTCGCGAGGACACGCACAAGATGGCTGAGGCCAACAAGGCGTTCGCGCACTACCGCTGGTGATCCGGCGCCGGTGCGGCACTTCGTGTGCCGCACCGGCGTTGCCACTATGTGTCGGTTCCTCGCGGGCCGGCTGACAACACAAAAAGACGTGGTCCGCTAAGGACCGACACGAGCTACGAGCGGGGAAGAATCCTGTGGCACAGGAAGTGCTGACCGACCTGAACAAGGTCCGCAACATCGGCATCATGGCGCACATCGATGCCGGCAAGACCACCACCACCGAGCGCATCCTGTTCTACACCGGTGTCAACTACAAGATCGGTGAGACGCACGACGGTGCGTCGACGACGGACTGGATGGAGCAGGAGAAGGAACGCGGCATCACGATCACGTCTGCCGCCGTGACCTGCTTCTGGAACAACAACCAGATCAACATCATCGACACCCCGGGCCACGTCGACTTCACGGTCGAGGTCGAGCGCTCGCTGCGCGTGCTCGATGGCGCCGTTGCCGTCTTCGACGGCAAGGAGGGCGTCGAGCCCCAGTCCGAGCAGGTCTGGCGTCAGGCCGCCAAGTACGACGTCCCGCGCATCTGTTTCGTCAACAAGATGGACAAGATGGGCGCGGACTTCTACTTCACGGTCCAGACCATCATCGACCGACTCGGCGCGAAGCCGCTCGTCATCCAGCTGCCGATCGGCGCCGAGGACGACTTCGACGGCGTCGTCGACCTGGTCGAGATGCGTGCCGTCACCTGGCGCGGCGTGGTGCCGACCGGTGCCGAGCCGACCATCGAGGAGATCCCCGCGGATCTCGTCGAGAAGGCCAACGAGTACCGCACCAAGCTGCTCGAGACGGTCGCCGAGACCGACGACGCGCTCATGGAGAAGTACTTCGGCGGTGAGGAGCTCACGGTCGAGGAGATCAAGGGCGCGATCCGCAAGCTGACCGTGAACTCCGAGATCTACCCGGTTCTCTGTGGTTCCGCGTTCAAGAACAAGGGCGTTCAGCCCATGCTCGACGCGGTCATCGACTACCTGCCCACCCCGCTGGACATCGGCGAGGTCGAGGGTCACGTTCTCAACAAAGAGGACGAGATCATCACGCGCAAGCCGAGCAAGGACGAGCCGTTCTCCGCGCTGGCCTTCAAGATCGCGGCGCACCCGTTCTTCGGCAAGCTGACCTTCGTGCGCGTGTACTCCGGCCGTCTCGATCCCGGCCAGCAGGTGCTCAACGCCACCAAGGGCAAGAAGGAGCGCATCGGAAAGCTCTTCCAGATGCACGCCAACAAGGAGAACCCGGTCGATGAGGCCGTGGCCGGCCACATCTACGCGATGATCGGTCTGAAGGACACCACCACCGGTGACACCCTCTGCGATCAGGCCGACCCGATCGTGCTTGAGTCCATGAGCTTCCCGGACCCGGTCATCCAGGTCTCGATCGAGCCCAAGACCAAGTCCGACCAGGAGAAGCTGGGCACCGCGATCCAGAAGCTGGCCGAAGAGGACCCGACCTTCTCGGTCGAGCTGGACGAGGAGACCGGCCAGACCGTCATCGGCGGCATGGGCGAGCTCCACCTCGACATCCTCGTCGACCGCATGCGTCGCGAGTTCAAGGTCGAGGCCAACGTCGGCAAGCCGCAGGTCGCGTACCGCGAGACCATCACCAAGACGGTCGAGAAGCACGAGTTCACCCACAAGAAGCAGACCGGTGGTTCGGGTCAGTTCGCAAAGGTGATCATCGCGCTCGAGCCGTTCATCGGCGAAGAGGGCGAGTCGTACACGTTCGAGAACAAGGTCTCCGGTGGCCGCGTTCCGCGCGAGTACATCCCCTCCGTCGACCACGGTGCACGCGACGCCATGCAGTACGGCGTGCTCGCCGGCTACCCGCTGGTGAACCTCAAGCTGACGCTGCTCGACGGCGCGTACCACGACGTCGACTCGTCGGAAATGGCCTTCAAGGTTGCCGGTTCGCAGGCACTGAAGGAAGCCGCCCGCAAGGCCGGTCCGGTCATCCTCGAGCCGCTCATGGCTGTCGAGGTGACCACGCCCGAGGAGTACATGGGCGATGTGATCGGCGACCTCAACTCCCGCCGTGGCCAGATCCAGGCCATGGAGGAACGCAGTGGTGCCCGTGTCGTGAAGGCGCTGGTTCCGCTCTCGGAGATGTTCGGCTACATCGGAGACCTTCGGTCGAAGACCCAGGGTCGGGCGAACTTCTCCATGGTGTTTGATTCCTACGCAGAGGTTCCCGCGAACGTCTCGAAGGAAATCATCGCCAAGGCGACCGGCGAGTAACACCAGCTGGGAGCACGACCGCTGGCGAGTTTCACCAGCTGAGCACGACCAAGTAAAAACCAACCGCACTGCTGCATAGCGCAAGCACGAATACAGGAGGCCATCAAGTGGCGAAGGCGAAGTTCGAGCGGACGAAGCCGCACGTCAACATCGGGACCATCGGTCACGTTGACCACGGCAAGACCACGCTGACGGCGGCGATCACCAAGGTCCTGCACGACAAGTTCCCGGACCTGAACGAGGCCTCGGCCTTCGATCAGATCGACAAGGCGCCGGAGGAGAAGGCTCGTGGTATCACGATCAACATCTCCCACGTCGAGTACCAGACGGAGAAGCGCCACTACGCGCACGTCGACGCCCCGGGCCACGCGGACTACATCAAGAACATGATCACGGGTGCGGCGCAGATGGACGGCGCCATTCTCGTGGTCGCGGCCACCGATGGCCCGATGCCGCAGACCCGCGAGCACGTGCTGCTCGCCCGCCAGGTTGGTGTTCCCTACATCCTGGTCGCGCTCAACAAGTCCGACATGGTCGACGACGAGGAAATCCTCGAGCTCGTCGAGATGGAGGTCCGCGAGCTGCTGTCGTCGCAGGAGTTCGACGGCGACAACGCTCCCGTCGTGAAGGTCTCGGCGCTCAAGGCGCTCGAGGGCGACGCCAAGTGGGGCGAGAGCGTTCTCGAGCTCATGCAGGCCGTCGACGACTCGATCCCGGACCCCGTCCGTGAGACCGACAAGCCGTTCCTCATGCCCGTCGAGGACGTCTTCACCATCACCGGTCGTGGCACCGTGGTGACCGGTCGTATCGAGCGTGGCGTGGTCAACGTCAACGAAGAGGTCGAGATCGTCGGCATCAAGGAGACGGTCACCAAGACCACCGTCACCGGCATCGAGATGTTCCGCAAGCTGCTCGACTCCGGCCAGGCGGGCGACAACGTCGGTCTGCTGGTTCGTGGCATCAAGCGCGAAGATGTCGAGCGTGGCCAGGTCGTCGTGAAGCCGGGCACCACCACCCCGCACACCGAGTTCGAGGGCAACGCCTACATCCTGTCCAAGGACGAGGGCGGCCGCCACACGCCGTTCTTCAACAACTACCGCCCGCAGTTCTACTTCCGTACCACGGACGTTACGGGCGTCGTGACCCTGCCCGAGGGCACCGAGATGGTCATGCCCGGTGACAACACCGAGATGTCCGTCAAGCTGATCCAGCCGGTCGCCATGGACGAGGGCCTGCGGTTCGCCATCCGTGAGGGTGGCCGCACCGTCGGCGCCGGTCGCGTCACGAAGATCAACAAGTAGGCACCGCCTACGCGATCAACAAGTAGGCATTGCCTCACCGTTGATCTAGCAGTACCAAGCCGAATGGCGTTCACTCCCTCGGGAGTGGGCGCCATTCGGCGTTTCGGGGGGTTCGTCGGGCCGAGGGGGAGGTTGTCGTGCCCGGATGGGCGCAATGGCCCGAGAACCTCCCGGTCGGTGGTGAGTTGTGCCGGACCTTCCGCCCGTCATCGCTGCGCTGGGACGGTGTCTGGGCGAGTTTCCGGTGCGGGGTCGGGCCTGGACGCGGTTGTCCCCGACTCCTCGCCCGCCGCACCGGACGACGGGCTGCGTCAGCCCGGCTGGTCGGCGCGATCGAGATGGAGCAGCACCTGCGTGGCGACCGGCGCATCGGGCAGGGCCGCGGCCATCGACCTGGCCAGGGCCTCCGCATCGCGGGTGAACTCGCCGAGGTCCACCGCCGGGTCGGCGATCACCGTGACGCGCAGAGTCTGCAGCCCGCGGTCATCGACAGCCGCGGAGCGCACGGACCGAACCCCCTGCAGGGTGGACAGTTCCGAGGCCAGCCCGACCGCCATCGGCCCGAGGTCGACCGACAGATCGGCGTCGCCGAGGGCGGCCCCGATCTGCACCGTCGAGGTTCGACCGCGCCGAAGGTTGATCACCAGCAGGGTCACGCCGACGACCAAACTGACGACGCAGGTGACACCGAGGAGCGTCGGCCACCACTCCCGTGCGGGGATCGCCGCGTACTGAGCCCGGTCGAATCGACGCCAGAACTCCCGGGCCACGTCGAGCTCCATGTTCCAGGTCAGGGCCAGCGAGCCTGCCGCCAGCAGGGCGAGGCCGGCGCCGAGCGCGATCACCCGGTCGATGACGGAGGTGCGGCGTCTCATCGGCGCACCTTGCCGATCCGGACGCGCAACGGGCGCGGGGATGCCAGCGTGGACAGGCCCGGCATGACCGCCTCGCGGACGGCCACCTCGAGCGCGGCGGCCGCGACCTCGCCGTCCGGGGCGACGCGGACGGTGGTCCGCTTGCCGTCGACGACGGTCTGGACCGATCGGACGCCCGCGACCGTGCGCGCGTGCGCGCTGCACATCCTCGCGACGTCGGTCGGGCGCACCCACACCACGGCCGATCCCACGCTGCCGAGCGGCAGGTGGGTGCGGATCCGCGGCTTCACCGCCACGAAGATCAGCGCCAGGCCGCCGAACACGGCCGCGACCGCCGCCGGGAGCATCCAGGGCTGCCAATGCAGGCGGGAGGACCACTCGACCGAATTGCGCAGCCAGGCCGCGGGAGCGATGACCTCGTGGGCGATCAGGAACTCGCGCCCGGTGAGTACGGCAAGCACCAGCAGCGCCCCGGCGAAGAGCAACGCGACCGGGGCGGCCGCGGGCCGGGTGATCGGTGCCCGCGATGGAACGAGCGGAGACTGTGCGGCGCCGGGCGCCGTGAGCTGCTGGCTGTCGACCTCGGTGCCGTCCTGTGCCGCGGCGGGGACGGCTGCGGCAACGACGACGTGCAGTTGGTGCATCGGCAGGCCGCTGAGCGCGGCGATGCGATCGCCCACCTCACGGTGTACCTCGCGGGACAGGACGGCGATCGGGCACGGCCACGCGACCGCGATGTACAGCGTCACCGCGACCGACTCGGTGCCCATCGACACCTCGGCCCGCGGCAACTCGCGACCGGTGAGCCGGGACATTCCGCCGCTCTGGCGGACCACTCCTGGTACCTGCAGGGCCGCCGCCACCGCGATGCGGGAGACGGCGCGGTCCTTGATCGTCAGCTGGCCCCTGGCGCCGCGTTCGTCGTCCAGATCAGCGAGGTCGGTCTGCCCGCTCCCGTCAGCCACGGCCCCGGCTCCGCAGCAGCGCGCCCAGATCGACGTGCCCGTCGCGGTGCGCACCGATCGCTGCGCCGAACGCCCCCAAAAGCAGGGCGAACACGAAACCGCCGAAACCGCCGAGGATTCCGGCGATCGCCAGCAGCAGACCGGCGATCAGTCCGACGACCGTGCTGTTCATGGCGTAATCCTCTCCGTGAGTACGTCTTCGACCGTGACATCGACCGGGCCCGCGACCAACGGGGCGAGCGACGCCCTGACCCGCTCGGCCGTTTCGACGACATTCGCCGGGTACCGCACGCTGATGTGGACGGCGCAGGAATCGTCACCGAGCGCGACACCGAGCACCCGGCGGCCGGGCAGGTACGTCGCGACCTCACCGAACATGCCGCCGTGCAGCCCCGCGACACCCGGCACCGCGAGCACCGCATCGGCGATCAGATCGGCGGGCTCCGTCTCCTGCGCAGCTGGGTCGCTCCGCGGGCTCCGCTCCGGCGCAGCTGGGTCGCTCCGCAGGCTCCGCTCCGGCGCAGTTGGGTCGCTCCGCAGGCTCCGCTCCGGCGCAGCTGGGTCGCTCCGCAGGCTCCGCTCCGGCGTCACTGGACTCTCGGTCTGCCGTCGGTGTCGCTCGCCTGCTCGTTCTCGTCGAACAGCACGACGTCGTAGACGGTGATGTTGACCTCGGTGACCTCGAGCCCGGTCATCCGCTCCACGGCCGCGATCACGTTGCGCCGGATGCCTGCCGCGAGCTCGTGCAGCGCTACGCCATACTCGGCGACGATGCCGATGTCGATGGCGGCCTGCTTCTCGCCGACCTCGACGGCGACGCCCTGACCGTGGTTGACACGGGCGCCGGGGATCCGGTCACGCAGCGCGCCGACGACCCGGGCGGTGCCGCCGCCCACGTCGAACACCCCGCTGATCTCCCGGGTGGCGATTCCGGCGATCTTCGCGACGACTGCGTCGGCAATGATCGTGCGCCCCTGCGAACTCACCAGCTCGGTGGTGCCGGCGCCGTACTGCACTGGGGAGATGCCCCTGCTCGGATCGGTGGTCACGCTTCAACTCTAGTGAGTACAGCCGCGCCGCGACGCCCGTGCGCCGATTCACCTAACGTGGAGCAGTCCACTGCACCGTCGACGAAGGATGTAGCCCGATGGCAGGAGTTCAGGACCCGAACCCCGAGGGGGACGCGTCGCCCGCCGTCGCGGCGGGGACGGCGCTGCTCGCCGTGGCCGCGCTGCTGCTGGCGACGGCGTGCGGGGTCATGCTCTGGCAGCACCGTTCGGTATCTGCCCAGCAGTCCGAACGGGAAACCTATCTCCAGGTCGCCCGCGAGGGCGCGCTCAACCTGACCACTATCGACCACAACAGTGCCGAGGCCGACGTGCAGCGGGTGCTCGACGGCGCGACGGGCGAGTTCTATGACGATTTCGAGCGGCGGGCGCAGGGGTTCATCACGGTGGTGCGGGACGCGAAGGTGACCACGGTCGGTGAGTCGGCCGCCGCAGGCATCGAAACGGAGGCAGCGAATTCGGCCACGGTGCTGGTCCAGGTCACTTCGCGGGTCAGCAACGGGACCGGGGCGCAGGATCAGCAGCGGGTGCAGCGGCTCCGGGTGACCGTCGACGGTGAGCGGTCGAAGATCTCGAGGGTGGAGTACGTGTCGTGAGTGCGCGACGCAGGCTCACGCTCGGGCTGACCGCTGCGGTCCTCGTGCTGACGGCGCTGGCCGGGTTCCTGTACATCACCGCGTACCGGCCGGATCAGCGGATTGATGACGGGGCCAGGGCCGAGGCCCAGCGGGCCGCCGCGGACGGTGCGGTGGCCCTGCTGACCTACACGCCGGAGACCGCCTTCGCGAACATGGCCGCCGCGCGGGAGTTGCTGACCGGAGACTTCAGGGACTACCACGACCGGCTCGCGCGGACGGTGATCGTGCCCGCGGCCATGGACAAGAAGATCAGCGCGACGGCCACCGTCACCGCGACCGGAATGACGTCGTTGTCCGAGGACAGTGCGGCGGTGCTGGTGTTCCTCGACCAGTCGACGACCACCCCGGAGCAGCAGGCGCCGACCATCACGTCCGTCGGCGCCGAGGTGGAGCTGCAGAAGGTCGACGGACGCTGGCTGATCTCCGCGTTCGACGCGACGTGATCGAAGCTCGGCACGAGACCCGAACCCCGACAACGCTTCTGGAAGGCGGCGGACGATGACCGAATCAGGACGGAGCGTATTGCTCACGGGCGGCACCGGCGGGCTCGGGGTCGCGGTCACCAGGCGGTTGCTCGCGGACGGGTGGCGGGTGGTGGTGCCGTGGATCGCGGAGGCGGAACTCGAGCGCTTGGACCCGCACCCGCGGCTCGTGCTCAGTCGCGCCGACCTGTTCGATCCCGCGAGTGTCGCCGACGTGGCCGCGCTGGCCGGCGGCGACGAGCGGGCGCCGCTGCGGGCGGTGGTGAACCTGGTCGGCGGCTTCGCCAGCGGCGCTCGGGTACACGAGAGTCCGGTCGAGGATTTCGAGGCCATGCTGCGGCTCAACCTGCGCCCGCTCTACCTGTGCACCCAGGCGGCGCTGCCGTTGTTGATCGACGCGGGCGGCGGGTCGGTGGTCGCGATGTCGACCAAGGCCGCCTTCGCGCCCTTCTCGGGCGCCTCGGGGTATGTCACCTCGAAGGCAGCGGTCTGGGCGTTCATCAGTGCCCTGGCCGTCGAATACCGCGCGGAGGGCATCCGGGCGAACGCGGTGCTGCCCTCGGTGATCGACACCCCGGGCAACCGGGCGAGCCAGCCCGAGTCGAGCCGCAAGGGCTGGGTCTCGCCCGACGCCATCGCCGAGGTCATCGCGTTCCTGGTGGGTGATTCGTCGGCCGCGATCACCGGCGCCCAGGTCCCCGTGCCAGGGGTGGGCTGAGCGCGTTCGATTCGCCTCCCGCCGCACCACGAGGGCGTAGGTGTGGCTTTCCCTCGACGCTTAGGGCACGCTATCTAGAACACGTGTCAGTTTTGGTATGAAATGTGCGTGGTCCACGCGGGCCACAGCGATCCATCGGGTGAAAGGTTGGAGCGGGATGAGCGTTGGACGGGTCGTCGTGGTCGGTGCCGGGCTGGCGGGTTTGCGCACCGCGGAGGAACTGCGGCGGGCGGGCTTCGACGGTGAACTGACGCTGATCGGCGCGGAACCGCACCTGCCCTACGACCGCCCGCCGCTGTCGAAGGAGGTCGTCCGCGGGGAGCGGGACGACGTCACCCTCAAGCCGGCGGAGTTCTTCGAGGAACAGCGCATCGAGCTGCGCCTCGGTGCGGCCGCGACCGGCGTCGACACCGGCGCCCGCACGGTGGCCCTCGCGGACGGCGGGGCCGTCGACTACGACCACCTGGTGATCGCGACGGGCCTGGTCCCGCGCCGGATCCCCGGCCTAGCCGATCTCGAGGGCGTGCACGTGCTGCGCTCGTTCGAGGACGCGATGGGGCTGCGTGCCGAGATCGCGCCCGGCAAGACCGCCCTGATCGTCGGGGCCGGGTTCATCGGCTGCGAGCTCGCCGCGAGCATGCGCAAGTGCGGCATGAACGTCGTCCTGATCGAGCCGCAGCCCACCCCGCTGGCCTCTGTGCTCGGCGAGCGGATCGGCGGCCTCGTGGCCCGGCTCCATCGCGAGGAGGGCGTCGACCTGCGCACCGGGGTCGGTCTCACCGCGCTGCTCGGCGAGGGTCGGGTCACCGGCGCCGTCCTCGGTGACGGCACCGAGGTCGCCGCCGACCTGGTGGTCATCGGCATCGGGTCCGTCCCGGTCACCGGGCTGCTCGAGGGGTCGGGGGTGCAGATCGCCGAGCCCCGCGAGGGCGGCGGCGTGCTCGCCGACGAGTGCGGCCGGACCAGCGACCCGAATGTCTGGGCGGTCGGCGACGTCGCGGCATGGCGTCACCCCGAGGGCCAGCGGCGGGTGGAGCACTGGACCAACGCGGGCGACCAGGCGAAGGCGCTTGCCCTCGCGCTGGTCGGCTGCGACAAGCCCGCAGGCCCGGCCCAGGTCCCGTACTTCTGGAGCGACCAGTACGACATCAAGATCCAGGCGCTCGGCGAGCCGTCCGCCACGGACACCGTGCACCTCGTCCGCGACGACGGCCGCAAGTTCCTCGCCTACTACGAGCGCGACGGCATTCTCGTCGCGGTGGTCGGCGGCGGCCTCGCCGGTGCCGTGATGAAGACCAGGGCGAAGATCGCGGACGGTGCACCGATCACCGAGGTGCTCGAGGCCGCGGGCGTCTAACGTGAATACATGGTCCATGACCAGCGGGCGCTGCCGGAGCTGACGGACCTGACCGCCGCGCACTGGACGTCGGGCGCGTCCGGGCGGTTGTCGGTGCAGCGGTGCGTGCACTGCCTGCGATGGTCGTTCCCGCCCTCGCCGTGCTGCAGGCACTGCTGGTCCGCGGACTTCACCGTCGAGCCCGTCACCGGCAAGGGCGTGCTGCTCACCTGGACCGAGGTGCACGAGCCGGAGCAGATGGAGCCGCCGGTTCCCCTCGTCGTCGCCGTGGTCGAACTCGAGGAGGGCATCCGGCTGCTGCTGGGCTTGACCGGGGCGGAGCCGGGGGCGCTGCGGGTGGACACGCCGATCCGGCTGTACTTCGAGCACCTCGGCGGAGACATCTGGCTTCCGCTCGCCGAGATCGAGGAGTTGGAACTGCCGGAGGACCGGCTGGAGGCCGTGTCGTGATCGCCAGGGGGGCGGTGGTCAGCGGAATCGGACGGGTGCCCCGCGGACCGGCGCCCTGCGGTGTCGGCATCGCCGCGCAGGCCGCTCGCGGCGCACTGGCCGATGCGGGCCTGACCGGCGGCGCCGTCGACGGCCTCGTCACCTGCGGACTGCCGGACACCGTCGAGGTGGGTGACGCTCTGGGCCTCGAACTCTCCTGGCGCACAGTGGAATCGGATCGGCTCGGTGTACTCGCAGCGGTGTCGGCCGCGGTGGCGGCTGTGGCCTCGGGCCTGGCCACCCACGTGCTGTGTGTCGAGGCGAGCGACCCGCCGCGGCCCGTGCCGCCTGAGGCCGGGAGGTTCTCGGGCAGGCCGTCCGTATCGGGGTGGGCTCAGTGGCACGCACCCTACGGTGCGGGAACGGAATTGGTGACGACCGCGCTCGCGGCACGCAGCTATGTCGAGGCGTTCGGGCTCACGCGGGTCGAACTCGCGCAGATCGCGCTGACCGCCTGCCGAAACGGCGGGCGGGGCATCGGGCTTCGGGAGTACCTGGACGCCCCGATGCTGGCCGATCCGCTCTGTGTACATGACCGCGCGGCACCGGCGGGCGGGGCAACGGCGGTGGTGATCAGCCGGGGCGACATCGAGGGGGACCTGCCGGCCCCGGCGGTGACCCTCGAGGCCGTCGCGGCGGCACGGAGCGCGAGCCGGCTGTGGGAACAGCGCTCCGAGCTGACCACGATGGCAATCCATTCGGCGGGCCAAAGGCTCTGGGCGGGTACCGAACTCGGGCCGGATGACGTGGATGTCGCCCTGGTCGAGGACGAGTTCAGCTTCCTGGCATTGATCTGGCTCGAGGCGCTCGGGTTCTGCGCGCAGGGGATGGCGGGTGCCTTCGTCGCCGGGGGTCAGCGGATCTCGCGCACCGGGGCGTTGCCGCTCAACCCGCACGGCGGACAGCTGGGGCTGGGGCGGTCGGCCGCACTGGAGCTCGTCGCGGAGGCAGTGGCGCAGCTGCGCGGCGAGTCGAGCGCCCAGCTCGAGGTACCGCCGGAGGTGGCCGTCGTCGGAGTCGGCGGCGCGACCGTCGCGGGTTGCCTGCTGTTGGTTCGGTGATCGCACCCGCCAGAATCGTTGCTAGGAAAGGAAATCGGCGAGGATCGTGGTCAGCCGGTCCGGATCGTGACTGGGCAGGCAGTGGTGACTGCTCTCCGGCAGGACTTCGATCCGGACACCCGGGATGGCGTGGTGCGCCGCCGCGGCCACCCGTTCGGGATCGATCGCCCGTGAATCCTGGGCGAGCGCGACGAGGGTGGGGACGCGCAGCTCGCCGAGTGCGGTGGTGGACGGCCGCTTCGGCAGCACGATCCGCGGCCGCGGGGACCCCGCAGCGCCGAGCGCGAAAACCGTCAGCCAGTCCGGGTCGATCGCCCGCCCGTGCGTCTCCCACTCGATGAATCGCCGGACCCGGCTCTCGTTGGGGCGCAGCAACATCGGAAGCGCTCGCAGCACATAGCCGGCCCGCAGCCCGGAGAAGCAGTTCGTCGGGTCGAGCAGGCCGAGTCGGTCCACCCGGTCAGGGCGGCCGAGCGTGTATGCGAGGGCGATCCACGCGCCGTAAGAGTGCCCGATCAGGGCCGCCCGCGGCAGGTCGAGCTCGTCGAGAACCGTGTCGAGCCAGGTCATCAGGTCCGCGGGCGTGCGTGGCCGCCGATCGCCTGGCATGCTGCGGCCTGCGTCGCCGATGAGGTCAGGGGCATAGACCCGGTGGGTCCGGCCGAGCGCGGCCGCGACGGCGTACCAGGCCGTCCCGGTGGCGCCGCCGCCGTGCAGGAGGAGAACCGGGGGAGCATCGACCGGGCCGCAGGCGTGCACGCGGGTCACGCCGAACTCGGAGGTGGTCTCCAGCGGTGTTGCTCCGTCCCAGCGGGCGAGGACCGCGTCGTAGGCGGAGTCGAATCGGCTTCTCGTGCGGATTTGAGTGCTGTCATCCATGGGACGCTCCGAATTCTCTCGACATCAGATAATCTCGATGACTGAGATAATTACTGATCGAGAGATATGAATCAAGGGAGCCATGCATCAGGGGAGCAGTGCGTTGGGAGCACGAGAATGAGCGCGACGGGCGACCCCGACTCGGCGATGCGGCTCGTGCACCAACTGCGCAGGCTCACCGTCGACCTCGACCTGTTCGGTGCCGCGTTCGCGAGCCGTAACGGCCTACACGCGACCGACCTGCGGGCGCTCATCGCGCTGCTCGACGCGGACCGGGCCGGGATCGCCGCCACGCCGGGGTGGCTGGGCAGGCAGCTGAGCCTGGGCTCGGCGGCAACCACCGCGCTGCTCGACAGGCTGGAAAGGGCGGGCCACATCGGTCGGACGCCGGACCCCGGCGACCGCCGCCGGGTGCTGCTACAGGTTCAGGAGCACGCGAAGTACCTGGGCTGGTCCTTCTTCGGGCCGCTGATCGGTCGGATGACCGCCTCGATCGGCGAGTTCGACGAGGCCGAGCTGGCCGCCGTGGCCAAATTCCTTGCGGCGATGACCGAGGCGGTCGGCTCCGCGGATGGGGGACTCGACGGCTGGCGTTGACTTCCGCTCGGTGGACGGAGAAGGCTCGGGTCCATGGAACGGCTGCGGGGCCGCGTCGCACTGGTGACGGGGGCGTCCGGTGGGCTCGGCCCCGTCATCGCCCGCGCACTCGCGGGCGAGGGCATGGACGTCGCGGTCACCGGCAGGCGCGAGGACGCACTCGCCGCCGTGGTGGCGGATTTGCGGGCATTCGGCGTGCGGGCGGAGGCGGTGCCTGCCGACCTCACCGACCCGGGGGCGGCCGGCGCCCTGATCGAGCGCGCCGAGCAGGCGGTCGGTCCGATCGACGTTCTGGTCAACAATGCCGGCGTCGAGAACGTCGCCGCCTTCACCGCGCTCACCCCGGCGGAACTGACCGAGATGGTCGACGTCAACCTCACGGCCCCGATGCTGCTCACCCGTGACGTGCTGCCCGGCATGGTGAGCCGCGGCCGTGGCCACGTGGTCTTCATCAGCTCGATGGCAGGCAAGTTCGGACAGGCGTACACGGAGCCCTACTCCGCCACCAAGGCGGCCCTGATCGGGCTCAACCAGGCGCTACGCGCCGAATACGGGCCGTCCCCGGTCGGCTTCTCCGTCGTGTGCCCTGGGTTCATCGGCGGCGACGGCATGTACCAGCGGATGGTCGAGCGCGGAATCAGGTCCAACCGGGTGATCGGCGAGACCACGACGACGAGGGTGGCGGACAGGGTGGTCTCGGCGATCCGCAAGGACCTGCCCGAGGTGATCGAGAGCGGGGCGCCGGTTCGTCCGCTGCTCGCGATCGCCGCGGTCGCGCCCCGATTCGCCGAGCGGGTCGCCGCCAGGATCGGTGTGAAGGAGATGTTCCGGCGCCTGAGCGAGGACCGCGGGAAGGCCTAGGGAGGCGGGTGGGATCGACGGGCGGCCCCACCCAGGCGGCGCGATGGCGGCGTCGAGATAGATTTGTCGGGTGATTGTTGCGCTCATCGACTCCGGGCTGGGGCTGCTGCCCACGTCGGCCTGGCTGCGGCGCCTTCGTCCCGAGCTGGATCTGCTGCTCGTCCTCGACCCCGACGGCGCACCATGGGGGCCCAAGCCGGAGCGCTGGGTGATCGACAGGGTGGTCGGGGCCGCCGAACGGGCGGTGGACCTGGGCGCCGAGGTCGTGGTGCTGCCGTGCAACACCGCGAGCGTGACCGCGCTCGACCACGTCCGGGCCCGGCTGGGCGACTCGATCCCGGTGATCGGGACCGTGCCCGCGATCAAGCCTGCCGCCGCGGTCAGTCGCTCCGTCGCGATCTGGGCCACCGCGGCCACCACCGCCAGCCGGTACCAGGCAGACCTGATCGAGCAGTTCGCCAACGGCGCCTCGGTGGTCGGTGTGGCGTGTCACGGACTGGCCGACGCGATCGACCTGGGCGACACCGACCTGGCCAAGCGCGCGATCGCGGACGCCGTCGCCCGCACTCCGGCCGACTGCGACGGGGTGGTCCTCGGTTGCACCCACTACCCGTTGATGGCCGGCGAGATCGCCGACCAGCTGCCTGCAGGGGTCACCCTGTTCGACAGCGCCGAGGCGGTCGCCGCCCAGACGATCCGGCGAATCGATGCGCTCGGCCGCGAGGCGAGCGGGAGCGGAACGGTGTCGGTGCTGCTCAGTGGCCGACCGGGGTCACTGCCCGCCAGCGCCGCCGCGTTCGAGGCGGGCCGCCTACTCGGGTAGCGGCTGCACGGTCACGCACCGGCCGTGCCGAGCTGTTCGAGACCCGCGGCCACCACGCGTGCGACGCCGCCCAGGTCCTCCCGGTGTTCGCGGTTCACGCCGTCGAGATCGCGGAGTCGATCGGTGCTGGCAACGGAGAACATCGCGGCCACCCAGGCGGTCGCGCACGAATCGAGCACCCGCGCGGACACGGCGACCGGGGAGCTGGCCCGCAGCACCTCGACGGTGGCGTCGTGCAGGTAGCTGCGGAACCGCCGCAGGTGCGCGCGGACGGCGGGGTGCGTCTCGGCCTCGCGCCAGATGATCACCCGCATCACCGAGGAGTGATGGTCTCGCAGGTTCAGCGCGGCCTCGAGGTTGACCAGCGTCGATTCCGGCTCGCCCGTGACCACCAGTCCGGCGACGTCGGTCAGCGGTTCCGCAGGCAGCCGTTCGGCGATGAGCGTGGTGAGGATCGACGCCTTGGTCGGGAAGTAATAGAAGACCAGCCCCTTCGGCACGCCCGCCTTCGCCGCGATGGCCGCGGTCGAGGTCGCGTCGTAACCCGACACGGCGATGAGTTCTTCGGCGGCGTCGAGGATCAACTCCCGTGCGTCACCGTCCACGCTGGCCGTCCGGCGCTGGCGCGGACCTGGCATTCGGTTGCCTCCGAACGGGTTTGGTGGGGCGAGGCCATCGGCGCTCGCCCCAGCGTGGGAATTGTCGTTGATTCTGTCAGTGGTGCGTAGCCAATCCGCCACCGTGTCCGATGTGTAGCCGCGAACCCTCCGGCATGGCGGCCATCGCCGTGAGCGCCGTCAGCACTCCGCCGATCCATGAGGTCCAGGCGGCGCCGGCCATGTCGGCGAAGCCCATCACCCACGGGGAGAGGAACATCAGTACGCCGAGCGCGCCCATCGCCCATGGGACGAAGGCCATCTCAGACGACATCATGTGCGCCAGCCCGGCGACTGCCACCAGCACACCCAGCACGACCATCGACCAGCGTGCGGCGTTGTTCGTGTCCATCCACATCGGGGACAGCGCCACGACGACGCCGATCACCACGGCGGCCCAGTCCTGCCACCGAGCCATTGCTGCCTTCATTTCCTGCCTCC
Organism: Rhodococcus sp. NPDC059179; assembly: GCF_042754885.1. Lineage (NCBI taxonomy): Bacteria > Bacillati > Actinomycetota > Actinomycetes > Mycobacteriales > Nocardiaceae > Rhodococcus > Rhodococcus sp. NPDC059179. The sequence continues at coordinate 305,217 of NZ_JBHZBV010000003.1, read as the reverse complement.
TCGAAGAGGGAACCCGCTACCTCCGGTATAACCCTGATTGACCGGCCGGTCAATAGCCCGGCCGGCCTCGATTCGGCCGCCCGTCTGGCATGGTCGGGGCATGGACGATGCGACGACAGTGACCGGGGCGTTGGCACAGGTCTCGAGCTCTGCCGACGCCACGCACCTCCAACGGTTCTTCAAGACCGGGCCGGGGGAGTACGGCGAGGGAGACGTGTTCATCGGGGTCCGGGTACCTGCGACCCGGGCGGTGGCGAAGCGGTTCGCGGACCTGCCGTTGGCCGAGGTGCGCGTGCTGCTCGACAGCGAGGTGCACGAGCATCGGCTGGCCGCCCTGGTCATCCTGTGTGGCCGGTTCACCCGGGCCTCCGCCAGCAGGACGCGCGACGACGCCGAACGCGAGCGGATCGCCGACTTCTACCTGGCCGCGGTGCTGCGGGGGCGGGTCAACAACTGGGATCTCGTCGACAGCTCGGCGGAGATCGTGCTCGGCGGCTGGCTGTTCGACCGACCGCGCGACCTGGTCTTCGAGCTCGGCGAGGACGGGGACCTGTGGCGCAGGCGGGTGGCGCTGCTGACCACGTTCGGCTTCATCCGCCGCGGCGACGCCACGACGACGCTTGAGCTGGCACCTCGGCTACTCGACGACCGACGCGACCTCACGCAGAAGGCACTCGGCTGGATGCTGCGTGAGGTCGGCAAACGGGTGGACCGGGCGCTGCTCACCGGGTTTCTCGACGAACACGCCGCCGAGATGGGTGCGACGGCGCTGTCGTACGCCGCCGAGCATCTCGACGGCGCCGACCGCGCCCGCTATCGGGAGATCAGAACTCGATCTCGAGGGCGTCGCTGATCGGCTTGGCCTGGCAGCCGAGGATGTAGCCGGCGGCGATGTCCTCGGGGTCGAGGATCTCGCTGTTGCCCATCTCGACCTCGCCCTTGAGCACGGTGCAGGCGCAGGAGCCGCACTCGCCCTCCTGGCAGGAGTACGGCACGTCCAGGCCCTTGGCCAGCATGATGTCGACGAGGGTCTGCTTGCGCGGCCAGCTCATCTCGTGGGTCTCACCGTCCAGGGTGACGGAGACGGTGGCCGCGTCGGCGGCCTCTTCCTCGGTGATCTCCTCGAGCTCGACGTCCTGGAACGGGTCGCCTGCGAGCGAGTTGAAGACCTCGGCGTGCACGGAGGTGCGCGGCACGCCTGCCTCGGCGAGCGCCTTGTGCACGGTGTCCATGAACGGGCCGGGGCCGCACATGAACGACTCGAAGCCGCCGAACGGCTTGGCGAGGGTGGCGAACTGGTCAGGCGTCGGCCGTCCCTGCAGGGATTCGAGCCAGTGCACGACGGTCAGGCGGGTCGGGTACTGGGCCGCGAGGCCGCGCAGCTCGTCCGCGAAGATGACCGACTTCTCGTCGCGGTTGGCATAGATCAGCACCACCTTGCCGGTGCCCTCGGTGAGCGCGGACTTGAGGATCGAGATCACCGGGGTGATCCCGCTGCCCGCGCCCCACAGCAGGAAGTCGTGGTCAAGCGACTTGGGGGTGAACACGCCCGACGGGGGCAGCACCTCGATGGTGTCGCCTGCCTTGATGTTGTCGCAGAGCCAGTTCGATCCATAGCCCTCAACGGTCCTCTTGACCGTGACCTTGGGCTCGGCGTCGCTGAACGGCGAGCTGGCCAGGGAGTAGCAGCGGGCCACCGAGCCGGTCTGATCGCTGGGAATGCGCAGCGTGAGGAACTGGCCGGGCTTGTAGTCGAACTTGCCGCGATGCTCGTCCGGGACGGTGAAGACCAGGGACCGGGCATCGGAGGTCTCCTCGACGACCCCGGACACGGTGAGGACAACCGACCTGGAGCTGTGCGGCATGTCAACGGTGGTCATCGCGGCGGATCCTCTCGGGGGTGAATCTGGAACGTGTTCTAGTTTCGAATGTAGCAGGAAATCATGAAACCAGGTCGATCGTAAAACGTGGGGGCCCGTTCCCGGCAATCGGGATACAGCAGCTCAGGGCGGTGGGCGCAGTCCCGAATGGTCTCGTGCGCGGGTCACTCACCGTGGATGGCTGCGGCGTCGAGTCCGTGGGACAGGACGGCACTCCCGGCGCGGAGCAGATCCGGCAGTTCGAGGGAGTCGTCGGTGAGCCACTGCTCGTAGGCGGAAAGTGCGACACCGAGGACCATCCAGCCGATCGTGCGGGGCAGGTGATCGGTTGCCCGGTTGCCCATGCGGTCGGCCGCATAGTCGGCGATCACCGCGCGCCAGCCGTTGTACATCACCATCGAATATGCCTGCAGCGCCGGAGCTTGCAGGATGATCTGCATGCGCTTGCGATGCAGCGCGGCCACCGCGGGCGGGAAGCTGTTGAACTCGAGCAGCGCCGAGGCGAGCCCCTCGGCCAGCGGGATGTCGCGGGGGAGTTCGGCGAGCTGTTCGCGCATGTTCGCCAGATGCAGGTCGAAGTCGCCCCACGGCACCGCGTTCTTGGATGGGAAGTAGCGGAAGAAGGTGCGCCTGGCGATGCCTGCGGCCTCGGCGATCTGATCGACGCTGGTCTCCTCGAAACCGTGCTCGGCGAACAGTTCGATGCCGATATTGCTGATCCGATCGCGCGTCGTCGAGGGACGGCGACCTATCCGACCTGCGGTTTTATTGCCGGTCTGCGTCAATTTGTCGCCCGGACCTTTCATTGTGCACTCGATGCCATTAGTGTGGTGAGGCGAGTCACAGTGAACCGATCGCCGTGACTGACGCCAACCCTGGCACAGGAGGTATGTGAATGTCTGACCATCGCGAAAGCGTCGTTGCCGAGACCGAGCTCGTCGAGGAGGCCCTCGTCGAAGAGGTCTCGATCGACGGCATGTGCGGCGTGTACTGATCGTGGATCTCGATACCGGGTGGAAGCTTCACCCGCAGGTGGCGCTGCGTCCCGAACCGTTCGGGGCGCTGCTCTACCACTTCGGGACAAGGAAGCTCTCGTTCCTGAAGAACCGCACGATCGTCGAGATCGTGCGGGCTCTGCCTGATCATCCCGACGCCAGAACCGCCATCCGTGCGGCAGGCATCGACGAGGCGCAGGTGGACACCTATGCCCGGGCGCTCTCCACGCTGGCCGCGTCGAAGATGATCGTCGCCGCCTGAGTCCGCCACCACGCCACCCCTTCTTCCGTCTCGAGGACACAGCCCATGACCTCTATGCTCGATCGCCCCGCTCCCGCCCCGGTGGGCAGGCTCGTTGACCAGTTCGAACTCGGTCTCGACGCGCCCATCTGTCTCACCTGGGAACTCACCTACGCCTGCAACCTTTCCTGCGTGCACTGCCTGTCGTCGTCCGGTCGGCGGGATCCGCGTGAGCTGAGCACCGAGCAGTGCAAGTCCATCATCGACGAACTGCAGCGGATGCAGGTGTTCTACGTGAACATCGGTGGCGGCGAGCCGACCGTCCGTTCCGACTTCTGGGAGCTCGTGGACTACGCCACCGAGCACCAGGTGGGCGTCAAGTTCTCCACCAACGGCGTCAAGATCGACAAGAAGGTCGCCGCACGGCTGGCGGCCAGCGACTACGTCGACGTGCAGATCTCCATCGACGGTGCCACCGCCGAGGTCAACGACGCGGTGCGCGGACCCGGATCCTTCGCGATGGCCGTGCGCGCCCTCGAGAACCTCGCCGAGGCGGGATTCAAGGACGCCAAGATCTCCGTCGTCGTCACCCGGCACAACGTCGGCCAGCTGGACGAGTTCAAGGCGCTCGCCGACAAGTACGGTGCGACGCTGCGGATCACCCGGCTGCGCCCGTCCGGCCGCGGCGCCGACGTCTGGGACGAGCTGCACCCGACGCAGCCGCAGCAGCGCGAGCTGTACGACTGGCTGGTCGCGAACGGTGAAGGGGTCCTGACCGGCGACTCGTTCTTCCACCTGTCCGCCTACGGCGATGCGCTCCCCGGCCTGAACCTGTGCGGTGCCGGACGGGTGGTGTGCCTGATCGATCCGGTCGGCGACGTGTACGCCTGCCCCTTCGCGATCCACGAGCAGTTCCTTGCAGGAAACATCGTGGCCGACGGCGGATTTCAGCACGTGTGGCAGCACTCCGACCTGTTCACCGAGCTGCGTTCCCCGCAGACCGGCGGCGCATGCAGCAAGTGCGACCACTACGACTCCTGCCGCGGCGGCTGCATGGCGGCCAAGTTCTTCACCGGCCTGCCGATGGACGGCCCGGACCCTGAGTGCGTGCAGGGCTACGGCGAGACCGCGCTCGCGGGTACTCGCGGCGAGATTCCCAAGTCGAGCGTCGACCACTCCCGCACCGGGAACCGCCGCACCCCGCGGGCACCGGTTCCGCTGCAGCTGATGGTCCGCCCGCCAGCCAAGATCTGTGACGAAAACCCGCTCGCGGGAATGGAATAGAGGATTTTTTCATGGCCAAGAATGCCTGGTTCGAAACCGTGGCCGAGGCGCAGCGACGCGCCAAGAAGCGGCTGCCCAAGTCCGTCTACATGGCGTTGGTGGCCGGGTCCGAGAAGGGGCTGACGGTCGACGACAACCTCGCGGCCTTCAGCGAGCTCGGCTTCGCACCGCACGTCGCGGGGCTGCACGACAAGCGGGACATGGCTACCCAGGTCATGGGTCAGCCCATCTCGATGCCGGTGCTGATCTCGCCGACCGGCGTGCAGGCCGTGCACCCGGAGGGCGAGGTCGCGGTGGCCCGCGCCGCCGCCGCCCGTGGGGTCGCGATGGGGCTGAGCTCCTTCGCGAGTCGCTCGATCGAGGACGTCGCCGCGGCCAACCCGCAGACGTTCTTCCAGATGTACTGGGTGGGCGACCGCGACACCCTGGTCCAGCGCATGGAGCGGGCTCGCGCGGCCGGTGCCACCGGCCTGATCATGACCCTGGACTGGTCCTTCTCGATGGGGCGGGACTGGGGCAGCCCGGCGATCCCGGAGAAGATGAACCTCAAGGCGATGATGCAGAACGCGCCGGAGGCCATCACCCGGCCGAAGTGGTTGTGGGAGTTCGCGAAGACCGGCAAGGTGCCGGACCTGACCACCCCGAACCTGGCCGCGCCCGGCCAGCAGGCGCCGACCTTCTTCGGTGCCTACGGCGAGTGGATGGGTACTCCGCTGCCGTCGTGGGAGGACGTCGCGTGGCTCCGCGAGCAGTGGGGCGGGCCGTTCATGCTCAAGGGCGTCATGCGCGTGGACGACGCCAAGCGCGCCGTCGACGCCGGCTGTTCCGCGATCTCCGTCTCCAACCACGGCGGCAACAACCTCGACGGCACCCCGGCCCCGATCCGGGCCCTGCCCGCGATCGCCGAGGCGGTGGGCGACGACCTGGAGGTGCTGCTCGACGGCGGTATCCGTCGCGGTAGCGACGTCGTCAAGGCCGTCGCGCTCGGCGCCAAGGCCGTGATGATCGGCCGCGGCTACCTCTGGGGCCTGGCGGCCAACGGGCAGGCAGGCGTCGAGAACGTCCTCGACATCCTCCGCAGCGGCATCGACTCGGCGGTGCTGGGTCTGGGGCACTCGTCGATCGCGGACCTGTCCCCGTCGGACCTGGTGATCCCGGCCGGCTTCCGCCGCGACCTCGGCGTCTAGGACGCCGCGGGCCGTGACGGCACGGCTCACCGAACCGATCACCCTGGCAGGGCGCACCGCACCGGCCAGGGTGATCTTCGGTCCACACGAGACGAATCTCGGTGTGGGCCGCGCCCTTTCCTCCGCGCACGTGGCGTATTACGGCAGGCGCGCCAGGGGCGGGGCAGGCGTCGTGGTCACCGAGGTGGCCTCGGTGCACGCGGACGACTGGCCGTACGAGCGGGCACCGCTGGCCGCGGACTGCGGGCCGGGCTGGCGGGAGATCGTCGACGCCTGCCGGCCGCACGGAACACTGGTGCTGGCAGGCCTCGGCCACACCGGGCTGCAGGGTTCGAGCGCGAATTCGCAGTCGGCGCTGTGGGGGCCGTCGCGGGTCGCGGATGTCGTCACCCGCGAGCTGCCCATGGAGATGGAGCGGGCCGAGATCGACTCGCTGATAGAGGGATTCCGGTCCGCCGCGGCGCTCGCCCGGGCGGCGGACCTGGACGGAATCGAGCTCGACGCTGGCCCGCGGGCGCTGCTGCGACAGTTCCACTCGGGTCTGACCAATATGCGCGACGACGGATACGGCGAGGACCGGCTCAGGCTCACCCGGGACGTGATCGACGCCGTCCGCGGCGAGCTCGGTCGCGACCGGGTGCTGTCGCTGCGGCTGAGCTGCGACGAGCTCGCGCCGTGGGCGGGGATCACGCCCGAGATCGCCGCGCGGTATGCCGGCGAACTGGCGCAGTCGCTCGACCTGCTGGTGGTCGTCCGCGGCGGCCCGATGTCGGTCGAGGCGTACCGCCCGGACGCGCACACCACCGCGATGTTCAACGTGAAACTGTGCTCCCGAATCAGGGAGGCGGTCGCGGGCGCGGTGCCGGTTGTGCTGCAGGGCAGCGTGATCGAGGCAGGCGATGCGCAGCTGGCGCTCGAGGACGGCGTCGCCGATGCGGTGGAGATGACCCGCGCGCAGATCGCCGACCCGGACCTGATCGTCAAGGCCCGCCGCGGCGACGCACCAAGACCCTGCCTGCTCTGCAACCAGGCCTGTCAGGTCCGCGACCCGCGCAATCCGATCGTCACCTGTGTCGGGAACCCGTCGGCCGGTCACGAGCGCGTCGACCCCGACGAGACGCTGCCCGCTCCGGACCCGGGTGAGGTACTGGTCGTCGGCGGCGGGCCTGCCGGGCTGGAGGCGGCGCGGGTGCTGGCGGTGCGCGGGCACCGGGTCACCCTCGCCGAGCGCGGTTCCCGGCTCGGCGGCATGCTGCGGGTGGCCTCGGTCGGCGCCGGTCGCGATTCGCTCTCGGCACTGGTGGATTGGCTGGAATCCGAATGTCGCCGGTTGGGCGTTCGCGTCGAAACCGGCCGCGCGGTCACAGCCGAGGAGATCGACTCCGCGAGGTCCGTCGGCCGCGCGGTGATCCTGGCGACCGGTAGCGCGCCGAATCCGTGGCCGGGGGACCGGCACGAGAACACCGAGATCGTGAGCGCGGCAGAGCTGTTGGCCGGACAGGCCTCGCGCGAACGGCCCCTGCGGGACGGCCCGATCCTGGTGTTCGATCCGGTGGGTGACCAGATCGGCGGCGCGGTCGCAGAATGGCTGGCCGCGCTTGGCCGCGAGGTGTCGATCGCGACGCCGGACCAGGTCGTCGGCGTCCAGCTCGGCAGGACCGGAGACCTCGCCGCCGCCAATGTCCGGTTGCAGCGGGCGGGCATCACGCGGCACCTGAGCATGATCGTTCGTTCGATCGTCGCGGACGGAGTCCTGTTGGAGAACGTCCACACCGGCGAGCGGCACGTGCAGGCCGCGGCCACGCTGGTCGACTGCTCACACCGGCTACCTGACGAGTCACTGTTTCTGATGCGGCCCACCGCGATCCGGGTCGGGGACTGCCTGGCGCCGCGGACGGCAGCCGAAGCGATCCGGGAGGGCCGGGCGGCGGCGGTCGCGGCCTCCGTGGGGGACGTGCGGACATGACCGCCTACCGTTACCTGCTGACCCCGCTGACCCTCGGCCGGACGACGCTGCGAAACCGGGTGGTGTTCTCGGCGCACCTGACCAACAGCGCACGCGGCGGGCTGCCAACGGAGCAGCACGCCGCGTACTACGAGGCGCGTGCCAGGGGCGGTGCGGGGCTGATCATCACCGAGGAACACAGCATCCACCCGTCGGACTGGCCGTACGAGAAGCTGATCCAGGGATATCGGCCCGAGGTGGTCCCGCACTATCGGAAGATCACCGATGCGGTGCACGCGCACGGCTCGGTGATCCTGGCGCAGCTCAACCACAACGGCGGGCAGGGCTCCGGGATGTACTCGCGGCAACCTGTTCTGGCGCCCAGTCCCGTGCCGGACCCGATGTTCCGCGAGGTGCCGAAGGCCGTCGACACGGCGGAGATCGGGGAGCTGGTCGCGGGCTTCGCGTTGGTCGCCGAGCATTGCAGGCGCGGCGGCTTCGACGGTGTCGAGATCCAGTGCTCGCAGGCGTCGATCGTGCGGGCCTTTCTCTCGCCCGACACCAACCGGCGCACCGATCGGTACGGGGGCACCCTGGCGAACCGGGCGCGATTCCTGCTCGAGGTCGTGGCGTCGGTGCGCGCGGCGCTCGGACCCGAACCGGTGCTCGGCGTGCGGTTGACCGGAGAGGAGTTGATCGAGAACGGCATCCACCTCGGCGAGGCGGTGGAGGTCGCCGCGATGGTGGAGGCGAGCGGGCACGTCGACTACATCAACACCTCGATCGGCATGGCGACGCAGACCCTGCACCTGATCGAGGGGTCGATGGCGGTGCCGCGCGGATACGCCTTGTTCATCCCGAACGCGATCCGGCAGCGGGTGGCACTGCCGGTGATCGGCGTCGGCCGGTTCACGGACCCGGAGCAGGCGGATCTCGCGATCGACGAGGGCCACTGCGACCTGATCGGCGTCGTCCGCGGCCAGATCGCGGACCCCGACTTCGCCGCCAAGGCCGTGGCGGGCCGCTCCGACGAGATCCGGACCTGCCTGGCCTGCAACCAGGAGTGCATCGGCCGCGTCGGGCTGGGCCGCTGGCTCGGCTGCATCGAGAACCCGAGGGCCGGAAGGGAATCGGTTCCGCTACCGCTGCCAAGGCGACTCGGTCTGCGGGTATGCGTGGTGGGCGGCGGACCCGCTGGGCTGCAGGCCGCGGCCACCGCGGCGGAGCGCGGCCATCGGGTGACGCTGTTCGAGCGGGCCGACCGCACCGGCGGCCAGGTCCGGATCGCCGCGGGCGCGGCCGGCCGAGCCGAGTTCGGGGATCTGGTCTCGAATCTCGAGGTGGAGTGCGATCGGTATGGCGTCGACGTTAGGACCGGCGTCGAGGTGGACGCGGACTTCCTTCGCGCGCAGGCGCCCGGCGCGGTGATCGTCGCGACCGGCGCCCGGCCGCGCCGGCCGCGGTGGGCCGGGGAGCTGGCGCGGGTGGTGGACGTGCGGGACGTGCTCGAGGGCCGGTCCGACCCCGGCGGCCGGGTACTCGTGATCGACGAGTTGGGCTTCCACCAGGCGACATCGGTCGCCGAACTGCTCGCCGACCGCGGCTGCGCGGTGACCGTCGCGGCGAATGGCATGATCGTCGGCCAGGACCTGGGCATCACCCTCGACATGGAGGGCTGGCAGCGCAGGGCACACCGCAAGGGCATCGCCCAGCTCACCGACCTGGTGCCGCTCGGGGCCGTCGCGGCACCGGGGTCGGCGGTACGCGTCGCGTTGCTGCACCACCCGACCGGGGTCACCACGGAGCCGGAATTCGACTGGGTGGTGTGCGCGGTGCACCAGCAGCCCGAGGACCGGTTGTGGAAGCAGCTGTCCGGCAGCGAGTTCGAGGTGCACCGGATCGGTGACGCGCTGACCCCACGCCGCGCGGACGCGGCGGTGACCGAGGGGCACCGGGTGGCCGTCGCGCTCTGAACGGCCCCGCCCAACCTCCCCAATGTCACACTCGTTCGGCCAGGCCGAACGAGTGTGACATTGGGGAGGTCTGTCCTGGCTAGATGGTGGTGGCCAGGTCGCCCGGCAGCAGGCGTTGCGGCGACTGGCTGAATGCCCATCCGTCCGAACCGTTCCGGGTGAGCACCCAGACCACGTCGAACCGGTCCTCGGGCCAGGGGTCGGGGGGCGTCGACTCGACCTCGCCTAGCGCGTCGACGATCTCGGGGAGATACTCGCGCTGCCAGCAGATCAGGACCGGCCCCGGCGTGCGGAGTACCCGCTTTGCGAGCGCCTTGACCTCGGATCGCCCGATGTCGGTGTCCACCTCGAGGCCGAGCTTGTCGGCCAGCGGCGAGATCGTCTGCAGCGAGCGCTTGCTGCCGTCCTTCTTGCTCGGCGTCGACGCGAACAGGGCCCGCGGTCGGAGCAGCCCGGTGGGTGGTTCGCCGTCGTCGGGGGCGAAGAGCGTGGCGAGCGCGGCGGCGCGTTGCCAGCCGACGGGGGTGAGCGATTCGTCGCACCGTCCGCCGTCCGGGTCGACGCCGAACGGTGGTTCGTCGCCCTCGGGCCGTTCCGCGTGCCGGATCAGCATGATCGACGTCGGGAACGTCGCCTCGTCCTTGGCCATACGCGTATTCTTCCCGATCGCTGCCGGCTATCCGGGTGTTTGATCACCCGAGGGCGCGGCGGACTGCAGCAGGCCCCAGGAGAACTGCGCGGCGCAGGCGGTGCCGTCCGGTGTGGCGAACTCGGCGGCCGCATGGCTGGGCACGGTGCCCGCGGACATGCGGTAGCGGACGGGGGCACAGGTCGACTCGAGGTCGTCGATGACCAGCAGCCACGGCCGTAGGTCCGCCACCGAGGCGATGGCGGGCGCGGCCCCGTCGGACGCCCTTGCGAGCCGCTCGTCGACGACTTCCCCTCCAGGCCCGAAGGTGACCTGGAACTGCAGTCCGGGCCACAGCGGCATCGGCCAGGCTTCGATGGCCAATTCCCCGACCACCGCCACCGGGCGGGAGGTCACCACCTCGGGCTTGCCGAGGGCGAGGCGATACCGCGCGGCACCGTCGGGGAAGTGGCTCCGCAGGCCGCGTTGCCACTGGGCGTGCGCGGCGCGCAGGTCCGTGCCGCTCTTGCCGAGGTTCTTGAGCGCGGCCTCGACCAGTCTTGGCTGATGGTCGTTCATCCGGCGGAGCAGCATCAGCTCGAAGTTGACGACGCCAAATCCTTTGAGCGGCATTCGGTCCAGCGTCACGTCATCCTCCAGCCGAGGGTCCTGTTGGTGACCGATGGTAGCCGCAGGGCCGCGACGGGCTCGGCATAACATCGTGGGCATGCCATTGGACCTCGCGGGCGCGACCTGGCCCGACATCGACGCCGACGCGCCCGCCATCGCGGTGCCGATCGGCTCGCTCGAGCAGCACGGCCCGCACCTCCCGCTGGACACCGACACCCGGATCGCGGTCGCGGTGGCGCGGTCGCTGCCGGGGATGGCAATCGCCCCCGCCATCGCCTACGGGGCCAGCGGGGAGCACGAGGGCTTTGCGGGAACCGTCTCCCTCGGCGCGTCCGCGCTCGAGGCGGTGGTGGTCGAGTACGGGCGGTCGGCGTGTCGCTGGTCCCCGCGCGTGTTGTTGGTGAACGGGCACGGCGGCAACGCCCCCACCCTCGCCAAGGCGGTCGCGCTGCTGCGCTACGAGGGCCGGGACGTGGCCTGGTTGCCCTGTGCGGTCCCGGGCGCCGACGCCCACGCGGGACGCACAGAAACGTCCCTGCTGCTGCACCTTTCGCCAGGTGACGTGCGGATGGAGCGCGCGCAACCGGGCGTCACGCAGCCCATCGGCGAATTGATGGACCGACTGCGGGCAGGCGGGATCGCCTCCGTCAGCGCGAACGGCGTCCTCGGCGATCCGACCGGGGCGAGCGCCGCCGAAGGTGAACGGATGTTCGAGCAGATGGTGGCGCGCTGTGTCGCGGCCGTGTCGCGATGGCAACCGGATGGCAATGGCATGTTGCGGTGAGAGCAGATCCGAATACGATCACCTGATGCGCCAAGCTCGACTGCCCGACGGATTCGGGGTGAGAATCGATCCGAAGGTGCGCACATTCTCGGGTGGACGGGTGTTGATCGGCGGTTCCCCGACCCGGATGCTCCGGCTCGCGCCGACGGCGGCGGCGATGATCGGTGACGGATTCCTGAAGGTCGTCGACACCCAGTCCGCACAGGTCGCCAGGCACCTCCTCGACTCCGGGGTCGCCAACCCCCGGCCGATGAGTTCGCCGTCGAATCAGGACGTCACCGTCGTCATCCCCCTGCACAACAACATCGCCGGGCTCAATCGGCTGCTGCCCGCGCTGCGCGGGCTCGCCGTCATCGTCGTCGACGACGGCTCCGACGATCCGGTGCCCACCCCACCGTGCTGCGACGGACGCGCCGAGGTGCAGGTCCTCCGGCATGAGACCGCGCTCGGTCCTGCCGCTGCCCGCAACACCGGAATGGCCGCCGCAACAACGGAGTACGTGGTCTTCCTCGATTCCGACGTGGTGCCCAGGCTCGGCTGGCTGGACGCGATGCTCGGCCACTTCAGCGATCCGGCGGTCGCGATGGCCGCGCCGCGGATCGTCGCTCTGGAACCGGAGGCGGGCGCGATCGCCCGTTACGAGCACGCCCGATCCTCCCTCGATCTGGGGCGCAAGGAGGGTGCGGTGCGGGCGGGCAGTCCGGTCTCCTATGTGCCGAGTGCGGCGATGCTGGTGCGCAGGCGCGCACTCGAGGAGTGCGGTGGCTTCGACGCCGCCATGCACGTGGCCGAGGACGTCGACCTGTGCTGGCGGCTGCATGCGGCGGGCTGGCGGCTGCGTTACGAGCCGATTGCCAACGTCGCCCACGATCACCGCGTTTCCTTCCGGAAGTGGTTCGGCCGCAAGCTCTTTTACGGGACCGGAGCCGCTCCGCTTGCCCTCCGTCACGAGGGGTTGGTGCCGCCGGTCGCGATGTCGCCGTGGACGCTGGTGGCCGTCTTGCTCGCCGCGACCTGCACCAGGCTGGGCCTGGCAGGCTCGCTGGTCGCGCAGCTCGTCACCGTCGTGCGCCTGCGCCGGACGTTCCGGGAGCTCGATCAGCCGACCCGGATCGCGGTCGTCCTCGCCGGGCAGGGCTTCGCGGGCGGCGTCTGGCAGCTCGCGTCCGCGATGTGCAGGCACTATTGGCCGGTGACGCTGCTGGCCGCACTGGTGTCGCCGCGGGTCCGTCGCGCCTGGCTGGCGGTGGCGGTGGCCGAGGGACTCGCCGACTGGTTCACGCACCGGGAGCCGGGCGGCCTGGGCCCGTTGCGGCACACCATGTTCAAGCGGATGGATGACGTTGCCTACGGCACCGGCCTGTGGCGCGGGGCGATTGCCGAGCGCAGTCTCGCCGCACTGAAGCCCCGGCTGCGGGGCTGAACGATGCCGGCCCCGGATCCGGTGGCCGATGTGATCGTGGTGGGCGGCGGGTCCAGCGGATGTGTCGTGGCCGCGCGACTGAGCGCGAACCCCGACCGCTCCGTGCTGTTGATCGAGTCGGGGCCCGGTGCGCGCGAGCCCGGACCGCTCGGGTTGCTGCCTGTCGGGCCGACCAGCGACCTCACCTCCAGCTACCGGGTCGAACTGCGACCAGGGCAGGAGACGACCATCGCCCGCGGCCGCGTGCTGGGCGGGTCCGGGGCCGTCAACGGCGGCTATTTCATCCGCGGGACCGGGTCGGACTTTCGCGGGTGGCCCGCGTCGTGGTCGTATTCCGAAGTGCTGCCGTACTTTCGGAGGCTCGAGACGGATCACGTCGGTGACCGTCGCTGGCACGGTGAGGACGGACCGATGCCGGTGACGCGGATCGCTCGCGAGGAGATGCACCCCGTCAGCGCGGCGTTCCTCGACGCGTGCGCGGCGGAGGGTTTCGGGTACGCCGCCGACCTCAACGATCCCGCCGCGGAGGGGGCAGGGCCGGTGCCGCTCAACGCGGTGGCGGGACGCCGGATCAGCACCGCGACCGCCTATCTGGAACCGAACCTCGGTAGGCCGAATCTGCGGGTGCGGACCGGCGTCGTCGCCCGCCGGGTGGTGTTCGACGGCGTCCGGGCGGTCGGTGTCGAGGCGGGCGTCGCGGGCGAGCGTCGCCTGCTGCCCGCCCGTCAGGTGGTGTTGTGCGGTGGTGCGATCGGCACGGCGCAGCTGCTGATGCACTCCGGAATCGGGCCGGCGGGGCAGCTTTCGAAGCTGGGATTGTCCGTCATCGCGGACCTTCCCGGGGTGGGCCGCGATTTCGGTGACCATCCCGAGGTGACGCTGCCGTACCGACTGCGCAACCGGGCTCCGAGGAATGTGCAGACCGCGGTCCTGGAGGCCGTGCTGGAGGCGGACGGGATCGAGATCCGTCCGTACACCGCGCCGTTCGCGGAGGTCATTCCCGGTACGGCTGACGCGGTCCCGCGTCTCGGGGTGGCGCTGATGCGTCCGGACAGCAGGGGCGAGATCGTGCTGCGGTCCGCGGATCCGGCGGACCCGCCGATCGTGCGGTACCGGTACCTGGCGTCCGCGGGCGACCGCGCGGCGATGCGGTCCGGGATCGAACTGGCACGGGGTCTGCTTGCCTCGGCGGCGTTCGGGCGGGTGGCCGAGAGCGAGGCGTCCGCGTGGCCGCCCCCCACCTTCGAGAACCTCGGCACCTCCCTGCACCTGTCCGGGACCTGCCGGATGGGGTCGGAGGCCGACGGGGACGCCGTCGTGGACGACCGGTGCCGGGTGATCGGCGTGGACGGGGTCCGGGTGGCCGACACCTCGGTGATGCCGACGCTCACCTCCAGGGGCCCGCACGCGACGGCCGTGATGATCGCCGAACGCGTCGCCGACCTGATCGACGGCGACGCGAGGCCCGGGCGCGCCGCCCAGGGAAGCGCCGAGGTGTGACCGGCGTTACAGTTGGTGGGACGTCACGGAGGAACTCGATTGACCAGAGCAGTGCACGGCAACCCCTGGATTGCCGTACGGCCGGGCGATGATGTCGCGCAGCTGGCGCGACTGATGTCATCGGCCCACCGGTCGTTCGTCGACGGCAGTGCGGGGGAGAGCGTGGACCCGGCGGCCGTCGGGCATGACGGGGTCCGATCCGTGATCCTCGATTCCTGGCTCCGCAGCCGGAACAAGGGCGTGAACCCCGACGGGGGTGACGACGGCATCGGCCTCGACGGCATCGAACTGGAGCGGTACCGCTCCGGGCACCCGATGGCGCTGATCCGTCCCGTGGTGCGCAAGCTGCTGGTCGACGACGCCGCCGACACCGGACTGCTCGTCGCGATCAGCGACGCCGAGGGGCGTCTGCTCTGGGTGGAGGGCGACACCGCAGCCAAGGACCGGGCGCTGGCGATGAACTTCGTCGAGGGCGCCGACTGGAGCGAGGACCGCGTCGGCACCAACGCGCCGGGAACGGCGCTCGCGCTCGACCACTGCGTGCAGATCTTCGAGGCCGAGCACTTCAGCAGGACGGTCCACGATTGGAGCTGCTCCGCTGCGCCCGTGCACGACCCGATGAGCGGCCAGATCCTCGGCGCTATCGACATCACCGGCGGTCCGAGAGTCGCTGTGCCCGAAGTGCTCTCGCTGATCCGGGCCACCGTCGCGGCGGCTGAGTCCGAGCTCCGGTTGCACCTGCTCAACTCGCCCCGGCTGCTCGGCGACGCCCGCCCTCGACTGCAGGTCCTCGGATCCGAGCGGCCCACCCTCGTGCGGGACGGAGAGCGGGCCAGCCTCTCGCAGCGGCACGCGGAGATTCTGCTGTTGCTGGCCGCGCACCCCGAGGGGCTGGGCTCCGACCATCTCGCCGTGCTGCTCGACGAGTCGGAGCTGGACTCGGTCACGATCCGGGCGGAGATGTCGCGCCTGCGCAAGGTGTTCGGCGCGGCGGGCCTCGGCTCCCGCCCGTACCGGCTGCTGACGGATCTCGGCTCGGACGTGGAGGAGGTCCGCCGCGCGCTGGACCGCGGAGACGCGGCCGCGGCGCTGCGGGCCTACCGGGGTCCGGTACTGCCGGGCTCGGTCGCGCCAGGGGTCGAGGACATCAGGACCGACCTGCGCGGCCGCCTGCGGGCGGCGCTGCTGCGGGCAGGCGACCAGGGCCTGCTCGCGAAGTGGACGAGCACGGTCGATGGCCGCGAGGACACCGCGGCGTGGGCCGCCTATCTGTCCTCGATGGACCGTCGATCGCCGATGTATGACCAGGTCAAGTCCAGGATCGAGCTGCTCGACCGGCGGCTGGGCGTCTGACCCACTCGGGACGCAACGTTGTTGCAACCCTCGAGCTCCTAGTGTTCTGGATCACACCACACCACGAGGAGCCTTCGATGACTGTGTACGCCCGCCCGGGTTCGCCCGATTCCGTCATGTCCTTCCAGTCCCGCTACGACAACTGGATCGGCGGACAGTGGGTGCCGCCCGTCAAGGGACAGTACTTCGAGAACCCGACCCCGGTCACCGGTCAGCCGTTCTGCGAGATCGCCCGAGGCACCGCCGAGGACATCGAGCTCGCCCTCGACGCCGCGCACGCCGCCGCCCCCGCATGGGGCAAGACCTCGGTCGCCGAGCGCGCGGTCATCCTGAACAAGATCGCGGACCGGATGGAGCAGAACCTCGAGGCCATCGCCCTCGCCGAGTCCTGGGACAACGGCAAGCCGATCCGCGAGACACTCAACGCGGACATCCCGTTGGCCATCGACCACTTCCGCTACTTCGCGGGTGCCATCCGGGCGCAGGAGGGTTCGCTCTCGGAGATCAACTCCGACACCGTCGCCTACCACTTCCACGAGCCGCTCGGCGTGGTCGGTCAGATCATCCCGTGGAACTTCCCGATCCTGATGGCGGTGTGGAAGCTCGCGCCCGCGCTGGCCGCCGGTAACGCGGTGGTGCTCAAGCCAGCCGAGCAGACCCCGGCCTCGATCCTGTACCTGATGAGCATCATCGGCGACCTGCTGCCCGCGGGAGTGCTCAACGTCGTCAACGGATTCGGCACCGAGGCGGGCAAGCCGCTGGCCTCGAGCCCGCGGATCAAGAAGATCGCCTTCACCGGCGAGACCACCACCGGCCGGCTGATCATGCAGTACGCGTCGCAGAACCTGATCCCGGTGACCCTGGAGCTCGGCGGCAAGAGCCCGAACGTCTTCTTCTCCGATGTGCTCGCCGCCAACGACGACTACCAGGACAAGGCGCTCGAGGGCTTCACCATGTTCGCGCTCAACCAGGGTGAGGTGTGCACCTGCCCGTCCCGTGCGCTCATCCAGGCGGACATCTTCGACGAGTTCCTCGCGATGGCGGCGGTCCGCACCAAGGCCGTGCGGCAGGGTGACCCGCTCGACACCGAGACCATGATCGGTGCGCAGGCCAGCAACGACCAGCTGGAAAAGATCCTGTCCTACATCGAGATCGGCAAGGCCGAGGGTGCCCAGCTGGTGACCGGCGGTGAGCGCGCCGAGCTCGGCGGCGACCTGTCCGGCGGCTTCTACGTGCAGCCGACGGTGTTCACCGGCAACAACAAGATGCGGATCTTCCAGGAGGAGATCTTCGGACCGGTGGTGTCGGTGACGTCCTTCAAGGATTACGCCGAGGCCATCGAGATCGCCAACGACACCCTGTACGGACTCGGCGCGGGCGTCTGGTCCCGCGACGGTGGGGTGGCCTACCGCGCCGGCCGCGACATCCAGGCGGGCCGGGTGTGGACGAACACCTATCACCAGTACCCCGCGCACGCGGCGTTCGGTGGCTACAAGCAGTCCGGTATCGGCCGCGAGAACCACCACATGATGCTCGACCACTACCAGCAGACCAAGAACCTCCTGGTCAGCTACGCCCCGAAGGCGCAGGGCTTCTTCTGACCTGGGTCCCCCGATCCACGGCGTCCGCCAATGCCCCCCTGCGGCGGACGCCGTGACCGACGGCACGGCGCCCGCCCATCCCCCCGAGGCGGGCGCCGTGCCACCACTTCTCGGCGAAGCGGAGGTTCCGATGGCCGACTCGATGACGGCGCCCGGCCGGATCGTCGTGACCGCGGCGGCGATGGATCTGCTCCGACGACTGCGCGGCGCCCATGGGCCGCTGATGATGCACCAGTCCGGCGGATGCTGTGACGGCTCGGCGCCGATGTGTTATCCCGCAGGCGAATTCATCGTCGGCGACCGCGACGTCCTGGTCGGGTTGCTCGATGTGACGCTCGGTGTCGGCGAGGTGCCCGATTCCCTGCCCGACGGTGACGACGCGGTCCCCGTGTGGATCTCGGGCTCCCAGTTCGCGGCATGGCAGCACACGCAATTGGTGCTGGACGTGGTCCCGGGTCGCGGTTCGGGTTTCAGTCTCGAGGCGCCGGAGGGCCTGCGCTTCCTGAGCCGGGCCCGCGCGTTCACGCCCGCGGAGAACGTCGCGCTCGCCGAGGTCGCGCCGGTCACCGGGCAGAGCTGGGAGGAGGGGCGACGGCCCACACTGTCCGCCGAGCCCCTGGTGGTCGCCGAGGCTGCCGACGCGTGCCCCGTACCGGGCGGCCCGAAGAACTGACCAGCCGTTACCCCGCGGACATCAATCCATGACGCCGAGCGCCAACACTGTTGTGCGTTGCCGGTGTCGTGTGATCATTCACTATGAGAAGGAGGTCGCCATGGCGATCACCACCAAGAAGACCTCACACGAGGACTTTCACACCGAGGACAGTGAGTACCTCGCGAAACGGACCCTCAAATCGGGTTCCGCGGGATGGCTGCTACTGGCCGGGCTGGGTGTGAGCTACGTGATCTCCGGCGACTACGCCGGGTGGAACAACGGTCTGGCCGAGGGCGGCTTCGGCGGGCTGCTCATCGCGGGCGTCGTCATCGCCGGCATGTACCTGGCCATGGTGCTCGGCATGGCCGAGATGTCCTCCGCACTGCCCGCCGCGGGCGGCGGCTACACCTTCGCCAGGAGAGCGCTCGGTCCATGGGGCGGATTCGCCACCGGCACAGCAATTCTCATCGAGTACGCGATCGCACCCGCGGCGATCGCCACCTTCATCGGCGGCTACGTCGAGTCACTGAACCTGTTCGGGATCACCGACGGCTGGTGGGTCTACCTCGCGGTCTACGCCATCTTCATCGGTATCCACCTGACCGGCGCCGGCGAGGCGCTGAAGGCGATGTTCGTGATCACCGCGATCGCGCTGGTCGGTCTGATCGTGTTCGCGGTGTCCGCCTGGGGCCTGTTCGACGCGAGCAACCTGACCGACATCGCTGCCGACCCCGGCGCAGCGGGCAGTTCCAGCTTCCTGCCGTTCGGCTGGTTCGGCATCTGGGCCGCGGTGCCGTTCGCCATCTGGTTCTTCCTTGCGGTGGAGGGTGTTCCGCTCGCCGCGGAGGAGGCTCGCGAGCCCGAGAAGAACGTGCCCAAGGGCATCATCATCAGCATGCTGCTCCTGATCATCACCGGGGCGTCGGTGCTCTTCCTCGCGACCGGCGCGCTCGGTGCCGAGGCCCTGTCCACCTCGGGGAACCCGCTGGTGCAGGCCCTCGGCGACGGCGGGGCGGCCAAGGCCGTCAATTACATCGGCCTTGCGGGCCTGGTGGCGAGCTTCTTCTCGATCATGTACGCGTACTCCCGACAGACGTTCGCCTTGTCGCGCGCCGGATACCTGCCGACGAGGCTCTCGGTGACCAATTCCCGCAAGGCGCCGACGCTCGCGCTGATCGTGCCCGGCGTCATCGGCTTCGTCCTCTCGCTCACCGGCGAGGGTGCGATGCTGCTCAACATGGCGGTGCTGGGCGCGGCGGTGAGCTACGTGCTGATGATGGTCAGCCACATCGTGCTCCGCAAACGCGAACCCGGCATGCCGCGTCCGTACCGCACCCCGGGCGGCGTCGTCACCACGTCTTTCGCGCTGGTCATCGCGATCGCGGCGGTGATCGCCACCTTCCTGGTCGATCCGACCGCGGCGCTGTGGACCGTGCTCGCGTTCGGCGGCTTCATGGCCTACTTCGGCTTCTACAGCAGGCACCATCTGGTGGCCAACTCGCCGGATGAGGAGTTCGCGATTCTCGCGAAGGCGGAGGAGGAGCTGGAGTGACCCGGTACACCCAGACGATCGGCGGCACCACGCACACCTTCGACGGGCTCGTCGAGCTGATGGCGAAGGCGACCCCGCTGCGCAGCGGCGACGAGCTGGCCGGCTGCGCGGCCTCCTCTGATGCCGAGCGCGCGGCCGCGCAGTGGGCGCTCGCCGAGATCCCACTCGACGTGTTCTTGCACGAGCTGCTGGTGCCGTACGAGGACGACGAGGTCACCAGGCTGATCATCGACTCGCACGATCGCGTTGCGTATCAAGCGATCTCGCATCTCACCGTTGGCGGTCTCCGGGACTGGCTGCTGGCGGTGGCCGCGGGGGAGGCTCCCGCCGAGGTGCTGCGTGCCGTGGCGCCGGGACTCACGCCGGAGATGGTGGCGGCGGTCAGCAAGATCATGCGGAACCAGGACCTCATCGCGGTGGCGCGCGCGGCCGTTGTCACCGCAGCGTTCCGGACCACGGTCGGGCTGCCCGGCAGGCTGAGCACACGGTTGCAGCCCAACCACCCGACCGACGACCCGCGCGGCATCGCGGCCGCCACCCTGGACGGGCTACTGCTCGGCTGCGGCGATGCGGTGATCGGGATCAACCCGGCGACCGATTCGCCGCACGCCACCTCGGAGCTGTTGTACCTACTCGACGAGATTCGGCAGCGGTTCGAGATCCCGACGCAGTCCTGCGTGCTCTCCCACGTGACCACCACGATGGACCTGATCGAGGCGGGCGTCCCGGTGGACCTGGTCTTCCAGTCCATCGCAGGCACCGAGGGCGCCAACACGAGCTTCGGCGTCAATATCCCGCTGCTGCGGGAGGCCAACGCCGCCGGGCGCTCGCTGGGGCGCGGCACGGTCGGCACCAACGTGATGTACCTGGAGACCGGGCAGGGTTCCGCACTGAGCGCCGGAGCCCACCTCGGCACCGGCGGCAAGCCCGTCGACCAGCAGACGCTCGAGACCAGGGCCTACGCGGTGGCCCGCGACCTCGAACCGCTCCTGGTCAACACCGTGGTCGGATTCATCGGTCCGGAGTACCTGTACGACGGCAGGCAGATCATCAGGGCGGGACTCGAGGACCACTTCTGCGGCAAGCTGCTCGGCCTGCCGATGGGGGTCGACGTCTGCTACACCAACCATGCCGAGGCCGACCAGGACGACATGGACACCCTGCTGACCCTGCTCGGCGTGGCCGGGGCGGCGTTCGTGATCGCGGTGCCGGGGGCGGACGACGTGATGCTCGGGTATCAGAGCCTGAGCTTCCACGATGCGCTCTACGTGCGGCAGGTCCTCGGGCTGCGCCCGGCCCCGGAGTTCGAGGCCTGGCTGCAACGGCTCGGCATGACCGACGCCGCGGGCAGGGTGCTTCCGGTCGACGCGGCGGCATCCCCGCTGCGAGCGTTGACGGGGGCACCGTGAATCCCGAGAAGCGTGACGGCACGGTCCGGGGCGGTGCGGCGCCGCAGGACTTCTGGGCCGATCTGCGCGGGAGCACCCAGGCACGGATCGGGCTCGGACGGACCGGCGACTCGTTGCCGACCGAGCGGGTCCTCGAGCTCCGGTCCGCACACGCCGCTGCCCGTGACGCGGTGCACCTGCCGCTGGACACGGATGCGCTCGCTGCACAGGTCGAGGCCATCGGGTTGGGGCTTCCTGCCGTGGTGACGAGCCTGGCCACCAGCCGCGCCGAGTACCTCCGCAGGCCCGACCTCGGGCGGCTACCGGCGGACCTGACGACCGTGCCGCGCAGTGGTGCGGACCTGGGTTTCGTTCTCGGGGACGGCCTTTCCCCTCTGGCTCTGATGGATCATGGTGCGGCGCTGGTGTCCGCACTGGCCGAGGAGCTCTCCGATCGTTATTCCATCGCTGCGCCGGTGATCGCCACCGAGGCCAGGGTGGCGCTCGGCGATCACATCGCCGAGGCGATGGGGGTCCGGACGCTGATCGTCCTGATCGGCGAGCGTCCTGGACTGTCGGTGGCGGACAGCCTCGGGATCTATCTGACGCACCTGCCGCGACCGGGCCGCACCGACGCCGACCGGAACTGCATCTCCAACATCCACCCGCCGGAGGGACTCGGGTACGCCCAGGCCGCGAAGGTGGTGGCGGGCCTGGTGTCCGGCGCCCGAAAGCTGGGACGCTCGGGGGTCGACCTCAAGGACACCTCGCGCTCCGACGCGTTGTCCTCGGGCGAGGTCCTGGCCCTCGAGTGACCGGCGATGAGGAGCGCTTCATATGGTGTGAGGCGTGGACGAGACCAATGCCGTGTTCACCGTGGAGGTCGGCGGCTTCCTCGATGGCCTCCCATGCCTGTTGACGCCGGTGTCGGTGATCCAAAAGGATGTAGCTCGCCCCTGACCTCGGGGCGGTGACGACGCCCGGTTTCGGGCACCAAGGAGATATGCAATGGCCTTTGCAGGCAATGTCGACGAGCTGGCTCTGCTGCAGTCGGTGCGGCTGAAGGGCTCGGTCACGGCACCGGCGCTCGCTGCACAGCTCGGGGTCGCCGAGTCCTCGGCACAGGCCGCTCTCGACGCGTTGGTCGCGGCTGGTCGCGCCTCGGACTCCGGCGAGGCCGGGGTCTCGCTCACCGACGCGGGCGTGACCGAACTCGAGGATCAGCTCGACGCCGAGCGGGTGTCCATCGACGAGGACCTGTTCGCGGAGGTGGTCGAGCGGTTCGAGCCGCTGGACGCCGAGTTCGCCGATGCCGCAGCCGATGCGGGCAAGCGCGCCGACCTGGATCGTCGCGCGTCGGACGTGTTCGACGACGTGTCCGCGTACGTGCCGCGACTCGCCCGGTACCAGGAACTGCTCGCGGACGCGGTCGAGGACGGCGACGCCTACGCGGTCGTGTGGTCCGAACTGCGCACCGAGATCCTGAGCGCGGCCGGGCGGTAGGAACCGCATGCGGCGCAGCTCGCGTGGTCCCCTGCGGGGCGGTCACGCGAGCTGCGCTCGTCAGGTCCGGGCGCGGAACCCGTCGACGAAGACGGCGACCACCTCTCGGGCCATTGTCTCCGCGGGGCGTTCGCTCGACGGGTGGTACCACTGCGGGGTCATCCAGACCGCGTTGCGCAACAGCATGTGGAATACGTGCGGGTCCATGTCGTGGCGGAAGACGCCCGCCGCGATCCCGGCCGAGATGGTGTCGGTCCAGAACGCGTCCAACTCGACGGCGACGGGCCCGAGGTTGGCCTCGCGCATCTGCTCCTGCATGTAGTCGAGCTCGTTCTGCCAGATCCGGGTGGCGTGCGGGTGTGCCTCGGCGGATTCGATCGCGGTGTGGACCAACACCTCGAGCCGCGAGATCGGATCCGGGTCGTCGGCCACGGCCGCGCGAAAGCGGGCCAGTATGTCCAGCAGGTACTCCCGGATCACCTCGAAGACGATCGCTTCCTTGGCCGGGAAGTAGTGGTACAGGGTCCCCGAGTAGACACCAACCGCGTCGGCGATCTGCCGGACGGTGGTGGACGCAACGCCTTTGGCCGCAAAGACTTCCGCTGCACAGTCGAGAATCTGGCGTTTGCGTTCCTGTGGATCCATGACGTCACCCTATCGGCTTTCCACTCAGCTGATCGAGCGCTTGATCAATGACGTGACGGGGCACACACTGTCGGCTGCGGTCCGGCGCCGCCGGATCGGAACCGGTGAAGGGTGGAACATGGGCGTGTTGGACGGCAGGGTGGCATTGGTGACCGGCGCGGGGCAGGGGGTCGGTCGCGGCATATCCCGGTCGCTCGCCGACGCGGGCGCCCGCGTCGCAGTGGCGGGTCGAACGCTTGGCAAGGTCGAGGACACGGCGGCCCAGATCAGGGCAAGCGGCGGGGACGCGCATGCGTTCGCCTGTGACGTCATGGACCCGGACCAGCTCGAGCGCCTGGTCCCGGACGTCGTCGAGCGGTTCGGTGGGCTGTCGATCCTGGTCAACAACGCGCAGACCACCGTGCACGGACATCTGCTCGACCTGTCCGAGGACGTGTACCGCGACGGGATGGATTCGGGGCCGCTGGCGACGCTGCGCCTGATGCGGGCCTGCCATCCCCATCTCAAGGGGCACGGGTCGATCGTCAATCTCGGATCCGCGGCCGGGGTGCGCTGGGACCCCTCCGGGTACGGGGGATACGCGGCCGCGAAGGAGGCCATCCGGGTGCTGACCCGGACGGCGGCGTGCGAGTGGGGCGTGGACGGGATTCGGGTCAATGCGATCCTGCCGCTGGCCTCGTCGCCTGCGCTCGACGACTGGGCCGCCGAGCGCCCGCAGGAGGCTGAGGAGTACCTGCGCACCGTCCCGCTCGGGCGCCTCGGAGACCCGGAGACGGACATCGGCCCGGCGGTCGTATTCCTGTGCGGCCCGGCCGCCCGATACATCACGGGCCATTCGCTGCCGGTGGACGGCGGTCAGGCGTTGATGCGCTGATCCGCCGAAAAGGTTACAGCTGGGCGGAATTTCGATCTCGGCCATGCACCGGACCTTCCTAGGCTCGGCCGGAGATCACGACCGGAAGGAGCGCACCATGCAGCAACTCGACTGTGAAGCATGCGAAAACCGAGTACTCGTCGAGAAGTACAGCCAGAGCCACACCAGCATCCAGTGGCTGGATGATCCCGAGAGTCGATGCCCGGAGTTCCGGGCACGCGCTGAGCGGGGCGAGCACAGCATGTTCGTCACCTCGTGCGGGGCATTGCAGGCCTCGGTCTGGCAGGCGGTTCACGAGGGGCGACTGAGTCAAGCCCACCGCTCCACGCCCGTTCCCGGGCGGCTCGGATGACCCCCGATGTGCTCGGACCGGCGCGCCTGGGGCCGGTCCGGCTGCGCAACCGGGTGATCAAGGCCGCGACCGCCGAGGGGAAGACGCCCGACGGAGTCGTCACCGACGAGCTCATCGCCTTCCATAGGTCGTTGGCCGAGGGTGGCGTCGGGGTCAGCACGCTGGCCGGTTGCGCTGTCGCGACGGACGGGGTGACCGCGGCGGGCCAGATCGTCGTGCGCCCGGAAGTGGTACCGGGGTTGCGGAGGCTGACGGACGCGATCCATGACGGCGGCGCGGCGGCAGCGGTGCAGCTGAATCACGCCGGTCCGGTCGGCGACGTGCGGGCCATCGGGGGGCCCGCGGTGGCCCCGGGCAAGCTGTTCAGCCTCATCAGCCTGCGCAACAGTCGGCCCGCGACCGAGGACGACATCGAGCGGGTCACACAGGGTTTCGTGGACTCCGCGCTGCTGTCGGTGGAGGCGGGCTTCGACGTGGTCGAGTTGCACATGGGCCACAACTACTTCATCAGCTCATTCCTCAGCCCGAAGTTGAACAAGCGGACCGACCGTCGCGGGGGATCGCTGGGGAACCGCGCGAGCATCGCGCGCGAGATCGCGCGTCGGGTTCGTGACGCGGTGCAGGATCGGGCGGCCGTGATCGCCAAGCTGAGTATGGACGACGGTGTGCCGGGCGGGACCTGGCTCGACGAGTCGCTGCAGACCGCGCGGTGGCTCAGCGAGGACGGCGCCCTCGACGCGATCGAGCTGACCGTCGGCAGTTCCCTCTACAACCCGATGTACCTGTTCAAGGGCGACACACCGATTGCGGAGTTCGCCGCGGTGATGCCGCAACCGGTGAAGCTCGGGGTGCAGATGTTCGGGAAGCTGGCGCTCAAGGAATACCCGTACCGCGACCTCTTCCTGCTCGAACAGGCGAGGCAGTTTCTGTCGGTGGTGAAGACGCCGCTGATCCTGCTCGGCGGGGTGACCGACCCGGCAGGCATGGACACCGCGATGGACGCGGGGTTCGAATTCGTCGCAATCGGACGCGCGCTGCTGCGCGAACCGGACCTGATCAACCGGATCGCCGCCGACGCAGGCAAGCGCTCGCTCTGCATCCACTGCAACAAATGCATGCCGACCATCTACACCGGCACCCGGTGCGTCTTGGCCTGAGTGCGACGTGAATCCGGGCATTCCGGATTCTCGAACCGAACCGAACCGAACTGGAGGAATCATGACCGTGGGCACGAATACCGAACCCGAAGTGCGGACCATCGAGACGGGCAGCAACCCGACGCGCTACGCGCGTGGCTGGCATTGCCTCGGCCTTGCGACGTCGTTTCGTGACGGCAAGCCGCACCAGGTGCAGATCTTCGGCACGGACCTGGTGGTGTTCGAGGACACCAAGGGCACGCTGAACATCCTCGATGCGTTCTGCCGGCACATGGGCGGAAACCTTGCCATGGGCGAGATCAAGGGCGATTCGATTGCGTGCCCGTTCCACGACTGGCGCTGGGGCGGCAACGGCAAGTGCACCGGCATCCCCTACGCCCGACGCGTGCCCCCGCTCGCGCGCACCAGGTCGTGGATCTCGATGGAGCGCAACGGTCTGCTGTTCGTCTGGAACGACCCGCAGGGCAACCCTCCGCCACCGGAGGTCACCGTCCCGGAGATCGAGGGCTTCGGCACCGACCAGTGGAGCGACTGGACCTGGAACACCTACCTGGTGGAGGGTTCGAACTGTCGCGAGATCGTCGACAACGTCGTCGATATGGCGCACTTCTTCTATGTGCACTTCCAGATGCCGGAGTACTTCAAGAACGTCTTCGAGGGGCACGTCGCGGCGCAGCACATGCGCTCGTCTGGCCGCGACGACATCCAGACCGGGGTGCAGCTCGACATGCCGGACGCCCAAACCGTGTCCGACGCGTTCTATTACGGTCCGTCCTTCATGCTCGACACCGTGTACACGGTCGCGGGTGACACCAAGGTCGAGGTCAAGCTGGTCAACTGCCATTACCCGATCACCCAGAACTCCTTCCTGCTGCAGTACGGCACGATCGTGAAACGGGTGGAGGGGCTCTCGGACGAGCAGGCCTCGGAGATGGCGACGATGTTCACCGAAGGTGTCGAGACCCAGTTCCTGCAGGACGTCGAGATCTGGAAGCACAAGTCCCGGATCGAGAACCCGTTGCTGACGGAGGAGGACGGCCCGGTGTACCAGCTCCGTCGGTGGTACAACCAGTTCTACGTAGACGTCGAGGAGGTCACGTCGGACATGACCAAGCGCTTCGAGTTCGAGGTCGACACCACCCGTGCCCTGGAGAACTGGGCCGTTGAAGTGAAGGCGAACGTCGCCCAGCTGGCCGACAGCTCGAAGTAGCCGGAACCGTTCACGAAACAGGCTGTGCCCCCTACATATTCATGTAGGGGGCACAGTGGTCGTGTCAGGCGGGGATGTCGCGGGGCGGTCGCTGCTCGGCGATGTGCCGCCAGGTCGCGAGGGCGGCCATCCTGACCGGCGCCACCAATGCGGCGGTATTGATCTTGTCGGTCGGCCCGCAGACCGAGATCGCGCCGACCGTCGTGCGCCCGTTGCCGATGGCCGCAGCCACGCAGGAGGCGCCGACGACCGCCTCATCGCGGTCCTGAGCCACGCTGCGCTCGCGGATCCGGGCGAACTCGCGTCGCAGCTGCTCCGGATCCGAGATGCTATGTGGGGTGGCTTGATTGGGTGCCTCGGCAGCCAACTCCTCGGGATCGGCCCCGATGCCGGCCAGTATTGCCTTTCCGACCGCGGTGAACGCCGCCGGCTGCCTGGCGCCCACCCGGGACGGCAGTGACATGGCAAACCGGCTACCGATCCGCTCGAGGTAGAGCACCTCCGATCCGGTGAGGACGCCGAGGTGGACGACCAGGCCGGTGGTCGCGTGCAGCTGGTGCATGATCGGAAGCGCCGCCCGGTGCACGCTGTCGTGATGCAGGGCGAGCGAACCGAGTTCGAACATCTTCATGCCGAGCTCGTAGGCCTGTCCGCGTCGCCGGACCCATTGCAGTCGCACGAGCTGGACGAGCATCCGATGGGTGGACGAGCGTGGGAAGCCGGTGCGCCGCGACAGCTCCGACAGGGTGAGGCGCTCGGAGTCGCTGAAGGCTTCTAGCAGGATCGAGACGCGGTCCATCACCGCGACCGGAGAATTTTCATCGCCCGACATTTTCTTGTCCTCCAGAGGTCCGAGTCGATGCAGGGGGATTGCCCCTGAACATTCATTGAGCAAGCGATCAATCAAGTGTTCGGCGACTATATCAGCGATGGTGACGGCGGTCACGTTGTGGCGCCGGCCGCGCCATCGCCCCAGGTCGGATGGTGTGTGCGGCTGAACGCGAGAACGCCAGGCCGCGAACCTCGCAGCCTGGCGTCCTCTCGTGCGGCTCGGATCAGGCGTTGGCCGCCACGGCAGGCACGGTCGGCGCGTGCCCGTCGGCGGTGGCTCGAGTTCGCTGTCGGAGCAGGCCGGCGACGACGAGGATCGCCAGCGCCGAGCCGGCCGCAGCGATGAGGAACGACAGCGATATGCCGCCGCCCGTGTAGAAGGCGTAACCGTCGACGACGGTGGCGACGTAGGAATTGAGGATTGCGAACGCCGCTACGGGGAAGATCGAAGCGATGAGGGTCTGTGAGGTCTGGACCATGCTCGACATCGACGCCTGCACGGTGGCCGGGACCGACGCGATGACCAGGTTGGGAATCGAGGCAGTGAAGGCACCCATGCCCAGCCCGAAAAGGAGCACCCAGACGACCAGCAGCGCCTTGTCGGTGTGGGAGAACGCGGTGAGCGCGGAGCCGGCGAGCATCAGGCCCATGCCGACCAACATCGTGGCCGATGGGCGGATCGTACGGATCGCGCGGCCGACGCCGAGTCCGCCGATGACGCTGCCGAGGCCGATCGGGGCCTGCAGGATCGCGAATTGCTTTGCGTCGACGCCGAATCCATATCCGAGCGCGAGCGCGGTGGGCGTCATGCACATGATCGGCAGCATGATGGTGTACAGCGACATCGTGCCGTAGCCGAGTCCCGCCCCCAGGCAGATGCGGAACATCGGCCCGCGGCGGAAGAAGCGCAGGTCGATGAGGGGTTCCTTGGCGCGCAGGCTCGTCGTGACCCACGCCGTGAGGAGCGCGACACCGCCGATGAGGTAGCCCAGCGTGCTGGTTTCACCCCATCCCCAGGTGGGGCCGAAGCTCACGCCGATGAGCACCGAGGCGAGACCGCCGCCGAGCAGGATCGCGCCGAGCACGTCGACCCGGGCGGGAGTGCGCACCGGGGATTCGGGCGTGGTGGCGACGATGATGGGGATCATGGCGACGAGAACGATCGCGAAGAACCAGAAGATCGCCCGGAACGACCAGGTGTCGAGGAGCCATCCTGTCAGGAATGGTGCAGGTACGGACATCAATCCCATGCCTGCCGCCGTGATGGAAACCGACAGCCCCAGGGTCGACGGCGGAAAGACGTCGCGCATCAGCGAGTAGGCGAGGAACATGCACGCGATGAGGCAGCCGAAGAGCGCGCGCCCGACGAGGAACAGCGCAAAGCTGGGGGCGGCCGCCGAGAGCACCGCGCCGGCGATGCCCAATCCGAGAGAGATGAGGAACAATTTGCGCTTGCCGTAGATGTCGGCAAGTTTGCCTGCCAACGGGCACGCGATCGCGGCCACCAGCAGCCATGTGGACATCACCCAGGCGAGTTGATCGGTCTGGAAGTGCTCGCCGATCGGCTTGAACGCTGTCGTGACCAGGTAGAAGCTGATCGACATGGTCTCGAGTACCAGCGCCATCGAGATCAACGACATGACCAGCCTGGGTGACCATCCGCCGTCGCCGGCCTCCGTGGCATCGGCCTGTGTGTGCAGTGACATCTGTGTGCCTCTCCAGTGCGTCATGGATGGGGTGGAATGTGACGCTCATTACAGGCCGCTCTGGAGTCGTGCCGTATGTGCGGTCCAGCTCACCGGAACACGGAATTCCAGGACTCGTCCGAGGCACGAGATGGGCCGAAATAAAAAGCGGCCCACCCTGATTCGCCGCTTTCGAGGTGGACCTTGCCGTGCGTGATTTCCGCTGATCGGAACGGCGCTGTCCCGCCGGGTCGGCGTTGACTACCGTTCGCCAGTACCGGCGACCACGGCGTTGCAATTCCACGTTCGACAACGGTTTCAGTACACGAATGTGAGGAATCAATGGGACAGGTACTCGACCACATCATGGAGCACGCGGAGGAGATCCGCGCTCAGGGCCCCGAGGGCGACCAGCTCATGCGGCTGCCTGACACCACGGCCAAGACTCTGCGCGAGTCGGGCGTGATCCGGATGCTGCAGCCCAAGGAGTACGGCGGGCTCGAGGCGCACCCCAGGGAGTTCGCCGAGACGACCATGGCCATCGGCGCGTTGGACGGCGCCGCCGGCTGGGTCGCAGGCATCGTCGGCGTGCACCCGTGGGAACTGGCGTTCTTCGACAAGAAGGCCCAGGACGAGATCTGGGGCGAGGACAACGACATGTGGATGGCGTCGCCCTACGCGCCGATGGGCGTGGCGACGCCGGTGGATGGCGGCTACATCCTCAACGGTCGCTGGTCGTTTTCCTCGGGCACCGACCACTGCGGCTGGATCATGATCGGCGCCGCGCTGGGGGACAGGGAGGGCAACGCGCTCACCCCGCCGCAGGTCCTGCACGTGCTGCTACCGCGGTCGGACTACGAGATCGATCCGGAATCGTGGAATGTCGTCGGGCTGCGCGGCACGGGGTCGAAGGACCTGATCATCTCTGGCGCGTTCATCCCGACCTACCGCACCATCGACGCGGACATCGTGCTCGGCGGTAACGCGTGGCAGCACGCCGGGCGCACGGAAACGCTGTACAAGTTCCCGTTCTCGTGCATCTTCCCGCTCGGCATCACCTCCTCCCTGATCGGCATGGCGGAGGGTGCGCTGGCCTGCCATATCGCCGCCCAGAAGGAGCGGGTCGCGGTCACTGGCATCCCGATCAAGGAAGACCCCTACGTCTTGTATGCGATCGGTGAGGCGGCCGCGGAGATCGCGGCTTCGCGCACCGGTCTGCTGGAGACCGTGGACCGGTTCTGGGACAAGACCGAACGCGGCGAAGAGGTTTCGTTCGAGGAGCGGGCCATCGGCCGGCGCACCCAGACCGCGGCGGCCTGGCGGGCGGTGCGGGCGGTGGACGAGATCTTCGCCCGCTCCGGTGGCGGCGCCATGCACTTGAAGACCCCGATGCAGCGGTTCTGGCGGGACGCGCACGTCGGACTGTCCCACGCGATCCACGTGCCGGGTTCGATCTTCCACGCCTCGGCGCTGACGCAGCTCGGCGGCGAGCCGCAGGGCGTCCACCGCTCGATGATCTAAGGGGTGACCGACTTGTCCACGTCCGTCCGTATCGCGGCGCTGCTCGGCGTGGTGCTCGCGATCGCAATCCCGAAGGACTGAGGCCGGGTGGGGTGAGCCAGGTCACCCCACCCCCCTTTCGGGGGTGGTTGTCACGTGAGCCACGTCACTACCTTTTCCCGCAGTCAGTGGTGCCCGACCGGGCGTCACCCTTGGCTCGAGAAGAGGAACACATGACGACAGTGTCGCCAGTAGAAGGAAAGGTGACCGCCGCGCCGCCGGGCACCAGCGTGCGCCGGGTGGCCATTGCGAGTTGCATCGGCACCACCATCGAGTTCTACGACTTCTTCATCTACGGGACAGCCGCCGCGCTGGTGTTCCCGAAGGTGTTCTTCCCGGCGTTGGGATCGACAGCCGGGACCGTCGCCTCGTTCGCGACCTTTGCGGTCGCGTTCATCGCGCGGCCGGTCGGCGCGATGCTCTTCGGTCACTACGGTGACCGGATCGGCCGCAAGAAGACCCTGATCTCCACACTGCTCCTGATGGGCATCTCGACGCTGCTCATCGGCCTGCTGCCGAGCGCCTCCACGATCGGCGTCGCGGCCCCGATCATCCTCGTGTTGCTCCGCTTCGGGCAGGGCTTCGCGGTCGGCGGCGAATGGGCGGGCGCGACGTTGTTGACGGCCGAGTACGCGCCACCGGGCAAACGCGGCCTGTACGCGATGTTCCCGCAGCTGGGCCCGGCCATCGCCTTCATTCTCTCCAGCAGCACCTTCCTGATCACCGGCTCCGTGCTCGGCGACTCGAACGAAACCTTCCTCAACTGGGGCTGGCGCGTTCCGTTCCTGTTCTCCATCGTCCTGGTCGGCATCGGCCTGTACATGCGCCTCGCCATCGAAGAGACCCCGGTGTTCCGCGCCAACCAGGCGCAGCGCGCACTCGACGGGCCGGACGCCGAGCCCCGCACCCTGCCGTTCCTCGACGCCTGGCGCTACCAGCGCAAGGAGATCCTGCTCTCCGCGGGCGCCCTGGCCACGCTGTTCGCCTTCTTCTACCTGGGCACCGCCTTCCTCACCAGCTACGGGACCAAGACGCTCGGCTTCAGCCGGCCGTTCGTGCTGATGGTCGGTATCGCGTCCGCCGTCGTCTTCGGCATCGCGATCATCGTCTCCGCGCTCTACTCCGACCGGATCGGCCGCCGCAAGGTCATCATGGCGTCCTGCGTCGCCGCGCTGGTCTGGGCGCTGGCGCTGTTCCCGATCCTCGACACCGGATCGCCGACCGCGTTCGTGATCGGCATGTTCGGCACGCTCGCCATCTTCGGTATCGCCTACGGCCCCTGTGGCGCGCTGCTGCCGGAGATGTTCCAGACCCGGTACCGCTACACCGGTGCGGGCCTGGGCTACAACCTCGCCGGTGTCCTCGGTGGTGCGATCCCGCCGCTGATCGCCGCGCCGCTGGCGTCCTCGTACGGCAGCTTCGCGATCGGCATCATGCTGGCCGGACTCTCGGTGCTGAGCTTCTTCTGCACCAAGGCCCTGGTCGAGACCAAGGACCACGCGCTCTAGGTGAAGGTCCCCGTTGGCGGGGTGTCCGGACCTTGGACAGTTACGGCCGCCCCGCACGACGGATTATGTCGTAGGTCACACCCGCACGAGTAAGTTCGACCATGGGAGGGCTCGCCACGGCGGGTCCTCCCCGGGGCGCTCACCGGCGCCCGGGAGAGGAACACATGAGCACCGCCCTGCCCAGCTACGCGTCGGGCGTCTGGGATGCGCCGATGTTGGGCGACACCATCGGCGACAACTTCGACCGGACGGTCGCGGCCCACGGCGGCCGCGACGCCCTCGTGGACCGGCCTTCGGGCAGACGGTGGACCTACGCCGAGCTGGCCGTCGACGTGAACGGCATCGCCGCGGGCCTGCTGCAGCGCGGGATCGGACTGGGCGACCGGGTGGGCATCTGGGCGCCGAACTGCCCGGAGTGGACGCTGATCCAGTTCGCGACCGCGAAGATCGGCGCGATCCTGGTGAACATCAACCCCGCCTACCGCTCACACGAACTGCAGTACGTGCTCGATCAGGCGGGTATCAAGCTGCTGGTCGCCGCGCCCAGTTTCAAGAGCTCCGACTACGCGGCGATGATCGAGACGGTCCGCCCGCAGTGCGGCGACCTGGAGACGGTGGTCCTGCTCGGCAGTGCGGACTGGCAGGCGCTGGTCGCCGACGGAATCGCCGCCCAGTCGGCCGACCCGACGTCGGTGGCCAAGGCCCAGTCCGCGCTCTCCGCGGACGACCCGATCAACATCCAGTACACCTCGGGCACAACGGGATTCCCGAAGGGTGCGACGCTCAGCCACCACAACATCCTCAACAACGGCTACTTCGTCGGCGAGCTGTGCCACTACACCGAGGCGGACCGGGTGTGCATCCCGGTGCCGTTCTATCACTGCTTCGGCATGGTGATGGGCAACCTCGCGTGCACCAGTCACGGTGCCGCCATGGTGATCCCGGGTCCCGCGTTCGATCCGAAGGCCACCCTCGAGGCCGTGCAGGCGGAACGGTGCACCTCGCTGTACGGGGTGCCGACGATGTTCATCGCCGAGCTCGCCGACCCGGACTTCGCCAGCTACGACCTGTCCAGCCTGCGCACCGGCATCATGGCAGGCTCGCCCTGCCCGGTCGAGGTGATGAAGCAGGTGATCGAGCAGATGGGGATGACGGAGGTGTCCATCTGCTACGGCATGACCGAGACGTCGCCGGTGTCCCTGCAGACCCGCTCCG
This sequence comes from Rhodococcus sp. NPDC059179, assembly GCF_042754885.1. Taxonomy (NCBI): domain Bacteria; kingdom Bacillati; phylum Actinomycetota; class Actinomycetes; order Mycobacteriales; family Nocardiaceae; genus Rhodococcus; species Rhodococcus sp. NPDC059179. The sequence goes on along the minus strand of NZ_JBHZBV010000003.1, from coordinate 271,658 downwards.
ACGACACGATCGACCAGCGGGTGTCCACCGTCGGACGGGTGGGTCCGCACCTGGAGGTGAAGATCGTCGACCCGGGGACGGGACTGACGCTGCCCCGCGGGGAGGCGGGCGAACTGTGCACCCGCGGGTACTCGGTGATGCTCGGCTACTGGGAGAACCCGGAGAAGACCGCCGAGGCGATCGACACGGCGCGGTGGATGCACACCGGCGACATCGGCGTGATGGACGCCGACGGGTACGTCGCGATCACGGGCCGGATCAAGGACATGGTGATCCGCGGCGGCGAGAACATCTATCCCCGCGAGATCGAGGAGTTCCTCTTCACCCACCCGGATGTCCTGGACGCGCAGGTGATCGGCGTGCCGGACGCGAAATACGGTGAGGAGCTGATGGTGTGGATCCGGATGCGTGAGGGCGCGCCGCAGCTCGATGCCGATTCGGTGCGGGCCTTCTGCACGGGAAAGCTGGCGCACTACAAGATCCCGCGGTATGTGCACGTGGTGGACGAGTTCCCGATGACGGTGACGGGCAAGGTGCGCAAGATCGAGATGCGCGAGCAGTCGCTCGAACTGATCGGGCAGGGATAGGCGGGCCGGCCGATGACCCCCCGCGGGGAGAGTGGCCGGCAGGCGGTTCGGCCCGAGATCGCGCTGTCCTGGAAGCGATCCGCGTTGAGCGGCGTCGGCCCTGGCGACGGATTCGACGCCGATCCGGCGACGGACCTGGACCTGAGCAGCCGGCTGCTGCGGGCGGCGCGCCCGATCCTCGACGAGGTCGCCATCCAGATCGCGGGCACCGGGTTGTGCCTCCTGCTGGCCGACCGCGACTGCCGCATCGTGGCGCGGGTGTTCGACAACGTTCAGGTCGAGCGGCACATGGAGAAGCTCGGGGCGGTGATCGGCTCACGATTCGGCGAGGACACCGCGGGCACCAACGCGATCGGTACCCCGGTCGAGGTGCGGCGCGGAATCGTCATCAACGGCGAGGAACACTATCTGGAGCGCTTCAAGGGGTTGAGCTGTTACGGACATCCGATTCTCCATCCGGTGACGCATCGGGTGGAGGGGATCCTCGACATGACCTGTCTTGCCCCGCAAGCGAACTTCCTGTTCGCGCCATTCCTGCAGCGCGCCGCGGCAGACATCGAGCGGCGACTGCTCGAGGGTTCGAGGGCGTCCGAGCAACGGCTCGTCGACGCCTTCCAGCGGGTCTCCCCGCAGCGCCATGTGGCCGTGGCCGCGATCGGCGAGGACATCCTGCTCAGCAACCGGACCGCGCTCGATCTCCTCGACGTGGCCGATCACGCCGCGCTGCGCGGGCTCGCCGCGGACCTGCTGCCGGACCAGTCGCGCACGGTGAGCCTGGAGTTGGCGTCTGGGCACCTGGCGACGGTGCAGGCCGACCGGATCGCCGGAACCAACGGCGGCACGCTGTTTCTGGTCGAGCAGGTGCACCGGACGAATGTGCCGATCCGGCGGCGCGCCGCCGGATTCGGCACCGGCGCGGACCGGGCGCGCGCCGAGCTGCGACGGGTACGCGGCAACACCGACTCCGTCGCGATCGTCGGCGAACCCGGTTCCGGCCGGACCACCGCCGTTCGCGATCTCGCAGGCGCCGAGCCCGTGCACTGGATGGATGCCGCCCGGATACCGGTCGTCGGGCTCGAACGGTGGTTGTCGGCGCTGCTCGAGAAGGCCGCGTCGTCGGGCGGCTCGCTGGTTATCGAACACGCTCAGCTGCTGCCGGGAACGGCGCTACCGCTCGTCACCGACCTTCTGGTCGCCGACTCCGGGCCTCGAATAGTGCTGACCAGCAGCCCGTTCGAGGAACTGCCCGCGCCCATCGCCGCGATGATCGCGCGCTGCCCCGAACGCGTCACGGTGCCGCCGCTGCGTCAGCGGCTCGGAGAACTGCCCGAGATCGCCCAGTCGATGCTCGACGGGATCGAGCCGGGGCTGAGCCTGACCTCGAGCGCGCTCGAGGCGCTGGTGGCGGGGGAGTGGCCGGGCAATCTCACCGAGCTGCGGGTGGTGCTGGCCCGCGCCGCGCGGGAGCGCTCGAGCACCAGGCTCGGGCTTGCCGATCTGCCCGACGCCTACCGGACCAGCTCGCGAATCTCGCGCCTCGCCGGCCGCGAGCGCGCGGAGCGGCAGGCGATCGTCGAGGCACTTCAGGAATGCGGCGGCAACAAGGTGCACGCCGCCGCGAAGCTCGGAATCAGCCGCAGCACACTGTATTCGCGGATCCGAGCGCTGGACATCACGCTCTGACCGCTGTCCGGAAGTCGCACAGTTAGCCGTGCCGGAACCGGCGGAGTATGGCGTGCATCACATACCAATACTCTCGCAGGAGGATCCGATGACGGCGATCGCCGATTTCCCGCTCAAGTCCGAGGTTCAGGGATTCTTGACAGGTGGTCCGAAGAAGCTGCTGATCGGTGGGGAATGGACCCCGGCAGCCTCGGGTCGCACCTTCCCGACCTACGACCCCGCGACGGGGAACGCGCTGACCGAGGTCGCGCACGGTCAGGCGGAGGATGTGGACCGGGCGGTTCGCGCGGCGCGGGCGGCGTTCGACGACGGGCCGTGGCCGGGCATGAAGCCGAACGAGCGTGAGCGGCTGCTCTGGCGGGTCGGGGACATCCTCAGCGAGCGGGCCGAGGAGTTCGGGCAGCTCGAGGCCCTCGACAACGGCAAGTCCGCTGGGATCGCCTCGGCGGTCGACGTGGCGTGGGCCGCGGACGTTTTCCGCTACTACGCCGGTTGGGCAACCAAGATCGAGGGCAGCACGGTCAACGTGTCGATGCCCTTCGCGCCAGGCGCTCAGTTCCACGCCTACACCCTGCGCGAGCCGGTTGGCGTGTGCGGGCTGATCGTGCCGTGGAACTTCCCGCTGCTGATGGCCTCGTGGAAGCTGGCCCCCGCGCTGGCCGCGGGCAACACCGTCATCCTCAAGCCCGCCGAGCAGACGCCGCTGACGGCACTGCTGCTCGGTGAGGTGTTCCAGGAGGCCGGCTTCCCGCCCGGTGTCGTGAACATCATCAGCGGCTTCGGCGACGCGGGCGCGGCCCTGTCCGCGCACGACGACGTCGACAAGATCGCGTTCACCGGGTCCACCGAGGTTGGCAAGAAGATCGTCGACGCCGCGAAGGGCAACCTGAAGAAGGTCTCGCTCGAGCTCGGGGGCAAGAGCCCGAACATCGTCTTCGCCGACGCGGACTTCGATGCGGCGGTGGAGGGCTCGCTCAATGCGTGGCTGTTCAACCACGGTCAGTGCTGCGTCGCAGGCACCCGGCTGTTCGTGGAGGACAAGATCTTTGACGAGTTCACCCAGGCCGTCGCCGACGCGGCAAGCCAGGTGAAGATCGGCCCCGGGTTGGATCCCGCCACCCAGCTCGGTCCGCTGGTCTCGCAGGAGCAGTTCGACAAGGTGACCGGCTACCTCGCTGCGGGACTCGCGGACGGCGCCCGCGCGCTCACCGGTGGAAAGCGCTGGGGCGAGAGCGGCTACTTCGTCGAGCCGACGGTCTTCGTGGACGTCAAGCCGGAGTTCAGCATCGTCCGGGAGGAGATCTTCGGGCCGGTGGTCGCGGCGCTGCCGTTCAACGCCGACGCCGGCGTCGCCGCGGCCGCGAACGACTCGATCTACGGCCTCGCCGCGGGTATCTGGACCAAGGACATCTCCAAGGCGCACCGCACCGCGCGGCAGATCAAGGCCGGCTCCGTGTGGATCAACCAGTACAACGGCTTCGACACCGCGATGCCCTTCGGCGGCTACAAGCAGTCGGGCTGGGGTCGCGAGTTGGGCGCGGCCGGCCTCGACGCCTACACCATCACCAAGTCCGTCAACATCGCGCTCTGACAACGATTTTCGAGGAGAGAAACATGAAGACAACCGCAGCCGTACTGCTGGAGCCCGGAAAGCCGTTCGAGGTGATGGAACTCGATCTGGACGGCCCCGGCCCCGGCGAGGTGCTGATCAAGTACACCGCCGCCGGCCTGTGCCACTCGGATCTGCATCTGACCGACGGTGACCTGCCGCCGCGCTATCCGATCGTCGGCGGGCACGAAGGGTCCGGCATCATCGAGGAGGTCGGGCCGGGAGTCACGAAGGTCCAGCCAGGCGACCATGTGGTCTGTAGTTTCATCCCGAACTGTGGCACCTGCCGTTACTGCTCGACCGGCAGGCAGAACCTCTGCGACATGGGCGCGACCATCCTGGAGGGGTCGATGCCGGACGGCAGCTTCCGGTTTCATTCCAAGGGAACCGATTTCGGTGCGATGTGCATGCTCGGCACCTTCTCGGAGCGGGCGACCATCTCGCAGCACTCGGTGGTCAAGGTGGACGACTGGCTGCCGCTCGAGACCGCGGTGCTGGTCGGCTGCGGGGTTCCCTCCGGGTGGGGAACCGCGGTCAACGCGGGCAACCTGCGCGCGGGTGACACCGCCGTCATCTACGGCATCGGCGGCCTGGGCATCAACGCCGTCCAGGGCGCGGTCAGCGCAGGCTGCAAGTACGTGGTCGTGGTCGATCCCGTTGCGCTCAAGCGTGAGACCGCACTGAAGTTCGGCGCCACCCATGCGTTCGCGGACGCGGCGAGCGCCGCGGAGAAGGTCAGCGAACTGACCTGGGGTCAGGGAGCCGACGCGGCGCTGATCCTGGTCGGCACCGTGGACGAGGAGGTCGTCTCGGCGGCGACTGCGGTGATCGGCAAGGGCGGCACCGTCGTGATCACCGGGCTGGCCGACCCGGCGAAGCTCACGGTGCACGTGTCCGGGTGCGATCTGACGCTGAACCAGAAGACCATCAAGGGCACGCTGTTCGGGTCGATGAATCCGCAGTACGACATCGTCAAGTTGCTCAGGCTCTACGACGCGGGTCAGCTCAAGCTCGATGAACTAGTCACCACGCAGTACCGCCTCGAGGACGTCAACCAGGGTTACGAGGACCTGCGGAACGGGAAGAACATCCGCGGGGTGATCCTGCACCAGTGACCGGCTGGCATTTTCGGTGACCCGGGCACTGGCCCTCACACATCGTGGGGGCCAGTGCCCACCCTGCGTGGCTACTCGACCACCCCTGGTGAGGACGATTTCGCACTCCATTTCACGTCAGGCTTGACGGCATCCAGCGCGAGGCCTCCGCACGTTGCGGACACCGTGCCCACACCGATATGAGAGCCGTCGAAATGAAGTCTCGGGAACAGAAGTATGCGGATGCCAAGCGTGAGCTCGCGGAAGCCGAGCGGAAAGAAGCCCTGGCGCACGAGCAAGAGCGCGAGGCGCACGCCGCCTGGCGCGAGGCCCGGCAACGGCGCATCGACCACGAATCCTCCTGGCGTACGAATGGCGACTCCCTCGAAGAGCATCGGGAGGAATCCGAGCGGCTCTGGGCGGAGGACGAGCGTCTCTATAAGGAGTGGCAGCGTCGTTCCAGGGAGTACGAGACACGGATGGAGATCACGCGGCGGCTGCGGGACAAGGTGAATTCACTGTTTCCGCAGCCGCCGGTCATCATCACACCGCCCACTCCTGCTGACCGCTGGAAGAACCTCGCCGGAAAACTGGCGATGGCCGTCGCCCTGGCCGTGGCGATCGCCCTCGGGGGGATCCTTGCGCAGCTCAAGTCCGACGATCCCGAGCCCGTTGCCTCCGGATATCGGAATTGCTATGAGGCCGTGGGGGATTGCGATTTCGACGACGCCTCAGCCGATGGCAAGGGGAAGTGCTGGGACACGCCCAAGGGTCGAGCGTGCGAGGCCGAGGGTCGGACGGTCGTGCCGATTGAAACCGACGATGATCAGAATCGCGATCGTCCGGCGGAAAAGCGTGAGCCGGCACCGGCGAATCCTGCCGCGAAGCCAGTGGAGAAGCCTGCCGCGAAGCCAGTGGAGAAGCCTGTCGCGAAGCCGGTGGAGAAGCCTGTCGCGAAGCCGGTGGAGAAGCCTGTCGCGAAGCCGGTGGAGAAGCCTGTCGCGAAGCCGGCGGAGAAGCCTGCCGCGAAGCCAGTGGAGGAACAGGCCAAGACGGCTCCGAAGCGCGATCCGGAACCGGCCAAACCTGTGGACAAGGAAAAGCCTGCGGACGACGGCAAGGGCAAGGACGAGCGCAAGCCTGCGGACGAGGGCAAGGACAAGGACAAGGACAAGCCTGCGGACGAGGGCAAGGACAAGGACAAGCCTGCGGACGACGGCAAGGGCAAGGACGAGCGCAAGTCTGCGGACGAGGGCAAGGGCAAGGAGGAGCGCAGGCCTGCGGACGAGGGCAAGGACAAGGACAAGCCTGCGGACGAGGGCAAGGACAAGGGCGCTGGCGCGGCCAACGGTGCGAACGAGCAGGCCGCTGCAGCCGCTGCTGAGGCTGCGGCGAACGAGCGG
>NZ_JBHZBV010000003.1:144071-265183 GCF_042754885.1 Rhodococcus sp. NPDC059179 | reverse complement strand
GGCCGCTGCGGACGCTGCTGCCGCTGCTCAGTCGGCGGCGAACGAGCGGGCCGCTGCGGACGCTGCTGCCGCTGCTCAGTCGGCGGCGAACGAGCGGGCCGCTGCGGACGCTGCTGCCGCTGCTCAGTCGGCGGCGAACGAGCAGGCCGCTGCGGACGCCGCAGCCGCCGCTCAGGCCGCAGCCGTCGAGGAGGCGGCACCGCCATTGGACCTGACCCCGCCGAGGATCGATGACTCGGGCGTCGTCGCCCAGTTGCCCATCGGTGGCGGCATCACCCCGCTCGGCGGTATCGGTTTCCCGGGCTTCTGAGCAACGATCGAGCCCGGGTCGAATGCCCCAGCCGTCCGGCCCCAAGGGTCTGGCGGCTGGGGCAAACTACGTGGTGGGTAGGACGTCGATCCCGAACGGAGTTGCCGTGGTCGTCAGCCTGGGACGCAGGACGTTCGCGATCGCGCTGCTGCTCGCCGCCTTGGCCGGCTTCATCGATGCCATGGGTTTCATCACGCTCGGCGGCTTCTTCGTCTCCTTCATGAGCGGCAACTCGACGCAGATGGCCGTGTTCGCGGTCGACGGCGCCTTCGAACAGGCCGCGATCGGCGCCACGATCATCGGGCTGTTCGTCGGCGGGGTGCTGCTCGGCTCGCTGATCGGGCATCGGACTCGCCACGGGTCGGCCGTGCTGGTCTTCGTCGCGATCTCGGTGGCGGCGGCCGCGATCGGCGCCGCGTTCGACGCCCCGACGCAGGTGGTGATCTCCGCATTGGTGCTCGCGATGGGCGCGGAGAACACCGTCTTCGAGCGGAGCGACGCGTCGTCGGTCAGCCTCACCTACATGACCGGCACGCTGGTGAAGCTGGGCCAACGGATCGCCGCGGCGCTCGTCGGTGGTCCGCGCTGGGCCTGGGTGCGCTTCGCCCTGCTGTGGCTCGGATTGGTGCTCGGAGTGGTTGCCGGCGCGGCGGTGCACAGGTGGATTGGTCTACAGGGGTTGTGGATCGGGGTGGCCGTCGCGCTGTTCCTCGCGGCGGCGATGGCGCGGTTGCCTGCGCGCACCTGAGACTCAGCGCGGGGCGTACATGATGACCGCCACCCCGGCTAGGCAGATCAACGCGCCGCCCACATCCCAGCGATCGGGGCGGAAGCCGTCCATGGCCATGCCCCAGACCAGTGAGCCCGCGACGAAGACGCCGCCGTACGCGGCCAGGATCCGGCCGAAGTTGGCGTCGGGTTGCATGGTGGCGACGAACCCGTAGGCGCCGAGCGCGATCACGCCGAGCCCGACCCACAGCCAGCCGCGGTGTTCCCGAACACCCTGCCAGACCAGCCAGGCGCCGCCGATCTCGAGGAGCGCGGCGACGACGAACAGGGCGATGGACTTCGCGACGGTCATGCGAGGGGGCTCTCGGGCATGCCCTGGACCCTATCGCCGGGACCGGTCAATCCTGCTGCAGCGCCGCCGCACCCTCGCCGGAAAGCTGGGCCACGTCGGCCGGCCTACCCGACATGGCGAGGAGCAACTGCTGCATCGGACCCTGAACGGGCGGGCCCTTGCCCGCCGACCAGTCGACGTCGGTGGCGATCATGCGGACGCCGGAGACCTTGTGCCGCACACCCATCGAGGATGCGAGCGGTCGCACCAGGTCGGCCGCGCACGCGGCCGCGATCGGCGGCATGGTGTGGGCCATCCCGAGGGGAATCACGATGTCCTGCGTGTGCAGCAGGATCTCGATCAGCGCGAACCTGACGGGGGTGCCGGGCGGGTGGCCGCGCGATCCGTCCATCCGGGCGAAGTCCGCGACGATCTCGTCGGTTGGCCGGTCGGAGACCAGCTTTCCCTGCGCGTAGATGGTCTTGCTGTAGCTGCCGTGCGCGCGGATCACCAGGGGGAGCACACGAGGAAGATCGCGAAGGCCGGTCTGCGGGTGGGCGATCACGTGGCCCGCGACATCCTTGACGGTCCATCCCGCACAGAGCGAGTCCGTCGCCCACTGTTCGTCGGACAGCGTGGCGAGCACGGCGGCGAGGGCGCGACGTTCGCTGTGCACATACGCCCAGATCTCTTCGCGGTTCAGCCTCATGGGGAACTCCAGGGCCCGTGCCGCACGCGACGGTGTTCGCAGGCGACATGTCGTCCGAATTGTCCCACATCGCGCGGGGCATTCCGGGTGCTCGCCGGTCTCAGACCCCTGGCGCCAGCGCAGCCGAAGTCATCGCGCGCAGGACCGCCCGCGTGTGGGCGGGCGCGGACGGGTTGACGCTGTGTGGGGTCGAGTTGATCAGCCCGAAGGTGGCGTGCGCCTTGATCCGGGCGTCCGCCTCGGCGAGGTCGGGGTCGACCTTGCGGAGCACCTCGACCCACACCTCGACGTACCGGCGCTGGAACTGCCGGACCTGTCGGCGCTCGGTCGTCGGCAGTGACTCGAGGTCGCGGTCCTGAACGCGAATGAGGTCGGGCTCGCCGAGCGCGAAATCGAGATGGAACTCGATCAGGCCTGCGAGCGCCTCGTCCGGCGTCGACGCCGAATCGGCGACGGCGATGCCGCCCTCGAGCAGGCGGCGGCTGATGTCCACCAGCAGCTCCACCAGAAGCGCTTCCTTGTTGGGGAAGTGCCGGTAGACGGCGGGACCGCTGATCCCGACCGCGGATCCGAGGTCCTCCAGCCGAACCCCGGCAAAGCCGCGTTCGGCGATCAGTCGGGCGGCCGCCCGCAGGAGTTGCCTGCGGCGGTCGGCCTTGGCGCGGCCGCGGTTGGTCAGTGCCGAGTCCTCAGATGTCACGTCGACACCTCCCTTCTTTCAATGGATCTAGACAACTCAGTTAATCATAGTTATCTTAGATTCGGTTACTGGCAATTAACTGATCGTGAGCCGATCCGAGCAGACAGGGCGACGACATGACCATCGACGGGGAGCGCAACCGGGCCGAGCACGTGCGCCTGGTGACCGAGCTGCGCGAGCGGCTCGCGACCGCGGCGCTCGGCGGCAGTGAGCAGTCGCGACAACGCCACGTGAGCAGGGGAAAACTGCTACCGCGCGAGCGGGTGGACACCCTGCTGGATCCGGGCAGCCCCTTCCTCGAGTTCTCCCCGTTGGCGGCAAACGGCATGTACGAGGACGAGTGCCCGGGCGCTGGGGTGATCGCCGGCATCGGCCGGGTCTCCGGCCGCGAATGCGTGATCGTCGCCAACGACGCCACCGTCAAGGGCGGCACCTACTACCCGATGAGCGTCAAGAAGCACCTGCGCGCTCAGGAGATCGCGCTGCAGAACAACCTGCCGTGCCTCTACCTGGTCGACTCCGGCGGCGCTTTCCTGCCCCGGCAGGACGAGGTCTTCCCCGACCGTGAGCACTTCGGACGCATCTTCTTCAACCAGGCGAACCTCAGCGCGAAGGGCATCCCGCAGATCGCGGCGGTGATGGGGTCCTGCACCGCGGGCGGCGCCTACGTCCCGGCGATGAGCGACGAGGCCGTCATCGTGCGCAACCAGGGCACCATCTTCCTCGGCGGCCCCCCGCTGGTGAAGGCCGCGACCGGTGAGGTCGTCTCCGCCGAGGACCTCGGCGGCGGTGACCTGCACTCGAAGGTCTCCGGCGTCACCGACCACCTGGCCGAGGACGATCAGGACGCGCTGCGCATCGTGCGCCGCATTGTCGCGACCTTCGGCCCGCGCACTGACCGGCCCTGGGACGTGATCCCGGCGGTCGAGCCAACCGCGCCGCAGGCCGAGCTCTACGACGTCGTCCCGACGGACCCGCGCACCCCGTACGACGTGCACGAGGTGATCAACCGGATCGTGGACGGGGGAGGCGTCGGCGGTGCCGACAATTCACACTTCCAAGAGTTCAAGGCCGAGTACGGCAAGACCCTGGTCACCGGCTTCGCCCGCATCCACGGGCACCCGGTCGGCATCGTCGCCAACAACGGCGTGCTCTTCGCCGAGTCCGCCATGAAGGGGGCTCACTTCATCGAGCTGTGCGACAAGCGCAGCGTGCCGCTGCTGTTCCTGCAGAACATCGCCGGGTTCATGGTCGGCCGCGACTACGAGGCGGGCGGCATCGCCAAGCACGGCGCCAAGATGGTGACCGCGGTGGCCTGCGCGCGCGTCCCCAAGCTCACCGTCGTCATCGGCGGCTCCTACGGCGCAGGCAACTACTCGATGTGCGGGCGCGCGTACTCGCCCCGGTTCCTCTGGATGTGGCCGAACGCGCGGATCTCCGTCATGGGCGGCGAGCAGGCGGCCTCGGTGCTGGCCACCGTCCGCAGCGATCAGCTGGACGCCTCGGGCAAGCCCTGGTCGGCGGAGGACGAGGAGTCCTTCAAGGCGCCGATCCGTGACCAGTACGAGGCGCAGGGCAATCCCTACTATTCGACCGCCCGACTGTGGGACGATGGAATCATCGATCCCGCGGACACCAGAACTGTTCTAGGACTGGCACTTTCGGTGTGCGCTCAGGCGCCCCTCGAGCCGGTCTCCTACGGCATTTTTCGAATGTGATCGAGTCGGATGTGAGTGAAATGACTGAATTTTCTACAGTTCTGGTCGCCAACCGCGGCGAGATCGCGGTCCGCGTCATCCGCACCCTACGGGCCATGGGCATCCGCTCGGTGGCGGTGTACAGCGAGGCAGATGCTGGCGCGCGGCACGTCACGGAGGCCGACACCGCCGTCCTCCTCGGTCCCGCCGCGGCCAGGGAGAGCTACCTCGACATCGCGAAGGTGGTCGACGCCGCGAAGCGGACCGGCGCCCAGGCCGTGCACCCGGGCTACGGATTCCTCTCCGAGAACGCGTCCTTCGCGGCCGCTCTCGAGGAGGCGGGCATCGCCTTTCTCGGACCGTCGGCCCGCGCCATCGAGGTGATGGGCGACAAGATCACCGCCAAGAACGCGGTCGCCGAGTTCGACGTCCCCGTGGTGCCTGGAATCGCCCGGCCGGGCCTGACCGATGCCGAGTTGATCGCCGCCGCTGAGGACATCGGCTACCCGGTCCTCGTGAAGCCGTCCGCCGGCGGCGGCGGCAAGGGCATGCGTCTGGTGGAGGAGCGGGCGGCCCTCGCCGACGCGCTGGCCAGTGCGCGCCGCGAGGCCGCCTCCGCGTTCGGCGACGACACCCTCTTCCTGGAGCGGTTCGTGCTGCGTCCCCGGCACATCGAGGTGCAGATCCTGGCCGATACACACGGCAACGTCGTGCACCTCGGTGAGCGCGAGTGCAGCCTGCAGCGTCGCCACCAGAAGGTCATCGAGGAGGCGCCATCGCCGCTGCTCGACGAGGCGACCCGGGCGCGGATCGGTGAGGCGGCCCGCAACACCGCCCGCAGCGTCGACTACGCGGGCGCGGGCACGGTGGAGTTCATCGTGTCCGCCGATCGGCCCGACGAATTCTTCTTCATGGAGATGAACACCCGACTCCAGGTCGAGCACCCGGTCACCGAGATGGTCACCGGACTGGACCTGGTCGAGTGGCAGGTCCGGGTGGCCGCGGGCGAAAAGCTCGGCATCAGCCAGGACGAGATCACCATGACGGGCCACGCCATCGAGGCCCGCGTCTACGCCGAGGACCCGGCCAGGGGCTTCCTGCCGACGGGCGGACTCGTCCTCGACGTCGTGGAACCGGCCGGACCCGGCATCCGGATCGACTCGGGCCTGCGGGCGGGCACCGAGGTCGGCAGCGACTACGACCCGATGCTGTCGAAGGTGATCGCGCACGCCCCCGACCGCGCGGGCGCGCTGCGCAAGCTCGACCGGGCGCTCGCCGACACCGCGGTGCTCGGCGTGGTCACCAACATCGACTTCGCGCGGTTCCTGCTCGCGGATCCCGACGTGGTCGCAGGCCGCCTCGACACCGGACTGCTCGACCGCAGGCTCGGGGACTACGTCGCGGCCGACGCCGGGGATGAGCAGTTCATCGCGGCGGGCGCCTACCGGTGGCTGACGCAGTGGCCGCAGGCCGCGGGAGCCGACCCGTGGGAGGTGCCGACGGGCTGGCGGGTCGGAACCCCCGTGCCGACCAGCATCCGGCTCGCCTCGCCGACCCGCACCGACCACGTGCGGATCACCGGCGTGCCCGGCGGTGCATCGGTATCCATGGAGGACGGCGAAACCCGCACGTTGACAGCATCATTGGACGGGTCGATGCTGTCGGTCGCGGTGGACGGGCTGCGGTCGAGCTACCTGGTGGCCGCGCACGACGGACACATCTGGCTCTCGGGCGCCGACGGGACCGCGGTCCTGCGTGAGGTCCGGGAGGTCAGTGTCCGCACCGGTGACGCGCACGCGGGGGAGGCCGAGATCACCAGCCCGATGCCGGGCGCGGTCATCGCGGTCGGCGTGGAGCACGGCGCGACCGTCTCCGCGGGCACCGCGGTGGTGGTGGTCGAGGCGATGAAGATGGAGCACTCGCTGACCTCACCCATCGACGGCACCGTCGAGCTGCTCGTCGCCGCGGGAAACCAGGTGAAGGTCGACCAGATCCTGGCCCGAATCATTCCGAACGACACCACCGAGACCGCGAAGGACGCCGCGTCATGACCGACTACCTCTCCACCGGATCGCTGCCCGACGAGTACCAGCAGCTCGCGAAGACCGTCCGAGACTTCGCTCAGACCGTCGTCGCGCCGGTCGCCGCCGAGCACGATGCAAACCACACCTTCCCGTACCAGGTGATCGACGGCATGGCCGACATGGGCCTGTTCGGTCTGCCGTTCCCCGAGGAGTACGGCGGCATGGGCGGCGACTATTTCGCGCTGTGCCTCGCCCTCGAGGAGCTCGGCAAGGTGGACCAGTCCGTGGCGATCACCCTGGAGGCGGGCGTCTCGCTCGGCGCGATGCCGATCTACCGCTTCGGCAACGAGGAGCAGAAGCAGGAGTGGCTGCCGCAGCTCACGAGCGGCAAGGCGCTGGCCGCGTTCGGACTCACCGAGCCGGGCGCGGGCAGCGATGCAGGCGGCACCAAGACCACCGCCAAGCAGGACGGCGGCGACTGGATCATCAACGGCAACAAGCAGTTCATCACCAACTCCGGCACCGACATCACCCGGCTGGTTACCGTCACCGCCGTCACCGGTGAGATGGACAACGGCAAAAAGGAGATCTCCACCATCCTGGTGCCGACCTCCACGCCGGGTTTCACCGCCGAGCCCGCGTACAATAAGGTCGGCTGGAATGCCTCCGACACCCACCCGCTGACCTTCCAGGACGTTCGGGTCCCGCAGGAGAACCTGCTCGGCGAGCGTGGCCGCGGCTACGCGAATTTCCTGCGCATCCTCGACGAGGGCCGGATCGCGATCGCGGCGCTGAGCGTGGGTGCGGCGCAGGGCTGTGTGGACGAGTCGGTCAAGTACGCCAAGGAACGCGAGGCGTTCGGCAAGCCGATCGGCGCCAACCAGGCCATCGCCTTCAAGATCGCCCGGATGGAGGTGCGCGCGCACGTCGCCCGCACCGCCTACTACGACGCGGCCGCACTCATGTTGGCGGGCAAGCCCTTCAAGAAGCAGGCCTCCATCGCCAAGCTGATCGCCAGCGAGGCCGCGATGGACAACGCCCGCGACGCCACCCAGATCTTCGGCGGCTACGGCTTCATGAATGAGTACCCCGTGGCCCGGCACTACCGGGACAGCAAGATCCTCGAGATCGGCGAGGGCACCACCGAGGTGCAGCTGATGCTGATCGCGCGCGAGGCCGGGCTGTGAGCAAGCCGAAGCGCGTGGTGCAGCGTGGCCTGTGGTTCGAGGAGTTCGAGACGGACGTGGTCTACGAACACCGCCCCGGCCGCACCATCACCGAGGCGGACAACGTCCTGTTCACCACGCTGACGATGAACACCCAGGCGCTGCACCTGGACGCCGCGTTCAGCGAGCAGCTGCCGCCGTTCAACCAGCGGCTGGTGAACTCGATGTTCACCCTGTCCACCCTGGTCGGGCTGTCGGTCGCCCAGCTCACCCAGGGGACGATCGTGGCGAACCTCGGGTTCTCCGAGATCGCCTTCCCCAAGCCGCTTTTCCACGGCGACACCATGTACGCCGAGACGGTGATCACCGACAAGCGGGAATCGAAGAGCAGGCCAGGCGAGGGCATCATCACCCTCGCGCACACCGCGCGGAACCAGCACGGCGACGTGGTGGCGTCGGCGGTGCGCAAGACGCTCGTGCGGAAGCGACCGGAGACGACGGAGGAGTGACCATGAGTTGGACACCGCCGGGACCCGCCTGGCTGTTCTGCCCGGCCGACCGGCCGGAGCGTTACGCGAAGGCCGCTGCCGCCGCCGACGTCGTCATCCTCGACCTCGAGGACGGGGTCGCCCCCGCGGACAAGGCGGCCGCCCGCCGCGCGCTGATCGACACCCCGCTCGACCCCGAGCGCACGGTGGTGCGGATCAACGCGGCAGGCACCGAGGACCAGGGGCTCGACCTCGAGGCGTTGCTGCAGACCCGCTACCCGCGGGTGATGTTGCCCAAATGTGAATCGGCGGAACAGGTGCGCTCGCTCGCCCCGCGCGAGGTGATCGCCCTGATCGAGTCGCCGCTCGGCGCACTGACCGTGGCCGAGTCCGCCCAGGTCGCCAATGCGATCGGCGTGATGTGGGGTGCGGAGGACCTCGTTGCCGCCCTCGGCGGCAACTCGAGCCGCCACCCCGACGGCTCGTACCGTGACGTGGCCCGGCACGTGCGATCGACCTCGCTGCTCGCGGCGAAGGCCCACGGCCGGTTCGCCCTCGACTCGGTGTATCTCGACATCAAGGACCACGACGGCCTGCGGGTCGAGTCGCTCGACGCGGTCGCCGTCGGCTTCGACGCCAAGGTGGCCATCCACCCGAGTCAGGTCGCGGTGATCCGCGCCGCCTACGCACCCTCTGCCGACGAGATCGACTGGGCACAAAGGGTTCTCGCCGCTGTCTCCGAGGAACGCGGGGTCTTCGCGTTCGAGGGGAAGATGGTGGACGCACCCGTGCTCCGGCACGCCGAGGCGATCGTCCGCCGAACTGAAAACCAGCTCTCGCTGGAAGGAAAGGAAACAGATGTCTGAGTCCACGGTCATTGTCGCCGGAGCCCGCACGCCGATGGGTCGGTTGCTCGGTTCGCTCAAGGACTTCTCCGGGTCCGATCTCGGTGGCATCGCCATCAGGGGCGCGCTGGAGAAGGCGGGCGTCGCGCCCGAGAAGGTCGAGTACGTGATCATGGGCCAGGTGCTCACCGCGGGCGCCGGTCAGATGCCCGCGCGCCAGGCGGCCGTGGCCGCAGGCATCCCGATGGACGTGCCCGCCCTCTCCATCAACAAGGTGTGCCTCTCGGGCGTCGACGCGATCGCGCTGGCCGACCAGCTCATCCGCGCGGGCGAGTTCGGCATCGTGGTCGCCGGCGGCCAGGAGTCGATGAGCCGCGCGCCGCACATGCTCGAGAAGAGCCGCGAGGGCTTCAAGTACGGCGATGTGAGCATGCGTGACCACATGGCGTACGACGGCCTGCACGACATCTTCACCGACCAGGCGATGGGGCTGCTGACCGAACAGGTCAACCAGGAGGAAGCCGCCCACATCACCCGCGAGGAGCAGGACGCCTTCGCGGCGGCCTCGCACCAGAACGCCGCGCGTGCCTGGAAGAACGGCCTGTTCGACGACGAGGTCGTGCCGGTGGAGATCCCGCAGCGCAAGGGTGATCCGATCGTCTTCGCCGAGGATGAGGGCATCCGCGCCGACACCACCGTCGAGTCGCTGAGCGCGCTGCGTCCGGCCTTCAGCAAGGACGGCACCATCACCGCCGGGTCGGCCTCGCCGATCTCCGACGGCGCCGCCGCGGTGGTCGTGATGAGCAAGGCCAAGGCGCAGGAGCTGGGCCTGACCTGGATCGCGGAGATCGGCGCGCACGGCGTCGTCGCAGGCCCGGACTCCACCCTGCAGTCGCAGCCCGCGCGCGCGATCGCGAAGGCCTGCGCGAAGGAGGGCATCGCACCCACCGACCTCGACCTCATCGAGATCAACGAGGCGTTCGCGGCCGTCGGCATCGCATCCACCCGCGAACTCGGACTGGACGCGGCCAAGGTCAACGTGAACGGCGGCGCGATCGCCGTCGGGCACCCGCTGGGTATGTCCGGTGCGCGGATCGCGCTGCACCTGGCGCTCGAGCTGGGTCGTCGCGGCGGCGGCGTCGGCGCGGCCGCGCTGTGCGGCGGCGGCGGTCAGGGCGACGCACTGATCATCCGGGTCCCCAAGCAGACCGACTGAGAGGAAGAACCGCATGGGATCGCCACAGCCGCAGTGGGAACCGACACAGGACGACGTGCGCCGCGCCCGGATCACCGACTTCGCGGAGTGGGTGGAGAAGCAGTACTCGGTGTCGGTGCCCGACTATCACTCGCTGTGGCGATGGTCGGTCGAGCACCTTGACGACTTCTGGCGGTCGGTCTGGGACTACTTCGGGGTCCGGTCGGCGACGCCGGTCGGCGAGG
The DNA here is from genome assembly GCF_042754885.1 of Rhodococcus sp. NPDC059179. Classification (NCBI taxonomy): domain Bacteria; kingdom Bacillati; phylum Actinomycetota; class Actinomycetes; order Mycobacteriales; family Nocardiaceae; genus Rhodococcus; species Rhodococcus sp. NPDC059179. Next base: position 254,744 of record NZ_JBHZBV010000003.1, on the reverse strand, counting down.
TGCTGGCCGAGGACCGGATGCCCGGCGCCGTGTGGTTCCCGGGGGTACGGCTGAACTACGTGGACCAGGTGCTGCGCAACGAGCGGTCCGACCGGCCCGCCATCGTCTACTCCGGCGAGGCGGCGTCCGAGGACGTGACCATGTCCTGGGAGGAACTGCGCAGGCAGGCGGGTACGCTGGCCGCGACCCTGCGTGCGAACGGGGTGGGGCCGGGCGACCGGGTCGTCGGCTACCTGCCGAACATTCCGGAGGCCGTCGTCGCGTTCCTCGCGACCGCGAGCCTCGGCGCGATCTGGGCGGCCTGCGGCCAGGACTACTCGGCTCCGGCTGCGCTGGACCGACTGGGCCAGCTCGAACCGTCGGTGCTGATCACCGCTGACGGTTACCGTTTCGGTGGCAAGCACCACGACCGCGGCGAGGCGATAGCGGAACTGCGCGCCGGACTGCCGAGCCTGACGTTGACGGTGCTTGTACAGCGTCTCGGCTCTTCCGAAAAGCGTCCGGCGGCCGACACCGAGGGCATCGTCTGTTGGGCCGAGGCGACCGCGGGCGCGGCGCCACTCGAGCCGGTGGCCGTCGAGTTCGACCATCCGCTCTGGGTGGTGTTCTCCTCGGGCACCACCGGGCTGCCGAAGGGAATCGTGCACGGGCACGGCGGCGTGATCCTCGAGCACCTCAAATCGATTGCCCTGCAAATGGACATCGGGTCCGCGGACACCTTCTTCTGGTACACCAGCCCGAGCTGGATGATGTGGAACTTCCAGGTGGCAGGCCTGCTGGTCGGCGCCACCATCGTCTGCTTCGACGGCAACCCCGGATATCCGGAAACCGATTCGCTGTGGGTGCTCGCCGCGCGGCATCGGGCCACCGTGCTCGGCACCAGCCCGGGCTACGTGCTCGCCTGCGCGAAGGCGGGCGTGGTCCCCCGCCGGGATCACGACCTGACCGCGTTGCGCGCGGTGGGGATCACCGGGTCGACCCTGCCCGCGTCATCGTCGTTGTGGTTGGCCGAGAATGTCTGTGCGCCAGTGGTTTCCATCACCGGCGGCACCGATGTGGTGTCTGCCTTCATCGGTGGCGCGCGCACCGTCCCGGTCTGGCCGGGTGAACTGTCCGCGCCGTTCCTCGGGGTCGCGCTCGACGCCTACGACGAGGGTGGCGTGCCCGTTCGCGGCGACGTGGGGGAACTCGTCATCACCAAGCCGATGCCGTCCATGCCGGTTCGATTCTGGAACGACCCGGACGGAAAGCGTTACCACGATGCCTATTTCGATGACTTTCCCGGAGTATGGCGGCACGGCGACTGGATCACCATCACCGAGCGGGGCAGCGTGCTGATGCACGGTCGCTCGGACTCGACACTCAACCGCAACGGCATCCGGATGGGCAGCGCCGACATCTACCAGGCGGTCGAACGGCTGCCCGAGATCACCGAGGCCCTCGTCATCGGGGCCGAGCAGCCGGATGGCGGGTACTGGATGCCGCTGTTCGTCGTGCTCGCGGACGGCGTCGTGCTCGACGAGGCGCTCGAGAACCGGATCAAGTCGACGATCCGGGAGCAGGCCTCGCCCCGGCACGTCCCGGACGAGATCATCGCGGCGCCGGGTGTCCCGCACACCCGCACCGGCAAGAAGCTGGAGGTGCCGATCAAACGGATGTTCCAGGGCGCCGACGCGGACCGGATCGTCGACCGGAGCGCGATCGACGCCCCCGAGCTCATCGACTGGTACCTCCAGCACAAGCGCTGACCCCAGCGGCGGGTGTGCGGCCGGGCTCGAGCGGGCAGACTCGAGGCATGGCCTCTGGCGCGTGGGTCGCGCGGACCGTGCTCGTCGCGGTGGCGGTCGTCGCGCTGCTGCTGGTCGCCCTGTGGGTGTTTCAGCGTCGGCTGATCTACCTGCCGGACGGCGCGGCGCCTGCGTCGGCGGATCGGGTGATCGACGGCGCCCAGGATGTCCGGTTGACCACCTCCGACGGTCTCGAGCTCGGAGCCTGGTACGTGCCGCCGACCGGAGCGGATCGCGGTGTGACGGTCCTCGTGGCGAGCGGGAATGCGGGGAACAGGGCCGATCGCGCCCCCTTGGCCCGTGCCTTCGCGGGGGCGGGGTTCGCGACGTTGCTCTTCGACTACCGCGGGTACGGCGGCAATCCGGGGCACCCCAGCGAGGACGGACTGGCCCGGGACGTTCGCGCGGCCCGCGTTCACCTCGTCGACCACAGAGGGGTGCCGCCGGAGCGGTTGCTGTACTTCGGTGAGAGCCTCGGTACGGGCGTCGTCGCCGAGCTCGCGACCGAGCATCGCCCGGCCGGAATGATGCTGCGCTCGCCGTTCATCGACCTGGCCACCCTCGGCCAGCGGCACTATCCCTTCCTGCCGGTCCGGCTGCTTTTGTGGGACAGCTTTCCGGTCGCGGAGGCCGTCGGGCGGATCGATGTGCCGACGACGATCGTCTACGGCACCGCCGACACCATCGTCCCGCCCGACCACAGCGAGCGGGTGGCCGAGGTCGCAGGGGGTCCCGTAGTGCGGGTCGCGCTGCCCGGGGTCGGGCACAACGATGCCGAGATGTTCGGCGGCCCGGAGATCGTCGGGGCACTGGTGGAACTGGCCGGTCGGGCCGTCGGGCCGTGACGTGCCTGATTCGGTGACCGCTGAGTGAGACAGGACTGGACGGAATCGTTACACGGTATATCGAGAATCTGCGTTCACCGGAAATTTTGCGGCGCATTCCCATACGCTCCTGCGGAATCGCTGCCTATCTCGAAGGACGCACTGTGAACTTGAAGAGACTTGCCCCGGTACTCGCTTCACTCGCCGCAGTCAGCCTCGTCGCGGCCGGATGTAGCGGCGACAGCGGCGCGGAATCGACGGAGGGCGCCGCGACCGGCCAGCCGATCAAGGTGGGACAGATCGTTCCGATCGAGTCCGCCGGACTGTCCGTCGCGACCCAGGCGGCAGGCATGACCGCCTCGATCGACGCGCTCAACTCGCGAGGGGGAGTCGGCGGACGCCCGCTCGAGCTGATCCAGTGCGACTCGACGGGTGACCCGAACAAGGAAGTCGACTGCGCCAAGAAGATGGTGTCCGAGGGAGTGGTCGCGACCCTCGCGGACTTCACGCCCACCTCCGCCGAATCGGTGTCGCAGATCCTCGCCGCCGCGGGGATCCCGCGGATCGGCCTCAACCCGATGAACATCGCCGACTTCACCGCGCCCAACGTGTTCACGCCGTTCTCCGGGTCACTACTGACGCTGTACGGGCTGGTGGACACCCTCGTCGCCGAGGGCAAGACGAAGCTCTCCTTGATGCGCCCCGACGTCCCGGTCGCCGCGATGCTGATCCAGCTGCTCGGCCCGGCCGTACAGGCCAAGGGCGCCGAGATCGTGAACGAGGTCGCGGTCGGCGCGGGCGCCACCGACTACACCCAGTTCGTCGTCGCCGCCGAACGCAACGACGCGCAGGGCGTGATCATGGCACTGACCGCCAACGAGTCGAACCAGATCGCCGAGTCGTTCGACCAGCTCGATTCCAAGCTGAGCTTCGGCAACGCGGCCACCGGGTTCACGCAGGCCGACCTGCAGAACCTGGGCGCCTTCGCCACCAGTGCGGTGTACACCAGCCCGGTCCCGGCGCCGTCGTCGAGCACCGAGGACTTCCCCGGGCTCGAGCCGTTCCTCGCGGACATGAAGGACTCCGGCGAGGAGGGCCTCGAGCGGGAGAACCTCACCGGTACGGAACTGTTCTCCTGGCTCTCGGTCCGCGCCTTCAGCCAGGTGGCCGAGGGACTGGGCTCGGTCAATGCCAACACCGTGACGCAGGGTTTCGAGAGCGCCAAGGACCTGGACATGCTCGGCCTGGTGCCGAACTGGACCCCGGGAGCAGTGTCGCCGTTCGGGATCTTCCAGCGGGTGTCGAACTCGATGATGTACCGGATGAAGTTCGACGGTGAGGCCGTGGTCACCGATCCCAAGCAGTACGACCTGCGCGGTCAGTAACACGGCAGAGGCGGTCCCGGCGGCGACGCCGGGACCGCTCCCGAGTTCTCGGAGAGTTGAATGACTGAATTCCTGCAATTCGCCATCCTCGGCCTCGGCGCGGGTTCGGCGTACGCACTGTTGGCGCACGGCGTGGTGTTGGTCTACCGCGGATCCGGGGTGGTCAACTTCGCTCAGGGTGCCATCGCCATGGTGGCCGCCTATGTTTGCCTGGAAACTCTTCGGGGAGAACATGACTGGTCCCTGCCCGCGGCCTTCGCGGTCGCGGTGCTGGTGGCCGGGCTGATCGGGCTGCTGTTCCAGGTGCTGGTCCTGCGGTGGCTGGCGGGCGCCGCGCCGATCGTCCGATTGGCCGCGACGCTGGGCCTGCTGGTCATTCTGCAGGCCGGTGTGCAGCAGTACTACGGATCGAAATCCATTCGGGTGCGCGCCTTCCTGCCGAACGACGCCTACCACTGGGGCGGGGTCGTGGTGCAGCAGGACCGGCTGATCCTGCTGGGCATCGCGGTGGGGATGACCGCCGTGCTCTGGGGGCTGACGCGATACACCAGGGTCGGCCTGGCGATCACCGCCGCGGCCGAGAACGAGCGGGCCGCAGCGGCACTCGGGTGGTCGCCGCAGCGTCTGGCGGCCCTGACCTGGACGGTGGGCGGCGCGCTCGCGGGGACCGCGGGAGTCCTGGTGGCTCCGCTGACCGGGCTCACCCCCACCGCGTTCATCATCATCGTCACGGTGTCCGCACTGGCCGCAGCCCTGCTCGGCGGCTTCAAGTCCTTCCCGCTGACCCTGCTCGGCGGGCTGCTGCTCGGGGTGGGGGAGAGCCTGGTCGTGCTGTACCAGGACCGGATCCGCGACCTGCTGGGGCTGGAGACGCTGACCGGGATCAACCGTGCGGTGCCGTTCCTGGTGATCCTCGTGGTGCTCGTCGTGCGGGGCAAGGGCCTGCCGCTGCGCAGCCACGTCTCCGAACGGATGCCGCGGCTGGGATCGGGCCAGATCCGCTGGCGCACACTGGCCGTGGTGGTCGGCGCGCTCGCGGTCGTGGTCATCGTGTTCAGCGGCGACTGGCTGCGCTCGCTGACCCTGACCCTTGCGGCGGCGGTGTTCCTGCTGTCCGTCGTCGTGCTCACCGGTTTCGCCGGGCAGCTCTCGCTCGCGCAGTACACCGTCGGTGGGCTCGGCGCCCTCTTCACCGCGAGGCTCGTCGGCCAGGCCGGCTGGCCACTGATCCCCGCGGCGATCGTCGGCGTCGCGTCGGTCATCGCGATCGGCGTCCTGTTCGCGCTCCCGGCGCTGCGCACCCGTGGGGTGAACCTGGCGGTGGTGACCCTCGGGCTCGGGTTCACGATCCAGGAGATGGTCTTCAACAACCCGACCCTGACCGGCGACAAGATCGACGGGGCGGTGCGGATCCGGGAACTGAGCCTGTTCGGATTCGAGGTGACCGCGACCGAGTACCCCGAGCGGTGGGCGTTGCTGTGCCTGCTGGTCCTCGTCCTGTGCGGACTGATGGTCGCGAACCTGAGGCGGTCGCGGACCGGTCGCCGTCTCATCGCGGTCCGCACCAACGAACGGGCCGCGGCGTCGCTCGGCATCAGCGTGTTCGCGGTCAAGATCTACGCGTTCGCGCTCGCCGCTGGGCTGGCGGGCGTAGGCGGCATCCTGCTGGGCCTGCGCAACACCTCCGTCACCTACATCGAGTTCAACGTGTTCGCGTCGATCAACGCCGTGGTGCAGGCGGTGACCGGCGGCCTTGGATTCGTGTTGGGCGGCGTCATCGGTGCGTTGATGGCGCCGGGCGCGCTGTTCAGCCGACTGGTGGAGAGCAGCTCCACCACCGGGGCGATCTCCACGTTGATCGGTGGGGTTGTCCTCCTCGTGATCCTGCTGACCAATCAGAACGGCATCGCCGACATGCTTTCCCGGGTGGCTGCAGCGGTCAGGAGGATGCCCTGGTTGCGGGCGCTGCCCAGGCGTGAGCCGGCACGGGTACCCCAGCTCTCTGCCGAGACGACCGTGCGCGCCGCGACGCCGACGCCGCTCTCCGTTCAGGGTCTGACCGTGCGCTTCGGCGGGGTCACCGCAGTGGACGGCGTCGACCTCGCGGTGCAGCCGGGCCAGGTCGTCGGCCTGATCGGGCCGAACGGAGCGGGCAAGACGACGGTGATCGACGCGATCACCGGGTTCGTCGGTCCCGCGGCGGGGCAGGTCACGCTCGGGGACCAGGACATCACAGGGTGGTCGACGGCGAAGCGGTCGCGGGGTGGGCTGCGTCGGTCCTTCCAGTCCCTCGAACTGTTCGAGGACATCACCGTCGCCGAGAACATCCACGCAGGCGCCGACGAGTCGACGTGGCGAACCTGGCTGACCGATCTGGTCCGGCCGGGAACCCATCCGCTCTCGCCGACCGCCTCAACGGCGGTGCGCGACTTCGAGCTCGAGGGCGACCTGGGCGCGCTCCCTGGCGCTCTGTCGTATGGCAGGCGGCGGTTGGTGGGGATCGCCAGGGCCGTCGCGTCCGGGCCGTCGGTGGTGCTGCTCGACGAGCCTGCCGCGGGATTGGACGACGCGGAGAGCCGCGAGCTGGCGACGTGCATCAGGCAGCTCGCGGTCGAACGCAACGCCGCGGTGCTGCTGGTCGAACACGACATGGGCCTGGTGATGTCCACCTGCGACCGGATCGTCGTGCTGGAGGCGGGCCGGGTCATCGCCGAGGGCACTCCAGGGGAGATCGCGCAGAGCACACGGGTGCGCGAGGCGTACCTGGGGACCGATGACGAGATGACGGGGGCGGCGACATGACGACCACGACACGAGAGCGCGCTGCGGCGTCGACCATGGTGCTCGAATGCGAGGGACTGAGCGCGGGTTACGCGGGCGCGGTGGTCTGCCGAGATCTCGACATCACCGTCCGGGCGGGCGAGGTGGTCGCGCTCATCGGCGCCAACGGCGCGGGCAAGAGCACCACGATGCTGACCGTCGCGGGCGAGCTGCCGCCGATCTCGGGTCGCCTCGCCGTTCTCGGTTCCGACAAGCGGGCCTCGCTGTCACGCCTGGCCGGGCGCGGCCTGAGCTACGTCACCGAGGAGCGGTCGGTGATCATGGGGCTGACCGCGGCGGACAATCTGCGGTTGGCGGGCGTCGGGGCCGATGCCGCGTGCGCGGTGTTCCCGGAGCTGCGCGCGTTGCTCGGGCGCCCGGCCGGACTGCTGTCCGGCGGCGAGCAGCAGATGCTCACCCTGGCCAGGGCGCTGGCCAGGAACCCGAGGCTGCTGCTGGCGGACGAGCTGTCTCTCGGGCTGGCGCCGCAGATCGTGGCGCGGCTGCTCGCCGTGGTGCGGGCTGCCGCGGACACCCAGAACCTCGGAGTCCTGCTGGTGGAGCAGCACGTTCGCCAGGTCCTCAAGGTCGCCGATCGTGTGTACGTGATGCGCCGCGGACAGGTGATGCTGGAGGGGACGGCCGCCGAGATCGGTGCGGATCTCGACGCGGTGCAGCGTGCCTACCTGTCGTCGGGTGAGCAGGGGGAGAGCGGGTAACAACCAATTCGGTCAACTCTTGTACTCTTGGTCGGTCGTTCGTCCTGGTCAGCGCGGGGCGTGACCGAACAGGAGTGAGGGTGATGGTGACGGCCGGAACGAAATCATCGGTGGTTCGGGTACCGAAGGCCGGTGAGCTGGTGGCCGCCAACCTTCGGCGACGGATCATCACCGGCGAACTCAACGTCGGCGACCCGCTGCCCACCGAGGCCGTGCTCATGGAGCAGTTCGGGGTGTCCCGGCCGACCCTGCGCGAGGCGTTCCGGATCCTCGAATCCGAGTCGATCATCACGGTGTTGCGCGGCGCGCACGGCGGCGCCAGGGTCCTCGCGCCCGACGCGTCGGTCGCCGCGCGGTACACCGGACTGCTGCTCCAGTACCAGGGCACACCGCTGGTCGACGTGTATCGCGCGCGGGCGTCGCTCGAGGTGTCCGCAGTGGGAATGCTGGCCGAGGGCAACCGCGGCGACGCACTCACCACCTTCGCCGAACTGATCGAGGCGGGTGCCGACCTCGTGGAGGACTCGGCGGGGTTCGCGCGCCACGACGTCGACGTGCACCAGGCACTCATCGACCTCACCGGGAACCAGACGCTCGCGGTCCTCGGCGGAATGTTGGTGCACATCATCGACGCACACAACGCCCTGTTCATCGCCGCGCACGGCGGCGGCAACGAGCGGCCCGCGGCCCTCGCGGCGCATCGTGCCTACCTCAAGCTGCTCGGACTGCTCCGCCAGGGCGATGCCACGGCCGCTCAGGAGTTCTGGCGTAAGCACCTCGACGCGATCGAGAAGTACATGATCGGTGACACCGAGACCACCCTCGTCGAGGTGTTGTCCTAGCTCTGTAGCGCCGCAGAGATCAGGGAATCGGGATCACCAGCGGCGGCAGGCCCGGAATCTGCACCTGGATCTGCGGAGGGGGCGGTGGCGGAGCCACCGGGACCGGTGCTGGCGCCGGTGGCGGCGGTTCTGGCGGTGGCGGTGGTTCGGGCGCCGGTGGTGGCGGAGGTGGCGGTTCGGGCGCCTGCCTCTGTACCGGTGGCGGTGCGACGGCGAGCGGCTCGAGTTGGGGCGCAGGCACGGGCGGCGGTGGCGGGCCGGGGGGTGGACTCGGCGGCGTGGGGCCCGGCCGGTCCGCGGGTTGTTGCGGTCCCGCCCCGATCGGAACGGCCGACAGGCCGCCGGTCATCAGGTCCACGACCGTCACCTGTGCCATCGGCTGCTGCGCTGGTTGAACGACCAACACTCGCTCGGCGTCGAATCCGGGCCAGGGCTCTTCCTGGGTGGCCGGTTCGAGGCCCGGGTACGGATCGATCAGCGGGCTTCCCCGCGCACACCGCACTCGGGGTGTCCCGTGGTCGTCGATCAGGACGACCGTCCCGGCCTCGAGCACCGACTGATACGAGGTGGCGCGGCTTCCGCTGTAGCCGTGATTGGTCACCCTTGTGTCCGCGCGCAGCAGCACGGGCGTGAGGGTGCGGACGTAGGTGCGCACGTCCTCGACATCCAGCACGCCCGACCAGGCCTCCGCCTTCGTGGGATCGCTCTCCAGGTCATCGACCAGTCGCTGCCGGTCACACAGCACACGGTCCGGGCTTCCCCCGTACAACCCGACGCGGTCTCCCGCGACGCGGAGGCCGCCGCCTTCGTTCGGCAGGGCGGCGCCAGGCGGACCGGGCGGGACGACCGTCGGGATCTGTGGCGGTAGCAGCCGATCGGTCCATGGCAGTCGGCCGTCGGCGATGACGTGGTCCAGGGTGAGGGGCTTGGGTTGCGTGGCGGTGCCGTTCGAACACGCCGCGGCGACCACCGCACATGCGATCACGAGCCATCGACCCGGCGCATGCCCTGCATGCGGACCGGTGCGTGCGACAGTGCTTCGTCGGGCAAACCATGCGGCCGGCCCGATGACGGTGGCCACCCGCACATCGTAAGCGCAGAGGCAACACAGCCGGGCTCTATTGCGCGAGGCGTCGCTGGTTCATCGCCGGACAGGGCCGAGGGTGGGGTTGGCCTTGAGGAACGCGCGATGTGGTCGAGTTGGCAGTCGGCTGCGGGCACGGCGCAGCCGGGGTGGCGGCAGGTGCCGTCGCGGAGTCGGACGGCGGCGGCGAGTAAGCAATGGGTTCCGGGCTGTCAGATCGGGCCCGGTCGGGGTGTACTCGAGAGGGCGCTCCACCCGTACTCACTAGGGTTCTCGCATGACGCGACATGCAAGCTCAGCGATCGGCCTGTACCTGACGGCGGCGGTGGCGCAAGCACTGACGTGGGCCGATCTCAGCGGAGATGAGCGAGGTACCCGTATCGTCCTGTTCCTGCTGGCCGCATCGTTCCTCGCCGCCATCCTCGGCGTGTCAGCGCGACCAAATGCAGACTGATCTCCGGGTGACGCGGCTCCGTTTATGGCGCGCAATGTGCTGGCATATCTCGGCCTCCCGCGGAGATCCGGCTCACCGCGCCGGTTCCGACTCCGGCGCCACGACCGGCACGGGGGCTGCGACGGTCGCCGGGGTCCGTCGCGGAATGAAGAACGCGATGAGCAGGGCAAGCAGGGCGGCCGCGGCGCCGATCAGGAAGGTCACCACGAAGGCCTTGTGGGTCGGCAGCTCGGTCGGTCCGAAGGGCATGGTCATGCTGGCCAGTACGACGGTCATCACCGCGGCGGCGAACGAGGTGCCGACCATCCGCATCAGCGAGTTGAGCCCGTTCGCGGCCGCCGTTTCGTGCAGCGGGACCGAGCCCATGATCAGCGCGGGCATGGCGGCGTACGAGATCCCGATGCCCGCGCCGATGATCGTCGAGACGAGCGCGATCTGCCAGACCTCGCTCATGAGGACGGCTCCGATCAGGTAGCCGGCCGCGATGACGACGGTGCCGACCATCAGCGTGGTCCGCGGGCCGTACCTGTTGGTGATGCGGGCGGACACGGGGGAGAGAAGCATCATCACGACTCCGGCAGGCGCCATGCACAGCCCGGCCATCACCATCGACTGGCCGAGTCCGTAGCCGGTCTCCGGCGGCGACTGCAGCAGCTGCGGAACCGTCAAAGATGTTGCGTACATGGCGAATCCGGTCATGATCGATGCCATGTTGGTCAGCAGGACCGGGCGAGAGGCCGACACCCGCAGGTTGACGAGGGGCTCGGCGATGCGCAGCTCGGCGGCACCCCATGCCAGGAACACGACGACGGCCGCGCCCAGTAGGCCGAGGGTGGTCGCGCTGGTCCAGCCCCATTCGCCGCCCTTGGTGATCGCCAGCAGCAGCGAGACGAGACCGGCTGCGAGGCCCACCGCGCCGAGGTAGTCGAAACGTCCAGGATTGCGGACGGGCGATTCGGGGACCAGGATCGCGACGGCGACCGCGACGAGGGTGCCAAGCGCGGCGGACGACCAGAACAGTATGTGCCAGTTGAAGTTCTGCGCCGTCGCGGCGGCCAGCGGCATGCCGATCGCGCCGCCGACACCCATTGTCGAGCTCATCACCGAGATCGCGCCGCCGACCTTCTCGGCGGGCAGTTCGTCGCGCAGGATGCTGATGCCGAGCGGGATCGCGCCGGTCGCCGCGCCCTGCAGGATGCGGCCGATGATCACCAGCGGGACCGTGTCGCTGATCGCGCACAAGACGGACCCGGCGACGAGGAAGGCCATGCTGATCAGGATCATCCGCCGCTTGCCGAACATGTCGCCGAGGCGGCCGGCCACCGGCGTGACGACCGCAGCCGCCAGCAGGGTGGAGGTGATGACCCAGGATGCGGTGGACACCGAGGTGTTCAGCAGCTCGGGCAGGACGTGGATCAGCGGAACGACCAGAGTCTGCATCAGTGACACCACGATGCCGGTGAACGCCAGCGTGGCGAGGATCCAGGTCGGGGGATGGGTGCGCCGCGTCGCGCTGGTGGCCGCGTTGGTCACGACGGACCTCTTCTCTTTGTGTTCTAGGTGCCGATCAAATTCGAACATGACAATGAGTGTGTACAGTACACAGCATATGTATCGTGCACAAATAGTTGGAGGGTCGGCGTGATGCGAGGATGACCGCGATGGATTCCGAGGAGATCGACACAGGACGCGGGCTGGAGCGCGAAATCACCCTGATGGCCCGCCACGCCACCCTGGTGAACAAGATGTGGCTGGAGCGGCAGGCACTGGACCGATCCGCGTATCTGCTGCTGTACCGGCTGGAGATCAGCGAACCGATGACGTTGAAGGAACTCGCGGACGCGTTCGGTCTCGATGTCTCCACGGTCAACCGGCAGACCGCCGCGCTTGTCCGTCACGGACTCGCCGAGAGAATTCTCGACCCGCAGGGCGGCACGGCGCGGCGACTGCGGCCGACGGACAGGGGACTTCGCGAACTGCGGTCCGACCGGCAGCACAACGTCGACGGCATCACCTCGCTCGTCGCCGATTGGGATGAGACGGACCGGCGGGATCTGGTTTCCTTGTTGAGGCGGCTGAACGAACAGATCGAGGAACGACAGGGCCTCAACTGGCCGCGGGACTGACCGACAAGCTGCGAGGGAGTTGCACGGATGGGCATCAACGAGGGACGCGTCGTGATCGTGACCGGCGCCGCGGGCGGCATCGGGCGTGAGCACGCGCTCGAATTCGCAAGGCAGGGAGCCAAGGTCGTGGTCAACGACCTCGGGCCGGCCGAGTCGGTGGTCGAGGAGATCAAGGCGCTCGGCGGCGAGGCCATCGCGAACAAGGACGACATCTCGGACTTCGACGGCGCCGGCCGGCTGGTGCGCAGTGCGATCGACACGTTCGGCACGCTCAATGTGCTCGTGAACAACGCAGGCATCCTGCGCGACAAGATGTTCGTCAACATGACGGTCGAGCAGTGGGACGACGTGATGCGGGTGCACCTGCGCGGGACGTTCGCGCCCTCGCAGCACGCTGCCGCGTACTGGCGCGAGCAGCACAAGGCGGGCACCCCGGTCGCGCACCCCCGAATCATCAACACCTCGTCGCCCTCTGGCCTGTACGGCAACATCGGTCAGGCGAATTACGGCGCCGCGAAGGCGGGGATCGCGGCCTTCACCGTGATCCTCTCCGACGAGCTCGCCCGGCTCGGCGTCACCGTCAACGCGATCGCCCCCACCGCGCTCACCCAGATGACCGCCGGCCTCGAGGGATTCGTCGCCGCGATGGAGGCGGAGAAGGAGCGCACCGGCTTCGACGCCGCCGCGCCTGCCAACATCTCGCCCACCGTGGTCTGGCTGGGGTCGCCGGAGTCCGACGGCATCACCGGTCGGGTCTTCAACGTGCACGGCGGTTCGATCAGCGTCGCCGAGACCTGGGTGGCCGGACCGGGAGTGTCGAAGAACGCCCGCTGGGATCCTGCGGAGCTCGGCGAGGTCATTCCTGCGCTGGTGGCGGAGGCTCGCCCCAATTCGGACATGGCGGGTCAGCCGCGCAACGAGAACTCGCGAGTGGGGCTCTAGTACCCCGCCGCCCGCCCGAGCAGATCCAGTGCGAAACCCGCGTACTCGGTGGCGATCTGCTCGGGCGTGGACGGCCCGTCGATCCGAAACCACTGGGGCAGGGATGTGCACATCGTGGCGATGGCGCGCCCCGCGTCCCTCGGGTGCCGCGTCGTCAGGGTGCCGTCGGCGACCGCTGCGTCGATCTCGTCGTCGAGCAGGTACTGAACCTGGTTGCGGGAGGCAGAGATCCGTGCCCGATTCGCAGGCTCGAGGCTCCGCATCTCACTGGCTCCGATGAAGGCGAGCTCGCGACGATGTGTGTGAAACAGCGCCAGGGCCTCGACGATCAGGGCCACCCGCGCGATGGCGGTGGCGCCCTCATCCCTGGCCGCGCGCACACGCCAGTGCAGTTCGTCCATCGTGAGGTCGAGCGCCCGTACCAGTAGTTCCTGCTTGTCGCGGTAGTGGTGGTAGACGCCCGGCACGCTCATGCCCGCCCGGCCGGCGAGCGAGCGCATCGTCGCGCCGTGGTACCCCGTTTCGACGAACGAGTCGATCGCGGCGGCGAGCACCGGGTCGATCCGCAGTGCCGGAAACGCTCGCCACTCGCCCGGCGCCCCGCCCGCCGAGTGTGCACCTGTCGTTGCCGTCCCTGGGGATTCGCTCCGGGAAGTGCGCACTCGGCGGCCGGCGGGCGGGGGAGGGTTGCCGTCCTCGCCCATCAGGTGCGCGGCGGTGGTGCCCAGCGCCGCGGCCAGCGCATGAAGTCGTTCCACCGAGACCCCGGTCTTGCCGTTCTCGATCGCGCTGAGGGTTGCCGGGCTGATCGTCAGTCGTCTCGCCAGTTCGCGCAGCGTCAGTCCCGCGGTCACCCTGGCCAGCCTGATCGACTCGGGGAGCCGCCGCGTTTCGATCATCCCGCCCCTTCCACATGTTCAGGATTACTGAACACAATAGCTGATGGCGGCCGGGCAATCCCGTTGACAGGCCAAGCCAAGTATGTAATCGTGCTGACGACGTAGGCCGAGCGATCGTTCGGCGTGGACCGGAACGGGGAGTTGCTGTGTCGATCGACCTGACGTATTCATCGGCAGTGCAGGACCTGATCGAACGCACCAGGACCTTCACCCGCGATGTCGTCCTGCCCATCGAGGACGAGCACGCGGGAGACATTGCGGTCGCGGGTGGCGACGCGCTGCGCATCGGTATGCAGCAGGCCGCGAAGGACGCCGGGGTGTTCGCCCCCCACGCCCCTGTCGAGTACGGCGGCCACGGGCTGAACATGTCGGACCGCGCGCCGGTGTTCGAGGAGGCCGGTTACTCGCTGTTCGGGCCGACCGCGCTGAACATCGCGGCGCCCGACGAGGGCAACGTCCACATGCTGGCGCACATCGCCAACCCCGAGCAGAAGCAGCAGTTCCTGGCTCCGCTGGCCCGCGGCGACGTGCGGTCCGCCTTCGCGATGACCGAGCCGGCACCGGGGGCGGGATCGGACCCGTCGGCCTTGACGACCCGCGCGGTCCGGGCGGACGGCGGCTGGCGGATCAACGGGCACAAGTGGTTCATCACCGGTGCCGACGGTGCCGCCTTCTTCATCATCATGGCGCGCACCTCGGGCGAGCCCGGACAGCGCGGCGGCGCCACGATGTTCCTGGCGCCGGCCGACGCGGCGGGGATCCGGGTCGGCCGGCACATCGACACCCTGGACCGGGCGATGATCGGCGGGCACTGTGAGGTCTTCTTCGAGGATCTGCTGGTGTCTGACGACGCGGTGCTCGGCGAGGTCGACCGCGGCTTCGAGTACGCCCAGGTTCGGCTCGGGCCTGCCCGGATGACCCATGTGATGCGGTGGTTGGGTGCCGCCCGCCGCGGACACGACGTCGCGGTCGCCCGGGTTGCGCAGCGGGAGGGCTTCGGATCCAGGCTCGGCGACCTGGGCATGATCCAGAAGATGGTGGCAGACAACGAGATCGACATCGCCGCCACACGGGCACTGCTGGTGCGGGCGTGCTGGGAACTCGACCGCGGCGAACCGGCGTCGAACGCGACGTCGATCGCGAAGACCTACGCCGCCGAGGCCATCTTCCGGATCGTCGACCGCAGCATGCAGATGTGTGGCGGAATGGGGGTGTCGGGCGACCTGCCGCTGGCCCGGCTCTCCCGCGAGGTCCGCCCGTTCCGGGTCTATGACGGCCCATCCGAGGTGCACCGCTGGGCCATCGCCAAACGGGTGGTCGGCGCGGCCAAGCGAGCACAGGGGGAACAGCGATGAGCCTGCCGGGCATGGACGTTGGCGCGCTGCGCGCGTTTCTTGTCGACCAGGGCCTCGAGGTGCACGGGGAGTTGCGGGTCGAGCTGATCAGCGGCGGCCGCTCCAATCTGACCTTCGTCGCCAGGGACGACAGGACCAAGTGGATCGTCCGGCGTCCGCCGGTCAGCGGGTTGACGCCGTCCGCACACGACATGGCGCGCGAGTATCGGGTGACCAGCGGCCTACAGGACACCAAGGTCCCGGTCGCCCGGACCGTTGCCTTCGATGAGCAGGGTTCCGCGCTCGGCGCGCAGATGACGGTCGTCGAGTTCGTGGAGGGTCGCGTGGTGCGCGACCAGAGCGAACTCGCGGCGCTGACCGACGAGCAGGTCCGGGCGGGCGCCCACACCCTGGTCGGCGTGCTGGCCGAACTGCACGCCGTCGACTACACGGCGGTTGGGCTCGAAACCTTCGGTCGCCCGGACGGATTCGTGGCACGACAGGTGAAACTGTGGGCCGGGCAGTGGGATCGGGTCAAGACCCGGGACCTGCCCGACGTCGCACGATTGCACGCGGCGCTCGCCGAGTCGATCCCGCGGTCGGCGGCGGCCTCGATCGTGCACGGCGACTTCCGGATCGACAACACGATTCTCGACGACGCCGACCCGACGGTGGTCCGGGCCGTCGTCGACTGGGAGCTCTCCACCCTCGGAGACCCGCTCACCGACGTTGCGCTGATGTGCGTGTACCGGTCGCCGGTGTTCGACAAGGTGCTCGGCCTCGACGCTGCCTGGACCAGTGACCGGTTGCCCTCCGCCGACGAGCTCGCGCAGAGCTACGCGACCGCCTCGGGGCGGGACCTGGGCGACTGGAACTTCTATCTGGCGCTGGCCAACTTCAAGCTCGGGGTGATCGGCGAGGGCATCACGCACCGCGCGCTGCAGGGGTCGGACGCCGGCGCCGGGGCCGTCCGGGCCGCGGAGGCGACGCCGGAGTTCATCGGCGCGGGGCTGCGGGCTCTCAAGGGGGCGAGGCTGTGACCGGCACCGGAGCGAACTCGACCGCGCTGGTCACCGGGGCATCGCGGGGTATCGGGCTGGGGATCGCGAATCGGCTTGCACGGTCGGGGTATTCGTTGACGATCACCGCCCGTGATGCCGAGCGGCTCGACGCCGTCGAACGCGATCTCAGGGCGGCAGGGGCCGCCGAGGTGGTGTCGATCGCGGGCGACATGGCTGACGAGTCCGATATCGCCCGGGTGACCGAGGCGCACGCGGACCGGTTCGGTTCGATGACCGCGCTGATCCTCAATGCAGGCGTCGGGACAGTGGGCGAGATCGGGGACTTCCCGCTACGACGGTTCGACAAGACCGTCGCGGTGAACCTGCGCGCGCCCTTTCAGCTGCTCCAGCAGTCGTTGCCGCTGCTGCGCGCTGGCGCCGCAGCGAACCCCGGTCGCGGTGCAAAGGTGGTCGCGCTCGCGTCCATCACCGGGGTGTACGCCGAGCGGGGCCTCGCGGTCTACGGTGCGACGAAAGCGGCGCTGATCTCGCTGGCGGCGACCCTGAATGCCGAGGAATCCGGTAACGGTGTCTGCGCGACGACCATCGCACCCGCGTTCGTGGACACCGACATGAGCGCCTGGACCCACGAGCAGATACCGCCGGAGGCGATGCTCGAGGTCAACGACGTCGTCGAGGTGGTCGACGCGCTGCTGAGGCTCTCGTCGCGGGCGGTGATCCCGAACATCGTCATGACCAGGTCCGGCACCGACGGCTATCGCGCCTGAATCTTTCGCGGGACGGAAGGACCGCGTAGCCTCCCGCGGATGACCACTCTGGCCGAGGGGTTCGGCCATTCGGAACGCCGTGCCAGGGGAGCTGGTGGTGCGGTCCGTCCCACCGAGGTGATCGCCGATCTGGACGCGTCGGGCTGACCGGATCGTGTGTCGAGGTCACGGTCTGTGACTCAATCACAATCCCGCTGTGACACGCGCACAAGGCGAGCCCTGAGCCTCCAAAAGGCCGTTGACCACGGTAAATGTTCCAAAATTAGGCTGACGGGAGCGTCATCGGGGCTCGCGAATCGCGGCATCCCTGGCGAGGTCCTGGACGCTTGTTAGAAGAAACACCAAAAGCGGGTGCCCGGCGCTGGATGAGATGTAGATTACATCTGCGGTGCGGGCAGATCTCGCCGCGATGTCGGAACGCTGTCACTTGTGACGGCGTGATTGTTCCTCGGGAGGGCGATCAATGAGCGCAGGGTGGATTCGTGGACTCGGTGCGCAGAGGGCTACTGCGGTGTCCTTCACAACGAGGTTGAGACCTCGTCGCAGTTCGGTGATTGCGCGAACCGCGGGAAGTTGTGTGACCACGTGACAGGTCGCATGACCAGACGATAGTTCTCGGTGCGCGCGTCGCGCACCCGTTCCCGCACGCACTTCTCAGCGATGCGGTCTCTTCCTTGTCGAATCTGACTTGGGTCCTCGTCTGTCTTTTGCTGTGCCCATGGGCTGGCACCGAGGGACTCAAGTGTTTGTTGGGACTCCGCGGTGTTCCGGAAAATGAGGTATCAGTTGAAGCCGAACCTGCACGACGGATTGGACGACGGCAGCCAGGCGTTGGATGTGGTCCTGGGTGACGGCCCGGCTCCGCTGCAGGCAGCTGTCGTGGATGCGCGGGACATCTTCCCGCTGTCGCCCGCGCAGCTCGGGATGTGGTACGCGCAGCACGTCGATCCCGAGGCTCCCATCAACATCGCGCAGTTCGTGGACGTGCGCGGTGCGCTCGACGCGGAGGTGTTGGAGAGGGCCGCGGACCTTGCGTCCCGGGAGTTCGGCACCGGATATCTGCGCCTGATCGAGGTGGATGGCACGCCGTACCAGATGGTCGACTCGGAGATCGAGGACCATCTGATCCTGCGCGACTTCCGACAGAGCGCCGACCCGGTGGGCGCCGCCCACGAGTGGATGCGGGCCGAGCACAGCGCGCCCATCGACCTGCTTGTGGATCGTCTCGGTGTTTCGGCCGTGCTGCGCATCGAGGACGACCGCTACTTCTGGTATTCCCGGGTGCATCACATCACCCTCGACGGCTTCGGCGCGATGGCTTACATGACCCGCGCCGCCGAGCTGTACACGACGCTGCTCGAGGGGCGGGAGCCGAGTCCCTCCAAGGCGAGCTCGCTGCGCAGCCTCTACGAATCCGAGATCGCCTATCGCGACAGTGCCCGGTTCCATTCCGACGCCGTGTACTGGGCCGACCGCGTCAAGGGCATGGAGGAGGGCACCAGCCTGAGTGATCGGACCGGGCCGCCGGTCGCGCACAACGGTATCGCGAGCGCGGCTCTGTCCAGCGGTACGGAGGCCCTGCTCACCGAGGCGGCTGCCCGACATGACTCCTCGCCGTCGGGGATGCTCATCGCGGCGTTCGCGGCGTATCTGGCGCAATTGACCGACACCGACGACGTGATCCTCAGCCTGCCGGTGACGGCGCGGACCACAGCCTCGATGCGCAAGTCCGGCGGAATGCTCTCCAACGTGGTGCCGCTGCGCCTGCGCGTTGGCACCGACACCACCGTCGAAGAACTGCTCAAGTCCGTCCAGATCGCGGTGTCGGGGGCTCTGCGCCACCAGCGCTACCGGCACGAGGACATCCGACGCGACTCCTCGAGCGCCGGCATGCAGCGCGAACTGCTGGGCCCGCTGGTCAATATCATGTTGTTCCACAACGAGGTCACCCTCGGACCCATCGTCGGCGAGTTCAACATCCTGTCCACGGGCACGGTCGAGGACTTGGCCGTGAACTTCTACCAGAGCGTCGCAGGCACGCGGACCCACATCGACTTCGAGACCAATCCGAATCTGTACAGCGAGCAGCAAGCCAAGGGCCATCACGTCCGGTTCCTCAGCTTCTTCGATCGGTTCCTCGCCGCGGGCCCGGCCCGCCGGGTATGGGACCTGACCGTCACCACCGAGGACGAGCGGGCCCTCACGCTGTCCGGTTGGAACTCCACCGAGCGTGCGCTCGAGGGCGGCACGTTGGTGTCGTTGTTCGACGCTCAGGTGGCGGCATCGCCGGGTGCGGTGGCGCTGTCGTTCGAGGGTGAGTCGGTGACTTACTCGGAGTTCGATGGTCGAGTCAATCGTCTTGCACGGCACCTGATTTCGATCGGTGTTGGGCCGGAGTCATTGGTTGCGTTGGCGATGCGGCGCTCGATCGACCTGCTGGTCGGTGTGTACGCGGTGGTCAAGGCAGGCGGAGCGTATGTGCCGGTCGATCCGGATCAGCCGTCGGATCGTATCGGCAACATTCTGGAGACGGCCGCGCCCGAATGTGTCCTGTCGACGTCGCGAGATGAATTCACCGGTACAGGGGACAGCTCTGTTCTCCTGATCGATGACCTGGATCTGGCCGGGGTCGATGGTGGGCCGGTGTCGGACGCGGATCGGTTGGCCCCGCTGGCGTCGTCGAACACGGCGTACGTGATCTTCACGTCGGGTTCGACGGGCCGACCCAAGGGTGTGGCTGTCAGTCACGACGCGATCGTCAATCGTCTGCTCTGGATGCAGGGTGAGTACGGCCTGACCGCTGATGACGTCGTGTTGCAAAAGACTCCGGTCACCTTCGACGTCTCGGTGTGGGAGTTGTTCTGGCCGTTGCAGGTTGGTGCTCGGATGGTCATTGCGACGCCGGACGGGCATCGAGATCCTGCGTATCTGGCCCGGCTGATTTCCGAGGAGTCGGTGACGACCGCGCACTTTGTGCCGTCGATGTTGGCGGTGTTCGTGGCGGAGCGATCGGTGGTCGAGGCGTCATCGCTGCAGCGGGTGTTCGCCTCAGGTGAGGCATTGCCTGCACAGACCGCTGCGTCGCTGCGTGATGTCCTGCCGTCGGCTCGGTTGCACAATCTGTACGGGCCGACCGAGGCTGCGGTGGATGTGACGTTCCACGAGGTCACTGCCGCGGATGAGGTGAGCGTGCCGATCGGTGCGCCGGTGTGGAACACGCAGGTCTTCGTGTTGGATTCGCGGCTGCGGCCCGTGCCGGTGGGCGTCGCGGGTGAGCTGTACCTGGCGGGCGTGCAGCTCGCTCGCGGGTACGTCGGTCGCAGTGACCTGACGTCGGATCGGTTCGTGGCGAACCCGTTCGATTGCTCGGGTGCACGGATGTACCGCACGGGCGACCTGGTGACCTGGACGACTGCCGGTGAGTTGGACTACATCGGTCGCACTGACTTCCAGGTGAAGTTGCGTGGTCTGCGGATCGAGCTCGGCGAGATCGAATCGGCAATGTTGGCGGACGAGCGGGTTGCCCAGTCCGTGGTTCTGGTGCGCAGCGACCTGCACTCCGGCGAGCAGCTCGTCGGTTACGTGGTCCCGGTCGAGGGTGCGGCAGTCGACGTCGATGAATTGAAGGCGACGGTCGGGCGCCTGCTGCCCGCGTACATGGTCCCCGCCGTCGTGGTGGTGCTCGAGGCCTTCCCGGTGAACGCGAGCGGCAAACTCGACCGCAAGGCATTGCCCACTCCGATCTTCGTGTCCGGGCGGGCCGCGTTCAGGGCGCCGCGGACGGCCACTGAGGAAATCGTTGCCGGGATCTTCGCGGATGTGCTGCAGGTGCCGCAGGTAGGGATCGATGACAGCTTCTTCGACCTCGGCGGCGACTCGCTCGTTGCCAACCAGGTGGTGTCGCGGATCGGTGCGGCCTTTGACGTCCGGCTCGGAGTCCGGATGCTCTTCGAGGCTCCCACGGTGGCTGGAATCGCCTCGCGCGCGGAGTCATTGGCTGGGGTAGATGAAGCGCGGCCGCAGCTGATCTCGGGCCCGCGACCCGACTTCATTCCACTGTCGCCAGCTCAGCAGCGGATGTGGTTCCTGAATCAGTACGACACTGCGGCGGCGACCTACAACCTGCCCTTCGTGGTTCGGTTGTCCGGTCAGGTCGACGGCGTTGCACTGGCCGCGGCGCTCTCTGACGTGATGGACCGGCACGAGTCGCTCCGCACGGTGTTTCCGGACTCCGACGCCGGTGCGCACCAGGTCGTGATCCCCAGCGGCGAGATCGATCTCGGCTCCGATCCCACTTCGGTCACCGAGTCGATCAGCGAGACGGAGTTGCCCCAGCGCCTGGCCGAGTTCGCCGGCACGGGATTCGACGTCACGAGTGAGATCCCGATTCGTGTTCGGGTGTTCGCGCTGGGCCAGCAGGACCTCGCGGTGGCAATGGTGCTGCATCACATCGCCGCGGACGGGTTGTCGTGGGCCGTCCTGGCGCGGGACGTGATGGTGGCCTACACCGCGCGGGCCGAGGGTAGGACTCCGGCCTGGGCGCCGCTGACGGCTCAGTACGCCGACTACAGCCTGTGGCAGCGCGAGCTCCTTGGTTCCGAGGACGATCCGGAATCGCTGTCCGCCAAGCAGATCGAGCATTGGAAGGCCGCGCTGGACGGCCTGCCCGATCAGCTGGATCTGCCGTCGGATCGTCCGCGTCCCGCGGTGCAGTCGTTCCAGGGCGGCCGACTGGGCTTCGAGATCTCATCGGAAACCCATGCCGGCCTCACTGCGCTCGCCCGGGCAAACGGCGTCACCATGTTCATGGTCATGCACGCCGCGTTGACGGTGCTGCTTTCCCGGTTGAGCGGAACCTCGGACATCTCGATCGGCACCCCGGTGGCGGGTCGAGGGGAGCAGGCGCTCGACGACATCATCGGCATGTTCGTCAACACGCTGGTCCTGCGCACCGAGGTCGACGCCGAGGCGTCGTTCGCCGACCTGTTGGCCCAGGTGCGTGACAGCGACCTGGCCGCCTTCGGTCACGCCGACGTGCCCTTCGAGCGACTGGTGCAGGTCCTGAACCCGGCCAGGTCGACGGCGCGGCATCCGTTGTTCCAGGTCGTGCTCTCGTTCGAGAACATGGCAGGCGCTGAGCTCGAGCTCCCCGGCCTGACTGTCACCGCCGACGAGGTCCGGGTCGACCTGTCGAAGTTCGACCTTCAGCTCACGCTTTCGGGTGGTGCGGCCGGTAACGACGGACCAATGTCCGCCGAATTCATTTACGCCACAGATCTATTCGATGAGGAAACGGTCTCCGCCTTCGTGGACCGGTTCCTTCGAATCCTCGACTCGGTGCTGGCCGAGCCGGCAGCGGCGGTGGGGGACATCGAGATCCTGTCCGCCGACGAGCGGACCGACCTCGTGCTGCGGCCGATCGAGACCGGCTTCGGGACGTCGGGGAGATTCGCGAAGCCGCTGACGCTGGCGCAGATCCTCACGTCCGCGGCCGCGCTCGATCCGGCGGCGGTGGCGCTGTCCGATGAGGGGCGCGAGCTCACCTACCGCGAGCTGGACGAGCGGTCGTCGCGGCTCGCCCGGGTACTGATCGAGCGGGGCGCAGGACCGGAGACCGCGGTTGCGGTGGCCGTTCCGCGGTCCCTGGAGTCGGTGCTCGCGGTGTGGGCAGTAGCGAAGACCGGTGCGGCATTCGTGCCGATCGACCCGAAGTACCCGGTCGATCGCGTCACGCACATGGTCATCGACTCGGGCGCCGTGATCGGCGTGACGATGGGTCAGTACCTCGATCAGCTGCCCGGTGCGGTGGAATGGCTCGCGCTCGACGGCCGGCCCGTCGCGGCCCAGTGTGAGGCGATGTCGCAGGCGCCGGTGACCGATTCCGACCGCACCCGTCCGTTGCGGATCGAGCATTCGGCGTACGTCATCTACACCTCCGGTTCCACCGGACGGCCCAAGGGCGTGGTGGTCACGCACGCCAACCTGTCAAACGTCTGCGGCCACCAGTCGGCGCATCTGTCGACGTCGGCGGACTCCCGCGTGCTGCACTTCGTGTCGCCGAGCTTCGACGTCTCCATCTACGAGCTTCTGCTCGCAGTCGGCGCGGGCGCCACGATGGTGATCGGCCCGCCGACCATCTACGGTGGCGCCGAGCTGGCGGAACTGCTTCGCCGCGAACGGGTCACGCATGCCACGGTGACCCCGGCAGCTCTCGCGTCCGTCGATCCGACCGATCTCACCGATCTCCGTATGGTGATGGTCGCGGGCGAGGCATGCCCGCCTGAGCTGGTCGCGAAGTGGGCTCCCGGCCGCGATTTCATCAACGGGTACGGTCCGACCGAGGCGACGATCATCGCCACCAGCACCCCTCCGCTGGTCCCGGGCGGCCCGATCACCATCGGTGTCCCGTCGTGGGGAATCCGGACGGTCATCCTGGACGCCCGACTGCGGCCGGTTCCGGTCGGGGTGGTCGGCGAGCTCTACCTGTGCGGACCGGCGCTGGCGCGGGGATACCGCGGCCGCCCGGATCTGACGGCGGACCGATTCGTGGCATACCCCTACGGCACACCCGGAGAGCGGATGTACCGTACCGGCGACCTGAGCCGGTGGACCGGACGTGGGGACATCGAGTACCTCGGGCGCTCTGACTTCCAGGTGAAGGTCCGCGGTTTCCGCATCGAACTCGGCGAGATCGACGCGGCGCTGAGCGCGTATCCCGGTATCGAGTTCGCGGTCACCCTCGGACACGAGGGGGCAGGCGGCGTCACCTCGCTCGTCTCGTACGTGCTGCCGTCTGAGGGCACCGAGGTCGACCTCGAAGAGGTCAGGGCCGCGATCGGGCAGACCCTGCCCGCACACATGATGCCGTCGGCGATCATGGTCCTCGACGAGATCCCCCGTACCCCGGTGGGCAAGCTGGACCGGAAGGCGTTGCCAGCCCCGGTGTTCGAGACACGCGCCTTCCGCGCGCCGACCACGCCGGTCGAGGAGATCGTCGCGACCACCTTCGCGGACGTACTCGGGATCGAGCGGGTCGGCCTCGACGATGACTTCTTCGAACTCGGCGGCAACTCGCTGATCGCCACGCAGGTCACGGCGCGCCTCGGCGCTGCTCTGGACACGACGGTCCCAGTGCGGACGCTGTTCGAGGCCTCCACGGTCGGAGCGCTCGCCGCTCAGGTCGAGCAGCACGCGGGCGCGGGGGGCAGACTTGCCCTCGTCGCCGGTGAGCGCCCCGACCAGATCCCGCTCTCGCTCGCACAGCAGCGGATGTGGTTCCTCAACCGGTTCGACATGAGTTCCACCGCATACAACCTGCCGCTGGCCATCCGTCTCTCCGGCGAGCTGGACATCGACGCCCTGCAGGCGGCAGTCGCCGACGTGGTCGAGCGGCACGAGTCGTTGCGGACCCTGTACCCGGACACGGATTTCGGACCTGCGCAGGTGATCCTCGATCCGGCGGACAGCGCCCCCGAGCTGATCCGGGTCGAGGCCACCGGGGACAACCCGGAGCAGTACCTGCGGGAGATGTTCTCGGTCGGATTCGACGTCAGTACTCAGGTGCCGTTGCGCGCCACACTTTTCGAGTTCAGTGACACCGAGTTCATCCTCGGCATGGTCGTGCACCACATCGCCGCGGATGGCTGGTCGATGTCGCCGTTGGCCCGCGACGTGATGGTGGCGTACGCGGCACGCAGCGCAGGCGGGTCGCCCACGTGGACGGCGCTGCCCGTGCAGTACGCCGACTTCAGCCTGTGGCAGCGCGAGGTGCTCGGGTCCGAGGACGACGAGCGGTCCCTGATCTCACAGCAGTTCGCGTACTGGAAGTCCGCGTTGGCCGGGCTGCCCGATCAGCTGGATCTCCCCGCGGATCGACCGCGGCCTGCGGTCTCGTCGTTCCGCGGCGGCGCACATCGGTTCGAGATCGATGTCCGACTGCACACCGCCCTCAATGAGCTTGCGCGCGAGCACAACACCACTCTCTTCATGGTTGTGCATGCGGCGTTGTCGGTGCTGCTGGCCCGGCTCAGCGGAACCGATGACATCGCGGTCGGAACCCCCATCGCCGGGCGCGGCGAGGCCGCGCTCGACGATGTGATCGGCATGTTCGTCAACACCCTCGTGCTCCGCACCCAGGTGGACCCGGGCACGCGGTTCGCGGATCTCGTGACGCAGACCCGGGAGAACGATCTCGGGGCCTTCGGTCACGCGGACGTGCCGTTCGAGCGGCTCGTGGAACTGCTCAGCCCTGCGCGGTCGCAGTCGCGGCACCCGCTGTTCCAGGTCATGTTGTCGTTCCAGAACCAGTCCGTCACGGCCTTCGAACTGCCCGGCCTCAACATCCGCGCGCTCGAATACGACGAGCAGGTCGCGAAGTTCGACCTGCAGCTCAACCTCACCGAGTCGATCGACGAGCACGGCGCACCGATGGGCATGTCCGCCCTGATGACCTACGCCACCGATCTCTTCGACGGATCGACGGTGGCCCGATTCGGGGACCGGTTCATTCGCATCCTCGAGGCGGTGGTCGCCGAGCCGAATCGTCTGGTCGGCGACATCGATGTGCTCGACTCGCTCGAGCGCGGGCTGGTGGTGTCCGGATGGAATGCCACCGATCGTGCGGTTGCGGATGAGACGTTGGTGTCGTTGTTCGATGCGCGGGTGGCGATGTCGCCCGGTGCTGTGGCGTTGTCGTTCGAGGGCGAGTCGCTGTCGTACGCGGAGTTCGATGGCCGGGTCAACCGCCTCGCGCGGCACTTGATCTCGGTCGGTGCGGGTCCGGAGTCGTTGGTGGCTTTGGCGATGCGGCGGTCGATCGATCTGTTGGTGGGCATCTACGCGGTGGTCAAGGCAGGTGCCGGGTATGTGCCGGTGGATCCTGATCAGCCGGTCGATCGTATTGCGAACATCGTGGAGACGGCTGCGCCGGTGTGCGTTCTGTCGACGTCGCGTGATGGATTCGAGGGTGCAGGGGACAGGACTGTCCTTTTGGTCGACACCCTCGATCTGGCCGGGGTCGATGGTGGACCGGTCTCGGATGCGGATCGGTTGGCGCCGCTCGCGCCGTCGAACACGGCATACGTCATCTTCACGTCGGGGTCGACGGGGAAGCCGAAGGGTGTTGCGGTCAGCCACAGCGCGATCGTGAATCGTTTGGTGTGGATGCAGGCCGAGTACGAGCTGACCGCGGATGACGTGGTGTTGCAGAAGACGCCCGTGACGTTCGATGTGTCAGTGTGGGAGTTGTTCTGGCCGTTGCAGGTTGGGGCACGCCTGGTGATCGCGGTGCCGGACGGGCATCGGGATCCGGCGTATTTGGTGCGGGAGATCGCGGAGCAGTCGGTGACGACGATGCACTTCGTGCCGTCGATGCTGGCAGTGTTCGTGGCGGAGCCGTCGGTGGCTTCTGCGGTGTCGTTGCATCGGGTTTTCGCCTCGGGCGAGGCATTGCCCGCGCAGACCGCGGCGAGCTTGCGTGGGGTGTTGCCGCAGGCGCGCCTGCACAACCTGTACGGCCCGACAGAGGCCGCGGTGGATGTGACGTTCCACGAGGTCACGGCGGCAGATGAGATGTCGGTGCCGATCGGTGCACCGGTGTGGAACACACAGGTCTACGTGCTCGACTCGCGACTGCGGCCGGTCCCGGTTGGAGTGGCTGGTGAGCTGTACCTGGCGGGTGCGCAACTGGCTCGTGGGTATGTCGGTCGTGCTGATCTGACGGCGGATCGGTTCGTGGCCAGTCCGTTCGGGTCGAGCGAGCGGATGTACCGCACGGGTGACCTGGTGACCTGGTCGTCTGCCGGTGAGTTGGAGTACATCGGGCGCACGGATTTCCAGGTGAAGTTGCGTGGTCTGCGGATCGAGCTCGGCGAGATCGAGTCGGCGCTGTCTTCTGTGCCGGAGGTCTCTCAGTCGGTGGTGGTGTTGCATCGCGATGAGCGGACCGGGGAGGCGCTGGTCGCCTACCTGGTTCCTGCGGTCGGTGCAGAGGTCGATACGGCGTCGGTGAGGTCTGCCGTGGCCGCGTCCGTGCCCGCCTACATGGTGCCGTCGGCCTTCGTGGTGCTCGATGAGTTCCCGCTGAATGCGTCCGGAAAGCTCGATCGGAAGGCGTTGCCTGCGCCGGTGTTCGAGGCGAAGATCTTCCGTGCGCCGTCGACTCCGGTGGAGGAGATCATCGCGGCAACGTTCGCGGAGCTGCTCAAGGTCGACAGGGTCGGGCGCGACGACGACTTCTTCGAGCTCGGTGGCAACTCACTGATCGCGACGCAGGTCGCGGCCCGGCTCAGTGCCGCGCTGGAGACCAGCGTGCCCGTGCGTGAGTTGTTCGAGTCGTCGACGGTGGCGGGATTGGCATCCCGTGTCGAATCGCATGTCGGGGAGGGCGGCCACCTCGCATTGGTCGCGATGGAGCGCCCCGCCCAGATTCCGCTGTCGCTCGCGCAGTCCCGGATGTGGTTCCTGAACCAGTTCGACACCGCGTCCGCGGTGAACAACATTCCCGCCGCAGTGCGCCTGTCGGGCCGCCTCGATGAGGCTGCGCTCCAGGCGGCCGTCGCGGACGTGATCGGCCGCCACGAGATCCTGCGCACGATGTACCCGGACACCGCGCACGGCCCGGTGCAGTTGGTCGTCGCCGCCGAGCGGGCGGTCCCCGACCTGACCCCGATCGACGTGCTCGGGTCGGAACTGACGGCCCGGGTCATCACCGAGGCATCGGTCGGATTCGACGTGACGCGGGAGGTGCCGATCCGGGCGCGACTGCTACGCGTCCAGCCGAACGAGCACGTGCTGATGATCGTGGTGCACCACATCGCTGCGGACGGCTTCTCGATGGGGCCGCTGGTACGCGACGTGATGATCGCCTACGTGGCGCGCAGCGCCGAGATGGCACCCGCGTGGACGCCGCTGCCGGTGCAGTACGCGGACTACACCCTGTGGCAGCGGGAGGTGCTCGGCTCCGAGGACGACCCGACATCGCTGATCTCTTCGCAGCTGCAGTACTGGACGAAGACGTTGGCCGGACTGCCCGATCAGCTCGACCTGCCTGCGGACCGCCCGCGGCCCGCCGCCGCGTCGTATCGCGGTGCGACGCATGGCTTCCCGATCGATGCGGATCTGCACATCGCACTGGCGGAGCTCGCACGCAAGCACAACGCCACCATGTTCATGGTCGTGCACGCGGCGCTCGCGGTGGTCCTGTCGAGGCTGTCGGGAACCCAGGACATCGCGGTCGGCACGCCGTTCGCCGGCCGCGGTGACGCCGCGCTCGACGACCTCGTCGGCATGTTCGTCAACACCCTGGTGCTGCGCACACAGGTCGAGTCCGCCGCCAGCTTCGAGGACCTGCTCGAGCAGGTTCGCAGCGCCGACGTCGCCGGCTTCGCACACGCGGACGTGCCGTTCGAGCGGCTGGTGGAGGTGCTCAGCCCGTCCCGCTCGCAGGCGCGGCACCCGCTGTTCCAGGTGGCGCTGTCGTTCCAGAACTTCGACATGACCGCCCTCGAACTGCCCGGACTGAGCGTCAGCGGTGTCGACTTCGACGCCCAGATCGCCAAGTTCGACCTGCAGGTGACGATGACGGAGTCGATCGACGACGGCGGTGTTCTCTCCGGCATTGCCGCCGAGCTGACCTACGCCACCGATCTCTTCGACGAGCCGACGATGCGCGAGTTCGAGCAGCGGTTCGTCCGGGTGCTCGAGGCCGTGGCGCTGAACCCGGTTGTCGCGGTGGGGGATATCGACATTCTCGACCCGGTCGAGCGCGGTCTCGTGCTCGCCGAATGGAACTCGTCTGGTGATGACACCGGAGCCGATTCGACGCTGGTGGAGCTGTTCGATGCCGCGGCGGCCGGTCACGGCGACGCGGTGGCCCTGCGGTTCGTGGACGATTCGATCAGCTACCGCGAGCTCGACGAGCGCGCGAACAGGCTGGCCAGGAAGCTGATCTCGGCGGGAGTGGGCCCGGAGTCGCTGGTCGCGGTGGCGTTGCCCCGTTCGAGCGAACTCGTGGTCGCGCTGCTGGCCGTGGTGAAGGCCGGTGGCGGCTACCTGCCGGTGGACCCGAATTACCCGGCGGACCGTATCGAGTACATGCTCGCCGACGCGAAGCCGATCTGCGTGATCGCCTCTACCGACCGCGAGATGGCGCTGCCCGCCGAGTTGCCGGTGATCGAGTTGGACACGGCCGACCTGTCCGGGTTCGACTCGGCCACGGTCACCGATGCGGACCGGGTCGCCCCGCTCTCGCCTGCCAACGTCGCCTACGTGATCTACACGTCGGGATCGACGGGTAGGCCCAAGGGCGTGCTGGTGCCGCACAAGAACGTGGCACGGTTGTTTGCGAATACCGAGTCCGAGTTCGGGTTCGACGAGTCTGACGTGTGGACGATGTTCCACTCGTACGCCTTCGACTTCTCGGTGTGGGAGCTGTGGGGCCCGCTGCTGTACGGCGGCACCCTCGTCGTGGTCGACTATTTCACCTCCCGTTCGCCCGAGCAGTTCCTGGAATTGCTGCGTCGCGAGCGGGTGACGGTCCTCAACCAGACGCCGTCCGCGTTCTACCAACTGGCCGAGGCCGACCGCCTCGCCGAGCCGGCAGCACAGGACCTGGCGCTGCGCTACGTCGTCTTCGGCGGCGAGGCCCTCGAACTGCGGCGACTGTCCGACTGGTACTCGCGCCACGATGACCGGGCTCCCCGGTTGGTGAACATGTACGGCATCACCGAGACCACGGTGCACGTCTCGCACCGCGGTATCGACGAGGCGATGGCCTCGGCGGCGTCGGCGAGCGTCGTAGGACAGGCGATCGCGGGCCTGCAGGTGTTCGTGCTGGATTCGCGTCTGCGCCCGGTGCCGGTCGGCGTGCCAGGCGAGATGTACGTCGCCGGTGTCCAATTGGCGCGCGGATACCTCGGACAGCCCGCCTTGACCGCCGGCCGCTTCGTGGCGAATCCGTTCGGAGAGGCCGGTTCGCTGCTGTACCGCTCGGGTGATCTCGCCCGGTGGAACCGGCACGGGGACCTGGAGTATCTCGGCCGGGCCGACGACCAGGTGAAGGTGCGTGGGTTCCGGATCGAGCTCGGCGAGATCGAGTCCGCCGTGCTCGCGCAGGAGTCGGTCGGCCAGGTCGCGGTGGTGGTTCGCGAGGACACCCCGGGCAACCTCCGGTTGGTGGCCTATGTCGTGCCCACCGCGGGCGTGGCTCTGGATATGGACGCGGTCCGGGCAGGCGCCGCGGCGATGCTGCCGGAGTACATGGTGCCGTCGGCGTACGTGACGCTCGAGGACATCCCGCTCACCTCGAACGGCAAGCTGGACCGGAAGTCGCTGCCCGCTCCGCAGTTCGAGGCGCGGGTGTTCCGGGCTCCGTCGACGCCGGTCGAGGAGATCGTGGCGAACACCTTCGCCGGTGTGCTCGGGCTCGAGCGTGTCGGTCTCGACGACGACTTCTTCGAGCTCGGCGGCAACTCGCTGATCGCGGCGCAGGTGACCTCTCGGCTCGGCGTCGCTCTCGATGCCCGGGTGCCGGTCAGGGTGCTGTTCGAGTCCTCGACGGTGGTCGCGCTCGCGGCCACGCTCGCGGCGCAGGCGGGCGAGGGTGCCCGGCAGGCACTGGTGGCACAGGACCGTCCCGAGCGGCTCCCGTTGTCGCCCGCGCAGCAGCGAATGTGGTTCCTCAACCGTTTCGACACCACCTCGACCGCGTACAGCATCCCGATGGCGATCCGGATGTCCGGTGAGCTGAACGTCGCAGCCCTCGAGGCCGCCGTCGGCGACGTCTTCGCCCGGCACGAGTCGTTGCGAACCCTGTACCCGGAGACGCCGGACGGGCCGGTCCAGGTGATCGTCCCGATCGCGCAGTCCGTCCCGGACCTGACGCCCGTACGAACCCGGGTCGAGGACCTTCCGGAGCTCCTCGTGGAACTCGCATCCACCCAGTTCGATGTCACGGCGGAGGTGCCGGTTCGGATCCGGCTGTTCCAGATCGATGAGACCGAGTTCGTGCTCGGGTCGGTGGTGCACCACATCTCGGCCGACGGTTCCTCGATGGCGCCGTTCGTCCGCAACATCATGATCGCGTACTCGGCGCGCGTCGAGGGTCGCGAGCCCGGCTGGGCGCCGTTGCCCGTGCAGTACGCGGACTACGCGTTGTGGCAGCGTGCGGTGCTCGGCAGCGAAGACGATCCTGATTCGGTGGCGGCCCAGCAGATCGGCTACTGGCGTGAGGCTCTCGCCGGCCTGCCCGATCAGCTGGACCTGCCGAGCGATCGGCCGCGTCCGGCCGCGCAGTCGTACAAGGGCGGCCGGGTCGCGTTCGACATCGACGCCCGCCTGCACCGCGGCCTCGCCGAGCTGGCGCGTGCGCACAGCTCCACCCTGTTCATGGCCACACACGCCGCGCTTGCGGTGCTGCTGGCGCGACTGTCGGGGTCCGAGGACATCGCCGTCGGAACGCCGATCGCCGGTCGCGGTGAGGCCGAGCTCGACGACCTGATCGGAATGTTCGTCAACACCTTGGTCTTCCGCACGCAGGTGGACGGCAGCCTCGGCTTCGCCGACCTGCTGGCGGGTGTGCGCGAAGCGGACCTGCAGGCGTTCGGACACGCGGACGTGCCGTTCGAGCGGCTCGTGGAGGTGCTCAATCCGGCGCGCTCGACCGCGCGGCACCCGCTGTTCCAGGTTGGATTCTCCTTCCAGAACGTGACACAGACCAGCCTGGAGCTGCCGGGGATGACGGTGGCCGCTGTCGATGTGGACACCCAGATCGCCCAGTTCGACCTCCAGTTGTTCCTCACCGAGCGGTACGACGCCGACGGTGCGCCCGCCGGAATGGACGCGCTCTTCAGCTTCGCGACCGACCTGTTCGACCAGTCGACCGTGCAGCGGTTCGCGGAGCGGTTCGTGCGGATCCTGGACGCGGTGATCGCCGATCCCAGCGCCGCGGTGGGCGACATCGACCTCCTCGACAGCGGCGAGCGTGACCTGGTGCTGACCGGGTGGAACGACACTGCGGCGACCGTTCCCGCGGTCTCGCTGGTGGATCTGTTCGATCTGCAGGTCGCGGCGTCGCCGGATGCGGTGGCGCTGTCCCACGACCACGGTCAACTCAGCTACCGCGAGTTCGATGCCCGGGTCAACAGCCTGGCCCGCAGGCTGATCTCCGATGGCGTCGGACCCGAATCGCTTGTCGCCCTCGCCATGCGCCGGTCGGTCGACCTCATTGTCGGCATGTACGCGGTGGTCAAGGCCGGCGGTGCGTACGTGCCGATCGACCCGGAGCATCCGGCCGAACGAATCCAGCAGATTCTCGAGACCGCCGCGCCGCAGTGGGTGCTGACGACCTCACGGGACGAATTCGACGAGGCAGGCGCAGGGTCGGTGCTGTGCATCGACACCGCTGATCTGTCCGGATACCCGGATGCCCCGGTCTCGGATTCCGAGCGGGCGCGGCCGCTGCTGGCCTCGCATCCGGCGTACGTGATCTTCACGTCGGGATCGACCGGTCGCCCGAAGGGCGTCGCGGTCAGCCATGGCGCGATCGTGAACCAGCTGCTGTGGATGCGCGCCGAGTTCGATTTGGACGGAACGGATTCGTTGCTGCTCAAGACGGCGGCGACCTTCGATCTGTCGGTGTGGGAGTTCTGGTCCGCGCTGGTGTCCGGTGGCCGGATGGTGATCGCCAAGCCGGGAGGACATCAGGACCCGGACTACCTGCTCGGGTTGATCCGCAGCCAGTCGGTGACGACCCTGCACGCCGTGCCGTCGATGCTCACGATGCTGTCGGCGGCGGCCTCCGGCGCTCCGCTGTCGGATTCGCTGCAGCGGGTGCTCGCGATCGGCGAGGCACTGCCCGCCGCGGCGGCGCAGGCATTCCGCAGCTCCAACTCCGCTCGTCTGTTCAACCTGTACGGTCCGACTGAGGCTGCGGTCTCGGTGACCGCGCACGAGGTCACCGACGGCGACCTCGGCACGGTGCCGATCGGTGTGCCGGAGTGGAACACTCAGGTCTACGTGCTCGACGATCGTCTGAATCCGGTGCCCGCCGGAGTGTCCGGTGAGCTCTATCTGGCCGGTGCCCAGCTGGCGCGCGGCTATCACGGTCGTTCGGATCTGACCGCAGACCGTTTCGTCGCGAATCCCTATGGCGCGCAGGGTGAGCGGATGTACCGCACGGGTGACCTGGTCGCGTGGCGTCCGGACGGTCAACTGGAGTACTTGGAGCGCAGTGACTTCCAGGTGAAGGTACGTGGCTTCCGCATCGAGCTCGGAGAGATCGAGTCGGTGCTCGCCCGTGAGGAGTCCGTCGGTTCCGTCGTCGTTGCGGCCCGCGCCGACGCGCAGACCGGCGACAGGCTGGTGGCCTACGTGGTGCCTGCCGCGGGCGCGGTGGTCGATGCGACGGAGCTGAAGGCAGCAGCGACCGCGGCACTGCCGAGCTACATGGTCCCGGCCGCGTTCATGGTGCTCGAGGCGCTGCCGCTGACCGTCAACGGCAAGCTCGATCGAAAGGCGCTGCCGGATCCGGAGTTCACCGCCACCGAGTTCAGGGCGCCGACCACCACGGTCGAGCGTCTGGTGGCGGATACGTTCGCGGGCGTGCTCGGCGCCGACCAGGTCGGCCTGGACGACGATTTCTTCGCGCTCGGCGGTAATTCGCTCGTCGCGACCCAGGTCGCGGCCCGGCTCGGCGCGGCCCTCGACACCCAGGTGCCGGTGCTCTGGATCTTCGAGGCGCCGACGGTGGGCGCGCTTGCCGTCCGGGTCGAGGCGCACGCGGGATCGGGCGGCCGGCTGGCGCTGGTCGCCGGTGAACGCCCGGCCGAGATCCCGCTGTCGCTCGCGCAGCAGCGGATGTGGGTGCTCAACAAGATCGCGCCCGACTCCGCGGCATACAACATCCCGGCCGGAATCCGGCTGTCGGGCCGACTCGATCTCGACGCACTCGAGGCCGCGCTCCGCGACGTCCTCGAACGGCACGAGGTGCTGCGGACCGTATACCCGGATGGCACCGACGGCCCGGTCCAGTCGATCCTCGCGGTCGACGAGATGGCCCCGAGCCTGGCACCGATCCAGGTCGACGACAAGGGTCTCGAGGCCGGGGTCCTCGAGGCGGTCGGCACCGGCTTCGATGTGGCCGCCGCGGTCCCGGTCCGGGTCCGGCTGTTCGAACTGAGCCGTACCGAGTATGTGTTGGTCCTGGTCGTGCACCACATCAGTGCCGACGGATTCTCGATGGGGCCGCTGGCCCGAGACGTGATGCTGGCCTATTCCTCGCGGGTCGAGGGTCAGGCGCCGACGTGGGCGCCGCTGAGGGTGCATTACGCGGACTTCAGCCTGTGGCAGCGCGAGCTGCTCGGGTCCGAGAACGACCCGGATTCCCTGGCCTCGCGCCAGGTCGCCTACTGGCGTGACGCGTTGGCGGGCCTGCCGGACCAGTTGGATCTGGTGGCCGATCATTCGCGGCCCGCGATCCAGACCTTCGGTGGGGCACGCCTCGGATTCGAGGTTCCCGCCGACACGTACCGCGCGCTGCTCGCCTTCGCCCAGGAGCGCGGCGTCACGATGTTCATGGTCATGCATGCGGCGCTGAACGTGCTGCTGGCCCGACTGAGCGGGACCAGCGATATCGCCGTCGGCACGCCGGTGGCCGGCCGTGGTGAGCAGGCACTCGACGATGTGATCGGAATGTTCGTCAACACGCTGGTGCTGCGCACCGATGTGGACGGCGCGGCATCGTTCGAAGCCATGCTGGCGCAGGTCCGCGAACGCGACGTCGCCGCCTTCGGTCATGCCGACGTCCCGTTCGAGCAGTTGGTCCAGGTGCTCAACCCGGCCAGGTCCACCGCGCGGCATCCGCTGTTCCAGGTGGCGCTGTCCTTCGAGAACATGGTGGTTGCGGAGCTCGAACTGCCCGGGCTGACGATCTCGGCCGAGGAGGCCCGGATCGAGGTCTCCAAGTTCGATCTACAGCTGACCCTGCGGCCGGGCACGGGCGAGGGCGCCATGTCCGCCGACTTCATCTACGCGACAGACCTTTTCGACGAGCGGACGGTCCAGGGCTTCGCCGACCGCTTCCTCCGAATTCTCGAGTCCGTGCTGGTCGACCCCGGTCGAGCGGTAGGCGACATCGAGATCATGACTCCTGCCGAACACACCGATCTGGTGCAACGCATCGATCCGTCTGTGGGATCGCAGGGTCTGACGAGCACCGCGGGCCCGCGGCTGCTTGCAGACATCCTCGCCGGGGCAGCGCTGATGGATCCCGAGTCCGTCGCGCTGTCCGGCGAGGATGGGCAATTGACCTATCGCGAGCTCGACGAGCGGTCCTCGCGCCTGGCCCGGGTACTCATCACCCACGGCGCAGGCCCGGAGACGACGGTGGCGGTCGCGATCCGCAGGTCGGTCGAGTCGATCCTGACGGTGTGGGCTGTGGCGAAGACCGGCGCGGCCTTCGTGCCGGTCGACCCGACCTACCCCGAGGACCGGATCACCCACATGGTGACCGATTCCGGTGCGGTGATCGGCGTGACCACGGCCGCGCACGGCGACCGGCTGCCAGGTTCCGTCCAGTGGCTGACGCTGGACCTGGCGGAGGCCCGTTCCTCGGCACTGTCCTCGGCTCCGGTGACCGACGCCGAACGGATCCGCCCGCTGCGGCTCGAGCATCCCGCCTACGTCATCTACACCTCGGGCTCCACCGGGCTGCCCAAGGGCGTGATGGTGACGCACACCGGGCTTTCCAACGTCCGTGACCACCTGAAGCGCAGCTACCTGACGTCCGCGGAATCGCGCACGCTGCACATCGCGTCGCCGAGCTTCGACGTGTCCGTCTACGAATTGCTGCTGGCGGCGGGTGCCGGGGCCACGATGGTGATCACCCCGCCGATGGTGTGGGGTGGCGCCGAGCTGGCTGAGCTGCTGCGCCGGGAACGGGTGACCCACGCGGTGATCACACCCGCAGCGCTGGCCTCCGTCGACCCCTCCGGTCTGGACGACCTGCGCGTGATCGCGGTGGCGGGCGAGGCCTGCCCACCGGAACTGATGGCCAAGTGGGCCGTCGGGCGCCGATTCGTCAATGCCTACGGCCCGACCGAGACGACGATCATCGCCGCGCGTACCGACGCACTCGTGCCGGGACAGCAGATCACCATCGGTGCACCCACCGCCGGTATCCGGAACACGATTCTCGACGGTCGACTGCGGCCGGTCCCGGTCGGAGTGGTCGGCGAGCTGTACCTGTCCGGTCTCGGTCTGGCGCGCGGCTACCGGGCGCGGCCCGGGCTGACCGCGGACCGGTTCGTGGCTGACCCGTACGGCGCACCGGGGGAGCGGATGTACCGCACCGGTGACCTGGCCCGGTGGACCGGACGTGGCGAGGTCGACTACCTCGGCCGGTCCGACTTCCAGGTGAAGGTGCGTGGCTTCCGGATCGAGCTCGGGGAGATCGACGCGGTGCTCGCCGCCCACCCGGGGATCGAATTCGCGGTCACACTCGGACACGATTCGCCTGCGGGTGCGACCTCGCTGGTCTCGTACGCGATGCTCGCGGACGGCGTCGAGGTGGACGCCGACGCGCTCAAGGTCGCCGTCGGGCAGAAGCTCCCGGCGCACATGGTGCCGTCGGTGATCATGTTCCTCGACGAGATCCCGCGTACGCCGGTCGGCAAGCTGGACCGAAAGGCGTTGCCCGCACCGGTGTTCGAGGCTCGTGCCTACAGTGCACCGACGTCCCCGGCCGAGGTGGTCGTCGCCGGCATCTTCGCGGATGTGCTCGGCCTCGAGCGGGTCGGCGCCGACGACGATTTCTTCGACCTCGGCGGCAACTCGCTGATCGCCACCCAGGTGACCGCGCGACTGGGTGCGGCCCTGGACACCACCGTGCGCGTGGTGACCCTGTTCGAGGCGTCGACTGTCAGCGCGCTGGCCGCCGTGATCGAGCGGCAGGCCGGACTCGGTGCCCGCCCGGCGCTGGTGGCACAGGAACGTCCGGATCAGGTTCCGCTGTCGTTGGCGCAGCAGCGGATGTGGTTCCTCAACCGTTTCGATCCCGAGTCCGCGCTGTACAACATGCCGGTCGCGCTGCGACTGTCAGGTGGTCTGGAGATCGAGGCACTGCGTCTGGCCGTTGCGGACGTCTTCGAGCGGCACGAGTCGCTGCGCACGCTCTACCCCGAGACGGGTGGCGAGCCCTGCCAGGTCATCGTTTCTGCGGCGCTGTCGGCCCCGGACCTGACCCCCGTCGCGGTGGCCGAAGGCGAGATCCTCGGCACGGTCATGGAACTGGTGACCCGCGGCTTCGATGTCACCACCGAGGTTCCGCTGCGGGCACACCTGTTCACGGTGGGCCCGGACGAGTACGTCTTTGTCATGGTGGTTCATCACATCAGCTCGGACGGCTGGTCGATGCTGCCGCTGACCCGGGACGTGATGGTCGCCTACGCGGCGCGCAGCGCGGGCGAGGTTCCCGGATGGGAGCCGCTGCCCGTGCAGTACGCGGACTTCGCGATCTGGCAGCGCCAGGTGCTCGGGTCCGAGGACGACCCGGAGTCGGCGATCGCCCGACAGTTCACGTACTGGCGTTCGGCGCTGGCCGGACTGCCCGATCAGCTGGATCTGCCGATGGATCGTCCGCGTGCGCTGGTCGCCTCGAATCGGGGTGCGGCGCATGCGTTCACGATCGACAAGGACCTCCATGCCGGGTTGGACGAGCTGGCTCGTCGTCACAACTCGACCCTGTTCATGGTCGTGCACGCGGCGCTGTCGGTGTTGCTGGCGCGCCTGTCGGGTACCGAGGACATCGCGGTGGGCACGCCGGTCGCCGGTCGGGGTGAGGCCGCGCTGGACGACGTGATCGGTATGTTCGTCAACACCCTGGTGTTGCGGACCCAGGTCGACGCGGGCGTCTCGTTCGCGGACCTGCTGGCGCAGACGAAGGCCGCCGACGTGGCCGCGTTCGGCCACGCGGATGTGCCGTTCGAGCGTCTGGTGGAGGTGCTCAACCCGGTTCGGTCGCAGGCCCGCCATCCGTTGTTCCAGGTGATGCTCTCGTTCCAGAATCAGGGCTTCGCCGCGCTAGACCTGCCGGGTCTGAGCATCCGCCCTGTCGAGTTCGACGGGCAGGTCGCGAAGTTCGATCTGCAGTTGACGGTGTCCGAGTCGGTGGACGAGCACGGCGCGCAGGCGGGGATTTCGGCGGAATGGACCTACGCCACAGATCTCTTCGACGAAGCGACGGTGGCGGGGTTCGCGGAGCGGCTCACCCGCATCCTTCGCTCGATCGTCGCGGACCCGGCGCAGGCTGTCGGCGAGGTCGAGATCCTCGGCGATGATGAGCGGACGGGACTGGTCTCCCGGTACGGCGCCACCCCGGTGGTTCCGATTCCGTTGGGGCAGATGCTCACCCGTGCTGCCGCGATGGACCGGCAGGCGCCAGCCATCTCCTTCGAGGGTCGAGTGCTCAGCTACGGCGAACTCGACGAGCGGTCCTCGCGGATCGCGCGGTACCTCGCCCACCGAGGCATCGGCGCCGAGGACCTGGTGGCGGTGGCGGTGCCGCGTTCGGATCTGTCGATCATCGCGGTGTGGGCGGTGGCCAAGACCGGCGCCGCGTTCGTCCCTGTCGATCCGAACTACCCGGCCGACCGTGTCGAGCACATGGTGACCGACACCGCAGCCAGGATCGGCCTGACCACCGGCGAGTTCGTGTCCGCACTGCCGGCCGTCACCGACTGGCTGGCCCTGGACGACCCTGAATTCTGCGAGCGCACCGGGGCATTGCCCGGTGACCCGGTGACCGTTGACGAGCTGGTGCGTCCCGTGCAGGCCTCGCACCCGGCGTACGTCATCTTCACGTCGGGTTCGACGGGCAAGCCGAAGGGCGTCGTCGTCACCCATGCCGGCCTGGAGAACTTCTGCACCGAGCAGATCGAGCGGTACCGCCTGACCTCGGACAGTCGGGCGCTGCACGTGGCGTCGCCGAGTTTCGACGCGTCGGTGCTCGAGTTGCTGCTGGCCATCGGGGCGGGCGGCACGTTGGTGATCGCGCCGCCGACGGTGTTCGGTGGTGTCGAGCTGGCGGAGTTGCTGCGTCGGGAGCGGGTCACCCACTCGTTCATCACGCCGTCGGCGCTGGCCTCGGTCGATCCGGCCGGGCTGGACGAGTTCCGCGTCGTCGTCGCCGGTGGCGAGGCGGTGCCCGCGGACCTGGTGACCAGGTGGGCGCCGGGCCGCGAGCTGTTCAACGGTTACGGTCCGACCGAGACCACGATCATGACCAACATCAGCGACCCGATGGTCGCCGGTGAGCGGGTGGTCATCGGCGGCCCGACCCGCGGCATGCGCTCGCTGATCCTGGATTCGCGGCTGCGGCCTGTCCCTGCCGGGGTGTCCGGCGAGCTGTACATCGCCGGCATCCAGCTGGCTCGCGGCTACCACAACCGTCCCGCGCTGACCGCGGACCGGTTCGTGGCGAACCCCTACGGGCAGCCGGGGGAGCGGATGTACCGCACCGGCGACGTGGTGCGGTGGACGGGCTCCGGTGAGGTCGAGTACGTGGGCCGCGCCGACTTCCAGGTCAAGGTGCGCGGTCTGCGCATCGAGCTCGGGGAGATCGACGCCGCACTCACCGCGCACCCGGACGTCGAGTTCGCGACCACGATCGGGCACACCTCGGAGGCGGGGGCAACCTCGCTGGTGTCGTATGTGCTGCCGAGTTCCGGCGCCACGCTCGACCCCGCGGAGGTCACCGCGTTTGTGGCGCGGTCGCTGACCGCGTACATGGTTCCGTCGGCGATCATGGTTCTCGATGAGATCCCGTTGACGCCGGTGGGCAAGTTGGATCGGAAGGCGTTGCCTGCGCCGGTGTTCGAGGCGCGTGCTTTCCGGGCTCCGTCGACTCCGGTGGAGGAGATCGTTGCCGGGGTGTTTGCGTCGGTGCTCGGTGTGGACCGGGTGGGTGCGGATGATGATTTCTTCGAGTTGGGTGGCAACTCGTTGGTCGCGACGCAGGTGACGGCCCGGTTGGGTGTTGCTCTCGATACGACGGTGCCGGTTCGGGTGTTGTTCGACTCGCCGACGGTGGTTGCGTTGGCGGCGTGGTTGCAGGAGCGGTCCGGTCAGGGTGGCCGGGTGGCGTTGGTTGCGGGTGAGCGGCCGGAGCGTCTGCCGTTGTCGTTGGCGCAGAACCGGATGTGGTTCCTCAACCAGTTCGACACCGAGTCCGCGGCGTACAACATCCCGATGGCCATCAGGCTGGTCGGCGAGCTGGACGCCTCGGCTCTGCAGCTGGCGGTGCGGGACGTGCTGGACCGTCACGAGTCGCTGCGCACCGTCTTCCCGAAGATCGACGGCGTTCCGGTCCAGGTGATCGTCCCCGTCGACGACGTCGACCTGGATCTGACCCCGGTCGATGTCGCGGCGGACGACCTCGCCGAGACGATGGCGACCGTGCTCGGCGCCGGCTTCGACGTGACCGCGGCCGTGCCGGTGCGGGGCAGGTTGCTTCGGACCGGCCCGGACGAGTTCGCCCTGGTCCTGGTTGTTCACCACATCAGCGCGGACGGCGTGTCCACCGGGCCGCTGGCCCGCGACGTGATGACGGCGTACGTGGCCCGGGCTGCGGGTCAGGCCCCGGGCTGGGCACCGCTGCCCGTCCAATACGCGGACTTCACGCTCTGGCAGCGCGAGGTCCTCGGGTCCGAGGGCGATCCGGACTCCGTTGCCTCCCAGCAGATCGCATACTGGGTCGACGCGCTGGCGGGTCTGCCGGACCTGCTCGAGCTGCCGACCGACCACCCGCGACCGGCCGTCGCGACGCATCGTGGGTCGCTGGTGCGGTTCGACGTCGAACCGGCGCTCGTGGCCGAGATCGGCCGGATCGCGCGGGAGAACGGCGCGTCGACCTTCATGGTGATCCAGGCCGCCTTCGGTGTGTTGCTGGCACGGCTGTCCGGGACCTCCGACATCGCCATCGGCACCCCGGTCGCCGGACGCGGCGCGGCGGAGCTGGATGACCTGGTCGGCATGTTCGTCAACACTCTGGTGCTGCGCACCGAGGTCGACGGCGCAGCATCCTTCGTGGAGCTGCTGGGCGGGGTCCGCGAAACGGATCTCGCCGCGTTCAGCCGCGCGGACGTACCGTTCGAGCGGTTGGTCGAGGTGATCAACCCGGCACGGTCACAGTCGCATTCGCCGCTGTTCCAGGCGTCGCTGACTTTTGAGAACCAGCAGGGCACGGCTCTCGAGCTGCCCGGGCTGACGGTCAGTGCGTTCGACTACGTCGCGGACATGGCCCAATTCGACCTCACGCTGGCCATCACCGAGGACATGGAGATCGACGGGGTTCCGGGCGGCATCGTCGCCGGGTTGCGGTACTCCACCGATCTGTTCGAGCGCTCGACCATCGAGGCCATCGCGGCACGGCTGGTGCGGATCTTGCGGGCAGTGGTCGCCGAGCCGGACACCGCTGTCGGCGACATCGACGTACTCGGAGCCGACGAGCGCGAGCGTGTGGTGTTCGATTGGAACGCAACGGACGAACTGGTCGAGCCGAAGAACCTGGTCGAGCTGTTCGACAACCAGGTGGCTTCGACGCCGGACGCCACGGCTCTCGTCTTCGAGGGTGAGTCGCTGAGCTACGGCGAGTTCGATGCTCGGGTGAACCGGCTCGCGCGGCACCTGATCTCGGTTGGCGTCGGGCCGGAGTCGCTGGTGGCCTTGGCCATGCGGCGGTCCCTGGATCTGCTCGTGGGCATCTACGCGGTCGTCAAGGCCGGCGGTGCGTACGTGCCGGTCGACCCGGACCAGCCCGCCGAGCGGATCGGCCATATCCTCGACACGGCAGCACCGGTGTGCGTGCTGTCCACGTCGCGAGACGATGTAGAGCTTTCAGGGGACAGGTCTGCCCTTCTCGTGGACCGGTTGGACCTGTCGGTGTTCTCGGCACTGGCGATCACGGATGTGGACCGACTGTCGGCGCTGAGCTCGGCCAACACCGCGTACGTGATCTTCACGTCGGGGTCGACGGGCAGGCCGAAGGGTGTCGCGGTGACGCATGGCGCGATCGCGAACCGTCTGGTGTGGATGCAGGCCGAGTACGGGCTCGGCGCAGACGACGTGGTGTTGCAGAAGACGCCGGTGACGTTCGACGTGTCGGTGTGGGAGTTGTTCTGGCCGTTGCAGGTCGGAGCACGACTGGTCATCGCGACGCCGGATGGTCACCGGGACCCGGCGTACCTGGCGCGGGTGATCTCCGCGGAGTCGGTGACGACCGCGCACTTCGTGCCGTCGATGCTGGCACTGTTCGTTGCCGAGTCGACTGTGGTCACGGCGTCCACGCTGGTGCGGATCTTCGCCTCCGGTGAGGCGCTGCCGGCCCAGACCGCCGCGTCGTTGCGGGAGAT
This sequence comes from Rhodococcus sp. NPDC059179, assembly GCF_042754885.1. Taxonomy (NCBI): domain Bacteria; kingdom Bacillati; phylum Actinomycetota; class Actinomycetes; order Mycobacteriales; family Nocardiaceae; genus Rhodococcus; species Rhodococcus sp. NPDC059179. Next base: position 212,336 of record NZ_JBHZBV010000003.1, on the reverse strand, counting down.
CTTGCCGCAGGCGCGGTTGCACAACCTCTACGGACCGACCGAGGCCGCGGTCGACGTGACGTACCACGAGGTGACCGCCGCAGACGCGGTGAACGTCCCCATCGGGGCGCCGGTGTGGAACACCCAGGTGTTCGTGCTGGATGCGCGGCTGCGACCGGTTCCGATCGGCGTCGCAGGCGAGCTGTACCTCGCGGGCGAGCAGTTGGCTCGCGGGTACGTCGGGCGTAGCGATCTGACCGCGGACCGTTTCGTGGCGAACCCGTTCGACCACGGTGCACGGATGTACCGGACCGGCGACCTGGTGGCCTGGCAGCCGAACGGCGAGATCAACTACCTGGGCCGGACGGATTTCCAGGTGAAGCTGCGTGGTCTGCGGATCGAGCTCGGCGAGATCGAGACCGCGCTGCTGGCATTGCCCGAGGTAGCGCAGTCGGTGGTGACCCTGCACCGCGACGAGCGGACCGGCGAGGCGCTCGTCGCCTACCTGGTGCCTGCCGTCGGGTCGTCGGTCGATGCCGACGCGGTCAAGGTCGCGCTGCGTGCGGGTCTGCCCGCGTACATGGTGCCGTCGGCCTTCGTGGTGCTCGAGGCGTTCCCGTTGAACGCGAGCGGCAAGCTCGACCGTAAGGCGTTGCCTGCGCCCGTGTTCGAGGCGAAGCTGTTCCGGACGCCGTCGAACCCGATCGAGGAGACCGTGGCGAGCGTGTTCGCCGACGTGCTCGGTGTCGACCGGGTCGGTGCGGACGACGACTTCTTCGAGCTCGGCGGCAACTCGCTGATCGCCACCCAGGCCGCGGCACGGCTGGGTGCCGCTCTCGACACAACGGTCGAGCTGCGGGCCCTGTTCGAGGCCTCGACCGTCTCGGCCCTCGCGACGCGGGTCGGCTCGCACGCGGGCAGCGGTCGTCGCCGCGCCCTCACCGCGGGGGAGCGTCCGGACCGGATTCCGCTGTCGCTGGCGCAGCAGCGGATGTGGTTCCTCAGCCGGTTCGACAGCGAGTCGGCGGTCAACAACATCCCGGTGGCGATGCGGCTCTCGGGCGACATCGATACCGCCGCCCTGCAGGCCGCGGTCGCGGATGTCGTGGCGCGGCACGAGATCCTGCGCACCGTCTACCCGGTCTCTGCCGATGGCACCGGGGTGCAGGTGATCCTCCCCGCGGGGCAGGGTTCCGTGGACCTGACCCCTGTTCCCGTGGACGAGGCGGACCTGCTCGCACGGGTGATCGAGGTGGTTCAGGCCGGATTCGACGTCACCGCACAGGTGCCGCTGCGGGCCAGGCTGTTCCAGGTCGGGCGCGGCGAGCATGTTCTCGTGTTCGTGGTGCACCACATCGCCGCCGACGGGTTCTCCGTTGCCCCGCTGGTGCGCGATGTGATGCTGGCCTACGCGGCCCGCTCCGCGGGCGAGGCCCCGGGTTGGGCCCCGCTTGCGGTGCAGTACGCGGACTTCAGCCTCTGGCAGCGTGCGGTGCTGGGCGCCGAGGACGATCCGGAGTCGCTGATCGCGGCGCAGCTCGACTTCTGGACGCGTGCCCTCGACGGCGCTCCCGCCCAGCTGGACCTGCCGAGTGACCGGCCCCGGCCGGCGGTGGCGTCCAACATCGGCGGCGGCGTCGAGTTCGCGATCGATGCGGAACTGCATGCGGCGCTGTCGGATACGGCGCGGACACATAATTCTTCGCTGTTCATGGTCGTGCATGCGGCGCTGGCGGTGTTGCTGGCGAGGCTCTCGGGCACCAGCGACATCACCATCGGGTCGCCGGTGGCCGGTCGTGGTGAGGCGGTGCTCGACGATCTGGTCGGCATGTTCGTCAACACCCTGGTGCTGCGTACCGAGGTGGACCCGTCGGTGTCGTTCGCGGAACTCCTCGGCGATGTCCGCGAGGCGGATCTCGGTGCGTTCGGGCACGCCGACGTCCCGTTCGAGCGGCTCGTCGAGGTGCTCAACCCGGTGCGTTCGCAGGCGCGACATCCGCTGTTCCAGGTGGCGTTGTTCTTCCAGAACCACGAGCAGCCCACCCTCGAGCTGGCCGGGTTGACCATCTCCGGTCTCGATTTCGATGCCGCGATCGCGAAGTTCGATCTCCAGGTCACCCTGTCCGAGAGCGTCGACGAGCACGGCGTGCCCGCGGGTATCGGGGTGCATCTGACCTACGCGCGTGACCTGTTCGACGAGGCCACCGTGCGGGTGTTCGGCGACCGCTTCACCCGGGTGCTGCGGGCCGTGTCCGCGGACCCGGCGCTGGTGGTGGGCGACATCGAGCTGCTCGGCGGGGATGAACGCGCGCTGGTGCTGACCGGCTGGAACGACTCGGATCACGTCGTGGATTCGGGTGATCTGCTGCTCGGGGCGTTCGATGCGCAGGTCGCGGCCACGCCGGACTCGACGGCCCTGGTGTACGAGGGCGCGGCGCTGACCTATGCCGAGTTCGACGCGCGGGTCAACCGCCTGGCACGTCTGCTCATCGCCGAGGGTGTCGGGCCGGAGTCTTTGGTGGCGTTGGCGATTCGTCGCTCGTTGGATCTTGTCGTCGGTATCTACGCGGTGATCAAGGCCGGCGGCGCGTACGTGCCCGTCGACCCCGACCATCCGGCCGAGCGGATCGGGCACATCCTCGACACGGCGAATCCGGTCTGTGTGCTGTCCACCTCGCGGGACGGGTTCGAGGTTCCGGGGGACAGGTCTGCCGTCCACATCGACACGCTCGACTACTCGGGCTTGTCGCCTGCGCCGGTGACGGACGCGGATCGGATCGCGCGGTTGGCTCCGGAGCATCCCGCGTACGTGATCTTCACGTCGGGTTCGACGGGCAAGCCGAAGGGTGTGGCGGTCAGCCATGCCGCGATCGCCAACCAGATCGCGTGGATGCTGACCGAGTACCCGCTGGGCGCATCGGATGTGTACCTGCAGAAGACGGCGACGACGTTCGACGTGTCGCTGTGGGGCTTCTTCATGCCGCTTCGGGTCGGTGCGCAGCTGGTTGTGGCGACGCCGGACGGGCATCGTGATCCGGCCTATGTCGCGGCGACCATTCGCGAGCTCGGGGTGACGGTGACGGACTTCGTGCCGTCCATGCTCACCGTGTTCGCGGGTGCCGCGGCAGCCGCGGATCTCGAGAGCCTCCGATACGTGTTCGTCATCGGCGAGGCGCTGCCCGCTGAGACGGTGCGCGACTTCGCGTCGGTCTGTGATGCGGGTGTGCACAACCTCTACGGGCCGACGGAGGCGGCGGTGTCGATCACCTACGCCGACGTCACCGGCACGGAGGTCGGCGGGGCCGTCTCGATCGGCCGTCCCGAGTGGAATTCGCGGGTGTATGTCCTCGATTCGCGGCTGCGTGCCGTGCCGGCCGGTGTGCCGGGCGAGCTCTACCTCGCGGGTGTCCAGCTCGCCCGTGGCTACTACGGCCGGGTGGACCTGACCTCGGATCGATTCGTGGCGAACCCGTACGGCGACAACGGTGCTCGCATGTACCGCACCGGTGACCTGGTCTGCTGGCGGGCGAACGGTGAGCTCGAGTACATCGGCCGCACGGACTTCCAGGTGAAGTTCCGCGGGCAGCGGATCGAGCTCGGCGAGATCGAGACCGCGCTGCTGGCCCATGAGTCGGTGCTGCAGTCGGCCGTGCTGGTGGTGCAGACCGCGACTGGTGATCAGCTGGTCGGGTACGTGGTGCCCGCGCCGGGCGCCGCCATCGAGGTGGACGGACTCAGGGAGTTCGCGGCAGGTTTGCTGCCCAGCTACATGATGCCCTCGGCCCTGATGGTGCTCGACGCGTTCCCGCTCAACCCGTCCGGCAAGCTGGACCGGAAGGCACTGCCCGCGCCGGTCTTCGAGACGCGCGAGTTCCGTGCGCCGTCGACCGCGGCCGAGGTGATCGTCGCCGGTGTCTTCGCCGAGGTGCTCGGGATCGAGCGGGTCGGTCTCGACGACGACTTCTTCGAGCTCGGTGGCAACTCGCTGGTGGCGACCCAGGCCGCGGCCCGGCTCGGCGCCGCACTCGACACCCGGGTTCCGGTGCGGGAGCTGTTCGAGGCGACCACCGTCGAGGCGCTCGCGGCGCGAGTGCAGCCGACGGCCGGACTCGGCGGCCGAACCGCACTGACGGCGAAGGCCCGGCCGGATCGGCTTCCGCTGTCGCTGGCCCAGACTCGGATGTGGTTCCTGAACCGGTTCGACGCCGATTCCGCGGTGAACAACATCCCGGTCGCGGTTCGGATGTCCGGGCAGTTGGACGAGGCCGCTCTTCAGGCCGCGGTTGCCGACGTCGTGGCGCGGCACGAGGTGCTGCGGACGGTGTACCCGGAGCGCGACGGGGTCGGTTCCCAGGTGATTCTGCCGGTGGGACAGGCCGTCCCCGACATCACGCCGGAGACCGTCGCCGAGACCGATCTGTTCGCGCGGATCGTCGAGGTCGTGACGGCCGGATTCGATGTCACCGCGCACGTTCCGGTCCGCGCCACGCTGTTGCGCGTGACGAGCACGGAGCACGTGTTGGTCCTGGTGGTTCACCACATCACCGGCGACGCCTTCTCGGTCGGGCCGCTGACCAGGGACGTGATGGTCGCCTACACGTCGCGGGCCGCAGGCCTCGCGCCCGACTGGGCGCCGATGCCGGTCCAGTACGCGGACTACGCACTGTGGCAGCGGGAGGTCCTCGGCAGCGAGGACGATTCGTCGAGCCTGATCTCGCAGCAGCTGGCGTACTGGGCGGACACGCTGCGAGGCTTGCCCGAGCAGCTGGATCTGCCGTCGGATCGCCCGCGTCCCGCGGTTGCCTCCAACCGCGGTGCAGGTGCGTCGTTCACGATGGACGCGGACCTGCATCGACGCCTCGGTGAGTTGGCCAGGGCCAACAACGTGACGCTGTTCATGGTTGTGCACGCGGCGTTGTCGGTGTTGCTGGCGCGTCTGTCGGGTACCGAGGACATCGCGATCGGTACTCCGGTCGCAGGACGCGGCGAGGCCGCACTCGACGACATGATCGGTATGTTCGTCAACACCCTGGTGCTCCGGTCGAGCATCGAGTCCGGCTCGAGTTTCGAGGACCTGCTTGGCCGCACCCGCGAGGGTGACCTGTCCGCGTTCGCGCACGCAGACGTGCCGTTCGAGCGGTTGGTGGAGGTGCTGAGCCCGGAGCGGTCGCAGGCCCGCCACCCGTTGTTCCAGGTGGTGCTGTCCTTCCAGAACCTGGCGCCGACCCGGTTCGAACTGCCGGGTCTGACCCTCAGTGGCGTCGAGGCCGACGCTGCGGTCGCCAAGTTCGATCTGCAGGTGACGGTGTCGGAGTCGGTCGACGCGGACGGCGCCCCCGCCGGAATGACGGCCCACTGGATCTACGCCACCGATCTGTTCGACGAGGCCACGGTGCACGGCTTCGGGGAGCGGCTGACCCGGATCCTGCGGGCGGTCGGCGACGACCCGTCCACCGCACTCGGGGACCTTGAGGTGCTCAGCGGAGTGGAGCGGGCGGACCTGACGACCCGTCGCGGCGGCGAGGCGATCGCTGCGCGGCCGCTCGGACAGATGCTCGCCGCGGCGGCCGCGCTCGACCCGTCGGCGACGGCGATCTCCTTCGCCGGACACACCCTCGCCTACGAGGAGCTGGACCACCGTTCCTCGCGGCTGGCTCGGCTGCTGATCGCGCGGGGAATCGGAGCGGAAGATGTGGTGGCCATTGCCATTCCGCGTTCGGACCTGTCGGTCATCGCGGTGTGGGCGGTGGCCAAGACCGGCGCAGCGTTCGTGCCGGTCGACCCGAACTACCCGGCCGACCGGGTGGAGCACATGATCACCGATTCGGGTGCCGTCATCGGTCTGACCGTCGGTGACAAGGCCGGGAACCTGCCGGCCGCCGCGCGGTGGCTCGTCCTCGACGATGTCGATGTCCTGGCCCGGATCCACGCCGAGTCGGCAGGTCCGCTCACCGCGGATGAGCTGGTGCGGCCGGTGCACGTGGACCAGCAGGCGTACGTCATCTACACCTCGGGTTCGACGGGCAAGCCGAAGGGTGTCGTGGTCACCCATGCCGGTGTGGCGAACTTCTGCGAGGAACAGCGTCGCCGGTACGGGCTGAGCGATCGGACGCGGGCGCTGCACGTGGCGTCGCCGAGTTTCGACGCGTCGGTGCTCGAGTTGCTGCTGGCCATCGGGGCGGGCGGCACGTTGGTGATCGCGCCGCCGACGGTGTTCGGTGGTGTCGAGCTGGCGGAGTTGCTGCGTCGCGAGCGGGTCACGCACGCGCTCATCACGCCGTCGGCGCTGGCCTCGGTCGATCCGGCCGGGCTGGACGAGTTCGGCTGCGTGATCGTCGGCGGCGAGGCGGTGCCCGCGGACCTGGTCGCCCGGTGGGCGCCCGGCAGGCGGATGCACAACGCGTACGGCCCGACCGAGGCGACCATCGCGACCAACATCAGTGGTCCGATGACCGCCGGTGCACGCGTGGTGATCGGCGAACCCACCCTTGGCATGCACGCCATGGTCCTCGACGGTCGGCTGCGGCCGGTTCCGGTGGGTGTGGCGGGTGAGTTGTACGTCGCGGGTGTGCAGTTGGCGCGTGGCTACTTGGGCCGTCCGGGGTTGAGTGCGGATCGATTTGTGGCGAACCCCTACGGGCAGCCGGGGGAGCGGATGTACCGGACCGGTGATGTGGTGCGGTGGACGGACTCCGGTGAGGTGGAGTATGTCGGTCGTTCGGATTTCCAGGTCAAGGTGCGTGGTCTGCGGATCGAGCTGGGTGAGATCGATGCGGCGTTGGTGGCTCATGAGGGTGTCGAGTTCGCGACGACTGTGGGGCATACGAGTTCGGCTGGGGTGACCTCGCTGGTGTCGTATGTGCTGCCGAGTTCCGGCGCCACGCTCGACCCCGCCGAGGTCACCGCGTTCGTGGCGCGGTCGCTGACCGCGTACATGGTTCCGTCGGCGATCATGGTTCTCGATGAGATCCCGTTGACGCCGGTGGGCAAGTTGGATCGGAAGGCGTTGCCTGCGCCGGTGTTCGAGGCGCGTGCTTTCCGGGCGCCGTCGACTCCTGTGGAGGAGATCGTTGCCGGGGTGTTTGCGTCGGTGCTCGGTGTGGACCGGGTGGGTGCGGATGATGATTTCTTCGAGTTGGGTGGCAACTCGTTGGTCGCGACGCAGGTGACGGCCCGGTTGGGTGTTGCTCTGGATACGACGGTGCCGGTTCGGGTGTTGTTCGACTCGCCGACGGTGGTTGCGTTGGCGGCGTGGTTGCAGGAGCGGTCCGGTCAGGGTGGCCGGGTGGCGTTGGTTGCGGGTGAGCGTCCGGAGCGTCTGCCGTTGTCGTTGGCGCAGAACCGGATGTGGTTCCTCAGCCAGTTCGACCCGGAGTCTGCCGCGGCCTACAACATTCCGGCCGCGCTCCGGCTCAGCGGCAACCTCGACGTGGACGCGCTGCGCGCGGCCGTGGGTGACCTGGTGGCCCGGCACGAGGTGCTGCGGACCATCTACCCGAGCGCCGCGGACGGCGTCATCCAGGTGATCCTGCCCGCGGAGCGGGTCGAGCTGGACCTGGGTCCCGTCGACATCGCCGAGAGCGATCTTCACGCGCAGGTCGGGGAGTTGGTCACCAGCGGATTCGACGTCACCACCGAGGTTCCGGTGCGGGCCCGGTTGCTGCGGATTTCCGGTACCGAGTCCGAGTTCGTGTTGGTCGTGGTCGTGCACCACATCGCCGCCGACGGGTCCTCGATGGGACCGTTGGTCCGGGACGTGATGCTGGCCTACGCGGCGCGCACCGGCGGCCAGGCCCCGAGCTGGGCGCCGCTGCCGGTCCAGTACGCGGACTACTCCTTGTGGCAGCGTGAGATTCTCGGGTCGGAGGAGGATCCGACCTCGGTGATCTCCGAACAGCTCGGTTACTGGACACAGCAGTTGGCGGGTCTGCCGGATCAACTGGAGCTGCCGTGGGATCGGCCTCGGCCGGCGGTGCAGTCCTTCGAGGGCGGCGTGGTCGCGTTCGAGATCGATGCAGGACTGCATGTTCGTCTGACCGAGATTGCGCGTCAGCGCAATTCGACGCTGTTCATGGTGGTGCACGCGGCGTTCGCGGTGCTGCTCGCGAGGTCCTCGGCGACCGATGACATCGCGGTCGGCACGCCTGTCGCCGGTCGGGGTGACGCTGCACTCGACGAGCTGATCGGCATGTTCGTCAACACGCTCGTGTTCCGGACCTCGGTGGACGGTGCACAACCGTTCGACCAGCTCCTGGCACAGGTTCGCGAGTCCGATCTGGCGGCCTTCGGCAACGCCGATGTGCCGTTCGAGCGGCTGGTGGAGGTGCTCAACCCGACGCGGTCGACCTCCAGGAGTCCGCTGGTCCAGGTCGGCTTCCTGTTCCAGAACATGGAGATGCGCGAACTGGAGCTGGGCGAGATCACGGCCACCCCGGTCGACTTCGACGCCATCGCAGCCAAGTACGACCTCCAGCTGACCGTGGCCGACCGGTACGACGAGGCGGGTTCGCCCATCGGTCTGACGGCCTCGATGGTGTACGCCAAGTCGCTGTTCGACGCGTCCACCGTCGATCAGCTGGCGCGACGCTTCACCCGGATCCTCGAGTCGATCGCGGTGAACCCGGAGATCGTCGTCGGGGAGATCGAACTGCTCGACAGCGCCGAGCGCGGCGTGCTGATCGAGCAGTGGAACGCAACCGATCACGAGCTCCCATCGGGTCAGCTGCTGCTCGACGGCTACCGTCGTCAGGCCGCGCTGCACCCGGAGGCCGTCGCGGTGGTGTTCGAGGGGCAGTCGTTGACCTACGGCGAGTTCTCGTCGCGGGTGAACCGGCTCGCACGTCACCTGATCGCCGAGGGTGTCGGCCCGGAGTCGCTGGTCGCCTTGGCTATTCGTCGTTCATTGGATCTGGTGGTCGGCATCTACGCGGTGCTCGAGGCCGGCGGTGCTTATGTGCCGGTCGACCCGGACCAGCCCGCCGAGCGGATCGGCCACATCCTCGACACGGCGGATCCGGTGTGCGTCCTGACCACGACCCGCGACGGGTTCGACGCGGTGGGCAGGGCGACGGTGCGGATCGACGGGCCGGATCTGTCCGGGTATTCCGCCGCCCCGGTAACGGACGCCGATCGTGTCGGCGTGCTGCGTCCGACGCATCCGGCATACGTGATCTTCACGTCCGGATCGACGGGCAAGCCCAAGGGTGTGGCAGTGCCGCATTCGGCGATCGTGAACCAGATGGAGTGGATGCAGTCCGAATACCGCCTCGACGGCTCGGACGTGTACCTGCAGAAGACGGCGACGACGTTCGACCTGTCCGTGTGGGCCTTCTTCATGCCCCTGCGGGTCGGGGCGCAGCTGGTGCTGGCGACGCCGGATGGGCATCGCGATCCCGGCTACGTGGCCGACACGATCGCCGAGCACGGTGTGACGGTCATCGACTTCGTGCCGTCGATGCTGGCGGTGTTCACGGCGTCGGTTGACCCGGTGAAGTTGGTGTCGCTGCGTCAGGTGTTCGTGATCGGTGAGGCGCTACCGCTGGAGACGGTGCGTGCGTTCGCGCGGGTCTCGTCAGCGGCGGTGCACAACCTGTACGGACCGACCGAGGCCGCGGTGTCGATCACCTACCGTGACGTGACCGGCGGCGATGCCGGTGCCGTGTCGATCGGCTGGCCGCAGTGGAATTCCCAGGTGTACGTTCTCGATTCGCGGCTTCGGCCGGTTCCGGCCGGTGTGCCGGGCGAGCTGTACCTGGCGGGCGATCAGCTCGCACGCGGCTACTACGGCCGGGTGGATCTGACCTCGGATCGGTTCGTGGCGAACCCCTTCTCCTCCACCGGCGAGCGGATGTACCGGACCGGTGACCTGGTCGCATGGGGGAAGGACGGGGAGCTCGGCTACATCGGGCGCACCGACTTCCAGGTGAAGTTCCGCGGTCAGCGGATCGAGCTCAGGGAGATCGAGACGGCTGTGCTGGCGCACGAGTCGGTGCTCCAGTCGGCCGTGTTGGTGGTGCCGACGGCGACGGGCGACCAGTTGGTGGCCTACGTGGTGCCTGCGTCGGGTGCGAGTGCCGGAGCCGACGAACTGAAGGCGTTCGCGGCAAGGTCGCTGCCGGGTTACATGGTCCCCGCGGCGGTGGTGGTGCTCGCGGAGTTCCCGCTGAACCCGTCCGGCAAGCTGGATCGGAAGGCGTTGCCCGCGCCGGTGTTCGGGGCAAGGGTGTTCCGGGCGCCGGTCACTGCAGCCGAGCAGATTGTGGCTGGGGTGTTTGCGGAGGTGCTCGGGGTCGACCGGGTCGGGTTGGACGATGACTTCTTCGAGCTGGGCGGCAACTCGCTGGTCGCGACGCAGGTGACGGCCCGGTTGGGTGTCGCCTTGAACGCGACGGTGCCGCTGCGTGCGTTGTTTGACGCACCGACGGTGGTTGCCCTCGCGGTGCGGGTCGAGCAACACAACGGCAAGGGTGACCGGGTGCCGCTCGAGGCTCTGGATCGTCCGGAGCAGATTCCACTTTCCCTTGCACAGCAGCGGATGTGGTTCATCAACCGGTTCGACCCGGAGTCGGCGGCTTACAACATTCCGGTCGCGATCCGGCTCTCCGGTGATCTCGACATCGCCGCGCTGCAGGCCGCGATGGCGGACGTGCTCGAACGCCACGAATCGTTGCGAACCGTCTACCCCGAGGTCGATGGTGTTGCGCAGCAGGTGATCCTGCCGGCCGCGCAGGTGGTCCCGGACCTGACGCCGGTGGCGATTCGCGAGTCCGAGGTGTTCGAACGGGTCGTGGCGTTGGTGTCGGCGCCGTTCGACGTCACTGCCTCCGCGCCGCTGCGCGCGACACTGTTCGAGGTGGGGTCCGCGGAGTACGTGCTCGTGCTCACCGTGCACCACATCAGTGCTGACGGTTGGTCGATCACCCCGTTGACGAGGGACGTGGTGCTCGCCTACGCAGCGCGCACAACGGGGCAGGCTCCGGCCTGGTCGCCGCTGGCGGTGCAGTACGCGGACTTCGCGTTGTGGCAGCGTCGTCTGCTCGGCGCGGAGGACGATCCGGCCTCCCTGCTCGCCACCCAGTTGGACTACTGGCGCGGTGCCCTCGCCGGGGCGCCGGATCTGCTGGAACTGCCGACAGACCGGCCACGTCCGGCGGTCGCGAGCAACCGAGGTGCGAGTCTGGCCTTCGAGATCAGTCCCGAGCTTCACGCCGGGGTGGGCCGGATCGGCCGCGAACACGGGGTGACGCAGTTCATGGTCGTGCATGCCGCGCTCGCGGTGCTGCTGGCCCGGCTGTCCGGTAGTTCTGACATCGCGGTCGGTGCTCCGATGGCGGGTCGCGGCGAGGCGGTCCTCGACGACCTCGTGGGCATGTTCGTCAACACCCTGGTGCTTCGCACCGAGGTGGACGTGGCGGAGTCGTTCGCCGGGTTGATGGCGCGGGTCCGGGACACCGACTTGTCGGCGTTCGAGTACTCCGATGTGCCGTTCGAGCGGCTCGTGAACGCGATCGCTCCGACCCGGTCCCAGTCGCATTCACCGCTGTTCCAGGTTTCGTTGACCTTCCAGAACATGGCCCGCACGGATCTGGAACTACCCGGACTGACGATCAGCGCGCTCGACCAGGGCATCCAGGTGACCCAGTTCGATCTGGACCTCACGCTCAACGAGGCGTTCACGGATGAGGGTGACCCGAACGGGATGCACGCGTCCTTCACATACGCGACGGATCTGTTCGACGAGGCGACAGTTGCCGGCTTCGCCGATCGCTTCGTGCGGATCCTCGCAGCGGCCGTGGCGGACCCGCGGTCCCCGATCGGCGACGTCGAGATTCTCGCGGGCGACGAGCAGGAGCGGGTGCTCCGCGAGTGGAATCAGACGGCGGTCGAGCTCGCACCGGCGACGCTGGTCGAGTTGTTCGACGCCCAGGTCGGACGCACCCCCGATGCGGTGGCGCTGCGGTTCGAGGGAGCGCAGCTGACCTATCGCGAGTTTGACGAGCGGGCGAACAGGTTGGCGCGCAAGCTGATCGCGGACGGTGTCGGTCCGGAGATGTTGGTGGGCCTCGCGATGCGCCGCTCGCTGGAGCTGATGATCGGGATGTACGCGGTCGTCAAGGCAGGCGGCGCGTACGTGCCGATCGATCCGGATCACCCGGCCGACCGGATCGAGTACGTGCTCGAGTCCTCGGCGCCGGTGTGCGTGCTCACCACCGCCGCGGACGAGGTGGTGCTGCCCGAGCATGTGACGGTGGTGGAGATCGACGGGCTCGACCTGAGCGCGGTCGACGGTGCCCCGATCGTGGATGCCGAGCGGCACGCGCCGCTGCGGCCGCAGAACACCGCGTATGTGATCTACACGTCGGGTTCGACCGGTCGCCCCAAGGGGGTTGCGGTCTCGCACACCGCGATCACCAACCAGACGCGGTGGATGCACTCGTACTTCCGGATGAGTGGACGCGACCGGGCCATGCAGAAGGCACCGATCACTTTCGACGTGTCGGTCTGGGAGTGCTTTGCGGTGCACCAGGTGGGTGGCCGACTGGTGGTCCTGCGTCCCGACGGGCATCGGGATCCCGCCTACATGGCCGAGGTCATGCACGCCGAGGGCATCACCATCGCCGAGTTCGTGCCCTCGTTGCTGGATGTGTTCCTGGCCGACCCGAACCTGGGTATGCCCGAGTCGATGCGCCAGATCCTGGGCGGCGGCGAGGCATTGTCCCCGCAGACCGCCCGTAAGGTCGCAAAGCTCGGTGTGAAGGTCGAGAACACGTACGGGCCGACCGAGGCCGCGATCACGACCACCTACTTTGACTGCACCGTGACGGATGAGTCGAGCGTGGTGCCGATCGGTCGTGCGGTGTGGAACACCAGGTCGTACGTGCTCGACGCACGCCTGAACCCGGTGCCGGTTGGCGTGGCGGGCGAGCTCTACCAGAGTGGCGACCAGCTGGCCCGCGGCTACGTCGGCCGCGCGGACCTGACCGCCGATCGGTTCGTTGCCGACCCGTTCGGGGAGCCGGGAGCGCGGATGTACCGGACCGGCGACCTGGTGCGCTGGAATGCGGACGGTCAGCTGGAGTTCCTCGGCCGCACCGACTTCCAGGTGAAGCTGCGCGGTCTGCGAATCGAGCTCGGTGAGGTCGAATCGGCACTCCTGCGGTCCGAAGCGGTGGTGCAGGCAATCGTGACGGTCGTTCGTGGCCCGCACGGGGGCGAGCACCTGGTCGGCTACGTGACCGTGCAGCCGGGCGCCGCGACGACGGGGCAGGACCTGCGCCTCGCGGTGGCGGCGGACCTGCCTGCGTACATGGTGCCGTCGCAGATCCTCGTGCTCGACCAGTTCCCGGTCAGTGCGGCTGGCAAGATCGACCGCAGGGCGCTGCCGGACCCGGTGTTCGAGGCTCGAGAGTTCCGGGCGCCGGTGACGAAGGTCGAGCAGACCGTGGCGGGCGTGTTCGGTGAGGTGCTCGGGGTGGAGCGGGTCGGTCTCGACGACGACTTCTTCGATCTGGGCGGAAACTCGCTCGTCGCGACGCGGGTGTCCTCCCTCCTGGGCGCCGAACTGGCGATGCAGATACCGGTGCTGTGGCTGTTCACCAGTTCCTCGGTCGAGGCGTTGGCCGCAAGGGTCGCGTCCGCTCGGCTCGGGCTGGAGAACCTCTCGGAGGATGCGGCATTCGACGTGCTCATCCCGCTTCGGGGCGGCGGGGCCAAGCCGCCGGTGTTCTGTCTCCATCCGGTTCTCGGAGTGTCGTGGGCGTTTGCCGGCCTGGCACCGCACATCGACCGCGAGCGGGGCATCTACGGACTGCAATCGCCTGCCCTTTCGGGCGAGCAGTTGCCGGAGACCATCGAGGCGTGGGCGCGGCTGTATGTCGAGAAGATCAGGACTGTGCAGCCGGAGGGGCCGTACCACCTGATCGGCTGGTCGCTCGGTGGCGTGATCGCGCACGCGATGGCGGCACAGCTGCAGGAGATGGGCGAGGAGATCGCGGTCCTGGCCATGATGGACAGTTACGCACATCTTCCGGCCGAACGATTGGTGGCCGATCGGGGCATGACCGCAGGCGACCTGCTCGGCGGGCTGCTTCCCACGCTGGTTGCAGACGGCGGTGCAGGGTCCGGGTTGTCGCTCGACGCGTTGTCCGGGCAGGAGCTGTCCGAGGATTTGCTGGACGGCATCCTTGCGCACCTCCCGGCACCGTTCGATGGGATCGGCGCGGAACGGCTCTCGGGTGCCATCGAGGGGGTTGGCCAGGCGAGCGCGATGACTGACGGGTACGCGCCGCCCAGGTTCAAGGGTGACGTGTTCTACTTCGCGGCGCTCGAAGACGACCCGAGCGGGGCCGTCGGCGCCGCCACCTGGCAGGACGTCGTGGACGGACGGATCGTCACGCACGGCATCGCGGCCGATCACTGGGGGATGGCGTCGCCGGCCTCTCTCGCCAGGATCGGGGGGGTGCTGAACGAGGCGTGGAACGCTGATGAGGAAATCGTCGGCGAGTAGGGCAGACCCGTCCCCGAGCGCGAGAACCGCGACGGGGGCGCGAGATGACGTGAGAACAACCGCAGTGCAACAGTGTTGATGAGAGAGGTGGACAGGTGAGCAATCCTTTTGATGACGAGAACGGCCAGTTCCTGGTCTTGGTGAACGACGAGGGTCAGCACTCGCTGTGGCCGATGTTCGCCGAGGTGCCCGCCGGCTGGACCGAGGTGCACGGCCCGTCCTCGCGGCGGGAGTGCGTGGACTACGTCGAGGCGAACTGGACCGACATGCGCCCGAAGAGCCTGATCGAGGCGATGGCGGCGGACTCCGCGAAGTAGTCGCCGCGAATGGAGACCGGCCCCGGAACGTGCGTTCCGGGGCCGGTCTCGTTGGTGCGCGTGGCTGGCGTTCTAGCCGCTGAAGATGGTGAAGCCCTTGCCTGTGACGTCGTCCGGCTGCCCGTTGAGGTCGCCCAGGATGTTCTTGGCCGAGGTGTAGACGTAGGGCGGGAAGTGGATGGCGAGGCGGGTGACGATGCCGGTCCACTTGCTGGTGCCCTGGAGGATGGCAGGTCCGCCCGAATCTCCGCCCTGCATCGGGGCCCAGGACTGGATCAGCCCGCCGCGGGTCGCGGTGACGAACCCGCACTTGTAGTTGTCGGAGGTGGCGCCGTATCGGCAGATCTCCTGGTAGTCGTTCGGAACCGTCGGCGCTCCCGCGGCGTTGGTGTGCAGCGAGTTCTGGCGGAACACCACGGCGCCTGCGGCGTTCTTCACCTCGGTGGTGAAAGAGACGTTGGGGGTGAACTCGATGACCATGTAGTCGGTGTAGCCGCCGCGAGTGCCAGCCGAGCCGTCGGGTGGGAGCGTGTCGTCCTTGGAGACCCAGCGGATGTGGCCGATCGGCCCGTCGCCGACGTTGCGGTGGTCCCAGACGCGGTGTTCATTGGTCAGGGTGTGGATGCCCTTTTCGGGACCGACGATCGGGGTGAAGGTCTTGTTCCCGTCGGCATCGGTGTGATCGGGATCGTTGTTCTGGTTGTCGGGGTGGCGCTTCGGGTTGCAGTGTCCCGCGGTGATGCCGACCTTGCGGCCGGCGGAATCGGTGCCGACGGCCCCCAGCGTGCACCAGAATCCGTACTCCGTGTAGTTGTCGAACGTGATCTTGGTGCCGGGTCCGACGACCTTCGCGGGCGGGACTGCGGGGTCCGGAACCTGGTACGCATGGGCGGGCGCGGCGCCGAGCCCGAGAATGAGGGCGGCCACGCCGATCAGGCGCAGCGTGCCAGTGGAGACGTCTGCGACCCACGGCAGTTTCTCGGCGAGCGTGTCCTTGGCCTGGGTGGACTTCATCACCCCGGCCATTGCAAACATGACGGCCAGGATTCCTGCCACGATCCACAAGGCAACGTTCACAAAGCAGTTCCTTCATCCAGGGCGGGATGCGCCGGTTCAGGTCATGCAGGGTCAGGGGGTGAAGATCTTCGCGGCCTGGTCACGTTCGACATGCAGGTCCCAGTACAGCGGGGAGATTTGATCTGCGGAGGCGCTGGGCGTGCCCTCCGGAGCACGGTCGCCGATCCACGCCCCGATGGCTACATGCGCGGCCTGAATGCCGTCAGGCTCGAGCTCCTTGTGCAAGTTCAGCACCCACGAGCGCAGGGCCGCACCGGCGGTGTTGATGTCACCGAGCATCGGGGTGGGATCCACCGACCCGGCGCCGGTGGTGAACAGCAATGTGCCCGTACCTGCTTGCCGCATTGCGGGCAGCACCACGCCGGTGGCTGCGATCGCGCCGTAGACCAGGTACCGCATCTGCAGCTCCACATCCGCGGCGGTGAGCCTGCTGGGCGTGACGAACTTCGGCTCGGGCCCGCCCGGGGAATACTCGAGCACGTCGATCCCACTGAAGTGCTCCGCCGCGGCCTCGATGGCGCCAGTCAAAGAATCGGTGTCCAGGACGTCGGCCGCAAAGCCTCTGGCGGTGATGCCTTCAGCGGCCAGAGTCGCGACCCGAGAGTCGAGGTTGGTCTGGCTGCGGGAAAGCAGGGCCACGTCGAATCCGTGGGAGCCGAAGGTGCGTGCGATGGCCAGGCCCATGCCGGGCCCGGCGCCGACGACAGCGATAGTAGGCATGAAGAGAACTCCTTGAGAAGGACGGCATTTTCCCTGGACGGGACTGAAGCCGACAGTTACCAGTGTTTCCTTGGTAACTTTGGATAACCACATCCTGGTGGTCAAGGAGGCACTTTCGGGTGCCGTGGTTCTCGGGAGGTAACCATGCAGGTCAACGAGGAACTCAACCCGATCTGCGGCCAGGGCGCGGCCAGGGCTCGGGAGGTCCTGGACTTGGTCTCGGACAAGTGGTCGCTGTACGTCGTGGCCGCTTTAGGGCAAGGCCCGTTGCGGTTCAGTCAGGCCCGGCGGGTCGTAGTCGGGATCAGCCAGCGCATGCTCACCGTGACCCTGCGTCGTCTCGCGCGCGACGGACTGGTTACGCGTACAGTGACCCCCACGGTGCCGCCGCAGGTCACCTATGCGCTGACCGAGACCGGGCACAGTCTGCGTCTGGCCGTCCAGCCGTTGATCGGTTGGGCTTTCACCACCGTCGATGACATCGACGCCGCTCGCGCAGCCTACGACGCCCAGGTCGAAGAGCAGGCATGACCACGACTCCGTGGGTTGCCGGAAATTGACGGACACGCCCTAGTGGAATGTCGCACCCGAGCCGGTGAACCAGATTCGGTCGCTGCTGCGTCGGCGGGTGGGCAGCGTGAGGGCGTGTTGGCCGAGGTTGTTGTGGATGTGCATGATGGCGTCGGTCAGCATTTCGTAGCTCCACAGGCCTGCGGTCTTGAGTTGGTGATGCAGTACGCAGAGGCATTGCAGGTTCGCCAGGATGGTCCAGCCGCCGAGGGTGGGGTTGGCCTTGAGGAACGCGACGATGTGGTCGAGTTGGCAGTCGGCTGCGGGCACGGTGCATCCGGGGTGTCGGCAGGTGCCGTCGCGGAGTCTGACTGCGGCGGCGAGGAGATCCCTGGGTTGGTAGGTGAGGGCGCCCGGCGGTGGTTGGGTGAAGCCGCCGTGGCCGTCGGGGAATTCGGCGACGATCTGTCCTGGGTCGGTCAGGATCGCGCGGTAGAGGCCGTTGATCGTGGTGGCGGGTGAAACGAGGCCGGGTTGCGGGAGTTTGCGGCCGGGTAGTGCGAGGGTCCCGGCGGGCATGATCGCGCTCTTGAAGATGCGCAGACCCGGTCCGGGCGCCGCGGAACTCCCTGATTGTGGTGTGGGGTCGGGTGTTTCGGGTCCCGGCGGCGGTCCCGGCGGCGGTCCCGGCGGCGGTCCCGGCGGCGGTCCCGGCGCGGGACCGTCGCCGTCTCCGCTTCCACTGCCGTCGGCGCCGTCGCCGTCATCGTCATCGTCATCGTTGCCGGAACCGTCGTCATCGGCCGCAGCGATGTCGACGCCCGTACGAGAGTCGGCCGCTGCGGTGTCGCATTCACACCCTGCCTGCCTCCGCAGGCGGTCGAGTGTGGTTGCTGCGCAGTCCATCAGCGCCTGCCAGGTGGCGTCTTCGGCGAGGGTACGGGTCTGGGCGTGATCCAAATATCCGTAGCCGGCGAGGTAGCCCGGGTTGTCGCCGAGGCCGAGGAGGGTTTCGAGGCCGCACATGATGTTGACCCGGACCTGCGGCGGTGCGGGTTCGGGGTTGGCCTTGGCGGGGCACTGCGTGTGGGTGCAGTGGCAGGCGAGGCTGCGGTGGCCCTGGGTGATCGCGAGGAACGCGGCGACGCACAGTTCGTCGGTGGTCCGGGGATCCCTGAAACACACCGTCTTGGCGACCTCCGCGATCTGGGTGGTCACCGCCGTCATCTGTACGGCGGTCAGGGTCACCGACAGCACACCCATGCCGTGTGGACGCCGGTGTGTGCGGACCTTCGCGGTGGCCTCGGCTCCGCGGCGGGCCCGCTCCGCCCAGTTCGCGTCGTCCTCGATGAGCAACCGGTCGATCTCCACACCCAGGGGGCCGGGCGCCAGCCGGCGGGCGGCGACGGCGATGGTTGTGTCGAGGCGCTTGAGGGCGGCGAGGGTGGCGCCGCGGGTGTGTTCGGCGATCACCCGGACCTTCCGCAGGGAGATGTCCCCGGCGGTGAACGCGGCGGACACCGCGGGGACCCGTTCGAGGGCGTAGCCGAGGCGCATCAGGCCGGCGACCGACTTGAAGGAGGTGGACAGTTCGAGCGCGAGTTCGGCGATCGCGGACCGTTCCGCGGTGACGCCGTCGAATCGGGATCCGGGCGCGGCGGCCGCGAAGACGCAGCGGGAGTCGATGTAGCCCATGATCTGGCCGATCAAACCGGCGGCCGCGGCGTTCTCGGCGCGGGCGATCGCACCGACCGCGGCGAGCAGGCCACGTTCGCGGTCGGTCACCGTCATCTCCGTGGTAGCCCCCACTGCCAGCACCCCCCGGTTCGCTCGTATGTTCGAGTCTACTCGGGAATGGCTCGGACGCAAGGGTTTCTGATGCCGGCGTTCAGTCCCAGATCCCCACTTCTTCGAGGTGCTTGATCAGTCGCTGCGCGCCGTCGACGAAGTGGGCCTTGGATTCGCGGCCGGCCTCATCCGCGTTCCCCGCGGCCATCGCCGCGATGAGCCGGTCATGGCTTGCGACCGCGGCATCTCCCCAGCCCTGGTCGGCCGAGTAGAAATGCACCGGCGTGTACCGGGTCGCATTGAGCAGGAATCGAGAGAGTTTCGCGGCGCCTGCCAGCCGATTCAGGATCCGGTGGAAGCCGAACTCGAGGTCCTCGATCCGTGCGGTATCCGAATCCTCCACGGCACGTGCCAGTTTCGCGTTGATCGTCCGGAGCTCATCGAGGGCCTCAGTGCCGATGGCTGTGGTGGCCCTCGCGGTCAGCTCCTCGGCGATCTGCCCCTGCAGCCAGAACACGTCCTCGATGTCGCTGCGGCTGAGCGCGGCGACGACATATCCGCGGTGCGGGACCAGCTCCACGAGGCCCTCGCTGCGCAGCGTCAGCAGGGCCTCGCGGACGGGGGTGACGCTGACCCCGAGCTCGGCTGCGGTCTCGTCGAGGCGGATGAACTCGCCCGGCCGCGCCCCGCCCGACATGATCAGGTTGCGGACGTGCACCGCGACGTCGTCGGAGAGTTGGGGGCGGCGACGCAGCGCGCGCGGCTCCGACTGGCGTGGTGTGGCGGACGAGGTCATCGAATCAATCTCCTTCTGACGGCAACCAGCTTAAACGCCGGTCAGTGCCTACAAGCCGTACGTCTTGCCGATGATGTCGCGCTGGATCTCGCTGGTGCCGCCGAAGATGGTGGACACCAGAGCCCCGCGGACGTGCTTCTCCATGTCGAACTCGGCGGCGTAGCCGTAACCACCCATCATCTGCATGCCCTCGAGTGCGACCTTCTTCGCGGTCTCGGTTGCCTTGAGCTTGGCCATCGACGCCTCGCGGGCCAGCATCTTGTCCGGGTTGGCGTCCGCCTCACGGGCCACGCTGTACACGAGGAGTTTGGTGCACTCGATCTCGGTGGCGAGATCGGCGATCCGGTGCCGGAGCGACTGGAAGGTGCCGATCGGTCGGCCGAACTGCTTTCGCTGGGTGATGAACTCGAGGGTGTCATCGAAGGCCCTCTCCGCGGTGCCGAGGATCATCGCCGCCAGGATCAGTCGCTCGAAGTTCAATCCGGTCATCAGCTGACGCCACCCGTTGCCGACCTCGCCGACCACCGCGTCCTCCGGCAGTACGCAGTCGGTGAAGTACAGGTCGTTCGTCTCCTTCTGGCCGCCCATCAGCTCGATCGGGCTGATCTTGAGCCCTTCGGTGTCGGCGGGCACGTGGAACATGGTCATGCCCTCGTGCTTGTTCTCGCCGCGACTGGTGCGCGCCACCAGCAGGATGTTCTCCGAGATGTGTGCGTTGGAGCACCAGGTCTTCTGGCCGTTGATCAACCATCCGCCCGAGGTCTTCTCGGCCTTGGTGCTCAGGTTGCCGACGTCGGAACCCGCCTCGGGCTCGGACATCGAGATCGATTGCGATGCGCCGCGGACGATCCCGCGCAACACATTGTCCTTCTGCTCCGGAGTGCCGAACTTGTTGTACGCGCCGCCGGTGATGAGGGTGGGCCCGATCGCGCCGATCGGAGCCATTCCCCGATGGGACTCCTCGAGCAGGATGCACATGTCGACCATGGTCGCGTCGGAGCCGCCATACTCCTCCGGAATGGTCAGCCCCAACCAGCCGAGGTCGGCCATCTTCTCGTAGATGCCCTGGTTGTGGTTGTGCTCGCCGTGGTTGGTGAGCTGGTTCCGCTTCTCGCGGGTGCCGGTCTCGCGCTTGCAGAAGTCGGCGACGGCCGTGGCGAACGCCTTCTGCTCTGTGGTGAATTCAACGCTCATCTTCGTGGACTCCCGCTGGTCGGTGGTCGGCGCCCTCGCTGTGACAGCTGCGCAGTTCGCCTGGGATCGGTGTCGATGTGGTCTTGTCGGCGGGGCTGTTGCCGCCTAATGTGATGTCCACAACACTACATCACATCAAATATATTTGATGTGAAGCATTTCGAATGTGATCGCGGCGACGAAGGGAACTGTCCATGCCCCAGCAGGCGGCCAAGAAGCGCGAGCTCACCGAGACGGAGGCGTCTCCCGCCCCTTCGGTGGTGATCGAGTCGCTCGACCCGCGTACCGACCAGGTCATCGCCGAATACCCGGTCGCGGACGCATCGGAGGTCGCGAGGGTGGTCGACCGGGCCCGGGCCGCCGCCCGCTGGTGGGCGTCGCTGGGCTTCGACGGACGCAAGAAGTGGCTACTGGACTGGAAGAAGGCGATCGCCTCCGACGCGCAGGCGCTGGCGGCCGTGATCTCCCGTGAGACGGGGAAGCCGCCGGGAGACGCACTGCTCGAGGTCATGCTCACCGTCGAGCACCTCGATTGGGCGGCCCGCAACGCCGCCAAGGTGCTGGGCAGGAAGAAGGTGCCCGCCGGGTTGGTGAGCGCCAACCAGGAGGCGACCGTCCGCTACCAGCCGCTCGGCGTGGTCGGGGTGATCGGGCCGTGGAACTACCCGCTGTACACGCCGATGGGATCGATCTCGTACGCGCTGGCGGCCGGCAACGCGGTGGTCTTCAAGCCGAGTGAGCTGACGCCGGGCGTCGCGGTGTGGATCGCCGACAAATGGCGGGCGCTGGTCCCGAACCAGCCTGTGCTGCAGGTGATCACGGGAGATGGTGGCACCGGGGCCGAGCTCTGCCGGGCGGGTGTCGACAAGGTCGCTTTCACCGGTTCGACGCCGACGGCGAAGAAGGTGATGGCCCTGTGCGCGGAGACCCTGACCCCGATGGTCGCCGAGTGCGGCGGCAAGGACGCGATGCTGGTGGGCGCCGACGCGGACCTGGAGGAGGCCTCCACCTTCGCCGTCTTCGGTGCCATGGGCAATGCCGGCCAAACCTGCGTCGGCGTCGAGCGGATCTATGTGGCGGACAAGGTGTTCGACGCCTTCGTGCAGAAGGTCACCGAGAAGGCGAAGCGGCTGCGCCCAGGTGGGGCCGCGGATTCCTCGTACGGGCCGATGACGATGGCCCGGCAGTCGGAGGTGGTGCGCGGACAGATCGACGACGCCCTCGCCAGGGGCGGCCGCGCGGTGCTCGGAGGCCCGGAGTCGATCCGCGGGCCGTTCGTCGAGCCGGTCATCCTCGTCGATGTCCCGGAGGACTCCGCCGCCGTCCGCGAGGAGACCTTCGGCCCCACGGTGGTGATCAACAGGGTCGCCGACCTTGACGAGGGGGTGTCCAGGGCGAACGCCTCGAGCTACGGGCTGGGCGCCTCGATCTTCACCCGCGACCGCAGGCGGGCGGTGGCTGCGGCCGAGCGGCTGAGGGCCGGAGTCGTGACGATCAACTCCGTGCTGGGCTTCGCGGGGGTGGCTGCGCTCCCGTTCGGTGGGGTGGGGGAGTCGGGCTTCGGCCGGATCCACGGCGCCGACGGACTCCGCGAGTTCAGCCGCGCGAAGTCGGTGGCCAGGCAGAAGTACAAGGCGCCGCTGAACCTGTTGTCGATGGAACGCAAGCCCCGCGACATGAAGATCGCCGCCTGGTTGCTCAAGACGCGGCACGGCCGGAGCTGAGGGGGCACCATGTTTCTGATGAACGAGAGCTCGTCGACACCGCGCGGCAGGCACGGCTGGCTACGCCGGATCGAGCAGCTGGATCCGGTCGCGGACCATCAGGAGATCCTCCGGATCACCGCCGGCTTCGAGTTTCCCTGGGACTACCAGCGGTCGCTCGAGTTCGCGCTGTTCCGGACCTACTGCGTGCCGACGATCTCCGCTCTGCTGCGCAAGACAGGTGAATTCGAGAAGCGGCCGCAGAAGCGCTACGACGACACCGCGCTGCTGATGGCCGAACTCGTCGAGCACGGCTACGACTCGCCGCGGGGGACCGAGTCGCTGCGGATGGTCAACCGGATGCACGCCAAGTACGACATCGACAATTCGGACATGCTGTACGTCCTGAGCACCTTCGCCTTCGATCCGCTGGACTGGATCGACCGCTACGGCTGGCGCAGGCTGCACCCGAACGAACGCCTCGCGTCCTTCCACTTCTACCGGGCGGTCGGGCTGCGGATGGGGATCAAGGACATCCCCGCGAGCTTCGAGGAGTTCTACCGTTTCAAGGCCGAATACGAGGCGGAGCACTTCAGATACACCGAGGACAACCACATGATCGGGGTGTACACCCGGGACCTGTTCTGCTCGTGGTTTCCGCGGCCGGTTCGGCCTGCCGTGCGGCAGGGGGTCTACGCGATGCTGGACCAGTCGATGCGCTCCGCGTTCGGCTTTCCTGCGGCGCCCGGCTGGATGACCGGGCTCGCGCAGGGCGGATTGGTCGCCCGGTCCACGGCGGTTCGGCTGCTGCCGCCGCGCAGGCGCTCGAGTGCCTCCAGGGACCCTCACAATCGGACGTACCCGGGGTACCCGATCGGCTACCGGCCGAGCGATCTCGGCGTGGACCAGGACAACGGTCGGAGCTGACGGCCGCTGCATCGCGCCCGTGGTCGCGTGCAGCGGGGAGCTGCGGTGGCGCAGATCTGTAGCGTGCGAAGCCTCCGCGTCAGCCGTGTAGCACCGTCAGCATCAGGGTCTGCATCCGGCCGCGGGCCGCCGCCCCGGTGTCGAAGTGCATCAGCCTGCCGACGTCGAGGGTCTGGCCGAGGGCGGCGTGCACCAGGAACCTGGCCTCGACCGCGGACAGCTCGGGCCGGACCGCGGTGAGCAGGTGGACCCACTCCTCGACATGCAGGCGCTGCACGTTGCGTAGATTCGTGCGCTCGTGCTTGGGCAGGTTCCCGATCTCCGCGAAGTACACCGAGAGCACCTCGGGATAGCCGAAGGCCAGGTCGATGTAGGTGGCAGAGAGCCGACTCAGCGCCTCCTCAGGGTCGGCGGAGGCGCCGAGCGCGGCCGCCGTCGCCATCGCCAGGCGGTCGGCGGCCCGGTGGAACGCGGCGGCCAGCAGGTCCGCCTTACTGGGGAAATGTCGGTAGACACTCGAGGCGTTGATGCCGGCGGCGGCGCCGATCTCCTCGATGCTCGATTCGTGGTAGCCGCGATCGTTGAAGATCTTCACCGCCTCTGCGAGGAGGAGTTCGCGCTTGGAGGTCACGGCGAGGCCGCGCGCGGCCGATGGATTTTCGATGGTGGTCAGCGCGGGCTCGGCCGCGGCCAGATCGCACCGCAACACCGCCCACGCGGTGCGCAGCAGTAGCTTCTCGATCCGGCGGTTCGCAAGCGCGGCGCGGTGGCCGGTGATGCTGCCGATCACGCTCAGCGCGGCGGTCGAGAGGATCACCGAATCGCGTTCCGTGACATCGGGACGCAGCTCGAGCAGGGGCCGCGCGATGTTCTGGGTCACCGCGCCGAACTCGGCGCGCATCAGGTCGCGATCGGTGGGACGGAGGTAGCGTCCCTCCCAGCGGTAGAGCCCACCGGTCTTCCGGTTCTCGACGGTGGTGCTGATCAGCGCCCGCAACACGCGGTCCAATTGCCCCTCGGGTGTGGGGTCCGGATCGTCCTGGCCGACCTCGCGGGCGCCGTCGGACGCCGACCGCAGCCCTCCGACGGTGCTCATCGCGGCATGCACGAGCAGCGCGTACTTGTTGGGAAAGTGGCGGTAGAGGGCCGGGCCGGAGATTCCGAGGGTGGCGGCGATGTCGTCGACGCCGACGGCGTGATAGCCCCGTTCGCTGAAGGCCTGTGCCGCCACCAAGGCGATCTGCGCCTTGCGGTCCTTCGGTCGTCGCCGAACGGATGCGGCGGCCGAAACCGACGGGCCGGTGGTCGTCTGGGGCATCGACGTCTCCTGACTTCGGTCCCCACATCTTAACCGAGAGTTCCGGGGCTCCGACCCAAAAGCGAAGACGGATTCCTTCGCGATAGGCCATGCTTTCGTCGCCAATTCAACGCAATGGCTGTACTGACAACAAAATTCACCCTTGACAGCCTCGGCACGGTGCCTGAAAGTTAACAAGGATTCGCACCGTGTGAGTGTGGTCACGGGTGTGAGGGCAACCGAGAGGGGAACCATGAGAACCCGATTCACCGAGGCGTTCGGGATCGAGCACCCCATCGTGGCGGGCGGAATGATGTGGGTGGGTCGCGCGGAACTCGTGGCGGCTGTTGCCAATGCGGGCGCGCTCGGCTTCATCACCGCGCTCACCCAGCCGACACCCGAGGATCTCGTACGGGAGATCGCGCGCTGCCGTGACATGACCGACAAGCCGTTCGGGGTGAACCTGACGATCCTGCCGTCGATCGCGCCGCCGCCCTACGCGGAGTACCGCCAGGCGATCGTCGACTCCGGCATCACGATCGTCGAGACCGCCGGTTCCAGTCCCGCCGAGCATCTTCCGCATTTCAAGGACGCGGGAATCAAGGTGATCCACAAGTGCACCAGCGTCCGGCACGCACTGAAGGCGGAGCGGATCGGCGTCGACGCCGTGAGCATCGACGGGTTCGAATGCGCCGGTCATCCCGGTGAGGACGATGTGCCCGGGCTGGTCCTGATTCCGGCGGTAACCCAGAAACTGAGCATTCCGGTGCTCGCCTCCGGTGGGATCGCGGACGCTCGCGGACTGGTCGCCGCGCTCGCGCTCGGCGCTGACGGAGTGAACATGGGCACCCGGTTCATGTGTACCGAGGAATCACCCGTCGCCCAGTCGGTGAAGGAGCAGATCGTGGCGAACACCGAACTGAATACGAAGCTGATCTTTCGCACCCTCGGCAACACCGCACGGGTGGCGGAGAACGCGGTGTCCTCGGAGGTCGTGGACATCGAGTCGAGGGGAGCGACGTTCGACGACATCCGTGACCTCGTCGCGGGGGCCCGAGGTCGAAAGGTGTTCGAGGACGGTGATCTCGACGCAGGCATCTGGACCGCGGGTCAGTGCCAGGGGCTCATCGACGACATCCCGGCGGTGGGGGAACTGGTCGCGCGGATGGTGTCGGAGGCGGAGGAACTCATCGCCTGCCGCCTGAGCGCCATGGTCGGCGCAGGCGAACCGGTCGGGGCACTCCGGTGACGGCGGCACCCGAGCGCGAGACGGTCGGCGGCCTGCGGGTCGAGTTCGCGGACGGGATTCTGCGGATCACCATCGACCGTCAGGACCGGATGAATGCGCTCGATCTTGCGTCGATGAACGCTCTCGGCGACCTGCTGACCGGCCGGGCCGAGGATCCGTCGGTCAGGGTCGTCGTGATCACCGGAGCGGGGGTGGCGTTCTCGACCGGCGCCGACCTCGCCGCCGCGGCGAACGGACCCGAGGCGGACCCCCGCGTCGTGATGGAGTCTGCGAACCGGGTGATCCGGGCGATCCTCACGCTGCCGGTGCCGGTGATCGCGGGGGTGAACGGGGCGGCGGCCGGTATCGGCGCGTCCATCGCATTCGCGGCGGATCTCGCGTTCGCGGCGCCGAGTGCGTACTTCCTGTTGGCCTTCGTCAATGTCGGGCTGATGCCCGATGGCGGGTCGAGCCTGCTCGTGCCCGCGGCGATCGGGCGGGCCAGGGCGACCGAGATGGCGTTGCTCGGCAGGAAACTCGGCGCCACGGACGCCGCGGCCGCCGGGCTGATCGCGCGGGTTCTGGCCGAGGGTGAACTGCCGTCCCATGTCGATTCCGTCGCGGCCAGGCTGGCGCGCGGGCCGCGGCGTGCGATCGAGCTGACCAAGCGCTCGCTGACCGCCACCACGCTCGCCCGCATCGACGAGGCGATCGAACGGGAGACCGACGGTCAGGTCGAGCTCCTGGCCGCGCCGGACTTCCGGGAGGGCGTCGCCGCGATGCTCGGCGGCCGGGCGCCTGAATTCGGTCGATAGGCCCATTTCCTAGCGCGAATCAGTGTTAACAAAAATGCCGCGCGGTGCGTCTCGTATTGCCATACTGGGCGCATCCGTGAGGGTACGTCAGCCACACCGTGCCAGGGAAGGACAATCAAGATGTCACTCAGCGATGATCTGCTCACGCAGCCGCTGCAAGCCCGCAGGAATCACTGGAACAATCAGGTCGCGACGCACGCGGCCATGCGGCCGGACGCGGTGGCCCTGCGATTCCAGGGGGCCACGACCACCTGGTCGGGGCTGCACCTGCGTTCGGAGTCGTTCGCGGATGCGCTCGCTCGACGAGGCGTCGGATTCGGGGACCGGGTCCTGCTGGTCATGCTCAACCGCCCCGAGTTCCTGGAGGCCGTCCTCGCCGTCAATTCCCTCGGTGCTATCGCGGTCCCGGTCAATTTCCGCCTGACGCCGCCCGAGATCGCCTTCATCGTGGAGGACAGCGGCGCCACCGCGGTCGTCACCGATGTGCCGCTGGCACCCCTGGTCGCCGCGGTGCGCGGTCAGGTTCCGGCCCTGTCGACCTGCGTCGTGGTGGGCCAGCCGGGCGCGGACGGGGTGCTCGGCTACGAGGAGTTGCTCGACGAGGGCGGTGCGGACCATGCGCCGATCGACCTGGCCGAGGACGCCCCCGCCCTGATCATGTACACCTCCGGCACCACGGGCAGCCCCAAGGGGGCGGTGCTCTCGCATGCGAACATGCAGGCCCAGGCGCTCACCTGTATCCGGGCCCTGCGCATGTACGGCGGCGACGACATCGGGTTCTGTGCCTCACCGATGTTCCACATCGCCGCGCTCGGCAGCATGGCGCCGTCGCTCGTGCTCGGGGTGCCGACGGTGATCCATCCGCTCGGGGCGTTCAACCCAGCCGAGCTGTTGGACGTGTGGGAAGCGGAACGGGTCACCACGGCCTTCCTCGTGCCAGTGCAATGGCAGGCGGTGTGCGCGGAACCGACTGTGCGACAGCGTGATCTCGCGTTGCGGGTGATCAGCTGGGGCGCCGCGCCCGCTTCTGACGTGGTGTTGCAGGCGATGTCGGACACCTTCCCCGACGCGTTCAACGTCGCGGTGTTCGGGCAGACCGAGATGTCGCCGATCACCTGTGTCCTGGACGGCGAGGACGCGGTGCGCAAGCTGGGGTCGGTCGGCAAGGTCATCCCGACCATCCAGGCCCGCATCGTGGACGACGAGATGAACGACGTGCCCGCCGGGCAGGTCGGCGAGATCGTGTACCGGGGCCCGACGATGATGCGCGAGTACTGGCGTAACCCGCAGGGCACGGCGGATGCGTTCGCGGGCGGCTGGTTCCACTCCGGAGACCTGGTGCGCCAGGACGAGGAGGGGTTCATCTTCGTCGTCGACCGCAAGAAGGACATGATCATCTCCGGCGGTGAGAACATCTACTGCGCCGAGGTCGAGAATGCGCTCTTCGGTCATCCGAAGGTGCTGGAGGCGGCGGTGATCGGGCGCCCGGACGACAGGTGGGGGGAGGTCCCCGTCGCCGTCGTGGCGCTGCACGGCGGCGACCTCACCCTCGACGAGCTCTCCGAGTTCCTCGACGAGCGACTGGCCAGGTACAAGCACCCGAAGGAGCTCGTCATCGTGGATGCGCTGCCGCGTAACGCCAGCGGCAAGGTGGTCAAGGGTGACCTGCGCAAGAACCACGGATCGGTGTCGGTCGCGGCCGGCTGACGCCTGGGTCGGGGGCATGGGCGACGGGGAGGGTCGTTCCATGTCCCCGCGCCTGCCCGTCATCGGGTGGCCATTTCGGTCAAGGCCCCTGATCCTGATGAGAATCACGGTTCACTTAAACCTTGCGGGCCGCTGCCCGCTGTGAGAGGCTTCACACATTCGAACCGCGGGGGGGCTTCGGTCGCGGACTGGTCGAGAGGGGCTGTGGCGATGACGTACGAGCTTCCGGTCGCCAAGGGTCCGGTTCGAGACGTCGCGAATCAGGGCGGGTACCTGATCGGGTTCGCCGTCCTCTCGCTCGTCGCGCTGGTCCGGGCTCTGTTCCGGCGCCGATTGTCGCTGCACGAGACCATTACTCAGACCTTGTTCATCGGCCGGGTCAGCACCGGCCCCTCGTTGCTGCTGATGATTCCGATCGGCGTGTTCATCGCGGTGTCGGTTGGCGAGCTCGCGGGCCGGATCGGGGCAGGCGGCTACTCGGGTGCGGTGGTGGCGTTCATCATCGTCGGCCAGGCCGCCGCGCTCGTGTGCGCGCTGATGATGGCGGGTGTGGCCGGATCGGCGATCTGTACCGACCTGGGTTCCCGCAAGATTCGCGAGGAGATCGATGCCATGGAGGTCATGGGCATCGACGTCGTCGAGCGCCTGGTCGCGCCCCGACTGGTCGCCGCGGTGGTGGTCTCGCTCGCGCTCTGTTCGATGGTGACCTTCGGCGGCGTGATGGCCTGCTACGTCTATCACATTTACGTTCAACATCTTCCGGCCGGAACCTTCATGTCCACCTTCAGCCAGTACGGGCGGATGTCCGACTTCGTGATGGCGCTGGTGAAGGCGGCGATCTTCGGCCTCACCTCGACCCTGGTCGCCACCTTCAAGGGCTTGCACACCAAGGGGGGTCCGCGCGGAGTCGCGGACGCGGTCAACGAGGCGGTGGTGATCGCCTTCGCGTTGGTGTTCATCGTCAACACGGCGCTGTCCGCGCTGTACACCGTGATCGTCCCGGCAGTGGGGTCCTACTGATGGCCGGCTACGACACGATTCACCGGATGCGTTACCGCGGGGCGGCGCCGGCGCGGGCGGTCTACGGCGGACTGGTCGACGTCGGCAAGCACGTGACGTTCTACTCGCAAACCGTCGCATCGATCCCGTTCGCGCTGATGAAGTACCGCAAGCACGTCCTGGGCCAGATCAGCGAGGTCAGCTTCGGCACCAATTCACTGCTCTCCGGGGGCGGCACCATCGGGATCGTGTTCGCGATGTCCCTGGCCGCCGCGATGATGCTCGGCGTCGAGACGCAGCGGGGACTCGAACTGGTCGGGATGACGACGATGTCGGGAATGCTCTCCGCCATCGCGAACACCCGTGAGCTCGCACCGGTCGTGGTCGCGATCGCGCTGGCGGCCAAGGTCGGCACCGGATTCACCGCGCAGATCGGCGCGATGCGGATCTCCGACGAGATCGACGCGCTGGACGCGATGGCGATCCGTTCGATCCCGTTCCTCGCGGGTACCCGGGTGCTGGCCGCCATGGTCTGTGTCCTCCCGATCTACATGGTCGGGTTGCTCGCGAGCTACCTCTCGACGCGGCTGGTGATCGTGTTCTTCAATGGCGCCTCCGCGGGTACCTACGACTATTTCTTCCACCTGGCGCTGTCCCCGCAGGATCTCGCATACTCCGCGCTCAAGGCAATCGTCTTCGCCGCCGTGGTCTCACTGGTGCACTGCGCGTACGGCTACTACGCGTCGGGCGGCCCCGCGGGTGTCGGACAGGCGGCAGGCCGTGCGCTACGCACTGCGATCCTCGCCATCGGCATCCTCGACGTCCTGATGACCTTTGCCCTGTGGGGCCTGGTCCCCGAGATCCCGGGAATGGGGGTCTGAGGTGGACCAGTTCACGGGGCGCTCGCGCGCCCGGCTGGCGCTCCGTGGGGCGATCGCGGTGCTCGTCGGCGTGCTCGTCGCGGTGGCGATGGTGATGCGCGGGTCGGGAAACCTGGAGCGCGATGCCGTCGTGGTCGTCGCCATCCCCGCGTCGGCGGGACTGATCACCGGCGAAGCGCCGGTGCGCTACTCCGGTGTCAACATCGGACGAATCGCCGGAATCGACTCGGGCACGGAATCTTCCGTAGTGCGTCTGCAGATCGACGACGCGTCGATCGGGCGGGTTCCGTCCTCGGTTCTCGCGCGGGTGGTACCCAGGACCTTCTTCGGGGACATCTACATCCAGTTGGTCGACGCCCCTGACGCTGCGGCAGGGGGCTCGCTCGCGGACGGCGACACGATCGGCGTCGACACCGGCCCGGACGCGGTGGCGCTCTACGGGGTCTACACGAAGATGGTCGAGGTCCTCGACCGCATGCAGCCGCAGAAGATGCAGACCGCACTGACCGCGTTGGGCAAGGCGCTGGACGGTCGGGGCGAGACTGTCGGCCGAATCGTCGACCGGCTCGGCTCGGCCTCGCGGACGCTGGCCCCCTCCGCACAGGAGTTCCTCGCCGCCACACCGGACTTCCGTTCGGTGATCGCCGCTCTCGACACGGCGACGCCGGACGTGCTGGCCACACTGACCGCGGCGACATCGGTGTCGCAGAGCATCGTCGACCACGGCGACCAGATGGCCGCGATGTTCGGCAGTGCGGCGGGGTTTGCCTCGGTGGCGGCGTCGTTCGTCGGTGAACAGCGCGACCGGATCATCACCGTGATGGACTCCACCGGCACGATCCTGGCGACGACGGCCGCGAACCCGTCCGGTCTGGTCGACACGCTTGCGGGTGCCGAGACCTTCGGGGCCGCGGGCGCGCGGGTCTTCGCCACCGGAAAGTTCAACATCACCGCGGTGCCGACCTTTCAAGGGCCGCTGCCGTACACGGCGGCCGATTGTCCGCACTACGGCGACGAGTACGGCGCGAATTGCGGTGGGGGCCAGGCGACGCAGCCCCAGCCGACCGCCGCGTCGCCGCAGCCGGTGGCGGCCGTCGCCCCGGCCTCCTTCCTTGAGTCGGACCTGGTCGACGCCGTGCGCGAAGCCCCCGCGCTGAACCTCCTCGAGGGCCACCTGCGTGGAATCCCGACGTCCGCCGACGCGGCGCCGAACCCGGCCACCGTCGTGATGCTCGGGCCCATGGTGCGGGGGAACGAGGTGACCGTCCGATGAAACTCGGCTGGGTGGCCGCAGTGAAGGCGATCGGGTTCTGCGTGACCGGCGCGCTGTGCGCCTCGTTCGTGGTGAACACGCTGTCCGTTCCCGTGCGCGGAGCCACCGACGACTACACGCTGGAGTTCACCGATGTGGAGGGGCTCAGCCCGGGCAACGCGGTGACCATGGCGGGAGTGCGAGTGGGCCGAGTCGACGCGATCGACTTCGCCGACGCGGGCGGCGGCACCAGCAAGGCGGTGGTCCGCATCGAGGTCGAATCCGAGCACTTGCTGGCCAGGGACGTGACGGCCGCGGTCCGGTACGGCGACATGCTCGGGGCCCGCTACATCGCGCTGACTCAGCCGGACGGGACTGCGGTCGACGCGGTGGCGCTCGCAACCCGAGGCGACCGGCAGCAGGCGGCAACCCTGAACCCGGGCGCGGTGATTCCCACCGCGCAGACCACGCCGCCCGTCGACCTCACCGCGCTGATGAACGGGTTCCGGCCGCTCTTCGACGCGCTGGCGCCGGATCAGGTCAACGCTCTCACCAGGGGATTCGTGGAGACCTTCGGTGGCCAGGGACAGACGATCGCGACTCTGCTCTCGCAGATCGGGTCGCTGAGCGCAGGCCTGGTCGATCGGCAGGACGTGATCACGCAGCTGGTCGACAACCTGGCGTCGCTGCTGGGTTCGGTCAATGCGCGGGCGCCGCAGCTCGAACAGCTGCTCGCCGGGCTCAGCGGGCTGAGCACCGCGGTGGCGGGCAACAGCGATCACCTGGTCGCGTTGCTCGGCGACGGCAACCGGGCGGTCGCCCAACTGGCTCAGGCGATGGCCCGCTCCAACGGAGCCTTCGGTCAGTCGGTGACCGACCTCAGGTCGATGACCGACGCCTGGGTCGCGGGCACCGACGAGTTCAACGCCTTCGTGGCGAAGATGCCGGAGTTCGCGGCCGCGATCAACCGGATGGGCAGTTACGGCGGGTTCGTCAATCTCTACCTGTGCAACTTCACGTTGAAGGCGGGCGACTTGGAAGCGAACATCTTCGGCCCGACGCATTCTCCGGTGTGCTCATGATGTTCCTGGTCAAGCTGATCGACGTCTTCGTCGGCATGATGACATTCCTGTTCAAGGGCGACCGGCGCCGTGGCAGCGGCACACCGATGGCGCTTGGCGCACTGGGAATCATCCTGCTGCTGGCGGGGCTGGTCGTCGCGATCGGAGCGCCGAAGGCGTGGTATCAGGTCCGCACCAGTCCCTTTGTCGCAGAACTCGACAACGCCAGCGGGCTGTCGGGCGGCGACCCCGTGTACGTGGCAGGGGTGCCCGCCGGTCGGGTGGAGGGCATCGAGTTGGCGGGCGACCATGTGCGGGTGGACTTCCGGCTGGACAAGCGCCAGCCACTGGGCAATCAGAGCACCGCGACCGTGCGGCTCAAGACGGTCCTCGGTAAGCGCTACCTCGAGGTCGTGCCTGCGGGAGTGGATGACGGCGACACCGTCATACCCCGCTCCCGAACCACGGTTCCGTACAGCCTCGACGACGTCAGCAGGGATGCGACGGAGGCGGCCAAGGGCGTCGACCTCGACTCGATGCAGGCGATGATGACGACGCTGTCGCAGGTGATGCCTGCCGACTCGGAGCAACTCGGAAAGACGCTCGCCGGCCTGAGCGGCGCCTCGGCCGCATTCGCCGAGAACGGTCAGCAGGTCGACGAACTCCTCGCCATGTCCCGGTCCCTGTCCGATCTCGTTGTCCGTCAGAGCGACTCGCTGACGACGACGATGTCGAACGCGCAGACGGTGATCCAGATTCTCGCCGTCCGCAAGCACGCGCTGACCGAGCTGGTGGACAACCTGAGCGCGGTCATCGCCACCGCCTCCACGTCGATGACCGACCACCAGGAGGAGTTCGGGTTGATGGTCACCAATCTCGTGTCGATCACCGACACCTTGAAGCGGAACGCCGACAACATCGAGCTGCTGATGGATCGGCTCCCGCCCGCGCTGCGATCGGCAGCCGACGCGACAGGAAACGGTGCCTGGACCGACGTCAACGCGCCAGCCGCGGTGATCCCGGACAACCTACTGTGCGCCATCGGTGTCATGCAGGGGTGCAGGTGAGCACCGCGCGGAAGTCCACCGCGCGAAGGTCGCGGATCGCGACCGCACTCGCGCTCGTCGTCGCGCTGGCGACGGCGGGATGGTTTGTCTTCGCGCACACCGACGACTCGAAGACCGTGCACGCGAACTTCAGTTACGTGAACGGGATCTACCCGGGCAGCAAGGTGACGGTGCTCGGCGTCCCGGTCGGGTCGGTGATCGAGGTCCAGCCACAGGGGACCACGGTGCGCGTGACGATGACGGTGCCGGGCGAGGTGGAACTGCCCGCGGACGCGAATGCGTACGTGCTCAACCCCTCGGTGATCAGCGACCGACACGTCGAACTCGGCCCCACGTATCAGGGTGGACCGATGCTTGCCGACGGCGCCGAGATTCCCGCGGAGCGCAGCCACGCGCCGATCGACTTCGACGGGCTGATGGGCAGCATCAGCACGCTGACCGACGCACTCGGCGGCAGCGCTCCCGGTGGCGGCGGCGCCGCGACCGGCGACCTGCTCACCAAGGCGGCGGACAACTGGCGCGGCAACGGCGAACAGTTCAACACCGCGATCAAGAACCTCAGTGCCGCAACGGGAGTGGTGGGAGCGCGAGCCGAGGACATCGGCGCACTGGTGCGCAACCTCAACACCCTGATGGCCGCGCTGGATGCCCGCCAGGTGAGCCTGGACTCGCTGGTCGCCGACCTCGGTGCGCTCGGCGACGAGTGGTCGGCCCAGGAGGTCGACATCGCCGGACCGCTGGAGAACCTGCGTGTGGTGCTCGACCAGGTCAATTCCTTCATGAGCCTGCACGGTGACGACGTCGGTTCGATCGCCGAGAACACGCGCGTGCTCGGCGAGGTGCTGGCCGCGAACCAGTCGGGTCTGGCTGAGTTCATGGACGTGGTGCCGTTGCTGATGCAGAACCTGTCCAACTCCGTCGGTCCCGACAACCGCGGCCGGATCCGGCTGAACGTCTCGACCGCGCTGACCCAGTTCGCCGTCGCGAAACCGCTCTGCGACGCCCACCCGCTGCCACTGTGCACCGGAGCCGGGTTCACCAACCCGATCTCCTTCCCGGTCAGTGCATCCGACCCGCTTGGCATCGTCTCGGCCGTCACCGGTGGGGCGCTGCCACCGAAGGGAAACTGATGGGTCGCACGATGATTCGACTGGCGGCCGCGGGTCTGGGATGCCTCGTGCTGGCCGGGTGCGGGGTGGGAATGCAGGACCTGCCGCTCGGGCGCACCGCGGACGGCCCCGACTACCCGGTGACGCTGCAACTGGCCACCGCGGCCGGGTTGCTGCCGGGTGCCGACGTACTCAACGGGCAGAAGGTGATCGGTCGCGTCGCGGGCCTCGCGACCGACACCATCGGGGCGAAGGCCCTGCTGAGTCTCGAACTCGCGACCGAACTGCCGGAGAACGTCGAGGCGTCGGTGGAACTGCCGTCGGCGCTGGGCAACCCGTTCGTCCGGCTCACCGCGCCAACGGAGCCTTCGCCGCGGCCGTTGCGGGCGGGGGACGTCATCGCCGAGTCCCGCGCGACGATCGGCCCCCAGATCGAGAGTGCGCTCGCCACCCTCGGCACGATCGTCAGCGGGAGCGGGCTCAGTCAACTGCGGACCGTGGTCGACGAGCTGAACACGGCGTTCGCGGGCCGGTCGGGCGAGGTACGGGGGCTGATGGACACGATGGCGACCCTGATGTCAGAAGCCACAGCCAATCAGGGCGACTTCGACGCCGCCGTCGACCTCGCGGCGCGGGTCTCTCAGCAGTTGACGGACCAGCAACGGGCCGTCGACGGTTACCTCGACACGGTGCCGGGTGCGGTCGAACTGCTCGCGCAGCAACGAGATTCCATCGCCTCGCTGCTCGCCTCGACGACCGCCCTCGCGAGCAACACCGATGCAATCCTCGCGGCGTCGCCGCAGGGCCTCGACGGCCTGCTCGCCGATGCCGGGACGGTCATCGGGGCGTTGAACAGCTTCAACGGCCGGATCGGTACGACGCTCGACAACATGAACACCTTCATGGACAACTTCGGTCGATCGGTCCACGGCGACTACCTGAACTTCGATGGCGCGCTCGACATTCCGGGCGGGATCGACAAGCTGATCACCGGTGGGCCATTGCCAAGCGGCGCCGCGACCACCCCGGCAGGCACCCTCGCGTCGCTGTTGGCGGGGGGTGTCCGATGAGACGCCTGGTGTTGGTCCAGCTGGTCCTGTTCGCCCTCACGTCGGCGATCGTGATCCCGTTCGGGATCAACTACGTCCTCGGGCCGCAGGCGTTCGGGGACTCGATCCGGGTGCACAGCGCGATGAGCGACGCACTCGGGCTCACCGAAGGCACCAGCGTCACCTACCGGGGGGTCACGGTCGGGAAGGTGGCAAACGTCTCGCTCGACCCCGATATCCGCGGTGCCCGAGTGGAGTTCGACCTGAACCCGGGGACCCTGATCCCGCGGGACAGCGTGGCCAGGGTCGGGATGGGGACCGCCGCGGGCATCCAGAACGTCGACATCTTTCCCAATACCGGGGACGGCCCGTACCTCGAGGAGGGCGACGAGCTCGCCGCGCCTGCCGACGAACAGCCGGTCCAGATGAGTCAGATGATGCTGCAGGCGGCCCGGCTGCTGGAGGACGTCGACCCGCAGGCGGTCAGCGACATCGGCACGGAGCTCGGAGCGTCGTTCGACGGACTGGGTCCGGCGATGGCGAGCATGATCGATCACGGCGACCGACTCTCGGCCCAACTCGACGAGCAGGCGCCGATGCTGAAGTCGCTGCTCGAGCGGACCACGACATTGGTCGGAGCCATGGCGGGACAGTCGGATTCGTTCGTCCGGGGGATGGCGGCCGCCCGCGACGTCACCGGGCAGGTCGACTCGAGCGCGCCGGTCCTCGTCTACCTCGCCGACACCTCGCCGCAGGCGCTCGGCGCCGCCCGTGAGCTGTTCGATCGCTATCACGACACATTCGGGGCCGTGCTCGCGAACCTGGTGACGGTCGAGCCGATCATCTCCGATCGCAGCGACGCCCTCGCCGCGGGTCTCGACGAGATCCCGCGGGGGCTGGGGAGGTTGGAGTCGATCGTCACGGGGGACCGGGCCAACTTCGCCCTCGTCGCCACCCAGGGGCCGGTGTGCAACTACGAGACCGAACGGCGGGCGGTCGGCGACGTGAGCCCCACTGCCCCCAATCTCACCTTCTACTGCCCACCGGGGACTTCCATCGCGCAGCGTGGCGCCCGAAACGCTCCCCGGCCGGGCGGCCTCGGCCTGCAGAACGCGACAACACCGGGGACCACCATCGGGCCCCCGGTGGTCGCCGACCCGATCCTCATCCCCACCGGGGTCGAGGCAATGAACTACTGGAAGACGCTCCTGGAGGATCTCGGACATGGCAACTGACAACACCACCCTCACCGCGCCGAGCGAGACCGATGCGCTCCCACAGGCACAGAGCCCGCGCAGCACGGCCCGTTCGCTGCGGCGACCGCGGATGCTTGTGGCGTTGCTGCTGGTGTTCGCGCTGCTCGCGACGACCGCGGCCCTGACGGTCCAGGTGTTACGCGCCCGGCACCTCGATGACCTGCGCGCCGAGGCCGTCGACACAGCGAGGGACTACTCGGTGGCGATGTCCTCGTTCGACTTCCAGAGCCTGGATGAGAACCGCGACAAGATCATCGAGATGTCGACCCCGTCGTTCGCCGACAAGTACAACGAGATGGTCGACGCGCTCGCGCAGATCGTCACGGAGGGCAAGGGCCAGGCGACCGCGACCGCGGACCACGTGGCGGTCGAGCACATCGACGACTCGTCCGCTGTGGCGCTCGTCTTCGTCGACCAGCAGGCGACGAACGTCGTCTCGCCCGACGGCAACTCACAGAAGTATCGGATGGTGGTCTCCCTTGTCCGCGAGGGCGACCGATGGGTCGTCGACAACGTCGACACCAAATAGGGACAGGGGAATTCGATGCCCACTCATCACCAGCAGGAGGCCGCGGCGGCGGGGGAGGCGCTCGGCACGGCCGAGACCCGGATCCGGATCACCTCGTCCGCGCGACGGTGGACGCGCAAACCCGCACACATCTCCGAGGCGCTGGACTTCTGGTCGTTCGCGGGCGGCGCCGCGAACGTGGTGATGCAGCTGGGGTGGCCCGAGGTGGCTTACGGGGTGATCGAGAGCAAGGTGGAGTCCGGCAGCCTGATGCGGCACCCGTGGAAGCGTGCCAGGACGACCTTTCAGTACCTCACCGTCGCGATCCTGGGAACCGAGCAGGAACGCCACGCGTATCGGGAGGCGGTGAACGTCGCGCACCGGCAGGTGCGTTCGGACGAGAACAGCCCGGTCAAGTACAACGCGTTCAACCGCGAGCTCCAGCTGTGGGTTGCAGCCTGCCTGTACATCGGGTTCGAGGACACACACCAGCTTCTGCACGGCAAGATGTCCGAGGAGCAGTCGGAGTCGTTCTATCGGTCGGCCTCCACGCTCGGCACCACCCTGCAGGTCACCGAGGAGATGTGGCCCGCCACCCGGGTCGACTTCGACCACTACTGGAACAACGCGTGTCGCCGGGTGTCGATGGACGACACGGTCCGCGCCTACCTGATGGACCTGGTGAATCTGCGCATGATCGCGTGGCCGCTGCGGCTCTTCTTCGGGAACCTGTTGACGTTCCTGACCGTCGGTTTCCTGCCGCCCCTGTTTCGCGAGCAGCTGCGAGTCGAGTGGAGCGAGGATGATCGCAGGCGCTTCGAGCACCTGTTCGTCTTCGTCTCGTTCGTCAATCGATTTCTGCCCCGCTTCGTCCGGCACGGAGCCAACTACTTGCTGATGCGGGACGTTCGTCGCCGCATCGGGGGAGGAAAAAAGCTCATCTGACCCCGCGGACGGGAACCGGGCTGGGTTGTCACGATCGAATCCCTGCTGGAACATTCCGTGGGTCAGGGGAGGCGACGGTCACGAAGCCGGGTTGTGTGCCGCCCTCTGATAGCCCTTGATCGCGGGGTAGGTGAACAGCACGATGGCGCCGACCGACCACAGCACCGTCTTGATCAACGGCTCAGCGACCGCGCCGCCCAGGGTCAGGCCCTTCATCGCGTCGATCGCGGTGGACATCGGCTGGTTCTCGACGAAGGTCTGCAGCCACGTCGGGTAGGCCGCGGTCGGCACGAACCCGGAGTTGAAGAACATCAACAGCGTGCACAGCAGCGAGAGCAGTTCGACCAGGGGCGCTTTGGCCGCCATCACCGACAGCATCGTGACCAGGGTCGCGAAACCGAGACCGAGCAGCAGTGGGACGAACAGCATGCCGATCGCCGCGAGAAACCCCTGATTGAACCGGAACCCAAGCGGGATCGCCACGGCCACGATCAGCACCGTGGTGACCATGATGCGAATGGATTCGGCGAGCAGACGGCTGACCAGTCCGGCCGCTCGGTGGATCGGGAGCATCCAGAAGCGGGCGAGTAGCCCGGTCTTCCACTCCTTCTTCAATGAAAGTCCGCTCGCGATGGAGCCGAACATCGCGCCGACCAGGGTGATCAGTGGGGCTTGGCCGTAGACGCTGTTCACGCCGGTGGCCTTGGTGATCGAGATCCCGAGCACCGCCCAGAACATCAGCAGCGTGACGGCGGGGTAGACGATCGCCTGCAGCATCGTGAACGGATCGCGGAGCCACCCGCGCATCAGGCGTCCCGTCTGGAGCAGGCTGTGGGCGTAGAGGGCCGATCCGGACTTCTCGTCGTGCGCCTCGGTCACGGACGGGAAGGTCTCGATGGGGGAGGCCGGCTCCCTGGTCTGGGTCTCGGTCATGCGCGCTTCACATTCGCCCAGATCGACAGCGGCGCGAAGATCAGCAGCATTCCACCGATCCACAGCAGTGACGGCGTCATCTGATGCAGCGTGATGCTGCCGTCGGCCATGGAACGCATGACGGTGGAGAACTGGGAGATCGGCTGGTTGCGGACGAAGGGCTGGGACCATTCGGGGAACTGGGTCACCGGGACGAATCCGCTCGAGAACATGCCGAGGATCAGCTGAGGGAGGGTCAGCGCTTGGCTGGTGATCTCGGGGCTCTTCGTGAGGGTGCCGAGGGCGTCGCCCCCGATCGCGAGCGACATGCCGACGGCGAGGGCCATCGCGCAGAAGCCAGCGGCCATGGCCGCACCGCCGACGAAGCGGAATCCGATCGCGTGGCCGTAGACGAGCGCGGCGAGCAGGGATATGACCGCATGGACGAACAGGCTGCTCACCCGCGAGGCCAGCGGGACCGCGGCAAAGATCGGCATCGTCTGGAACCGTGCGTTCATCCCGTTGGACGCCTCGGTCGCGGCGCGACTGGCCGCGGAGATCGCCGTGAACGCCATGGCCTGCAGGACGATGATCGGCATCACGAACTGGGCGTAGTCGATGCCCTGGACCTGCATGACGAACTTCAGCGGCAGGTAAAAGCCGAGCGTGAAGATCAGCGGGGCGAGGATCGCGACGAAGATCTGCCCGTGCGTCCACATCGTATGCAGGCTGCGTCCGGACAGCGCGAGCCACTGCTGCGTGCTGGACAGCTGCGGCTTACGGTGGCGCCCGCTCCGCGCGATGACCACGGGGCTTGCGGCGACGGCGGTCATGACGCCGCGCTCTCTTCCTCTTCCGCGTCCATTTCCACGGGGGCATGCCCGGTCAGTGAGAGGAACACGTCGTCGAGGGACGGACGGCGCAGGGCGATGTCTGCCAGCGGGATCCGCGCGATGTCGAGTCGGCGCAGCACCTCGGCGAGAGTCTGCGCGCCGTACTGTGCGGGAATCGAGAGCCGGTCGTGGCCGGTCTCGGTGATGTACTCCGGCGGGACGAGGCTCATCAGCACGTTGAAGACCCGCGGCAGGTCAGCCAGCTGTACGGGCACCACCTCGCAGTAGCTGCCGCCGGTGCGCTCCTTGAGCTGATCGGCGGTGCCCTCCGCGATCACGGTGCCCTTGTCGATGACGACGATGTTGTCGCTGAGGACGTCGGCCTCTTCGAGGTACTGCGTGGTCAGCAAGATGGTGATGCCCTGCTTCTTGAGGTCGGACACCAGCGACCACACACCCTGACGGCTGCGGGGGTCGAGGCCCGTCGACGGCTCGTCGAGGAAGACCACCTCGGGCCGGGTGACCAGTCCGCAGGCGATGTCGACGCGCCGCCGCATACCGCCCGAGAACCCGGACACCTTGCGGTCGCCTGCGTACACCAGATCGAACTGGCGGAGTAGTTCCTCGGCGCGGGCCTTGGCGGACTGCCTGTTCAGCCCCAGGAGGCGGCCGAAGAGCACGAGATTCTCTCTGGCGGTGAGGGATTCATCGAGCGCTGCGTACTGGCCGGTCGTCATGATGCTGCGGCGCACCGAGGCGGCCTGCGCCACCACGTCATGGCCGGCCACGAACGCGCGGCCCGAATCGGGGCGCAGCAGCGTCGAGAGCACATTGACCGTCGTGGTCTTGCCTGCGCCATTCGGGCCCAGGATGCCGAGCACGGTCCCTCGGGGAACCTCGAAGCTGACACCGCGCAACGCATGCACGTCGCCGAAAGACTTCTTGATTCCCTCGACCAGGACGGCAGAGTGGGGTGAAGGCATGCACGCGAGTATGTCATGGGTCCAGTTCGTGGGTGATCGACAACTGGGAATTGGTCACTTGTCCGGGTCAGGTTTCCCGTCTCGCGGACTCGATTTCGGGCTGAGTTCGTCCACGGCGGTGCCCAGGCGGGCGCCCAGCTGGGTCTTTGTCCCACAAGTTAACGACGGGTCGCTCAGGTTTCGTCCTTGACGGATCGCAGGTTCTCGCCGATGACCACGGTATTCGTGTGAATTTCGGAAAGCCTCTGGTGAACATGGCCGTGGTGTGATTGCATGGCGACTATGAGTCGACGGGCGGCGGCAGTGACACTCCAGGACGTGGCGGGCGAGGGGATCATGCTCGCCGCAGGCGGCCGAGCGATCCTGCTTCAGGTGGCGAACCGGGGCGTGGGTCATGGAGTCGCAGACCACAGTGATTTCGCCCATCGGGCGGTCGACCGGTTACGGACGACGATGACCTATATATACGCCGTCGTCTACGGCACCGACGAGGAGCGCGCGACCGTCGTCCGGATGGTCAACAAGGCGCATGCCAAGGTGCGCTCCGACGACTACAGCGCTTTCGATCCGCAACTCCAGTTGTGGGTGGCCGCCACCCTCTACGAGAGCGCGGTCACCCTCTATGAACGCGTATTCGGCAAGCTTGACGATGTCAGTGCCGACGCGTTGTACCGGGAGTACGCGATCCTGGGCACCGCACTGCAGGTGCCGGAGGGTCTCTGGCCGCGTGACCGCGCCGAGTTCGCCGCGTACTGGAAACAGCAGATCGACAGCGTCGAGGTGGATGCGAAGGTCCGGGCCGTGTCGCGGGACCTCTTCCATCCGGTGCGGGCGCCCTTCTTCATCCGCGCGAATCTGCCGGCCTACCGGTGGCTGACCACGGGTCTGCTGCCCGACCGACTGCGGCAGCAGTTCGAGCTGCCCTGGAACGAGCGGGATCAGCGCAGGTTCGAACGAGTGATGACGGTCGTGTCGTGGGTGTATCCCCGGATCCCGCGAGCCGTCCGGCACGCGCCGAGGGCCGTCTACCTCTGGGACATGCGCAGGCGACTGAGTTCGCGCGGCTCGCTCTCGGCCTGACGGCCGCGTCGCTGCTGACGCGGCCGTGCGGCATCGGACGCTACTTCGGGGTCACCCAGATGGTGATGTCCGCGTGCACCACCTCGGTGCCCGCCTTGTCGAACAGTGCGACGGACACCACCAGGTCGGTGCCCGAGGTGATCTCGTCGAAGTCCGGCAGTTCCGGCAGCGTCGCCACGGCATGCAGCCCGGTGTCGGCCTTGGTGAGGTACCGGGTGTTCATCGACTTCGGGATCCAGCGGTGGGAGGTGGGCACCGTGGCCTCCGCGAGCATGCCCATCGCCGCTT
This sequence comes from Rhodococcus sp. NPDC059179, assembly GCF_042754885.1. Classification (NCBI taxonomy): domain Bacteria; kingdom Bacillati; phylum Actinomycetota; class Actinomycetes; order Mycobacteriales; family Nocardiaceae; genus Rhodococcus; species Rhodococcus sp. NPDC059179. The sequence goes on along the minus strand of NZ_JBHZBV010000003.1, from coordinate 169,549 downwards.
CGGCGAGGTTGCAGGCCGCGATGGCATGGAAGGTGCCGATGTGGTTGTGTACCCCCCACCACTTGGGGGATCTGACCTCGCACAGGCCCGGCTCCAGCCGGGTGACGTGGGGGAGGACCGTCGCGAAGTAGGGCACTCGGACGCACATGCCCAGCGAGAACAGTGTCGATCCGATGCGGTTCCTGGGGAGCCTGAGCCAACCGCGATAGGTGGGTGTCTGGATTGCCATGGGCGCTATCTTACTCCGGAGTAAGTTTATGGGGGTGGGTGGCGTCAGATCGGATTTGAACTCCTGGCCGGTCTGCGGCATACTGTTCGGGTTGCCTAGACCCAGGTCGTGTTCCATTGCGGCAGGCGTCGGGCGAGAGATGACCGAAGCCCCGGCAGAGAGTGCGGGGTAGAGGCCAATGCAGGACGGAAGCAGTACCTGCGCTCACTTGCGAGCGCATCCGGTATTCATCCTTCAGGGCACATTTGTGCCTTGAGTATGAGTGGTAGGGCGACACGCCCGACCGCGTGTACCGGAGAACCATGACAGATGAACAGCGGCAGCGGATCGGGTACTTGCCCGGTCGCCAACGTTCGGACAGTCATGGGCAAGGCAGGAACTGTGCAAACGAGGTAGCCCATGACGGTCTACACGAACGAGGTAGCCCCCAGGGTCTACGAGGCCTAATCACATCGGGCAAGGAAGAGGACACAAGCGTGGCGGGACAGAAGATCCGCATCAGGCTCAAGGCCTACGACCATGAGGCGATCGATGCGTCAGCGCGCAAGATCGTCGAGACGGTGACCCGTACCGGGGCCCGTGTCGTTGGACCGGTGCCGTTGCCGACTGAAAAGAACGTGTACTGCGTCATCCGCTCGCCGCACAAGTACAAGGACTCGCGCGAGCACTTCGAGATGCGTACCCACAAGCGGCTCATTGACATCCTCGACCCGACGCCCAAGACGGTCGACGCGCTCATGCGCATCGATCTGCCGGCCAGCGTCGATGTCAACATCCAGTGAGCGCGGCGGAGACAAAAACAATGACTGAGAACAAGATCAAGGGAATCCTGGGCACCAAGCTCGGAATGACCCAGGTCTTCGACGAGAACAACCGGGTCGTCCCGGTCACCGTCGTGAAGGCCGGACCGAACGTGGTCACCCAGATCCGTACCGAGGAGCGCGACGGCTACAGCGCCGTGCAGCTCGCCTTCGGTGCGATCGACCCGCGCAAGGTCAACAAGCCGGAATCCGGCCAGTTCGCCAAGGCAGGCGTGACCCCCCGTCGCCACGTCGTGGAGCTCCGCGTTGCGGACGCCTCCGAGTACGAGGTCGGCCAGGAGCTCACCGCCGAGGTCTTCGAGGACGGCGCCTACGTCGACGTCACCGGAACCAGCAAGGGCAAGGGCTTCGCCGGAACCATGAAGCGGCACGGCTTCGCCGGCCAGGGCGCCTCCCACGGCGCGCAGGCCGTGCACCGTCGCCCGGGTTCGATCGGTGGCTGCGCCACTCCCGGCCGCGTGTTCAAGGGCATGCGCATGTCGGGCCGCATGGGTAGCGACCGCATCACGACGCAGAACCTCTCGGTCCACAAGGTGGACGCCGAGAACGGTCTGCTGCTCATCAAGGGTGCGATCCCGGGCCGCAAGGGTGGCCTCGTGATCGTCAAGACCGCAGTGAAGGGTGGTGCGTCCGCATGACCGAGACCGCAACCAAGCTGACCCTCGACGTCCGCACCGCCGGTGGCGGCACCAACGGGACCGTCGACCTGCCCGCCGAGATCTTCGACGCGACGGCCAACATCGCGCTGATGCACCAGGTCGTCGTCGCGCAGCTCGCCGCGGCACGTCAGGGCACGCACTCCACCAAGACCCGCGGCGAGGTTCGCGGCGGTGGCAAGAAGCCGTGGCGTCAGAAGGGCACCGGCCGCGCCCGTCAGGGCTCGACCCGCGCTCCGCAGTTCGCCGGTGGTGGCGTCGTGCACGGCCCGCAGCCGCGTGACTACAGCCAGCGGACCCCCAAGAAGATGAAGGCAGCCGCCCTGCGCGGTGCCCTCTCCGATCGGGCGCGCAACGAGCGCATCCACGTGATCACCGAACTGGTGTCGGGTCAGACCCCGTCCACCAAGGGCGCGAAGTCGTTCCTCGGCGAGATCTCGGATCGCAAGAAGCTTCTGCTCGTCGTCGGGCGTGCAGACATCGCCGCATGGAAGAGCGTGCAGAACCTGGAAGGCGTGCATCCCATCGCACCCGACCAGCTGAACACGTACGACGTGCTCAACAGCGATGACATCGTGTTCAGCGTCGAGGCGCTCAACGCGTTCATCCACGGGCCGGCCGAGTCCGCCCAGGCAGACAGCAAGGAGGAGAGCAAGTGAGCACCATCGCTGATCCCCGCGACATCTTGCTGGCCCCGGTCATCTCTGAGAAGTCCTACGGACTGATCGAGGAAGGCACCTACACCTTCCTGGTGCACCCGGACTCGAACAAGACGCAGATCAAGATTGCCGTCGAGAAGGTCTTCGGCGTCACCGTGACGAGTGTCAACACCGCCAACCGTCAGGGCAAGCGCAAGCGGACGAAGTTCGGTTACGGCAAGCGCAAGGACACCAAGCGCGCGCTCGTCACCCTCTCCGCCGACAGCAAGCCCATCGAGATCTTCGGAGGACCGGTCGCGTAAGCGGGCGGGACTTGACGAGACATAGAGGACGAGAAGACTCATGGGAATCCGTAAGTACAAGCCGACTACTCCGGGCCGTCGCGGCTCGAGCGTCTCGGACTTCGCCGAGATCACTCGGTCGACGCCCGAGAAGTCGCTCATTCGCCCGCTGCACGGTCGCGGTGGACGTAACGCACACGGTCGCATCACCACCCGGCACAAGGGCGGCGGACACAAGCGCGCCTACCGGCTGATCGACTTCCGTCGCAACGACAAGGACGGCGTGCCGGCCAAGGTCGCGCACATCGAGTACGACCCCAACCGCACCGCGAACATCGCGCTGCTGCACTACGCCGACGGCGAGAAGCGCTACATCATCGCGCCGAAGGACCTCAAGCAGGGTGCGAAGGTCGAGTCCGGTGTCGGAGCCGACATCAAGCCGGGCAACAACCTGCCGCTGCGCAACATCCCGACCGGTACCACCATCCACGGTGTGGAGCTGCGTCCGGGCGGCGGCGCCAAGATGGCCCGTTCGGCCGGCGCCAGCATCCAGCTGCTGGGCAAGGAAGGCACCTACGCGACCCTGCGTATGCCCTCCGGCGAGATCCGCCGCGTCGACGTGCGTTGCCGCGCGTCGATCGGCGAGGTCGGCAACGCCGAGCAGTCGAACATCAACTGGGGCAAGGCCGGACGTATGCGGTGGAAGGGCAAGCGCCCGACCGTCCGTGGTGTCGTGATGAACCCGGTCGACCACCCGCATGGTGGTGGCGAGGGCAAGACCTCCGGTGGTCGCCACCCGGTCAGCCCGTGGGGACAGCCTGAGGGCCGTACCCGCAAGCCCAACAAGCCGAGCGACAAGCTCATCGTCCGTCGCCGCCGTACCGGCAAGAACAAGCGCTAGGAGGGAGTTCAGAATGCCACGCAGCCTGAAGAAGGGCCCGTTCGTCGATGACCACCTCCTCGCGAAGGTGGATGTGCAGAACGAGAAGGGAACCAAGCAGGTCATCAAGACCTGGTCCCGTCGTTCGACGATCATCCCGGACTTCATCGGACACACGTTTGCGGTCCACGACGGCCGTAAGCACGTCCCCGTGTTCGTCTCCGACTCGATGGTCGGACACAAGCTCGGAGAGTTTGCACCGACCCGCACGTTCAAGGGTCACATCAAGGATGATCGGAAGGCGAAGAGGCGATGAGTAACACCGAAACCGCCAACCCGACCGCCAAGGCCGTCGCTCGCCACGTGCGCGTGACGCCGATGAAGGCGCGTCGTGTTGTGGACCTGGTTCGCGGGCGTTCCGTCGAGGACGCGCTGTCGATCCTGAAGTTCGCGCCGCAGGCAGCGAGCGAGCCGGTCGCCAAGGTGATCGCGTCCGCAGCGGCCAACGCCGAGAACAACCTCGACCTGGACCCGAGCACGCTTGTCGTCGCCACGGCGTTCGTGGACGAGGGTGCGACCCTCAAGCGGTTCCAGCCGCGTGCACAGGGCCGTGCGTTCCGGATCCGCAAGCGCACCAGCCACATCACGGTCATCGTGGAGAGCCTGCCCAAGGCCGGCGCCTCGACCCGTAATCGCCGGAAGGGAAGTGCTCGATAGTGGGCCAGAAAATCAACCCGCACGGCTTCCGCCTCGGCATTACGACCGACTGGAAGTCCCGCTGGTACGCAGACAAGCAGTACGCGGAGTACGTCAAGGAAGACGTCGCCATCCGCAAGCTCCTCGCCACCGGCATGGAGCGGGCCGGCATCGCCAAGGTGGAGATCGAGCGCACCCGTGACCGGGTTCGCGTCGACATCCACACCGCGCGTCCGGGCATCGTCATCGGTCGCCGCGGCGCCGAGGCCGATCGCATCCGCTCCGAGCTGGAGAAGCTGACCGGCAAGCAGGTGCAGCTCAACATCCTCGAGGTCAAGAACGCTGAGGCCGAGGCCCAGCTCGTGGCGCAGGGTGTTGCCGAGCAGCTGTCGAACCGTGTCGCGTTCCGTCGCGCCATGCGCAAGGCCATCCAGTCGGCCATGCGTCAGCCGAACGTCAAGGGCATCCGCGTGCAGTGCTCGGGCCGCCTCGGCGGCGCCGAGATGTCCCGCTCGGAGTTCTACCGCGAGGGTCGGGTTCCGCTGCACACGCTGCGTGCGGACATCGACTACGGGCTCTACGAGGCCAAGACCACCTTCGGCCGCATCGGCGTGAAGGTCTGGATCTACAAGGGCGACATCGTCGGTGGCAAGCGTGAAGCTGCCGCCAGCGCTGCAGCCCCGGCCGGTGACCGCCCGCGTCGCGAGCGTCCGAGCCGCCCGCGTCGCTCCGGCGCCTCGGGCACCACGGCGACCAGCACCGAGGCGGGCCGCGCTGCGACCGCCACCGCCGAAGCTCCGGCTTCGACCGAGACGAATCAGGAGGGCTGACGCATGTTGATCCCCCGTCGGGTCAAGCACCGCAAGCAGCACCACCCGAGCCGTTCGGGTGCCGCCAAGGGCGGAACTCAGGTGACCTTCGGTGACTACGGCATCCAGGCTCTCGAGCCCGCCTACATCACCAACCGTCAGATCGAGTCCGCTCGTATCGCAATGACGCGCCACATCAAGCGTGGCGGCAAGATCTGGATCAACATCTTCCCGGATCGTCCGCTCACGAAGAAGCCGGCCGAGACCCGAATGGGTTCCGGTAAGGGTTCGCCCGAGTGGTGGGTCGCGAACATCAAGCCCGGTCGGGTCATGTTCGAGATGACTTACCCCAACGAGGAGATTGCTCGTGAGGCCCTGCGCCGCGCGATGCACAAGCTCCCGTGCAAGTGCAGGATCGTCACGAGGGAGGAGCAGTTCTGATGGCTACTGGAACCCCAGCCGCAGAGCTCCGTGAGCTCAGCGAAGAAGAGTTGGTCACCCGGCTCCGCGAGTCGAAGGAAGAGCTGTTCAACCTTCGCTTCCAGATGGCGACCGGTCAGTTGGACAACAACCGTCGCCTGCGCACTGTCCGTCACGAGATCGCGCGCGTCTACACCGTCATGCGCGAGCGTGAGCTCGGCCTCGCCGCCGGCCCGGATGCGGGTGACGCGGCATGAGTGAGAAGAAGGACACCGCAGTGACTGAAGAGCGTGGGACCCGCAAGGTCCGCATCGGCTACGTCGTCTCCGACAAGATGGAGAAGACGATCGTGGTCGAGCTCGAGGATCGTGTGAAGCACCCGCTGTACGGCAAGATCATCCGCCGTACCACCAAGGTGAAGGCGCACGACGAGAACGGCATCGCCGGCATCGGCGACCGCGTTCAGCTCATGGAGACCCGACCGCTGTCGGCGACCAAGCGCTGGCGTCTGGTCGAGGTGCTCGAGAAGGCCAAGTAAGAAATCGACACCACGAAACGGCCCGTCCCCGTTGGGGGCGGGCCGTTTTCGTTGTCGACACGGCGGGGGACCGCCCAAGCACGCCGGATGCCCATCGGGCACGATTTGGATTCCCTCGGCGTGTTCCCTACACTAGAGCGGTTGCCTTTACCTCCGCATGTCCGCATGCGGGTTCGGATGGGCAGCAGACCGCGCGCATCGGGTCGGTAATCCGTTGCGTACGTAAATCCAGGTCTTAGGAGAGATCAGTGATTCAGCAGGAGTCGCGACTGCGCGTCGCCGACAACACGGGTGCCAAGGAGATTCTCTGCATCCGCGTTCTCGGCGGGTCGTCTCGTCGCTACGCCGGGATCGGCGACATCATCGTCGCCACCGTCAAGGACGCCATCCCGGGTGGAAACATCAAGAAGGGCGAGGTCGTCAAGGCCGTCATCGTCCGCACCACCAAGGAGCGCCGCCGTCCGGACGGCTCGTACATCAAGTTCGATGAGAACGCTGCCGTCCTCATCAAGCCTGATCACGATCCCCGTGGCACCCGCATCTTCGGACCCGTGGGTCGCGAGCTGCGCGACAAGAAGTTCATGAAGATCGTTTCGCTCGCCCCGGAGGTGCTGTGATGAAGGTGCACAAGGGTGACACCGTTCTGGTCATCGCCGGCAAGGACAAGGGCGCCAAGGGCAAGGTCATTCAGGCCTTCCCGGCGACCGAGAAGGTCCTCGTCGAGGGCGTGAACCGGATCAAGAAGCACACCGCGGTCTCCGCGAACGAGCGTGGCGCCTCCTCCGGCGGCATCGTGACGCAGGAAGCCCCGATCCACGTGTCGAACGTGCAGGTCGTGGACTCGGACGGTAACGCCACTCGCGTGGGCTACCGCACCGACGAGAACGGCAAGCGGGTTCGGATCTCCCGTAAGAACGGGAAGGACATCTGAGATGACTAGCACTGAGAACAAGATCGTTCCCCGTCTGAAGACCCGCTACCGCGCCGAGATCAAGGACGCGCTGAACGCGGAGTTCGAGTACGCGAACGTCATGCAGATCCCCGGCGTCGTCAAGGTCGTCGTCAACATGGGTGTCGGCGACGCCGCCCGCGACGCGAAGCTGATCAACGGCGCGGTCACCGACCTCGAACTGATCACCGGTCAGAAGCCCGAGATCCGCAAGGCCCGCAAGTCCATCGCGCAGTTCAAGCTGCGCGAGGGCATGCCCATCGGCGCACGCGTCACCCTCCGTGGCGACCGCATGTGGGAGTTCCTCGATCGCCTGGTCAGCATCGCGCTGCCCCGTATCAGGGACTTCCGCGGCCTGTCCGGCAAGCAGTTCGACGGCAACGGCAACTACACCTTCGGTCTCAACGAGCAGTCGATGTTCCACGAGATCGACGTTGACAAGATCGATCGCCCGCGCGGTATGGACATCACCGTCGTGACGACCGCGACCAACAACGAAGAAGGCCGTGCCCTGCTCAAGCACCTCGGCTTCCCGTTCAAGGAGAACTGAGCCATGGCGAAGAAGGCACTGGTCAACAAGGCCAACAAGAAGCCCAAGTTCGCGGTGCGCGCCTACACCCGCTGCCAGCGGTGCGGCCGTCCCCACTCGGTGTTCCGCAAGTTCGGCCTGTGCCGAATCTGCGTTCGCGAGATGGCGCACGCGGGCGAGCTTCCCGGCGTTCACAAGAGCTCCTGGTAGCGAGAACACTTCTGGCTTGCATCCGTGAGCCAGTCCGAAGGAAAACCCCTTCGCTGTAGGCCCACGACCGGCCGGCACTCCCTGGAGTGCCGGACCCGGTGTTGTATGGGAACCGCTGCGAGAAAGGTGAACAGGTCAACCCCATGACCATGACCGATCCAATCGCAGACTTCTTGACGCGTCTGCGCAACGCCAACTCGGCGTACCACGATGAGGTGAAGCTTCCCCACTCGAAGATCAAGGCGAACATCGCCGAGATCCTCAAGCGTGAGGGCTACATCTCCGACTTCCGTACCGAGGACGCCGAGGTGGGCAAGACCCTCATCGTCGACCTGAAGTACGGACCCAGCCGTGAGCGCAGCCTCGCGGGTGTCCGGCGCGTTTCCAAGCCCGGCCTCCGGGTTTACGCGAAGTCCACCAACCTGCCCAAGGTCCTGGGCGGCCTCGGCGTGGCGATCATCTCCACGTCGACCGGCCTGCTCACCGACCGCCAGGCGGCCAAGCAGGGCGTGGGCGGCGAAGTCCTCGCCTACGTCTGGTAAGGGAGGCCACCACAATGTCGCGTATTGGAAAGATTCCGGTCACCGTCCCCGCGGGCGTTGACGTCACCATCGAAGGCCAGAACGTCTCGGTCAAGGGCCCCAAGGGCACCCTGGCGCTGACGATCGCCGAGCCGATCAGCGTTGCCAAGAGCGAGGACGGTGCCCTTCTGGTCACCCGTCCGGACGACGAGCGTCGCAGCCGCGCGCTGCACGGCCTCTCGCGCACCCTTGTCGCCAACCTGATCACCGGTGTCACCGAGGGCTACACCACGAAGATGGAGATCCACGGCGTGGGCTACCGCGTCGCGCTCAAGGGCAAGGACCTCGAGTTCGCGCTGGGTTACAGCCACCCGGTGCCGATCGAGGCCCCCGAGGGCATCACCTTCGTCGTCGAGACGCCCACCCGGTTCTCGGTCTCGGGTATCGACAAGCAGAAGGTCGGCCAGATCTCGGCCAACATCCGTCGTCTTCGCCGCCCGGACCCGTACAAGGGTAAGGGCGTGCGTTACGAGGGTGAGCAGATCCGCCGCAAGGTCGGAAAGACGGGTAAGTGATATGAGCCAGACTGCAAACCAGAAAGCCAAGCGGATCCCGCTGGGCAAGGATGCGTCCACCACGCGTCGTCTCTCGAAGACGCGTCGTCACTTCCGTCTGCGCAAGAAGGTCTCGGGTACGCCCGAGCGTCCGCGCCTGGTCGTGAACCGGTCCTCGCGCCACATCCACGTCCAGCTCGTGGACGACCTGGCGGGCCGTACCCTGGCCTCCGCGTCGACCATCGAGGCGGACCTGCGTGCGGCCGAGGGCGACAAGAAGGCCCTGAGCGCGAAGGTCGGTCAGCTGATCGCCGAGCGCGCGAAGGCAGCAGGCGTCGAGGCCGTGGTCTTCGACCACGGTGGCCACGGCTACCACGGTCGCATCGCGGCCCTGGCGGACGCTGCTCGCGAAGGCGGGTTGAAGTTCTGATGATGAAGTTCACGAATGGAAGGACAGTCTGATGCCGGGACGTCAGAGGCGTGACGGCGGCAGCGGACCCGCCGGACAGAACGGACCCGCCGGTGGCGGCGACAACCGCGGCGGCGGCGACCGTCGTGGCGGCGGTCGTGACGATCGTCGTGGCGGCCAGTCGGCTCCGAAGTCGGACCACATCGAGCGCGTTGTCACCATCAACCGCGTGTCGAAGGTCGTCAAGGGTGGTCGGCGCTTCAGCTTCACCGCTCTCGTGATCGTGGGCGACGGCAACGGACTCGTTGGCGTCGGCTACGGCAAGGCCAAGGAAGTTCCCGCGGCCATCCAGAAGGGTGTCGAGGAGGCTCGCAAGAGCTTCTTCCGCGTTCCGATGATCGGCGGCACCATCACTCACCCGATCCAGGGTGAGGCGGCGGCTGGCGTGGTCATGCTCCGTCCGGCCAGCGCCGGTACCGGCGTCATCGCCGGTGGCGCGGTGCGTGCCGTGCTCGAGTGCGCGGGTATCCACGACATCCTGTCGAAGTCGCTCGGTAGCGACAACGCAATCAACGTCGTGCATGCGACCGTTGCCGCCCTCAAGGGTCTGCAGCGTCCCGAGGAGGTGGCCGCGCGTCGCGGTCTGCCCATCGAGGACGTGGCCCCGGCCGGCATGCTGCGTGCACGTGCGGGACAGGGAGTCTGAGATGGCTGAACTGAAAGTCACCCAGGTCAAGAGCTCGATCGGCACCAAGAAGAACCAGCGCGACAGCCTGCGCACCCTCGGTCTGAAGGGCATCCGTCAGACCGTCGTCCGCGAGGACAACGCGCAGAACCGTGGCCTGGTCAACGTGGTCCGCCACCTCGTCACAGTTGAGGAGGTCTAACCATGACCATCAAGTTGCACCACCTGCGCCCCGCTCCCGGCGCCAAGTCCGACAAGATCCGCGTCGGCCGAGGCGAGGGCGGCAAGCGAGGTAAGACCGCAGGTCGCGGCACGAAGGGCACCAAGGCCCGCAAGAACGTGCCCGCAGCCTTCGAGGGTGGACAGATGCCGCTGCACATGCGTCTGCCCAAGCTCAAGGGATTCAAGAACCCGTTCCGGACCGAGTACCAGGTCGTCAACGTGGGCGATATCGCCCGGTTGTTCCCCAACGGTGGGACGATTGGCGTTGCCGAGCTCGTCGAGGCAGGCGCGGTTCGCAAGAACCAGCTCGTGAAGGTCCTCGGCGACGGAGAGCTCACGGTGTCCGTTCAGGTCACCGCGAACAAGTTCACCGGTGCCGCCAAGGAGAAGATCGCCGCTGCCGGTGGGACCACCACCGAGCTGTGATCCACCAGTAGGTCGAGACCGATGGCCGCAGCGCATCCCGAAGGGGCGTGCTGCGGCCATTCGTCTAACCTGACTCACGCGGTCTCTCGGGGCTGAGTGAACGGGTGCCACTGCTAGTGTTCTAAAGTTCATTTCGCCTCGTGAGCGATCCCGCTCGCGTTCTGCCAGTGCCAGGAGGATCTTTGCTTTCCGCCTTCGTCTCGGCCCTCAGGACTCCAGACCTGAGGCGGAAGATCCTCTTCGCCCTCGGCATCATCGCGTTGTACCGATTCGGTGCGACGCTGCCGTCGCCCGGCGTCGACTATGCCAACGTCAAGACCTGTATCGATCAGATCTCCGGCGGTGAGTCCGCGGGCATCTATTCGCTGATCAACCTGTTCTCCGGCGGCGCGCTGTTGCAGCTGTCGGTCTTCGCGATCGGCATCATGCCGTACATCACGGCGAGCATCATCGTGCAGCTGCTGACGGTGGTCATCCCGAGGTTCGAGGAACTCCGTAAGGAGGGCCAGTCGGGCCAGGCGAAGATGACGCAGTACACGCGGTACCTGTCGATCGCGCTGGCCATCCTGCAGTCCACCGGCATCGTCGCGCTCGCCGCGCGGGGACAGCTGCTGCAGGGCTGCCAGGAAGACATCATCGCCGACCAGTCCATCTTCGGACTGGTGACCATCGTCCTGGTGATGACCGCCGGTGCGGCTCTGGTGATGTGGTTCGGCGAGTTGATCACCGAGCGTGGCGTCGGCAACGGCATGTCGCTGCTGATCTTCGCCGGCATCGCCTCGCGCATGCCGTCGGAGGGCAAGGCGATCCTCGACAGCCGTGGCGGACTGATCTTCGCCATGGTCTGCGTCGCGGCGCTCGTCCTCATCGCCGGCGTCGTGTTCGTCGAGCAGGGCCAGCGGCGCATCCCGGTGCAGTACGCCAAGCGGATGGTCGGGCGGAAGATGTACGGCGGCTCGTCGACGTACCTGCCGCTCAAGGTCAACCAGGCGGGCGTGATCCCCGTGATCTTCGCGTCCTCGCTGCTGTACCTGCCGAACCTGATCGCTCAGCTGACCGGTGCGAGCACGGCGACCGACCCGAGCTGGTGGCAGCGGCTGATCCAGGAGTACCTGGTCAATCCCAGCAACCCGGTCTACATCCTCATCTACTTCCTGCTGATCGTCTTCTTCACCTACTTCTACGTCGCGATCACCTTCAATCCCGAAGAGCGCGCGGACGAGATGAAGAAGTTCGGCGGCTTCATCCCGGGTATTCGCCCGGGCCGCCCGACGGCGGACTACCTCAACTACGTGCTCAGCCGCATCACGCTGCCGGGCGCCATCTATCTCGGTCTCATCGCGGTGCTGCCCAACTTCTTCCTCAGCGGGGGGAACGCGGGAAGCAGCATCTTCGGTGGTGCGGCAGTGCTGATTCTGGTCAGCGTCGGCCTCGACACCGTCAAGCAGATCGAGAGTCAACTCATGCAGCGCAACTACGAAGGGTTCCTCAAGTGAGACTTGTCCTCCTTGGTCCTCCCGGTGCCGGTAAGGGCACTCAGGCCGCCATCCTGTCGGAAAAGCTCGGCGTTCCGCACATCTCCACGGGCGACCTGTTCCGCGCCAACATCGGGCAGCAGACGGCGCTCGGCCTCGAGGCGAAGAAGTACCTCGACGCAGGCGACCTGGTGCCAAGCGAGATCACCAACAACATGGTCCGCGCCCGGGTGTCCGAGCCGGACGCGGTGAACGGTTTCCTGCTCGACGGGTTCCCCCGCACGGTCGATCAGGCGCAGGCGCTCGAGGGCATCCTCGGTGAACTGAACGCCAAGCTCGACGGTGTGCTGGCCTTCGAGGTCGACGACGAGGTCGTGGTCGAGCGGATGCTGGCGCGTGGGCGCGCTGACGACCAGGAAGACGTGATCCGCAACCGGATGCGTGTCTACCGCGAGGAGACCGCGCCGCTGCTGGACTACTACGCCGGCCAGACCGTCACCGTCGACGCCGTCGGCGAGGTCGACGAGGTCAACGCGCGCGCGCTCGCCGCGCTCGGCAAGTAAGAGGCCATCGTGGGGTTTCGTCGTAAGAAGGTCGTTCCCTTCCGCACCGCGGGCGAGTTGGACGCGATGGCGGCTGCTGGTGCCGTCGTCGGCGCGACACTCGTCGCGGTGCGCAACGCGGCGAAGCCCGGCGTGAGCACGCTCGAGCTCGACCAGCTCGCCGAGCAGACGATCCGTGATGCGGGCGCCGTGCCGTCGTTCCTCGGCTACCACGGCTTCACCGGATCGATCTGCTCGTCGGTGAATGACCGGGTGGTGCACGGGATCCCGTCGGCCGACGATGTTCTCGTCGAGGGCGATCTCGTGTCCATCGACTGCGGCGCGATCCTCGACGGTTGGCACGGCGACTCCGCCTGGACGTTCGGCGTCGGCACGATCATCGAGGCCGACGAGCTGCTCAGCGAGGCGACCAGGCTGTCGATGGAGGCCGGCATCGCGGCGATGGTCGCGGGCAACCGCCTCACCGACGTCTCGCATGCGATCGAGCTGGGCACGCTCGCCGCGGCGAAGGCGCACGGCCGCAAGTACGGCATCGTGGACGGCTACGGTGGTCACGCCATCGGCAGGGAGATGCACATGGATCCGTTCCTGCCGAACGAGGGCGCGCCCGGCAAGGGACCGGAACTCGTCATCGGTTCCGTGCTGGCCATCGAGCCGATGCTGACGCTGGGTACCCACGAGACCGTGGTGCTCGAGGACGACTGGACGGTCGTCACGACCGACGGCTCCCGCGCCGCGCACTGGGAGCACACCGTCGCGGTCACCGAGGACGGCCCGCGAATCCTCACCCTCCGCCCGGAGTAGAGGCAAGGCGACTGTTCGAGTCGGGGCAAACGTGAGCGGGGTCGGCCTGTCGATCGCGGAGGCTGCTGCGCGGACCGGGCTCAGCGCGCACACCCTGCGCTACTACGAGCGAGACGGCTTGATGCTGTCCGCGGTCGGCCGGTCCGGGGCCGGGCACCGGCGGTATGCCGCGGAGGACATCGCGTGGATCGAGTTGGTCACTCGGCTGCGGGCGACCGGCATGCCGATCCGGGAGATCCAGCGTTATGCCGCACTTGTCCGGGCGGGGGACGGGACCGAACTCGATCGGCTGACGCTGTTGCAGGCACACCGGAGCCGGGTGCTCGCCCAGCTCGCCGAGGTGACCGATCACCTGGGTGCCATCGACCACAAGATCGGCGTGTACGGCGATCGTCTCGACGCTCGGGGCTTGACTTCGAGCGCACTCGAAGTCGTTGACTTCACCCATGACAACTGACGCAATCGGAACGAGAACCCTCGGCGCAGCCTCGCCGCTGACCGTGTCTGCCCTTGGGCTGGGCTGCATGGGCATGTCCGAGTTCTACGGGACCGGCGACGAGGCAGCCGGGATCGCCACCATCCATCGGGCGCTCGACCGCGGTGTGACCCTCCTGGACACCGCTGACATGTATGGGCCGTTCACCAATGAACGGCTGGTCGGCAAGGCCGTCGCCGGGCGTCGCGACGAGGTCGTGCTTGCCACGAAGTTCGGCCACGAGCGGCTTCCCGACGGCACCCGAGTCGGGATCAACGGCAGGCCGGAGTATGTGCGTGCGGCCTGCGACGCCTCGCTGCGGCGGCTCGGCGTCGATCACATCGACCTCTACTACCAGCATCGCGTGGACAGGTCGGTTCCGATCGAGGACACCGTCGGCGCGATGGCTGGACTCGTCGCGGCCGGCAAGGTGCGTCATCTCGGATTGTCCGAGGCGGGTCCGGACACGATCCGTCGGGCGCATGGCGTGCATCCGATTACCGCGCTTCAGACGGAGTACTCGCTCTTCACTCGTGATCTCGAGGACGAAATCCTGCCGACGATCCGCGAGCTCGGCATCGGGCTCGTGCCCTACTCGCCGTTGGGTCGGGGCATGCTCACCGGCGCGATCACTCCGGTTTCCGGAGCAGACGGCGCCGGTGACCTGCGCCGGTCGGCGTACTTCCCGAGGTTTCAGGGCGAGGCGCTGACGGCGAATTTGGCGTTGGTCGCCAGTGTGCGCGCCTGCGCCGAGGCCAAGGGCGTGACGCCCGGCCAACTGGCGCTGGCATGGGTCCTCGCGCGCGGCGAGGACGTCGTCCCCATCCCCGGGACCAAGCGGGTGAGCTACGTCGACGAGAACGTGGCCGCCGCATCGGTCACGCTGACGACGGAGGACCTGGTGGCGCTCGAGCGGGCGGTGCCGAAGGGCGCGGTCGCAGGCGACCGGTACGGCGACATGTCGCACATCGACGCGTGACGAGGGAGCCTGGCCGGTGACATCGGGGGCGCGGCGTCGTGCATCCTCTGCCGGCTCAGGCCTCGAGCAGCAGGGTGACGGGGCCGTCGTTGACCGAACTGACACGCATGTGCGCGCCGAAGTGGCCGGTCTCGACGTCTGCGCCCAGCCCGCGCAGCGCGTCGGCGAACGCGTCCACCAGCGGCTCGGCCACCGCGCGGGGTGCGGCCGCCGACCAGGAGGGTCGCCTGCTCTTGCGGGTGTCGGCGAGCAGCGTGAACTGGCTGACCACGAGGATCGGCGCAGCGACGTCCGAGGCGGACCGCTCGTGGTCGAGGATGCGCAGCTTCCAGACCTTCGCGGCGAGGGCGTCCGCGACAGCCTGGTCGTCGCCGTGCCCGACGCCGAGCAGGATCAGCAGTCCCTGGCCGTCCGGGGCGATCCTGGCGACCGTGCGACCGTCGACCTCGACTGCCGCCTCGGTGACCCGCTGCACAACCGCGCGCACGTCTCGCTTCCTTTCGGGGGTTGGGGCGTGTGAACCCACATTTGGCCTGGTGAGCGAACTCCGGTAAGCTAGATCAACGGTGCGCCCTGCGTGCCGGTCGTTTCGTGCGTCTGTGCGGCTCGCCGGTTCTCTACCGCGTGCGCATCACCGTAACGGAGAACGATGCCCACCAACGGATCGCGGAGGATATGGCTAAGAAAGACGGGGCCATCGAGGTCGAGGGACGCGTAGTCGAACCGCTGCCCAATGCAATGTTTCGCATTGAGCTCGAGAACGGCCACAAGGTCCTCGCGCACATCAGCGGGAAGATGCGTCAGCACTACATTCGCATCCTGCCGGAAGACCGTGTCGTCGTAGAGCTGTCGCCCTATGACCTCTCTCGCGGTCGCATCGTCTACCGGTACAAGTAACACACACTTCCCGGGCCACATCTGGCCTGGGGGAACCATGTCCACCCACCGGTGGGCGACCACACAGGAGATTAGA
Organism: Rhodococcus sp. NPDC059179; assembly: GCF_042754885.1. Taxonomy (NCBI): domain Bacteria; kingdom Bacillati; phylum Actinomycetota; class Actinomycetes; order Mycobacteriales; family Nocardiaceae; genus Rhodococcus; species Rhodococcus sp. NPDC059179. The sequence goes on along the minus strand of NZ_JBHZBV010000003.1, from coordinate 153,786 downwards.
CAGACGTGAAGGTTCAGCCCAGCGTCAAGAAGATCTGCGAGAAGTGCAAGGTGATCCGTCGTAACGGCCGGGTCATGGTCATCTGCGACAACCTGCGTCACAAGCAGCGTCAGGGATAACCACCTGCACGACTTGCGATCGGCTTGTCCGACGCAACTGAAAAGAAGACCTCTCAGCACCAGCCAGGGTCACGGCCAACGGGTTTCGGCTCGAACGGCAAATCCTGGTACACCCCCGGCACGGAGGCCGGGGCCCCACTGAGTTAGTTGAAAGACGCTCTGAGCGATCAGAGGACACAGGGGACGGACTGGGAGCAGACCTCCGCACACCGATAGGAAATGCCAACATGGCACGTCTCGCAGGTGTCGATCTTCCTCGCGAAAAGCGCATGGAGATCGCACTGACCTACATCTACGGCGTCGGCCGTACCCGCTCCAAGGAGATCCTCGCGGCCACCGGGGTCAACCCGGATCTGCGCAGCAAGGACCTCAGCGACGAGGACCTGACCAAGCTCCGCGAGTACATCGAGGAGTCGCTGAAGGTCGAGGGTGACCTTCGCCGCGAGGTTCAGGCGGACATTCGTCGCAAGATCGAGATCGGCTGCTACCAGGGCCTGCGCCACCGTCGTGGTCTGCCCGTGCGTGGACAGCGCACCAAGACCAACGCGCGCACCCGCAAGGGCCCCAAGCGCACCATTGCCGGCAAGAAGAAGGCGAAGTAATGCCCCCTAAGTCACGCACCGGTCCGAAGAAGACCCAGAAGGCACGTCGCAGGGACAAGAAGAACGTCCCGCACGGCGCCGCTCACATCAAGAGCACCTTCAACAACACCATCGTGTCCATCACGGACCCGGCAGGCAACGTCATCTCCTGGGCGTCCTCGGGTCACGTGGGCTTCAAGGGTTCGCGTAAGTCGACCCCGTTCGCCGCTCAGCTGGCCGCCGAGAGCGCTGCCCGCAAGGCGCAGGAGCATGGCGTCAAGAAGGTCGACGTCTTCGTCAAGGGCCCCGGCTCGGGACGCGAGACCGCGATCCGTTCGCTGCAGGCTGCAGGCCTCGAGGTCGGCACCATCTCCGATGTCACCCCCCAGCCGCACAACGGCTGCCGTCCGCCCAAGCGGCGTCGGGTCTAGCGGGAAGGAAAGGTTTAGAAAATGGCACGTTATACCGGCCCCATCACCCGCAAGTCGCGTCGTCTGCGCGTCGACCTCGTCGGAGGCGACCAGGCGTTCGAGCGTCGCCCCTACCCGCCGGGCCAGCACGGCCGCGCGCGGATCAAGGAGAGCGAGTACCTGCTCCAGCTGCAGGAGAAGCAGAAGGCGCGCTTCAGCTACGGCGTCATGGAGAAGCAGTTCGTCCGCTACTACAAGGAAGCGGTGCGTCGCCCGGGTAAGACCGGCGAGAACCTGCTGCGCATCCTCGAGACCCGTCTCGACAACGTCGTGTACCGCGCCGGTCTGGCCCGTACCCGTCGTCAGGCCCGCCAGCTCGTCAGCCACGGCCACCTTCTCGTGAACAACAAGAAGGTCGACATCCCGAGCTACCGCGTCTCCCAGTACGACATCATCGATGTCAAGGAGAAGTCGCTGAGCACGCTGCCGTTCCAGGTTGCCCGCGAGACCGTCGGCGACCGCCCGGTTCCCGGCTGGCTGCAGGTCGTTCCGGGTCGCCTCCGCATCCTGGTCCACCAGCTGCCCGAGCGCGCACAGATCGACATTCCGCTGCAGGAGCAGCTGATCGTGGAGCTGTACTCGAAGTAATGCCTAACGGCCTGTGCGCGGTTAGCGGGTCCAAGGACCCGCTAACCGCGCACAGGCGCCGAAGGCGCCATCCATCGTGGGCGTCAAATAGCGGACGTCCGTACAGGAGGAAAACCACATGCTCATTTCTCAGCGACCCACGCTGACCGAAGAGGTCATCGCTGACAACCGCTCGAAGTTCGTCATCGAGCCCCTTGAGCCCGGCTTCGGGTACACCCTCGGCAACTCGCTTCGCCGTACCCTGCTGTCGTCGATCCCCGGCGCTGCTGTCACCAGCATCCGCATCGACGGCGTCCTGCACGAGTTCACCACCGTTCCCGGCGTGAAGGAAGATGTCACCGACATCATCCTGAACCTCAAGGGCCTGGTCGTGAGCTCCGAAGAGGACGAGCCGGTCACCATGTACGTCCGCAAGCAGGGCCCCGGTGCCGTGACTGCAGGCGACATCGTGCCCCCGGCCGGCGTCACGGTGAACAACCCGGATCTGCACATCGCCACCCTGAACGACAAGGGCAAGCTGGAGATCGAGCTCGTCGTCGAGCGCGGTCGCGGCTATGTCCCCGCCGTCCAGAACAAGGCGTCCGGCGCCGAGATCGGCCGTATCCCGGTCGACTCGATCTACTCGCCGGTGCTCAAGGTCACCTACAAGGTGGAGGCCACCCGCGTCGAGCAGCGCACCGACTTCGATCGGCTCGTGCTGGACGTGGAGACCAAGAACTCCATCACTGCTCGGGACGCGCTCGCCTCGGCGGGCAAGACCCTGGTTGAGCTCTTCGGCCTGGCCCGTGAGCTGAACGTCGAAGCAGAAGGCATCGAGATCGGACCCTCGCCCGCCGAGGCCGATCACATCGCTTCCTTCGGACTGCCGATCGAGGATCTGGACCTGACCGTCCGTTCCTACAACTGCCTCAAGCGCGAGGGTGTTCACACCGTCGGCGAGCTGGTTGGTCGCACCGAGTCCGATCTGCTGGACATCCGCAACTTCGGTCAGAAGTCCATCGACGAGGTGAAGGTCAAGCTGCATTCGCTCGGCCTGGCCCTCAAGGACAGCCCGGCTTCCTTCGATCCGACCACCGTTGCCGGCTACGACGCCGCCACCGGAACCTGGAGCGACACGGACGCCGGCGCCTTCAACGACGCCGACGGCAACGACCAGGACTACGCCGAGACCGAACAGCTGTAGTCAGCTCACCGGTTCCTTACTAGGAGATTCATCATGCCCAAGCCCAAGAAGGGTGCTCGCTTCGGCGGGTCGGCTTCGCACCAGAAGGCGATCTACGCCAATCTGGCCACCGCGCTCTTCGAGCACGGTCGCATCACCACCACCGAGGCCAAGGCCAAGGCCGTGCGGCCCTACGCCGAGAAGCTCATCACGCACGCGAAGGCCGGCACGCTGGCTCACCGTCGTGAGGTGCTCAAGGTCATCCGCAACAAGGATGTCGTGCACACCCTGTTCGCGGAGATCGGTCCGTTCTACGCGGAGCGCGATGGCGGCTACACCCGCATCATCAAGACCGTTCCCCGCAAGGGTGACAACGCTCCGATGGCGATCATCGAGCTCGTCAAGGAGCAGACCGTCACCTCCGAGGCCAACCGCGCCAAGCGCGTGAAGGCTTCGCAGGACGCCCCGGCCGAGAACGTCGTCGAGGCCGTCGTGGCCGACGCGACCGAGGCCGAGGTCGAGAACGCTGACGCAGTCGTGGAGGCCGTCGAGGACGAGACCGCCACCGCCGCGGACGCGGACGAGGCCAAGAAGGACTAACGCTGAACGCGTCAGAACCTCTGAGCGAACCCGTCGCCCCCTCCCGGGGCGGCGGGTTCGTTCGCTATCGCCTCGACGTCACCTACGACGGCGCCGACTTCGCCGGCTGGGCCCGTCAGCCCGGGCTCCGCACCGTCTGCGGGGTGCTCGAGCAGGCCCTGTCCACGGTGTTCCGCGAGCCGGTCGAGCTGACCGTGGCCGGACGCACCGACGCGGGCGTGCACGCCGCAGGGCAGGTCGCGCACATGAACCTGTCGACGCCGCTCGACGACCCGAGCCGGCTGGTCCGCCGGTTCGCGCGGTTCCTGCCGCCCGACGTCCGGATCAAGGCCATCACCGCGGTGCCCGCGGAGTTCGACGCCCGGTTCTCCGCGATCCGCAGGCACTACGAATACCGCATCAGCACGGCGAAGTACGGCGTCGAACCGTTGCGGGCCCGCGACACCGTCTCGGTGCCGAAGGACCTGGACCTGGACGCGATGGGCAGGGCCTCGGCCGGGCTGCTCGGTCTGCACGACTTCGCCGCCTTCTGCCGCAGGCGGGAGGGCGCCACCACCGTTCGCGAACTGCAGCGCTTCGATTGGGCACGCGAGGGCGACATCGTCACCGCCTACGTCAGCGCCGATGCCTTCTGCTGGTCCATGGTGCGGAGTCTGGTCGGCGCGATGCTCGCGGTGGGGGAGGGTCGCCGCAGCGTCGAGTGGACGGTCGGGCTCCTCGAGCAGCGCGAGCGGTCCAGCTCGGTGCTGGTCGCGCCCGCGCACGGGCTGAGCCTGGTTCGGGTCGACTATCCGGCCGACGAGGATCTCGCGGAGCGCAACGCCGTCACCCGCGAGGTGCGGACGGTGCCCGGCGGCTGCTGCGGCGACTGACCTCGGGCTGCCGAGCGTGCAGTTACCGGGGCGTCGGCCGCGCGGGAGCGTCGACAGGTGCACTCTCGGCGGGCTGCGGCAGCGGCAGGCGCTGGCCGCCCGCGCCGCCGACCCGGGCGAGTGCGATGCCGCCGAGTACGCCCGCGCCGCCGAGGATCTGGATCGGCGTCATCGATTCGCCGAGCAACAGCCACGAGGCGGCGACGGCGAACAGCACCTCGGTCAGCAGGATCAGCGAGGTCAACGTCGGGCCGATCCGGGCCACCGCGGCACTGCCCGACAGGTAGGAGACGACCGTGCTCACGAGGATCAGCAGGGCCAGTGGGACGAACCACGCGAGCTCGACCGCGCCCAGCGTCGCGTCCGTGCCCGCGACGGTGAGCGGTAGCACGCCGAGCAGGCCGAAGAATCCGATCGCGACGGCGCCGACGCCCATCCCCGTCGCGGTCAGCACCAGCGGGCTGAAGGACTCGGAGGTCCGGTCCGAGATGACGAAGAAGCAGGCCAGGCAGACCGTCGACATCGCCGACCAGGCGACGCCGACGACGCTGATCTCGACGCCCCCGAGGAGGTCGAGCACGCCCACGGCTCCCACGAGCGCGAGCCCCGTGCCCAGCAGGGTCACCAGGCCGGGACGTTCGCCTCGCGTAGCCCACGCCCACCCGATGACGAGCAGCGGCGCCATGAACTGAATCATCAGGGCGACGCCGACCGAGAGATACTGCAGCGACAGGAAGAAGCTGGCCTGAACGCCTGCCACCGCCATTAATCCGTACAGCACAATCGTTCTGGCGTGCCGGTGGGCGGTGCGCAGTCCGCCCGGTTCGACGATCGCGGCGATGAGGAGCATCACGACGGCGGCGCCCGCGATGCGCGCGAGAACGGTGCCGCCCGGTGACCAGCCGGCGTTCATCAGCGACTTGGCGAACGGGCCCGACAGTCCGAAGGCGAGGGCGGAGAGCACGCTCAGGGCGGTACCGGTCCGGGTCGCCAGCGACTGCTTGCAGGTCGCTCGAAACGACACCGCCAGCGACGGCTTGCAGGTCGCTCGAAACGACGCCGCCGGCGACTGCTTGCAGGTCGCTCGAAACGACGTCGCCAGCGATTTGCCGCTGTGCATGTCGGCGTCTCCTGTCATGAGTGAAAGCTGATTAGACTCATGACGGTAGGAGGCGAGTCGTCAGGAGTCAAAGTGTATATAGCCCATGACACCGAGCGGGCCCTCATCGGCGCGGCCGCGCTGGTGAACACCGGGCTCGGTGGCCGGGAGTGGCTGCCCGACGTCGCGGCGCTCGACGCGTTCCTGACCGAACACGACTGGAGCGGCAGGCGGGACGGGACCGAGGCGGAACTGCGCGCGGTGCGGTCGTTGCGGCCACGGCTTCGCGCGCTGTGGCGGTCGGGCAGTGACCGCGACGCGGCACAGATCGTGAACGCGTTGCTCCGGGAGGCGAAGGCGCTGCCCCGGCTGACGGAGCACGGCGACTGGGGCTGGCACCTGCACGTGACCGCGGACGAGGATCCGCTGGTGCACAGGATGGGCGCCGAGGCCGCGATGGCCTTCGTCGACGTGATCCGTGTCGGGGACCTCGACCGACTCCGCCACTGCGCGGCGCCTGACTGCGAATCGGTGCTGATCGACCTGTCCCGCAACAGGTCCCGCCGCTATTGCGACACCGGAAACTGCGGGAATCGGGCGAATGTGGCGGCGTACCGGGCGCGCAAGGCGCAGGCCGCGACGCAGTGACACTGCGGTCAGTGCGTGGTCAGCCGGACTGCGCGACGCCCTCGATGACGGTCATCACGACCGTTTCCGCGTTGTGCCGGGCGACGGATTTGTTCACCTTGACCCGGATGACGCAGCCGTCCTTGCGCACCAGGTCGACATCGGCGGACAGGCCGAGTTGCTCGCCGTTGATCAACTGGGTGTGGCCGCGGTCGTGTTCCTCGATGAGACTCGGATGGACGAATTGGCGGGGGCCGAGGCCCCGCGCCTCGGGCAGTGAGTAACCGAGAAGGTCGGCGAATGCCCGGTTGACGTCGACGACGTGATCGTCGCTCTTGTGCACGATGACCGGCATGTTGACGTTGTGGATGAGCGACCGATAGTGGGCACCACTTATCGCACTCACGGAACTCGAAGACACCCGCGACCTCCCGACTGGTCTGCGCAAGCACTCGGTCCAAAGTTGTGGACCGTTCAATCAATGTGACAGCGGGGGAAGTGTAAGTGCAACGTGATGGGTGACACATCGGTTTCCGATACATAGGGAACCGAAATGGTTTGTATCCGGTCAGCCGGCCAGGGAGCGGGCGATCACGAGGCGCTGAATCTGGTTGGTGCCCTCGAAGATCTGCGTGATCTTCGCCTCGCGCATGTACCGCTCCACCGGGAAGTCCTGGGTGTAGCCGTATCCGCCGAACACCTGCACGGCGTCGGTGGTGACCTTCATCGCGGCATCGGTGGCGACGAGCTTCGCGACGCTGGCATTGCGGGAGTAGGGGACTCCCGCGTCGCGCCTGCGGGCCGCGTCCAGGTAGGTGGCGCGCGCCGAGTCCACCGCGGCGGCCATGTCGGCGAGCAGGAAGCCGAGGCCCTGGTGGTCGATGATCCGCTTGCCGAAGGCCTTGCGCTCCTTGGCGTACGCGACGGCGTCGTCGAGTGCGCCCTGTGCGAGTCCAACCGCGACCGCGGCGATGCCGAGGCGGCCCGAGTCGAGCGCGCTGAACGCGATGGGCAGGCCCTGGCCCTGCGCTCCGATCAGCCGCTCCTGCGGGACGAAGGCGTCGTCGTAGTGGGCGGAGGTGGTGGGGACGGCACGCAGTCCCATCTTCTCCTCCGGCTTGCCGAAGGACAATCCGTCGGTGTTCTTGTCCACCAGCAGGCAGGAGATGCCGCGCGGACCGTCGTCGCTGGTGCGGGCGAACAGGGTGTAGAAGTCTGCGCGGCCACCGTTGGTGATCCAGGCCTTGGAGCCGTTGATCCGGAATCCGCCGTCCACGGGGTCTGCCTTGCAGCTCAGCGCGGCCGCATCGGATCCGGCCTGGGGCTCGGAGAGGCTGTACGCGCCGATGGTGTTGCCGCCCAGCATGTCCGGGAGCCACCGCGCCTTCTGCTCGTCGGTGCCGTGGGTGGCCAGGGCGAAGCAGGAGAGGCTGTGCACGCTGGTGGCGACCGCGACGGCGGCCCATCGCGCGGCGAGCTCCTCGAGTACCTGTAGGTAGACCTCGTACGGCTGATTGCCGCCGCCGAACTCCTCGGGATACGGCAGGCTCAGCAGCCCGGCCTGGCCGAGGGCCGGGAAGACGCCCTCCGGGAACGTTTCCGTCTTCTCGTGCTCGTTCACCTTGGGCGCCAGCACCTTGTCCGCGACATCGCGGGTGAGTTCGATCAGGTCGCGGGCTTCCTGGCTGGGCAGCAGGCGTTCGACGGGCACGGCGGTCTCCTCCGGTGAGTAGTACTGAAAACGATACTGCAGTACTGTTATGAGTATGGCAACCCGGTCCAGCACCCCCGCCGTGCGTGGCGCCGCGCGCCGGGCGCAGCTACTCGATCAGCTCGTCGACCTGTTGCTGGAGGAGGGCTTCGCGCACCTGACGCTGGACGACATCGCGGGCAGGTTGCGCTGCTCGAAGTCGACCCTTTACGCGCTCGCGGACAGCAAGGAGCAGCTGGTCGCCGCCGCGACCGTGCACTTCTTCCGGGGTGCCACCGAGCGCGTCGAGTCCCGTCTCGATGGGGTCATCGGTGCGCGCGAGCGGATCGGGGCATACCTGGAAGCGGTCGGCGAACAACTCCGCCCCGCTTCGGCCCGCTTCATGGACGATCTCGCGCGCAATGCTGCGGCCCGCGAGATCTACGAGCGGAACACCCGCTTCGCTGCCCGCCGGGTGCAGGACCTGATCACGGCGGGGGTGCGGGCGGGCGAGTTTCGGGAAGTCAACGCCGCCTTCGTGGCGGACGTGGCCGCGGCGATGATGGTCCGAATCCAGCGGCGTCAGGTCGCGGAATCGACCGGGCTGCCGGACGCCCAGGCGTATCTCGAACTCGCAACGCTACTTACTCAGGGTCTCACCATGTGAGCCTCTGGCCTGGCGCTTCACAGTTGGACGAATGTCCGTGTTGGGAATCATCTCATTTTGACATCGCCGCTCGGGGCGGTTGGTTATGGTTGCCCCATTTCGTGCGATCTGTAACCGGTTCTGGCTATGCATTCGCGCGGTCCCTGGATGCATGGAGGAACGACGAAGATGTCTCATGCGGTGATGCGTCGCGCGGTGGCGGCGGTGAGCGTCGCGGCTGTCGGTGTGCTCGGTCTCGGGGTCGGTGGTGGTGTCGCGAACGCGGCGCAACTGTCGGCGACGGTGACGGCCACCAACATCGTGGCGACGAAGACCTTGCTGGGCGATGGGTCGGTGCTGCCCGGTGAGGTGGTGACCTACCGGACGCAGTTCTCGGTGAACACCATCATCGACCGGTACCTGAACAAGATCACCGATGTTCATCCGGCCGGATTCCAGTATGTGCCGGGCAGCGCGAAGGTCACGGCGGCGTCCACCTCGTCTCCGACGCCGAGCGTGGATGTGGCGAACAACCGGGTGTCGGTGTCGAACTCGGCGAGCGCGTGGTACCTGTCGAAGTCTGTGAACCGGACGGTGTCGTACGAGGTGTCGTACAAGGTTCCGGACAATGCGCCCGCGGGCACGTTCAACAGCGGTCTGACGTTCGATGTGAACACGTTCGGTTCGACGCAGGCGTTCAACCCGATCGGCGTGACGATCGACGTGCAGGCTCCGCCGGATGCGGCGACCACGACGACCCTCACGGCTCCGGCGACGGCGAATGTCGGTGCCGCGGTGGAGCTGAAGGCGACGGTTGCTCCGGCCAATGCCGGTGGCACGGTGCAGTTCAAGGACGGCGCCGCGAACATCGGTTCACCGGTTGCGGTCACCGGTGGCACGGCGACGCTCTCGCACAGCTTTGATGCGGCGGGTGCGAAGTCGATCACCGCTGTCTACTCGGGTGGTACGGGGTTCACGGGTTCGACGTCGGCTGCTGCGACGGTGACGGTGTCGGTGCCCGATGAGGCGACCACGACGACCCTCACGGCTCCGGCGACGGCGAATGTCGGTGCTGCGGTGGAGTTGAAGGCGACGGTTGCTCCGGCTGCTGCTGGTGGGACGGTGCAGTTCAAGGATGGCGCCGCGAACATCGGTTCGCCGGTTGCGGTCAGCGGTGGCAATGCGACGTTGTCGCACAGCTTTGATGCGGCGGGTGCGAAGAGCATCACCGCGGTGTATTCGGGTGGTGCGGGGTTCACGG
>NZ_JBHZBV010000003.1:0-143972 GCF_042754885.1 Rhodococcus sp. NPDC059179 | reverse complement strand
GGTTCGACGTCGGCTGCTGCGACGGTGACGGTGTCGGTGCCGGATGAGGCGACCACGACCACGGTGACGGTGCCTGCGACGGCGAATGTCGGTGCCGCGGTGGAGTTGAAGGCGACGGTTGCTCCGGCGAACGCTGGTGGGACGGTGCAGTTCAAGGACGGCGGCGCGAACATCGGTTCGCCGGTTGCGGTCAGCGGTGGCAATGCGACGCTCTCGCACACCTTTGATGCTGCGGGTGCGAAGTCGATCACCGCGGTGTATTCGGGTGGTGCGGGGTTCACGGGTTCGACGTCGGCTGCTGCGACGGTGACGGTGTCGGTGCCGGATGAGGCGACCACGACCACGGTGACGGTGCCTGCGACGGCGAATGTCGGTGCGGCGCTCGATCTGTCGGCAACGGTGTCCCCGACCCCGGCTGGCGGCACGGTGCAGTTCAAGGACGGTGGTGTTGCGATCGGTGGGCCGGCCAATGTGGTGGACGGCAAGGCCACGATCCCGCACGCGTTCGACGTCGCGGGTGCGCGCAGTATCACCGCGGTGTTCTCCGGTGCCCCCGGGTTCAAGGCGTCGACGTCGGCTGCCGGGGTTGTGAATGTGTCGGTGCCGGATGTGGCGACGACGACGGTGTTGTCGGTGCCTGCGTCGGCGATCGTGGGTGCGCCTGCTGAGCTGAAGGCGACAGTCTCGCCTGCTCCGAACGGTGGCACGGTGCAGTTCAAGAACGGTGACCTGGCGCTGGGTGCTCCGGTGAATGTGGTGGACGGGAAGGCGGTCTTGTCGCATACGTTCGCTGCGGCAGGCGCGCATGCGATCTCGGCGGTGTTCTCGGGTGCTCCCGGGTTTGTTGGTTCGTCGTCGGCGGTGCAGTCGGTGTCTGTGCCGGTGCCGGATGTGATGACGTCGATCGTGTTGACGGCGCCTGCGACCGTGGATCGTGGTGTGGTGGTGGAGTTCTCGGTGACGGTGTCGCCGACGCCCACCGGTGGCACGGTGCAGTTCAAGGATGGGTCCACCCCGATCGGTGGTCCGGTGAATGTGGTTGACGGTAAGGCGAAGCTGTCGCACACCTTCACCACGGCGGGTGCTCATTCGATTTCCGCGGCGTACTCCGGGTTCGAGGGTTTCTCGGGTGCGGGTTCGCAGGCCAGCACGGTGACGGTTGCGGGTGCGGGTGCGGCCGGTTCGCTCCCGTTCGGCTCCTGACCCAGCTGATTTCACGGTGATCCAACCAAATCGAGGAGAAATCAAGATGTCTCAAGCCGTGTTGCGTCGCGTAGCGGCGGCGGTGAGCGTGGCGGCCGTCGCGGCCCTCGGTCTCGGGGTCGGTGGTGGTGTCGCGAACGCGGCGCAGCTGTCGGCGACGGTGACGGCCACCAACATCGTGGCGACGAAGACGTTGCTGGGCGATGGGTCGGTGTTCCCGGGTGAGGTGGTGACGTACCGGACCGAGTTCTCGGTGAACAGTGCGATCGATCGGTACCTGAACAAGATCACCGATGTGCATCCGGCCGGGTTCGAGTATGTGGCAGGCAGCGCGAAGGTGTCGGCGGCGTCGACGTCGTCGGTCACGCCGAATGTCGATGTGGCGAACAACAGGGTGTCGGTGTCGAACTCGGCGAGCGCGTGGATGCTGTCGAAGAACGTGAACCGGAAGGTGTCGTTGGAGCTGTCGTACAAGGTTCCGGACACCGCGCCCGCGGGGACGTTCGACAGTGGTCTGACGTTCGACGTAAACACGTTCGGTTCGACGCAGACGTTCAACCCGATCGGCGTGACGATCGACGTGCAGGGCCCGGCGTCCACGGCGACGCAGCTGACTGTGCCGGCGACTGCCACCGTGGGTGTCGCGGTTGATCTGTCGGCTTCGGTGTCTCCGGCGGTTGCGGGTGGCACCGTGCAGTTCAAGGACGGTGACGCCACCATCGGCGCACCGGCGAACGTGGTGAACGGCACGGCGACGTTGTCGCACGCGTTCTCCGCCACCGGTCCGCGCAGCATCACCGCGGTGTACTCGGGAGTCCCCGGATTCACGGGTTCGGCATCGGCGCCGTCGACCGTGACGGTGTCGGCGCCCGACGTCGCTACCTCGACGGTGCTCAGCCTGGCGAGTGATGCGCAGACCGGCGTTCAGACGCGCCTGGTGGCCGCGGTCACCCCTGCCCCCGCGGGTGGCACGGTGCAGTTCAAGGAGGGTGATGCCCCGATCGGCGGCCCTGTGAGCGTGGTCGACGGCACGGCCACGCTGTGGTACACGTTCAACACCCCGGGTGACCACCCGATCACCGCCGTCTACTCGGGGGCTCCCGGTTTCACGGGTTCGACCTCTGCGGCAACCACGCTCAAGGTCACCGGGGAGAACACCGGCGGCGGCGGCTCGAGCCAGTTCGGGTTCGGCTCCTGACCCAGCTGATTTCACGGTGATCCAACCAAATCGAGGAGAAATCAAGATGTCTCAAGCCGTGTTGCGTCGCGTAGCGGCGGCGGTGAGCGTGGCGGCCGTCGCGGCCCTCGGTCTCGGGGTCGGTGGTGGTGTCGCGAACGCGGCGCAGCTGTCGGCGACGGTGACGGCCACCAACATCGTGGCGACGAAGACGTTGCTGGGCGATGGGTCGGTGTTCCCGGGTGAGGTGGTGACGTACCGGACCGAGTTCTCGGTGAACAGTGCGATCGATCGGTACCTGAACAAGATCACCGATGTGCATCCGGCCGGGTTCGAGTATGTGGCAGGCAGCGCGAAGGTGTCGGCGGCGTCGACGTCGTCGGTCACGCCGAATGTCGATGTGGCGAACAACAGGGTGTCGGTGTCGAACTCGGCGAGCGCGTGGATGCTGTCGAAGAACGTGAACCGGAAGGTGTCGTTGGAGCTGTCGTACAAGGTTCCGGACACCGCGCCCGCGGGGACGTTCGACAGTGGTCTGACGTTCGACGTGAACACGTTCGGTTCGACGCAGACGTTCAACCCGATCGGCGTCTTCGCGACCGTCGAGGCGCCGGACACCGCCACTTCGACCGGGCTGACCGTGCCCGGCTCCGCAGCGGCGGGCGCTGCCGTCGAGCTTTCCGCGATGGTGGCGCCGGTTCCAACGGGCGGTACCGTCCAGTTCAAGGACGGTGATGCCTCGATCGGCGCACCCGTCGCAGTCGTGGATGGCAAGGCGTCGCTCTCGCACACGTTCGAGGCGAACGGGACCCACCCGATCACCGCGGTGTACTCGGGCGGGGGACGGTTCCTGGGGTCGGTCTCGCCGACCGTGTCCGTCACCGTGTCGGGCGGCAGTGACGGCGGCGGAACCGGGTCGGCCGGACTGCCTTTCGGATCCTAGGCACGTGAACGACAAGGCCCTCGCCGAGCTCGGCGAGGGCCTTCTCGTGTCCGGAGGTGGCGCGTGCGCGCTCGGTTCGTGGTTCGATGGGGCGTGGCAACAGAACCGATCCGGCTCGAGGTGATCGTCGGCAGCGTTCGTGTCGGCAGGTTCGCACCCGTCGTCGCCGAGTGGTTCCTCCGTCGGGCACGCGCACACCAGGCCTTCGATGTCGGTGTGCTCGACCTCGCCGACATCGCGCTCCCGGCCGACCTGTCCGGCGGCGCCGAGTCGGACGCCTTTCGCGAACGGGTCGAAGCGGCGGAGGCCTTCGTCGTGGTGACCCCGGAGTACAACCACGGCTATCCGGCCGCGCTGAAGAACGCCATCGACAGTGCGAAGGAGCAGTGGCGAGCCAAGCCGGTCGGCTTCGTGTCGTACGGCGGATTGTCCGGCGGACTGCGCGCGACCGAGCAACTGCGTCAGGTGGTCGCCGAGGTGCACATGGTCTCGATCCGGCAGACCGTCAGTTTTCACCAGGCCCGCAAGCGATTCGGTCCGGACGGCGAGACCGGGGACGGAGCCGCGATCGACGGCTCCGCCCGACTGCTCGATCAGCTCGCGTGGTGGTCCTCCGCGCTGCGCACGGCCCGCTCGGCCGACCCGTACCCCGGCTGACGGTTACTCAACGGGCCGGCTGTAGCGGATGGGTGGCCCTCGGCCTGCCGATGAACGCGGTCTCCTGCGCGATGGTGACCAGGACCAGGTCGACCTGCCTGCCGTCGGCGCGGAGCGTGACGCGATCGCCGCTGGCGCCCGGCTGCACGATCGAGATCTGCGGCTCGGCGTCCGGGGCGGGCTCGTGCACGTCGCGCACCCGGATGGTGGTCACCCCGGCTCGCGGCGGCACCGGCTCCACCCCGTCGAACAGGACCGCGGTGAAGGTCGGGTCGAGTCGGGTGGGGTCGTCGATCAGCCGCAATCGATCGGGCGTGGCGATGGAATCGATCAGCGAGCCCCACACCTGCGGTCGGTCCGAGTGGATCTGGATCCGGGCTCCCGTGGCGATGGCGCGAAAGACCAACTGCTGCGCCAGGTACAGCTCGCCGAGCACATCCACGGACTCGATCTCCGGCCCCACGATCCGGGCAGTCAGCCCGTGTCCGTAGTTGTCGGAACCGATCAGCTGGCCACAGCCGGACAGCGGCAACGCGAGGGCATCGAGCTCCGCGGCCGAGAAGTCGGTGAACGGAGTCAGCGTGTCGAGGTCAGGGGAGGCGAACGGCAGGTTGGAGGCCAGGCCGTCGGCGTGCCTGCCCTGCATCGAGATGAGGCCGGGGATCTCGAGCCGCTCCGGCATGGTTCGGGTGGTCATCCGGCAGGAGGCGGCCACTCGCACCTCGCCTGGTCGCGCGCCCGGGCGCATCCGCACGGTCACCGTGGTTCCGAGGCTCGACGGCACCCACAGCTTGGCCAGCAGTTCGTCGGACAGTACCCGTGGGTCGATGGCGTAGCCGGTGTTGCACACGCCGGGCAACGGGGTGTGGGTCCAGGTGCGGGTGAATGAGCCGGGGCGCACACCGCGGCTGATCTGCATTGCGGCGGAGTCGATCTCGGCTGCGGTGAGCAGCCGCGACTCGCAGCCCGCATCGGACAGCGCGCGGACGATTCGCAGTGCCGCGACCGACGCGGTCCGCGCGGCGCCCTCGGTGCCGCCGCCGCGCCGTGCGACAGCCTCGGACTCGGCGGTCGCGTCGAACCGGACCGCGAGCCAGACCGTCCGCAAGGCGGTGGCGGGCAGTGGCCCCACCAGCTGGTCGTATACCTCGGTGGCGGGACTGCCTGCGCTCGCGCGATAGCCGTGGCTGACGATGTCGATGCCGCTGAGGCTGATGTCCTGCTGGGTCATCGATTCCGCCAGTGCGAGCACCGGCAGTCGGTGGACCGATTCGAATGCATCGCGGGTGACCTGGGTCAGGTTGCCAAGGGTCGGGAGCACCTCGATGACGGCGACCACGGATCCGCCGTCCCAGTGCAGCCCGACCACGGGTCCCGAGGGGGTACGGAAGTTCGACGTCTGGCCGGGGGAGTGTTCACGCCGGAGCAGATACCGCCCGCCGGTCGCCACCCAGTCGAGGAGGCAACGACCTCCGAGGGGGATCAGGCCGAGCAGCGCGACAACCGCGCCGATCGCCACCGCGGGCCACCAGGTCAGGCCGAATGCGGCCGCCACCGCGCCCGCGGCGGCCCCAAGCAGCTGCGCGACCACCAGATTACGGACAGACACAATCGGCAACACACGCCGACGCCGCCCCCGTCGTCGAGACACGATCTTCCCCCATCGCCCCTGATCCGTGCGGTCCCCGCCGCTCGGTTCTCCGGCAGAACTGTACTGTGTCCATCCGTAGTGCGCGCCAAACGGGGGAGGGAACATGGCAGCACAGCCGACTACGCGTTGGCAGGTCAACGGGTATCGCTTCTTGGTTCGTCGGATGGAACACGCCCTGGTTCGCCGGGATGTGCGAATGCTGCACGACCCGATGCGAACCCAGTCGCGGGCGTTGGCAGTGGGGGCGGTGCTGGCCGCGATCGGTCTGGCCGGATGTGGCGCATTGGCGTTGATCCGGCCGCAAGACAAGATCGGTGACGCGCAGGTCGTCGTGGGCAAGGATTCCGGGGCGATGTTCGTGATGGTGGAGGACACCCTCCACCCCGTGCTGAACCTGGCCTCTGCCCGATTGATCGCCGGCGATGCGGCGACGCCGGTCATCGTCAAGGAGTCGGAGATCGGGACTCGTCCGCGCGGGGCCCTGATGGGCATTCCCGGTGCTCCGTCGGCACTTCCACACGGCGAGCCGACCGCGTGGACGGTGTGCGATTCCATCGCTTCCGGCGGGACCAAGGCGATCAGCACCGCGGTCATCGCGGGCGAACCCGAACTCGGTGAGAACATCTCGACTCTCGCGGACGGCAAGGCGCTGTTGGTGACGGGTGCGGACGGCACGTTCCTCGTCTACGACGGCAGGCGTGCGCGGATCGACCCAGGCAATCGCGCCGTCTCGCTCGCGTTCGGTCTCGACGGGATCGAACCGAGGCCGGTGAGTCCGGGTCTGCTGGACGCGATCCCGGAGGCGCCCGCGATCGCGCCGCCGGTGATCGACGGAGCGGGTGGCCAGCCGGGTTACTCGTTGCAGGGCAAGACGATCGGTTCCGTTGTTCGTGTTCAGGACGCGCAGGAGACCAAGTCCTATGTGGTGCTGCGAGGGGGGCTGCAGCAGATCGGCCAAGCCACCGAGGACTTGATCCGGTACTCGGACTCGCAGGGCAGCGCGGGCGCCGACAACGTCACCCCCGATGTCGTGTCTCGGGTTCCACAGGCGAACGACCTGGCGGTGTCCACCTTTCCGGAAGTGGCGCCGGAGATCGTCGACTTCGACAGCCGCCCGGTCAGCTGCCTGTCCTGGCAGCCGATCGACGGGGCCGACGAATCCGACGGGGGACTCCGGGCAACCGTCAGCGTCATCACCGGGAACGCGATTCCGCTCCCGGCCGACGCCAAGATGGTGTCGCTGGCCCAGGCGGACGGGTCCGGACCCAATGCCGACACCGCCTACCTGAAGCCGGGCAGCGGCGGGCTGGTCCACACCACGGGCATCGATCCCTCCAGCGAACGCAAGGGTGCACTGTTCTTCATCGCGGACACCGGAGTCCGCTACGGCGTCGAGAACGTAGAGACGGCAAAGGTTCTCGGGTTCACCGACGGGAGCGTCGCGGCGCCGTGGTCGATCGTCGGCATGCTCGCCCCTGGACCGATGCTCGGTCGGGAAGCGGCCTTCCTCGCGCACGACGGGGTCGCCCCCGACGATCAGCCGGTCGACGTCTCGCCGCCGTCCCGCTGAAGCCTGCGGCGCAACGGGAACGAGGCCAGTAGCCCGAGCCCGAGCAGCGCGGCGACGCCGCCCGCTCCCACCACTGCGACGTTTCGCGGACGGAGGTCGGGCGGCGTCGGGGCCTCGGGGATGGCCATCGCGGTGGACTGGGCGCCGTGTGCCTGCGTGGCACCGGGAACCTCAGCGGTCACCGCGGCGCCAGGGTCGATGACGCCGTGTCCGACGAACGGATCCCAACCGTTGGCGGGCGCGTGGGCGGTCTGCTCGATCCGGTCCATCACCTGGCGTGCGTTCAACTGCGGGAACCGCGCACGGATCAGCGCGGCGGTGCCCGCGACGTAAGGGGCCGCGAAGCTGGTGCCCTGGACAGGTTTTCCGTTGACAGAGCTTGTCAGCCCGGTCGGTTCGGGCCTGCGCGGGTCGAGCGAGGTGATCTCGGTGCCGGGCGCGGCGACGTCGACCCACGGTCCGGGGACCGTGAAGGCGGACGGGGCGCCGTCCGGGTTGACCGAGCCCACCGCGAGCACCTGATCGTCGTACCAGGCAGGGGTCGCGATGGTGATCACCGAATCCCACGGATCCGCATGGGGTGTGGCGGGGTTCGGCGTCGGATTCGGATCCTTGCAGGCGCCTTCGAGGTTGCCTGCCGCGGCGACGACGACGATGTCCTTGATGCGCGCGGCGTAGTCGACGGCGGCGCCGAGGGCCGCGACGTCGCCCGCGCTGGCGGGGACGCAGGCCACCTCGGAGATGTTGATGACCGTCACGCCCGGGAAATCCGCAGCGTGCCGGATGGCCCGGGCGAGCGTGCTCACGTTGCCAACGCCCTTGGCGTTCTGACCCTCGGCGTCCTTGCGGCCGTCCGTCTCCCGATAGATGTCGCTCGACTGCCGGATGCTCAGGATCCGCGCGTCGGGCGCCACGCCCGCGAATCCGGTCTGGCCGTTGCGATTGGCCGCGATGATGCCCGCCACCAACGTCCCGTGTGCGTCGCAGTCCTGGGCGCCGTCGCCGGTGGAGACGTAGTCCCCGCCGGGGATCAGTCCGGGCAGCCGGCTGTGCCGCTCGACGCCGGTGTCGATCACCGCGACGGTCTGGCCCCGGCCGGTGCTGAGCGGCCACACCGACTCCAGGTCCAGCGCGCGCTGCGGCGGCGGCACCTGCGCGAGGTCGCTTGCCGGCGCAGTGGTCGCGCAGGGGTCCCTGAGTTCGGTCTTCGGGCCGGACGGCGCCGAGTTGGGTGGTACGCGACCGGGGTCGATCGAGGGCGGAGGTATCGCGATCGCGGTCGCCTGGCTCAGCGACGCCGCGAGGGCGACACCGGCAAGCGCGATCGGGATCCGGCGTGCGTGGCCGCTCACAGGCCGCGCATCATGCTGAACAGCCCGGAGACCCAGCAGACCAGCGGGACCACTGCGGCGATCGCCGCGTAGTCCAGCAGTTCGACGCCGCGACGCAGGACCGGCGAGAAGGTCTGACTCGGCGCGATGACCCCGAGGGCGAGAGCGAGCCCGGCGACGAGCACGGTCAGTGCGAAGACCCCGACGGACTGACCGGGGTTGGTGACGGCGGCGCCGATGAGGAGCATCAGCACGATGGCGGCGCCACCGCCGATGAGGGGTACGGCCTGCTCGGCGCTGGCGTAGGTGCGGCCGCGAAGCATCAACACACCCGCGCACACGGTCGCGAGAATGGTCCCCGGCCAGTAGATTCCACCGTCGGCAAAGACCTTGGCGGCGAGCAGGGCGCCCGCCGCGGTCAGCACGGTCATCGCGCACACCAGCCCGGTGAGGTACTGCCGGGCGCGCGCCGCCCTCGATGCGAGCGAGGCGAACGACGGCAGCACGGCGTCAGGTTCGAGTGACTCCTCTTCGATGTCGACCGACGACCCGGGCGAGGGCACCGGCGGCAGCGGGAGCTTGGCCAACAACATCGAGATGCGGGGGGCGAAGGCGAGTCCGGCGAGCGCGGCGGCCGCGAGGACCGCACCGATCGCGTACGTGGGCTGGTCGGTCAGCGTGCCGACCGCGGCGGCCACCGACACGGGGAGGGCGGCGGCCGCAACACCGGTGAACAGCGACAGGCCGACCCCGCTGATCCGCAGGGCGAGCGCCGCGGCTGCGCCGCAGGTCACGACCCCCAACAGCAGGCCAGCGGCGCCGAGTCGGCCGGGCACCATCAGGGCGCCTGCCGTGAACGCGAGGGGCATCGCGCAGCCGCACAGCACCACAGCCGCGGACCGGTCGAGGTAGATCCGGCTGACGACGGTGCCCGCCGTGAGCAGCAGCGCGGCAACGATGAGCGCCGCGAACGCGCCGAGGAGACTGTCCGATTCGGCACGCGCCAGCAGCAACGCTCCTGCGCCTGCCGTCGTGGCGAGGACCGCGACGACCGACCCCATCACCCGTGCCGACAGCGGGGTCCAGCGCCGGTACCGGTCGGCCTCCAGGGCGGCGACGTTGTGCATGATGTCGTCGAACAGGGGCGCGGGGGCGCTCGTCGGCGCGGACTGCAGGACCAGTAGATCGCCGTCACGTATCCCGTGCTCGCCGAGGCTGAGCGTCGACGACAGCGGGGATTGTCCGATCCGTGCCAACACCCATTCGGTGGGTTCGTATGCCTCCGCGGGAGTCGCGAAGTCGTTTGCGATGCTGTGGCTTTCGATCATGTCGACGATGCCGGGAATGATCAGCGCGACCGGCACCCCGAACGGCACCGCGAGGTCCACCTGGGTGTGATCTGCCAGAATCGTCAGGCGACACAGGTCGGTACGGCCACCCTGATGTGTGTCGGCCCTTGACGCGTCCATGCGCGGCGTGGTCATCTTCGGTTCCCCCCAAAAGAAACTCGGTGTGCAGGGCCCCACCTGCACCGATCCTCGTATAACGGGAGAACTCTACGACATCGCCGACCGTCGGCCCGGAGCTGTGGGGCGCGCGCGGGATGGGCTAACCTCTGATGGCTCGAGGTGTCGACCCAGGGGAGTGGGGTCCACCGCGGGATGGCCAAGCGGAATCTGGGGGGTGAACGCGCGTGAGTACCGTGCGGTTCGTACGTAGGGCACGCCGAGAGGCGCCGCGCACGCCGGGTGGCGAACTGAGCCTGCAGGCCCCGCCCGAGATTCCGAAGATCATCCCGGGAAACCTGCTCACCAAGCTGCTGCCCGTGGTGATGGTGGTGGCGATGCTCGGCATGGTCGCCCTGATGTTCACCTCCGGCATGGCAGCCAACCCGATGTCGCTGCTGTTCCCCGTGATGATGGTCGTCTCGATGCTGGGCATGCTCGCGGGCGGTGGCGGAAAGGGCGGGGGCGCCAGGTCCGCCGAGGCGAACGAGGACCGCAAGGACTACCTGCGCTACCTCGACCAACTACGGCGGGACGTCTATGACACCGGCGACAAACAGCGCGCGGCCCTCGAGTGGAGCCACCCGGACCCGCGGTTCCTGTGGACCCTGGCGGGTACCGGGCGGATGTGGGAGCGGCGGGTCGCCGATCCGGACTACTGCCACGTCCGCGTCGGCCGTGGCAGCCAACGGCTGGCCACCCGGTTGATCGCCCCCGAGACCGGGCCGGTGGAGGACCTCGAACCGGTTGCCGCGGTGTCGCTACGACGATTCGTTCGGACCCACTCCGTGGTGCACGAGCTACCGACGGCGGTTTCGGTGCGGGGCTTCGCGGCCATCGGCATCGACGGTGACCGGTCCGCTGCCCGCGCGATGGTGCGTTCGATGCTGGTGCAACTGTGCACCTTCCACGGACCCGATCAGTTGCAGGTCGCGGTCGTCTGCGGTCCCGACACCGCACCCGAGTGGGAATGGGCGAAATGGCTACCGCACTCGCAGCATCCGGAGTCGCAGGACGGCGCAGGCACGAGCCGGATGTTCTTCGGTTCACTGATGGAACTCGAGGCCTCGCTCGGACCCCAGTTGGCGATGCGTAGCCGGTATTCGCGCAACGCGCCCGCCACTGCCGGCGTGGCGCAGATGATCGTGGTGGTCGACGGCGGGATCCTGGACGGCGAGAGCATCATCGACGGCGGCCTGGACTCGGTGACGCTGCTGGACCTCAGCGGCTACTGCCCGTCGCTGGCCGCGAGCCGCGGGATCCAGCTCGTGATGGACGGCGAGTCCATCGGCGCGCGAAGCGGTTCCGGGGTGGAGACCTTCGCGGTCGCAGATCAGCTCAGTACCCACCAGGCGCAGAACGCGGCGAGGCGGCTGGCCCCGTTCCGAACGGCAACCCAGCAGGCCAACGACGCCGTCGAGGACGGTCAGCCGGTCGCGAGCTGGCACCATCTGCTCGGTATCCCCGACGTTGCCACCCTCAATCCCGAGGTGGCGTGGGCCCCGAGGACCGCGCGGGAGCGGCTGCGGGTACCGATCGGTGTCGGCATGGACGGCTCCCAGGTCGAGATCGACCTGAAGGAAGCCGCCGAGAACGGCATGGGCCCGCACGGACTGTGCATCGGCGCGACCGGATCGGGTAAGTCGGAGTTCCTCCGCACCCTGGTGCTCGGATTGCTGGCAACCCATTCGCCGGAATCGCTGAACCTCGTGCTCGTCGACTTCAAGGGCGGTGCCACGTTCCTCGGCCTCGAGGGCGCCCCGCACGTCGCCGCGGTCATCACCAACCTCTCCGAGGAACTGGCGATGGTCGACCGGATGAAGGACGCGCTCGCGGGTGAGATGAACCGCAGGCAGGAGTTGCTGCGTTCGGCTGGCAACTTCGCGAACGTCTCCGATTACGAGAAGGCCCGCGCGGCAGGCGCCGATCTCGCCCCGCTGCCTGCGCTGTTCATCGTCGTCGACGAGTTCTCCGAACTGCTCAGCCAGCAGCCGGAATTCGCGGATCTCTTCGTGGCGATCGGGCGTCTGGGTCGCTCCCTGCACATGCACCTGCTGCTGGCGAGCCAGCGACTCGAGGAGGGCAAGCTCCGCGGTCTCGACAGCCACCTTTCCTACCGGATCGGGCTCAAGACCTTTTCCGCCAACGAATCCCGCACGGTCCTCGGGGTGCCCGACGCCTACCACCTGCCCGCGACGCCGGGCTCGGGCTATCTCAAGTGCGATTCCGCCGAGATCGTCAGGTTTGCGGCTGCTTACGTCTCCGGCCCATACCTCGGTGGACGGTCGCGCGGAGCAATCGAGGCCGCCGCCTCCCCGATCGACCTGCGTCCACGTCCGTTCACCGCGGCGCCGGTGTCCGACCTGATCGTCGATGCCCCGTCCCCGCCGAGCGTCATGGAGGTGGCGCCGGAACCGAGCGGGCTGACCGTCCTCGAGACAGTGGTCGACCGGATCCGGAACTGCGGTCCTGCCGCGCATGGGGTGTGGCTGCCGCCGCTCGAGGACCCGCCCACCCTCGAGTCGATGGTGCCGAGATCGGTACTGATCGAGCCGGTTTCCGCGGTCAGTTCGCTGCGGACACCGATCGGCATCGTCGATCGACCCTACGATCAGCGACGTGACCTGCTCGTGGTCGACCTCGCGGGTGCGCACGGCAACATGGCGATCGTCGGCGGGCCGCAGTCGGGCAAGTCCACCGCGCTGCGCACCCTGATCATGTCCATGGCGCTGACCCATTCTCCCGAGCAGGTGCAGTTCTACTGCCTCGACTTCGGCGGCGGAACCCTCGCGGGCCTGGCCGGGCTCCCGCATGTCGGATCGGTCGCGAACCGCCTCGACGTGGACCGGGTGCGTCGCACGGTCGCCGAGATGAACACCATCGTGCGTCAGCGTGAGCACCGATTCAGGGAACTGGGCATCGACTCGATGGCCGAGTTCCGACGGCTGCGTTCACTCGACCCGGCGACCGGCGGTGCGGGAGCGGTGGGAGTGTCCGAAGATCCGTTCGGCGACGTGTTCCTGGTCATCGACGGTTGGCCCAGCATCCGGCAGGACTTCGAGCCGCTGGAGGCCCAGATCGGCGCCCTCGCCGGCCAGGGTCTCTCGTTCGGCGTGCACGTGGTCCTGACCGCGTCGCGGTGGGGCGAGGTCCGCCCGGCACTCAAGGATCAGTTGGGTACCCGGATCGAGCTCCGTCTCGGCGATCCGTCGGATTCGGACGTGGGCAGGCCCAAGGCATCCCGGGTGCCCGAGGGTCGGCCCGGTCGGGGCATGACGCGCGAGGGCCTGCACCTGCTGACCGGGTTGCCCCGTGTGGACGGCAACCCGCGCAGCGCCGACCTCACCGCAGGTATCGCCGACGCTGTCGAACGGATCTCCGCGGTCACCGTCGGGCGGGCGGCGCCGCCGGTACGGATGCTCCCGGAGCGGTTCCCGCGGGGCGAGCTGGTCGCGATGGCCGCGCCCGGCTGGCCGCCCGCGGGCGACGACGGGTGCCGCCGGATCCCGATCGGCATCGACGAGGCCGAGTTGGCCCCTGCATTCGTGGATTTCAGGGAACAGCCGCATATGCTCGCGTTCGCCGACAGCGCTTCAGGAAAGACCACGCTGCTGCGGGGGATCTGCGCGGGCATCATGGAGTCGAACACCCCGTCCCAGGCCAAGATCATCCTGATCGACTACCGACGCACCATGCTGGGTGTCGTCGAGGGTGATCACCTCGCCGGGTACGCGCCGACCGCGTCGAAGGCGACCGACTTCATGAACGAGCTCGCTCGGATCATGGAGAGCCGGATGCCGGGTCCCGACATCACCCAGCAGGCGATTCGCGAACGCAACTGGTGGACCGGTCCCGAGATCTACGTGGTGGTAGACGATTACGACCTGGTCGCCACCTCGAGCGGCAACCCGCTGACCCCGCTGCTGGAATACCTGGCCCACGCCAATGACATCGGACTGCACCTGGTCATCGCCCGCCGTTCCGGCGGCGCGGCCCGCGCGCTGTACGAGCCGATCATCGCGCGGTTGCGCGATCTCGTCTCCGCGGGACTCGTGATGAGCGGAAGCCGCGACGAGGGCAATCTGATCGGCACGGTCCGACCCAGCGAGATGCCTCCGGGCCGCGGCACTCTGGTCACCAGGGCGGGCGCGTCCCTGGTGCAGGTGGCGTGGCTTCCGCCGCTGTGACAATCGACGGCCCCGCGGTGACGAGTGGCGGCTCCGCCGCCGTGACGAGTGGCGGCTCCGCCGCCGTGACGAGTGGCGGCTCCGCCGCCGTCACCGACCACGGCGTGCTGGCGATCCACCTCACCGAATCGACGGTGTGGGGGTGCCGAAGCGGCCTGCAGTTCGATTGCCCGGCAGCGGTATACGCCGACGCCTTCGGGCTTCAGTTCGGGGAGCGGGCCTTCGTCGCGGGGATCGCGGATCCGGAGTCTTTCGAGCCCTATCCGGTTCGGTACGTCGACGACGAGTACCTCTCGCTCGGCGACCGGGTGTTCCCGATGGACGAGGTGCTCGCCGGGGTCTTGCGGCACGTGGCGACCCGGCTCGGTGTGCGCGCCGCGCCGGACCTGGTGGTGCTGACCCACCCGGCGCACTGGGGGCGCGGCAGGCGGCGGGCCCTGGTCACGGCAGGCCGCGGCATCGGAAAGGAGGTCCTCCTGATCAGCGTCGCGGAGGCGCTGATGCACTGGTCGCAGGAGCCGATGCCCACCGGGACCGCGGTCGTGGAGGTCGGATTCCTCGACACGACGGTATCGGTGCCCGCAGGCGACAGTCTCGACTGCAGGCACGTCGACTGCGTACACAGGGGCGAATTGGGCTCGTCCGATGTGCGTGAACGCCCCGACGCGGTCGGCGAGTTCGTCACCGCCATCCGTGAACTGTGCCAGGAGCGGCCGCCGAGGGTCCTGGTGACCGGCGAACTGCCGGGAGCAACGGGCCCGTCGATCGTCGAGGCGATCGAGGCCGGGTGGGAGCTGCCGCTGGTGGCGAGGACGATTCCCGGCTCGGCCGTCGCGGCGGGCGCGTTGGCCCGCGGACTCGAATTGGTGGCTCCGGCACCGGAGGCGATGGACTTCCACGCTCCCGCGATGCGGCGTCCGCGTCCGTGGTGGGACAGCGTCGGTCGTTGGGCTCCACTGGCAGCGGCGGGTCTGCTCGTCGTCGCGGCGGTCACCGCGGTCTTCGTCGTCGGGACGAGCGCCGATCCTCCCGCAGGGGCGGAGTCGACCCCGCAAGTGCAGGCGCAGGCTTCGGCGAAAGCGGGGAGGGTGAGCCTGGCGGTTCCGCCGGGGTGGCGTGAACGCTCCGAGCGAAGCGGCCCCACCCGGGTGGAGTTGGTGCCGGAGAACGGCACTGCGGCACGGATCGTGGTCGCGGCGCAGGAACTGACGCCTGGCGCCGATCTCGATGCGGTGGCGAACACCCTGCGCCAGCGGATGGCCTTGCGGCCGGAGACCTTCGGCGCACTCGAGCCCGCCGACGTCGACGGGCGGTCGGGGCTGGCGTATCGGGAGCACCCGGACCCCGCGTCCGAGGTGCGGTGGTCGGTCTTCGTCGAGGACGGGCTGCAGGTCAGCGTCGGCTGCCAGATCTCGGCGGATCGGTGGTTCGAGCTCGCGGGACCATGTGAGCAGGCAGTTCGCAGTGTGGTGATCGGCGACGGCTAGCGGATCGCGGGTTCGTGGAAATTGGTTCGGATTCGATGGAACCGAACCACCGGGCTCGCGCGTCCAACTCTGTGTAGGCGCGGTCCGTCTCAGTCCAGAGGGGGCTGGAAATCCAGGACGCGGACGATCTAAGAGGAGTTGGTCATGGGTCAGATGAGGACTACCACCGAAACCATGGAGACCGCGTCGCGGCACGTGGGCGATGTCAACCAGGACATCCAGGGGCAGCTGTCCTCGCTTCAGGGTCGGCTCGCCGCCGTCAACGGCGCCTGGGAAGGTGCCGCCAAGGTCGCGTTCGACAACCTGATGGTTCGCTGGGAGTCCAGCGCCAAGCGGCTCAACGAGTCGCTGATGGCGATCAGCGAGAACATCAAGGCCAACGGGGTCGCCTATGCCGCTGTGCAGGACGACCACTCGAGCGCCATCAACAACGCAGGTGGCGGCCTCAACATCTGAGTCCGCGCTCGGGCCGGACCCGAGCGGGCACCACCCTTTCGTACCAGGCTGCTTTCGATCCACACTGTAGGAGGACCCATGAGCGGGACCATGCGTTATGACTTCGGCGCCATCGACGGCGCCCGGGCGGACATCGCCGCCACCAGCGGCAACATCAACGGCAAGCTGGGCGACCTGAAGAGCTACCTCGCGCCCCTCGTCGCCGAGTGGGAGGGCTCCGCCTCGGAGGCCTACCAGGCGCAGCAGGCCAAGTGGGATTCCGCCGCCAACGAGCTGAACCAGGTCCTCGAGGCCATCGGTCGCGCCGTGGGCGCCGGTAATGACGACATGAATGCGACGAACAACAGCGCGGCGTCCAGCTGGGCCTGATGTCGGCGCGCTTGTCGCGTTCATGCCACGAGAATTCCCCGGTGGAGGAGAGCCACCGGGGAATTCTCCTGTTCGGGGCCGGGTCATTGATTCGCATCCGACGGGCGCGGATACTCGTAGCACCTTCGCCGAAAGGGGCAGGGGATGACGCAGACCGCAGATGCCGATTCCGGTCGGACGGACGCCCGCCTCGCGCGGCCACGGAGCTACCTGATGTGCCCGCCGACGTACTTCGACGTCGTCTACAGCATCAATGAGTGGATGCGGCCCGAGGATCCCGTCGACACCGCGGCGGCGATGTCCCAATGGCGGAGCCTGGTCGAGACCTACCGGGGACTGGGGCACGAGGTCCTGACCGTGGAACCGGTGCCGGGTCTGCCTGACATGGTCTTCGTCACCGACAGCGGCCTGGTCATCGACGGTGTCGCGCTCGGTGCGCGCTATCGGAGCCGGGAGCGGGCGGCGGAGGCCGACCATGTCCTGCGCTGGTTCCGTGCCAACGGATTGCGCCGGCCGACCCGCCCCGAGTACGTCAACGAGGGCGAGGGAGATCTGCTGGTGGTCGGCGACATCGTCTGCGCAGGAACAGGATTCCGCACCGACGAGCGCGCCCACGCCGAGGTTGCGCGGCATCTGGACCGCCGGGTGGTGACTCTGCGGCTGATCGATCCCCGGTACTACCACCTCAATACCGCGCTCGGTGTGCTCGACGACCACACCATCGCCTACCTGCCACGGGCCTTCGCCCCCGAGAGCCTCGTCGTTCTCCGGGAACTGTTCCCCGACGCGATCATCGCCGCCGAAGCCGACACCGAGTGGCTCGGCCTCAATTTGGTCAGTGACGGACGTAACGTGGTGCTCGCCAGCCAGGCGCACGGGCTCGCGCGGCAGCTCGCCGCCCGCGGCTATGTCCCGGTGCCGGTGGACTTCTCGGAGTTCCTCAAGTCCGGCGGCGGGATCAAGTGCTGCACCCTCGAACTGCGCGGCTATCGCGAGCTGAAGGCGAGTCGATGAGCGCGCGGGTGCCGGTGACGGCCGACACGGTCGCGGAACTCGCACGGGCGCAGGCGCACAGCGCGCACAACTACGATCCGCTGCCGGTGGTGCTCGCTTCCGCGCGTGGCGCCTGGGCGCGCGGGATAGACGGTGTCGAGTACCTCGACATGCTGGCCGGATACTCGGCGCTCAACTTCGGGCACGCGCATCCGCGCCTCGTCGAGGTCGCCCGCACACAGCTCGACAGGCTCGCGCTCACCAGCCGGGCGTTCCAGCACGACGCGTTCGCGGGTTTCTGCGAGGACGTGGGGCGGCTGTGCGGCAAGGAGGCGGTGCTGCCGATGAACACCGGGGCGGAGGCCGTCGAGACCGCACTGAAACTCGCTCGACGTTGGGGGTACGACGTCAAGGGCGTCGCCCCGGATCGCGCGGAGATCATCACCTTTGCCGGAAACTTCCACGGCAGGACCATCACCATCGTCGGGTTCTCCACCGACCCCGACGCGCACGACGGTTTCGGTCCCTACCCGCAGGGGTTCCGCACCGTCGACTACGGCGACATCGACGCGCTCGCCGCTGCCGTCACGGTGAACACCGCCGCGGTCCTGATCGAACCGATCCAGGGGGAGGCAGGCGTGCTGGTGCCGCCTGCCGGCTACCTAGCCGCCGTCCGGGCGCTGTGCGACGAGCACTCGCTTCTCATGCTCGCGGACGAGATCCAGAGTGGGCTCGGCCGGACCGGCGACACCTTCGCCTGCGACCACGAGAACGTCGTGCCCGACGTCTACATCCTCGGCAAGGCGCTCGGCGGTGGGTTGATTCCGGTCTCGGCGGTGGTGGCCGACCGTGCGGTGATGGACGTGATCCGCCCGGGCCAGCACGGCAGCACCTTCGGTGGGAACCCGCTCGCCTGCGCCGTCGGCAGCGAGGTCGTCCGGCTGTTGGAGACGGGGGAGTTCCAGCAACGCAGCCGCAAACTCGGCGCCTACCTGCACGACGTGCTCGGACAGTTACCGCCGGACCAGGTTTCGGAGGTTCGCGGCCGCGGGCTGTGGGCAGGCGTGCAACTGGCGGAGGGCCAGCCCGGTGCGCGGGTTGTCTGCGAGAGACTGCTCGCCCGCCGGGTGCTGGCAAAGGACGCCCACGAGGGCACCATCCGGATGGCGCCGCCGCTGGTGATCGAGCGTGACGAGATCACGTGGGCGGTCGAGCAGCTGGCGGCCTCGCTGGAACTAGGATGACCGGGCTGTGATCACACGTCATCGGGGGGGGGACTGATGAACCAGGGGCAGGAAACCGGACCGTTGCTGACGAGATACGTGGCAGGCCCGGAGACGGTCGGCGTGCTGGTGCGGGCGGCGGTAGCGGACCTGTGGAGCCGGCCGAAGTTGTGGCTGATCCTGCTCGGCCTGCCGGTCCTGCCGGTGCTGCCGGGTTGGCGTAGTCGACGACGGCTCGGTGAGTCGGCGTTCGGTATCGGCGACGCGGTGCTCACCTACCTCGCCTTCCTTGCATTGGTCCTCGTCGTGGCAGGCGTCGTGACGATGCTCCTGATGCGGCGGCACCGGGCGAACTTCGGCCGGTTCGCGTTCCCCGGCGCGGCGTTGTCCACCCGGTTCGGCCGGGACGGGTTCGAGATCGTCACCCCCGTCGAGTCGAGCATGGTGCCGTTCGCCCGGATCGGCACGGTGGCGGTTCGTGGTGGCGCGGTCGTTCTCCGCTTCGTCGACTCCAAGGGCGTGCTCATCGCCTACCCGAGGGAGCTGTTCCCGGACGCGGCAATCGGCCAGTTGCGACCCCGCTGACCGAGGTCACGTCGGGCGTTGCGCCTGGACCCACTTTGACCAGGCGCTGACCTGGGCGGTATCGTTCTACGTCGGCGTGCGGTACGGCGCGGCACTCACGTGCCCGTTGTAGTGCGGGTTCTCGGGTCCCCACTGGCCGCCGAGATCATCCGGACCACACGCCGTGGCCAGCAGCTACACGATATGACGAGGAAGTTCTGTGTCTACGTACACCCCGAAGGCCGGAGATGTGACCCGCACGTGGCACGTCATCGACGCCACTGACGTGGTGCTCGGCCGCCTTGCCGTCCAGGCAGCGAACCTGCTGCGCGGCAAGCACAAGCCCACCTTTGCACCGCACGTTGACGGCGGCGACTTCGTCGTCATCATCAACGCCGACAAGGTCGCGATCAGCGGCAACAAGCGCGACGGCAAGCTCCTCTACAACCACTCCGGATACCCGGGTGGCCTGCGGTCCCGCACCGTCGGCGAGGTCCTGGAGCGGACCCCCGACCGTCTCGTGGAGAAGGCCGTCGTCGGCATGCTCCCCAAGAACAAGCTCGGCAGCGCCATCGCCGGCAAGCTGAAGGTCTACGCAGGCCCGAATCACCCCCACGCCGCGCAGCAGCCGGTTCCGTTCGAGATCAAGCAGGTGGCACAGTGACCGAGCAGAACGAGACCGCTGAGGTCGTTGTCGAGGAGACTGCGGTGGAGGAGTTCGACTCCGCCGATCAGCCCGAGATCGTCGAGGAGTTCGAGGCAGAGGTGGCCGTTGCCCCCGCCGCCCCGATCTACATCGACCGTCCGATCCAGACCGTCGGCCGTCGCAAGGAGGCGGTCGTCCGCGTCCGCATGATCCCCGGCACCGGCGAGTTCAAGCTCAACGGTCGCACCATGGAGGATTACTTCCCCAACAAGGTGCACCAGCAGCTCATCAAGGCCCCGCTCGTCACCGTGGAGCGCACCGAGTCCTTCGACATCGTCGCGCTCCTGCACGGCGGCGGACCGTCCGGACAGGCAGGCGCCCTGCGTCTGGCCATCGCCCGCGCCCTGATCGAGGTCACCCCCGAGGATCGCCCCGCGCTCAAGAGCGCCGGCTTCCTCACCCGTGACGCCCGCGCCGTCGAGCGCAAGAAGTACGGCCTGAAGAAGGCCCGTAAGGCATCGCAGTACTCGAAGCGCTGATGTGCCGCCGATGCCGGCCCTAGGGTCGGTATCGGCACCTGTTCACCAACGAGAGCGGGCGTCCAGCAGTACCGGACGCCCGCTCTCGTCGTAGCACGGCAGAGGGGTCTGAATTCATGGGTCGGATGTTCGGTACGGACGGCGTACGTGGCTTGGCGAACGCCG
The DNA here is from genome assembly GCF_042754885.1 of Rhodococcus sp. NPDC059179. Lineage (NCBI taxonomy): Bacteria > Bacillati > Actinomycetota > Actinomycetes > Mycobacteriales > Nocardiaceae > Rhodococcus > Rhodococcus sp. NPDC059179. The sequence goes on along the minus strand of NZ_JBHZBV010000003.1, from coordinate 123,306 downwards.
AGCTCGACGCCGAGTTGGCGCTACGGATCGCCGGGGCCGCTGCCTCGGTGCTGGCGCTCTCCGAGCGGGGCGTGCCCCGACCGACCGCCGTCGTCGGGCGCGACCCCCGCGCGAGCGGTGAGATGCTCGAGGCCGCCGTCACCGCAGGCCTCACCGCGGCGGGTGTCGACGTGGTCAGCGTCGGTGTGCTGCCCACACCGGCCGTCGCCTTCCTCACCGGCGCCTACGGCGCCGCGCTCGGCGTGATGATCTCCGCCTCGCACAACCCCATGCCGGACAACGGCATCAAGATCTTTGCGGCGGGCGGGCACAAGCTCGACGACGAGTCCGAGGATCGCATCGAAGCCGCCATCGCGGACCGCGACCTGATCCCGCGCCCGACCGGCGCCGGGATCGGCCGCGTCCGCACCGCGGCCGACGCGGCCGAGCGTTACCTAGAGAACCTCGCCCGTGCCACCACCCACCGCGTCGACGGATTGACCGTGGTGGTCGACTGTGCGAACGGCGCCGCCTCGGCGGTGGGCCCGGAGGCCTACCGGGCGGCGGGCGCACGAGTCATCACGATCCATTCCGATCCCGACGGCCTGAACATCAACGACGGCTGCGGTTCCACCCACCTCGAGGACCTGCAGGCCGCGGTCCTGGCGCACGGCGCTGACCTCGGGATCGCGCACGACGGCGACGCCGACCGGTGTTTGGCCGTCGACGCCACCGGCGCCGTGGTCGACGGCGACGCGATCATGACCGTGCTCGCCCTCGCCATGCGCGAGTCAGGCGAGCTCGCCCAGAACACCCTGGTTGCCACCGTGATGAGCAACCTCGGCCTGCACATCGCGATGCGCGAGGCAGGCATCGAGGTCCGCACGACGGCGGTCGGCGATCGGTACGTCCTCGAGGAGTTGCGCAACGGCTCGTTCAGCCTCGGCGGCGAGCAGTCCGGGCACGTGGTGCTGCCCTGCTTCGGAACCACCGGCGACGGTGTTCTCACCGCGCTGCGGCTGATGGGCCGGATGGCGCAGACCGGCACGTCGCTGCGGGAGCTGGCCGCGGTGATGCGCACGCTGCCGCAGGTGCTGGTCAACGTCCAGGTCACCGACAAGGCCGCGGTGGCCATCGCGCCCGCGGTGCTCGAGGCAGTGGCCGAGGCCGAGGCGATGCTCGGTGAGGCGGGCCGCGTGCTGCTTCGCCCGTCCGGCACCGAGCAGCTGGTGCGGGTGATGGTCGAGGCCGCCGAGATCGAGATCGCCCAGAAGCTGGCCGACGACCTCGCGGACCGCGTCGCGTCGGTGTGATGCTGGGGCAGTAGGGGTAAACCCCTACTCTCCAAGGATTCTCGCATCAACCTGTCGGGGGATACCCCTAACCTGAAATCAACCCTGAGCGCGATGCGGCGAGGGCACCGACTCCCGAATAGTGGAGGACAACGCAGCGAGTGCTGCACCGTCCACCGAAAGGGAGCCCATGACCACTCAGACCAGCACCCGTCGCCTCACCCGCGCCCGCACCGGGACCGTCTTCGGTGGCGTCTGCGCAGGCCTCGCCCGGTACCTCGGCTGGAAGCCGTGGCTGGTGCGATCGCTGTTCGTCCTGTCCTGCCTGCTGCCGGGGCCGCAGGTGCTCATCTACCTGGCGATGTGGATCTTCGTCCCGAAGAGTGCTGTCTGACCGGCGGCAACCTACGGTTGCGTACGGATCCGCTTGTCGGGCAGGCTTCTCCACGCATCGACCACGGGATGAGGGAGAAGCACCATGGGGCACTACAAGAGCAACGTGCGTGACATCGAGTTCAATCTTTTCGAGGTACTCGGGCTCGGCGAGGTGCTCGACGGTGGTGCCTACGGGGACCTCGACACCGACACCGTTCGCACCATCCTGTCGGAGGTTGCGAGGCTGGCCGAGGGGCCGGTCGCGGCGTCGTTCGCCGAGGCCGATCGGAATCCGGTCGAGTTCGATGCGGTGAACCACGCCATCGTCGTACCCGATGCGCTCCGCAGGACGGTCGAGGCGGTCAACGAGGCCGGCTGGTCGCGCCTCGGACTGCCGGAAGGCATGGGCGGCGTGCCCGCGCCCGCGCCGCTGGTGTGGGCGATCGGCGAGATGCTGATCGCGGCGAACGGTTCGGCGAGCTTCTTCAACATGGGGCCGCTGATGGCAAGCGTGCTGTACAACGTGGGGACCGAACAGCAGAAGCACTGGGCGAAAACGGGATTCGAGCGCGGCTGGGCGGGCACGATGGTGCTGACCGAGCCCGATGCCGGGTCGGACGTCGGCGCGGGCCGAACAAAGGCGACACAGCAGGACGACGGCGCCTGGCACATCGAGGGAGTCAAGCGGTTCATCTCCGGCGGCGACGTGGGCGACACCGCCGAGAACGTCTTCCACCTGGTGCTGGCCCGTCCTGAGGGGGCGGGTGCCGGCACCAAGGGCCTGAGCCTGTTCTACGTTCCCAAGTTCCATTTCGACCCGGACACCCTCGACCTGGGCGAGCGCAACGGCGTCTACGTCACCGGCGTCGAGCACAAGATGGGCATCAAGTCGTCACCGACGTGTGAGCTGACGTTCGGCGCCACCGATGTGCCCGCGGTCGGGTGGTTGGTCGGCGACGTTCACGACGGCATCGCGCAGATGTTCCAGGTGATCGAGAATGCTCGAATGATGGTGGGCACCAAGGCCACCGGGACATTGTCGACCGGATATCTGAACGCCCTGGCCTATGCCAGGGAGCGGGTGCAGGGTGCGGACCTGACCGAGATGACCGACAAGACCGCGCCGCGCGTCACCATCACCCACCATCCGGATGTGCGGCGCAGCCTGGCGATGCAGAAGGCATACGCCGAGGGTCTGCGAGCGGTGTACCTCTACACCGCCGCCCACCAGAATGCCGACGTCGCCGAGCGGGTGTCCGGCGCCGACGCCGAACTGGCGGGCCGGGTGAACGACCTGCTGCTGCCGATCGTCAAGGGTGTCGGCTCCGAGCGGGCCTACGAGCTGCTCACCGAGAGCCTGCAGACCCTCGGTGGCTCCGGCTACCTGCAGGACTATCCGATCGAGCAGTACATCCGCGACGCCAAGATCGACACCCTCTACGAGGGCACCACGGCAATCCAGGCGCAGGACTTCTTCTTTCGCAAGATCGCCCGCGACCGTGGGGTGGCGCTCGCGCACGTGGCAGGGCAGGTCCGGGAGTTCATCGACGGGGCGGGCGGCAACGGACGACTCAAGGCCGAGCGGGCGCTGCTGGATTCCGCGCTGGAGGACGTTCAGGCGATGGCGGCGACACTCACCGGCTATCTGATGGCCTCGCAGCAGCGACCGGAGGAGCTGTACAAGGTCGGCCTCGGGTCGGTGCGCTTCCTGCTGGCCGTTGGTGACCTGCTCATCGCGTGGCGGCTGCTCGTGCAGGCGGAGGTGGCGCTCGCTGCCCTTGACGCCGATGTCGCCGGGCAGGAGCGAGCGTTCTATCAGGGCAAGGTGGTGGTCGCCTCGTACTTCGTCAAGAACGTCCTGCCCGGGTTGGCCTCGATCAGGCTGGTCCTCGACACCATCGACAACGAGATCATGGAGCTCGACGAGGAATCGTTCTGAGTCCGTGGTCAGGGGAACCGCAGGCGCAGCCGCTGCGTCTGAACCTGTGACGGGTGTGGTCGGCTGATGGGAGTGGCGGTGGGTGAGCGGTTAGTTCTGGACGAGGCCGCGCTGCGGGTGGTGGCGGACGGACTTGCGGCTTCGTCGGACGCACTGGCGGCGACGGCGGGCGCGCTACGGGCCCGAGGCCTCGACCGGCTCGCCGACGGCGTGTCCGCCTGGTCGGCGGCCACCTTCGACGACGCGCGCCGGTTGGCCGACACGGTGAACGACTACGCCGGGCAGGACTGGGACCATGCCCGTGCCCTCGACGGCGGCCACCCGTGACGTCGGGGCTCGAGTACTTCGCACAGTTCCTGCCCCGGGCGGCCTCCATCGTGCCCTTCGAGGCCTGCTGCGAGTCGCTGCGGGCGCGCCACGAAGAGCTGACGGGACTGGACCCGGCCACGATGGAGGCCGACGCCGACGCCGTTGGCGCGGCGGTCGCCGTGCTGCGCGCCCAGTGCGCGGCGCAGGAACAACTGCTGCTCGGCCTCGCGGCCGGCTGGGAGGGCGTCGCGGCCGATGCCGCCCTTGCGACGATCGGCGCCCACCTCGAGCAGGGGCGCGCGACCTGCGAGGCGCTGATCGCGGTGCACGAGGCGATGATCGCGGCCGCCGAGGTGATCCGCGCGGCGGCGGTCGATGTCGCCGACGTCGGTCGGTCGTTCGACGCGACGCGAATCGGCGGCTGCAGCCCGCAGGACGTGGACGTGATGATCGCGGTCGCCGCGCTGCGGCCGGGGGACGATGCCGGTGGGCTGCTCGCGCAGGCGACCGGACTGTTCGGCGAACTGGCGACGGCGGTCGGCGACGCGCTGCTCGGCCTCGCGGTGGAGGCGAGCACCACCTGGCTGCACGAGGTTCTCGTGCCACACGTGCGGGCACAGCTCGCCGGATTCACCGAGCTGTGCGACGCGACGGCAGCGGCGGCGGACGGGGCGCACCGGTTGGTCGCCGATTCGGCCCTGCGCGTGGATCCCGTGCCGCCTACCACTGTCGTGGTGGTCGTGGCCGAGGAAAGTGAGCCGTACCCGCAGGCAGCGGACGGGCGCGAGGTCCAGTCGGAGCCGGCACAGCCCGTGCCGACAGAGCCGGAGCCGACGGAGCCGGAGCCGGCAGGGTCCGAGCCGGAGCCGACCCCTGCCCCCGTCGCCGTGCCGCCTAGAACAGCCGCGCGCCGGGGCGTCATCCCCACCGAGCTAGACGAACCCGCCGAACCGGCCGAACCCGCGTCCGGCGCCGAGCTGGCTGAGGCGGGACCGCTGTGAGGAACCCGGTCTCGGCCGATTCGCTGCTCGTCGAGCATGCCGCCGCGATGGACAGCATCCGGGAGGCACTCGCGGCGGCGAATCGCGCCGCCGAGACACTGTCGAGCCAATTGCGTTCGGCCGCAGCGGTGCCCGAACCGCAGCTCGAAGAGCAGGAGCCCGCGTACGGCTACCCGGAGAGCTGGCTCGTCTGATCGGCAGCCAGTTCGACGGCCACGGTGCCGTGGAGGTCCGCGCCGGGCAGCGCGTACTGCTCGTACCGGGTCTCGCCGAGCAGGTGGTAGAGCAGGTATCCGGTCAGCAGCGCCCGCGTCACCTTCTGCGTTCCGCGTTCGGATCCGCCGAGCCCGAGCGCGCCGAACAACCGGCGGCCCTCCGTGAGTCCGCTGCCCGAGGCACCGTCGACGGTCCGCAGGATCGCCTGACCACCCCAGGACTCGGCGATCGAGCGGGCATTGCAGTTGAGCGAATCGATGTCATCGGCGCCCGCGACGATCAACCCGGGACCCGCGATGGCGGCGGCCGACTTCTCCGCCGACGGCGAGGTCGGTGCGGGGAACAGGGCGGCGACGGCCGCGGCCGGGCCGTGCTGCGCGGCGGCGATCACCGCTGCGCCCGCTCCCATGCCGTGACCGGCGTAGGCGACCCGGGTCGGGTCGACGCTGATCTTGCCAGGGCCGAGGCGCACGCCCGCACAGATGTCGACCGCGGTCCGAAGGTCCGAAGCCAGGCCGAGATGCGAGGGGACGGGCGTGCGCTGGGTGTCGGGTGCCGCAACCACCAGGCCCCAGGAGGCGAGGTGGGTCAGGGTCTGCGCGTACCGGTCGACGCCGGTCATCCAGCCGTGCGCGAACGCCACCACGGGTAGCGAGAAGCCCTCTGCGGGGGTGTACACCACGCCGGGTTGGCCCGCCAAGGAGAGGTCGCCGCGCAGCACCTTGTGCGGACCGCGCTTAGATAGCTGGGAGGCCAGGGTCTTCGGAGTCGGCGCCACGAGGATGACCGTATCCGATCGAGAACCACAGGGAGTAGCGAGAAGTGTTTGGCATTCCGATACCGGTGCCCCGCGATCTGCCGCGCGCCTTCGAGAACGTGCGCGCGCGGCTCGGCTCGAACGGCCTGGCCGATCTGCGGCCGACGCCGTCGGAGGTCGTCGACGCGAACTCCGAGCGCACGATCCGTCGCTTCCGCTCGGCGGATCGTGAGGCGACGGGCGCGCCGCTGCTGCTGGTCACGCCGCTGGCCGCGACCTCCGTCGCGTTCGACCTGCGCCGCGGGTGCAGCGTCGTCGAGTACCTGATGGAGACCGGCCGCGACGTGTACGTGGTGGACTACGGCCCGGTGAACTTCCAGGATCGCACCCGCGGCTTCGAGCACTGGGTGGACGACGTGATCCCGGACGCGGTGCGGGTGGTCAGCGCCGACGCGGGCGGCAGCCAGGTACACCTGGCGGGCTGGTCGCTGGGTGGGATCTTCGCGGTCTATACGGCGGCGGCGCATCCGGAGTTGCCGTTGGCCTCGCTCACACCGATCGCCAGCCCCTTCGATCTGCGGCAGGTCCCGCTGTTCGCCACCCTGCGTCCGCTCGATCGGCTGTTCGGCCCGTTCACCGTCTCGCCCCTCTACAAGGCGCTCGGCACCATCCCGGCGCCGTTGACGAGCCTCGGGTTCAAGGCTGCCAGCGTCGACAAGTACCTGACCCGGCCGTTCACGATTCTCGCGAACCTCGACGACCGGGATCACCTCGAGCAGCTCGAGGCAGTGGATCGATTCATGAACAGCATGTACGCCTACCCGGGTCGCACTTTCGGCCAGCTCTACCACGTGGTGATGCGCTCGAACGAGTTCGCCACGGGGCACATGGAGATCGGTGATCGGCGTGTCCACCTGAGCGACATCGACGTGCCGACCATGGTCATCGCCGGTGCAGGCGACGGGCTCGCCCCCGAGCGGGCCGTCCATCACCTCACCGAGTTGCTGACCGGGGCGCCGACGGTTCGGTTCGGGGCGTTCCCTGGTGGGCATCTCGGGGTGCTGACCGGCCGGGCGGCGCGCGAGACGATGTGGCCTGCCCTCGCCGACTTCCTCGCACACTCGGATCCGGAGGTCACGGCTCGGTAGCCGCCAATCGCGCGCGGAAGCGGGAATGTTGCGAAAGCATCACGATGGCGGATCAGGTCTGCTTGAATTCGCGGGAATTCCCGACTACTCGGACGGTGCACCTTGCGCAGAGCGGCCTACTGTCTCGCACTCTCGTTTCTGTTTCTACTGGTCGCCGGTCCGACGCCCGCCGTTGCGCAACAGGCGCCCTCGATGCTCGGCGCGGGGGAGTATCCGCGGCTCGTCCGGCTCAAGCAGTCGGGCACCATCCTGGCGTCGATGACCAGCCGCGACGCACAGGGCTACTACTCGCCGATCCTCGAGAGCACCGACGACGGCGCCAGCTTCCACCACATCGGCGCGATCCGTGATCCCGAGGCCAGCTCGGGATTGTGCTGCAGCACCCTCTTCGAGGTCCCGCAGCAGGCCGGACTGCTGCCGCAGGGCACGCTGCTGTGGGCGGGCACGGTGGGTTGGGAGGCCGGCCGCGACCGGCGGATCGCGATCAAGGTGTGGGCCAGTTGGAACGGTGGCCGGGACTGGGTGCCGCTCGGCGTCGCCGCCAGGTCGCCGAACCACGAGGGCGTCTGGGAACCCGAGTTCGTGGTCGATGCGGCCGGCACCCTGTGGCTGTACTACGCCGATGAGACCGAGATGCCCCGGCACTCGCAGGTACTGAGCAGGGTGTCGTCGTTCAACGGAATGGACTGGGTCAACAAGCAGGTGATCCTGGCGCGCGACCCGCAGAAGGTGCGTCCCGGCATGGCCGTGGTGACCCGACTGCCCGACGGGCGGTTCGCCTCGACCTACGAGATGTGCAACTACGGCGCCCAGTACTGCAGCCCCTACGTCAAGGTCTCGCACGACGGGGTCAACTGGGGTGCGACGACCGACCCGGGGGTCAGGGTGACCACCTCGGATGGCAGCTACTTCCAGCACTCGCCGTACCTGCAGTCGGTGCCGGGCGGTCCGAACGGCACCCGCCTTGTGCTCGGTGGCCAAACGTATGTCGGGAAGGACGGCAAGCCTTCGGCGAAGAACGGCAGGGTCCTGCTCGCCAACGACAATTTCGGGGCGGGCAACTGGTTCGAGATCCCGGCTCCGGTGGCGGCGCCGAGCGCGAAGAACAAGACCTGCGCGAACTACAGCTCCCCGCTGCTGCCCGTCGCGGGCGGAAGCCGGGTCCTTCAGGTCGCCGTCGAGTTCCACAACGGCGTGTGCACAGCGTTCTTCGGCACCGGCCCGGTCGCCCCGTGACCCAGGTCACTCGGCACCCGCGCCCTGCCGGTCGGCAGGGATCCGCCAGCCCAGTACCCTGGTGACCCATGTGCGGAATCGTGGGATACGTCGGCCACCGCCAGGCGCTGGACGTCGTGGTGGAGGCCCTACGCCGGATGGAGTATCGCGGCTACGACTCGGCCGGCATCGCGGTCCTCGACGGTAAGGGCGGCGTCGCGATCGAGCGGAAGGCGGGCCGGCTGGCCAACCTGGAGGCGGAGCTCGCGGAGACCGGCACCGAACGGTTCGTCGGCACCGCGGGCATGGGACACACCCGCTGGGCGACGCACGGCAGGCCCACCGACCGCAACGCCCACCCGCACCGGGATTCCACCGGCAAGGTCGCGGTGGTGCACAACGGCATCATCGAGAACTTTGCCCCGCTGCGCGCGGAGCTGGAGAACGACGGCGTCGAGTTCGCCTCCGACACCGACACCGAGGTCGCGGTTCACCTGGTCTCGCGCGCCTATGCGTCCGGCGACACCGCAGCCGACTTCGTGGAGAGCGCCCGCAAGGTGATTCGCCGCCTCGAGGGCGCGTTCACGCTCGTGTTCACGCACGCCGACCACCCGGACACCATCGTCGCGGCCCGCCGGTCCACCCCGCTGGTGATCGGCGTCGGCGAGGGCGAGACCTTCCTCGGATCCGACGTCGCCGCGTTCATCGAGCACACCCGCGACGCCGTCGAGCTCGGCCAGGACCAGGTCGTCGTCATCACCGCCGACGGCTACACGGTCACCGACTTCGACGGGAACGAGGACGTCCCCACGCGTCCGTTCCGGATTGACTGGGACCTCGCCGCCGCCGAGAAGGGCGGCCACGACTACTTCATGCTCAAGGAGATCCAGGAGCAGCCCGCGGCGGTGGCCGACACCCTGCTCGGACACTTCGACGCCGGTCGCATCGTGCTCGACGAGCAGCGGCTCTCCGATCAGGAGCTGCGCGACGTGGACAAGGTGTTCGTCGTGGCCTGCGGCAGCGCTTACCATTCCGGCCTGCTGGCCAAGTACGCGATCGAGCACTGGACCCGGCTGCCCGTCGAGGTGGAGCTGGCCAGCGAATTCCGTTACCGCGACCCGGTTCTCGACCGTTCGACGCTGGTCGTCGCGATCTCGCAGTCCGGTGAGACCGCGGACACCCTCGAGGCGGTGCGGCACGCCAAGGACCAGAAGGCGCGCGTGCTCGCGGTGTGCAACACCAACGGGTCACAGATCCCGCGTGAGGCCGACGCCGTGCTCTACACCCGGGCCGGACCGGAGATCGGCGTCGCGTCCACCAAGGCGTTCCTCGCCCAGGTGACCGCAAACTATCTGGTGGGGCTGGCCCTGGCGCAGGCGCGCGGCACCAAGTACCCGGACGAGGTGGCCAGGGAGTACCGCGACCTCGAGGCGATGCCGGACCTGGTCGCCCGCGTGCTTCAGACGGTCGAACCGGTGCGGGCACTGGCGCGCGAACTGGCCCACTCGCCGACCGTGCTGTTCCTCGGCCGCCACGTCGGGTACCCGGTGGCTCTCGAGGGCGCGCTCAAGCTCAAGGAGCTCGCGTACATCCACGCCGAGGGCTTCGCGGCAGGCGAGCTCAAGCACGGTCCGATCGCGCTGATCGAGGAGGGCCTGCCGGTCATCGTGGTGATGCCGTCGCCGAAGGGTCGCGCGGTGCTGCACTCCAAGCTGGTCTCCAATATCCAGGAGATCAAGGCGCGCGGCGCGCGGACCATCGTGATCGCCGAGGAGGGCGACGAGGCGGTGCGCGCGCACGCGGATCACCTCATCGAGATCCCGGCGGCGCCGAGCCTGCTGCAGCCGTTGCTCTCGACGGTGCCACTGCAGGTGTTCGCGGCCGAGGTCGCGCAGACCCGCGGCTACGACGTGGACAAGCCCCGCAACCTGGCGAAGTCGGTCACCGTCGAGTAGACCCAGTCGCGGTCGGTACCCGCCGGGTACCGATCGCGCCGAGCCGCGTCAGCGCACGATGACCTGGCCGCTCATGTTCGAGTGCAGGGTGCAGATGTACATGTAGGTGCCCGGCCTGGTGAACGTCTGACTGAAGTAGCCCTCGGACATGTCCTCGCTGGCGAAGTTCCTGCCGGACGCCGTGGCCCACCCGGTCGCGGTGACGTTGTGCTCGGTGGCACCGTCGTTGAACCACCAGGTGACGGTGTCGCCGATGAGGATCCTGGCGGTGTGCGGCCTGAAGGCCATGTTGTTGACCTCGACGGTCCTGTCCCGCGCCTGAGCGGGACTGCCGCTTCCCACGAGTACCGATGCGACAAGCAGTCCGGTTGCGATGGTGGCGCCGAGTGCGCGCATGGATACAGGGTAGCCCCGAATGGCGACGGTCGGCGAGATACGGTGATCCGATGCGCGACTACTTCACGGTCGATCAGGTGCGAGCTGCCGAGGGCCAGCTGCTCGCCGCGCTCCCCGAGGGTGCGTTGATGCGCCGAGCCGCGTACGGGCTGTCGTGTGTCGTGGCGTCCGAACTACGTTCTCGCACAGGAGGTGTGGCGGGCAGGCGGGTGACGCTGCTCGTCGGTTCCGGCGACAACGGTGGGGACGCGCTGTGGGCCGGTGCGATGCTGCGGCGGCGGGGGGCCGCGGTGCGGGCGATTCTCCTCGACCCGGCCAGGGTCCACGCCGCGGGGCTGGCGGCGCTACGGGTCGCCGGCGGGCGGATCGACTCGGGCGCCGAGGCGGATCTCGGCGAGCCCGACCTGGTGCTCGACGGAATCGTCGGGATCTCGGGTCGTGGTCCGTTGCGCCCGCCCGCGGCAGCGCTGGTGGCCCGGATCTCCGCTCCGATCATTGCGGTCGACCTGCCGAGCGGGGTGGATCCGGACACCGGGGCCACGGCGGGGCCTGCGGTGACGGCGTCGGTCACGGTCGCCTTCGGGGCGCTCAAACCCGTGCACGCCCTCGCGGCGGCGCACTGCGGGCGGGTGGACCTCGTCGACATCGGACTCGATCTGCCTGCCGCGTCGGTGCGGACGTTGGGCGCGGCCGAGATCGGCGCCCGCTGGCCGATGCCGGGGCCTGCTGACGACAAGTACAGCCAGGGGGTCGTTGGGGTGGTCGCGGGCAGTGCGCGTTATCCCGGTGCGGGCGTGCTGTGTGCGGGAGCCGCCGTCGCCGCCACCTCGGGCATGGTGCGGTACGCGGGAACCGCGGCGCCGCAGGTTCTTTCGCGCTGGCCCGAGGTCGTCGCGGTGGACGACTTCGGCGACGCAGGCAGGGTGCAGGCCTGGGTGGTCGGTCCGGGGATGGGTGTCGACGACGGGGCCATGGCGGTGCTGCGCGCTGTTCTCGGTACCGACCTGCCGGTGCTGGTGGATGCCGATGCCCTGACGCTGGTGGCCGCGGATCCCGCGCTCGTCATGGGCAGGCGGGCGCCGACGCTGCTGACTCCGCACGCGGGCGAGTTCGCCCGGCTCACCGGGCGCGGCACCGCTTCGCAGGGATTGGCGCCGGACCGGGTGGCGGCGACCCGCGCCCTGGCAGCCGAGTGGGGGATCAGCGTGCTGCTGAAGGGCCGATGCACGGTGGTGGCCGATCCGGACGGATCGGTTCTGCTGAACGAGGCGGGTGGTTCCGCCGCTGCGACAGCCGGGGCAGGGGACGTCCTGTCCGGCATGGTCGGGGCCCTGCTGTCGACCGGCCTGGCGCCGCTGACCGCCGCGGCGATGGGTGCGCGCGCACACTCGCTTGCGGCCAGCCTGGCCGCGGGGCAGGGCTCGGGAACGGCGGCGCCGATCTCAGCCGAAACCCTGTTATCCGAGGTCAGGGCGGCAGTGAGGGTGCTTCGTGCCCAAGTGGTGCCCGAAATGTGACCTCGTGAGTGATGGGAATCATTTGGGCATTCCGTGGTCAATGGCAGGATCGGGGATCGTGACCTCCGACTTGTCCGTATGGGACGATCTGCGCATGACTTCCGCGTTGGCCCCGTCCACGCCGCAGGCGGAAGCGCTGATCGACCTCGATGCCATCGCCCACAACGTCCGTCTGCTCTGTGAGTATGCGGGCGACGCCGCCGTGATGGCCGTGGTCAAGGCCGACGCCTACAACCACGGCGCGGAGCGGGTGGCGCGTGCGGCGCTCGCCGCGGGGGCGGCCGAGTTGGGCGTCACGACCGTGGACGAGGCCCTGGCGCTGCGGGCTGCGGGCATCGAGGTGCCGATCCTGTCGTGGCTGCACACCCCGGACGCGGACTTCGGCGCCGCGATCGCCGCGGGAATCGAACTGAGCATCTCCTCTCCCCGGCACCTGCGGTCGGTGGTCGCGGCCGCGCGCGAACTCGGGACCACAGCGACCGTCACGCTCAAGGTGGACACCGGGCTGGGACGCAATGGCGTCTCGCCGTTCGAACTCGAGGACACCCTCCAGGACCTGGCCCGGGCGGAGGCCGAGGGCGCGGTGTGGCTGCGCGGGATGTTCTCCCACCTGGCGCACGCCGATCAGCCGCACCATCCGGTGATCGACACCCAGGCTGCGCGCCTGGGTCACGCCGTGGCGGAGGCCGCGCGGGTGGGTCTGCGCCCGGAGGTGGTGCACCTGGCGAACTCGGCCGCCGTGCTGACCCGGCCGGACCTGCGTTTCGACATGGTCCGCCCCGGAATCGCGATCTACGGACTTTCCCCGGTGCCGGAACTCGGCGGTTTCGGGCTGCGGCCCGCCATGACGCTGCGTGCGCGGGTGGCACTGGTGAAGAGGATCGCCGCGGGTGAGGGCGTGTCGTACGGGCACACCTGGGTAGCGAAGCGCGACACGACCGTCGCCCTGCTGCCGGTCGGCTACGCCGACGGCATCCCGCGTGCCCTCGGAGGACGCTTCGACGTGCAGATCGGTGGGCGCCGTCACCCGCAGATCGGCCGGGTCTGCATGGACCAGGTGGTCGTCGACCTCGGACCGGACTCCGCGGGGGTGACGGAGGGCGATGTCGCGGTGCTGTTCGGCAGCGGCGACGACGGCGAACCGGTGGCACAGGACTGGGCCGACGCGCTCGAGACCATCCACTACGAAGTGGTGACAGGGGTACGGGGGCGGGTCGTCCGCAGCTACACCGGTGGGGAGGACCCGCGATGAGACCGTTGGGGAAGGGCCTGATCGGAGGCGCTGTCACGGCCGCCGCGCTCGGCGCGCTCGCGGGGATCACCGTCGGTCACCGGCCGTCGTCGCGCCGCGGCGGACGACGAGACCGGTACGCCAAGGAAGACTTCCGGCTGATGAGCGCCGACCGTGCCAGCATCGTCGCCGCGGAGGACGGCACCGCCCTCGCGGTCCGTGAGGTGGGCCCAGCCGACGCCCCGCTCACGGTGGTCTTCGTGCACGGCTACTGCCTGCGCATGGAGTCCTGGCATTTTCAGCGGCGTCAGCTTGAGAAGCGCTGGGGCAAGGCGGTTCGCATGGTCTTCTTCGACCAGCGTGGGCATGGCAGGTCCGGCATTCCCGCTCCGGAGAGCTGCACCATCGGCCAGCTCGGCCGGGACCTCGACGTAGTCCTGCAGGCCGTCGCCCCACGCGGTCCGGTGGTGCTCGTCGGCCACTCGATGGGCGGCATGTCGATCCTGGCCCTGGCCCGGCAGGTGCCGGAGTTGTTCGGCACCAAGGTGATCGGCGTCGGCCTCATCGCGACCGCAGCCGAGGGGCTGAACAAGACCGGGTTGAGCAGGAACCTGCAGAACCCGGTGATCGACGCCTTCCGGCTCGCGGTCCGCACCTCGCCCGGGCTGGTGCAGCTCGGTCGCGGCGCCGCCCGCACGCTGATCTCCCCGATCCTGCGCGCCGCGTCCTACGGCACCGACGTCAGCGAGTCGCTGGAGCGGTTCTCCGACTGGATGCTCAACCAGACGTCGGTGACCACGATCGTGAACTTCCTCAAGTCCCTTGAGCTGCACGATGAATCGGCGGCGCTGCCGGTGATCGCGGAGCTGCCGTCGTTGGTGGTCTGCGGCGACGCGGACATGATCCTGCCGTTCTCTCAGTCCGAGGCGATGGCGGCCGAGCTCCCCGAGTCCGAGCTGGTCCGCGTGGTCGGCGGCGGGCACCTGGTGCAGCTCGAGTTCCCGCTCCGGGTCACGGACGCGATCGACCGGCTGGTGGGCCGCTCCATCGCCGCGAAGGGCGACGCGGAGCGGACGGTTGTCGGTGGCTGACCACGATCCGCGCACGATCCACCTGCCGACCGCCGAGGACACCGAGGCGTTCGGCAGGCGCCTCGCCCTCGAACTGAACGCGGGCGACCTCGTGGTGCTCGACGGCCCGCTCGGCGCGGGCAAGACCGCACTCTCTAGGGGGATCGCGGCTGGGCTCGGCGTGCAGGGCCGGGTCAGCTCGCCGACCTTCATCATCGCCAGGGAGCACCGGGCGGGCGAGCGCCCCGGCGGCGGTGAGCCGGTGGCCATGGTGCACGTCGACGCCTACCGGCTCGGCATTGGAGCGGATCCGGGGCAGACCTTCGACGAACTCGACGCCCTGGACCTGGACACGGACCTCGCGGGCGCCGTCGTGGTGGTCGAGTGGGGCGAGGGCGTCGTCGAGCACCTGGCCGAGCGGCATCTGCTGGTGCGGCTGCGGCGCGAACCGGAGTCGGACGTGCGCACCGCGCAGTGGTCCTGGGTTCCGTAGCGCTAGGTATCCTCGGTAACCGTGCTCGTACTCGCGGTAGATACCGCCACGCCCGCCGTGACAGCAGGGGTGGTGCTCCTCGAGGGCGACACCCCGAAGACCCTGGCCACCCGCATCACGGTCAACGCGCGGGCCCACGCGGAGGTGCTGACCCCACACATCCTCGAATGCCTGGCCGAGGCCGGTGTCGCCGTGGCGGACCTCGACGCCGTCGTGGTCGGGTGTGGTCCGGGGCCGTTCACCGGACTGCGGGTCGGCATGGCCACGGCCGCCGCGTTCGGCGATGCACTCGGCATCCCCGTGCACGGCGTGTGCAGCCTGGACGCGATCGCGGTCGAGGCCGCGCTCGGGCGGGACCTGTTGGTGGTCACCGATGCCCGTCGCCGCGAGGTGTACTGGGCGCGCTACAGCGCCGGTGTCCGGGTGCAGGGTCCGGAGGTGAACAAGCCGGCCGATCTGGAACCGACTCCCTCACAGGCGATCGCGGGATCGGCTGGTCACGTCGACCTGTTCGACCTGCCCGTCGAGCCCGTCGAGACGCCGTCGCCCGCTGGGCTGGTCGCGATGGCAGCGACCGCGCTGCGATCCGGTGCCGAGCCCGAGCCGTTGGTTCCGCTGTACCTGCGCCGCCCCGACGCGGTCGCGATCGCGGACCGGAAGAAATGACCGCGCGGATCGTCGGGATGACCGCGGCCGATGCGACCCGCTGCGAGGAACTGGAGACGGTGCTGTTCCCCGGGGACAGCCCGTGGAGCGCGGACGCCTTCCGCTCCGAGCTGACGGGGCCGTACAACCGCTACTTCGTCGCCCGCGACGACACCGACGCAATGCTCGGCTACGCGGGAATCTCGCTGCTCGGCACCGGAGTCGACGCCGAGTCCGAGGTGCACACCATCGGGGTCGATCCCGATCATCAGCGGCGGGGCCTGGGCGCGCTGCTGCTCGGCGCACTGCTGCGGGAGGCCGATGAGCACGGCGGCCCGGTGTTCCTCGAGGTGCGCACGGATAACGAACCGGCGATCGCCCTCTACCGGGGAACGGGTTTCGAGATCGTCGGAACGCGAAGGAACTACTACCAGCCCAGCGGGGCCGACGCGTACACCATGCGCAGGCCGGCCGTCAGGGTCGAGGGGCAGCTGTCATGATCGTGATGGGGATCGAGAGCTCCTGCGACGAAACAGGAGTCGGCATCGTCCGGTGGCATGCGGACGGCACCTGTGAACTCCTCGCCGACGAGGTGGCCTCGAGCGTCGACCAGCACGCCCGCTACGGGGGCGTGGTTCCGGAGGTGGCCTCGCGCGCGCACCTCGAGGCCATTGTTCCGACCATGCGACGGGCCCTCGCGCAGGCGGGGATCGCCAAACCGGACGCGCTCGCGGTGACCATCGGACCGGGGCTGGCGGGTGCGCTGCTGGTCGGCGCCGCCGCCGCGAAGGCGTACGCCGCCGCCTGGGACGTGCCGTTCTACGCACTGAACCATCTCGGCGGTCACGTCGCGGTGGACACCCTCGAACACGGTCCGATGCCCGCGTGCGTCGCGCTGCTGGTCTCCGGCGGGCACACCCACCTGCTGCACGTCGAGGACCTGGCGCGGCCGATCGTCGAGCTCGGCACCACCGTGGACGACGCTGCGGGCGAGGCGTTCGACAAGGTCGCCCGGCTGCTCGGGCTCGGATTCCCCGGCGGCCCGGCGCTGGACGCGGCCGCGCAGGACGGGGATCCGAAGGCGATCGCATTCCCGCGCGGCATGACCGGTCCACGCGACGCGCGTTACGACTTCTCCTTCTCCGGACTCAAGACCGCCGTCGCGCGGTTCGTGGAGTCGAAGGAGCGGGCGGGCGAACCGCTGCCCATCCCGGACATCGCGGCGTCGTTCCAGGAGGCGGTGGCCGACGTGCTCACCATGAAGGCGGTGCGCGCGGCCACCGACGTCGGCGTCGACACGCTGGTGCTCGGCGGCGGCGCCACCGCGAACTCGCGTATTCGATCGCTGGCCGAGGAGCGTTGCGCCGCAGCCGGATTGACCCTTCGCATCCCCAAGCCTCGGTTGTGCACCGACAATGGGGTGATGATCGCCGCGTTGGGAGCGCACGTCATCGCTGGGGGCGCGACGCCGTCGCCGCTGACGGTCGCCACGGATCCCGGTCTCTCGGTGACCGTCAGCCAGTCGCGGACGGCGAGCGATGGGCGATGACCGGCTCGAGAGCCTGTCGAGGGCGCAGCGCCGCCGCCTGATCCGTCGGGCCGCTCTCCGTCCGGCGGCCAGCGCGGTGGCGTTGGTGGTCGCGTACTTCGTCATCCCGATGCAGGACCTGGATTCGGCCTCCGCGATCGGCGGACTGGTGCTGGGGCTGGTCGCGGTCGGCGCGCTGTTCGCCTGGCAGATCTGGAAGATCGCGCGGGCGGAGTATCCGGGCCTGCAGGCGATCGAGGGTCTTGCCCTGATGTTGCCCGGGTACCTGCTGGCGTTCGCGACGCTGTATCACCTGATGTCGCTGTCGGGGGTGGAAAACTTCAGCGAGCCGCTGTCGAAGGTCGACTCGCTGTACTTCACGCTGGTGTGCTTCTCGACCGTCGGGTTCGGGGACATCACCGCGACGACCGAGGTCGCACGGGCCATCGTCGCGGTGCAGATCGTGGGGAACCTGATCCTGATCGCACTCGGCGTCCGCGTCGTGATGGCCGCGGTGCGGCTCGGACGGCGTCGCAGAGGCGACGAGGAGCTCAGGCCCTGACGGGGTCGGACAGCGTCAGCAGGGTCAGTCCGGTCGGGGCCTGGATCAGGTCGTCGACGGTGACCCCGTCGAGTGAGTCGTAGAACGCGATCTGGGCGCGGCGCAGGGCGCCGCGGAGCCTGCAGCCGCTGCGCAGTGGACACGGATGATCGCCCTCGCAGGTGACGACCTCGTCCTCGCCTTCCAGGGCGCGGGCGAGCATGCCCACCGAGGTGTGGCGACCCGCATCGGTGATCGTGAGCCCGCCGCCCCGACCGCGGCGGGCTTCGACCATGCCGAGTTCGCGCAGCCGCACAACGACCTTGGCCGTGTGCGTGTACGGAATCGTCATCTGATCCGCCACCTGACTCGTCGTCAGGCCGCCGCCTCCGGGAGAGGCGGCCAGGCGCATCATCACGCGCAGCCCAAGGTCGGTGAAACGTGTTAGCTGCACGTCCCGACCGTATAATACTTGCATCTGAGATTCAACAAAACCATCACGCCCTCGGAGAGGTCAGCACCAGTTCGGTGTTGTGGTCGGCGGACCCGCCGAGCCGATTCGGATCCGTGTGGATGTCGTTGAGCGACAACTCGCGGTACAGCGACGCCAGACCGGCCTGGGAGAAGTCGCCGTGCCGGGCCTCGTACGGACTGTCCGCCTCGATCAGCGTGGTCAGCAGCGACAGCGTGCCATCCGCGTTGTCGACGACCTCGACGATGCGCGCGTGCTGCGGGAAATCGATGTGCGAGGCGGTGTTGATCTCCCAGAAGCCCTGCGCGGCAGTGGCCCCGGGGTGCGGGGTGATCTTGTTGTCGTGGGTGTGGCCGTTGACCCAGGCCAAGACGTTCGGGAACCGGTGCAGCAGATCCAGCAACTCGAACCCGGAATGCCTACGCTCGCCGGGGTTCTCCGGGTCCGGCACGAGGTTGCCCATGCTGTCACTGGTGTGGTGACTGAAGAGCAGGAAGTAGGTGTCCGCACGCGACTGGGTGACCGGCCTGCCGCCCGCGTCGTAGTACCGGCTGCTGCCCTCCTGGAGGGTGCGCTCGATCCAGCGGAACTGCGCCTCGCCGAGCGAGCCTTCGGTGAACCCCGCCCGGTTGGTGGAGTCCATGCCGATTCCGGCCACGCCAGGCGCGATCTCGAACGTGTAGTAGCCGATGCCGGTCGCGCCGGCGTCGGGCGCGAAGCCGTGGCCGACGGGCCCGGGGCCCGTGTTCTTCGGGTCGAGGTGCGCGGCGATGTACTGCCGCGGCGTGAACGGGGCCCGGGCCGGGTCGGGTGTGACCCGGCGCGGTGGGGTGGTGATCGCCGCCAGCACGGCCGGCACGCCCGCGGGGTCGAACTTGGTGGCGATGTCCACGGCCCTGGCCTGCTCGGGGGAGCCGGGCACCTCGATCTTCAGCGATCCGGTGTACATCGCCTCGAGCGGCGGGATCCCGCTCGGCAGCGTGCCCTGCACCGAGTCGTCGTGGTTGCCGAACACGCTGAACCAGGGGGTGTTCAGGCCGGGGCTGGTGACCGGGGTCAGGGTCGCCGCACCGAGCAGGCCGGGGATCTCGGGGAACCCGGCCTTCTTGTACATGTCGTGGATCGGCGACTCGGGGTTCCAGTACAGGTCTGCTCCCGAGTTCTGCACGCCCTCATAGCGGTCCGCGGCGCCGGTGTTCGGGATGAAGGTGCCGCCGTTGAGGGCGGTCAGGAACCAGCCGAGCTCCGCGTGCTCCTTGTTGTCGGTGTTGTCTCCGGTCGAGACCACCGCATCGAACGCGCGGCTGGTGTGCGGGCCACCTGGCAGGGAGTTGACCCGCGACACCAGCGCGACCAGGCCCTGCGTCGTGAGGGTCTCCTGTGGACGGAACGCCGAACTGGCGAACGGGTGCAGGTATTCGAACCGCATCGGCGACTGGGCGTCGACGATGTGCACGTCCGTGAGCTGCACGAGGGACGCCAGGGCGGTACGGCGCTCCTCGCGACCGGACCTGGCCGCGGCGAGTTCGCCGCGGACGATCATCGGCCAGCCCTGGCCTGCGGTGAGGGTCCGGTAGCCGGACCCTCCGACCGGGGTCGCAACGGCCTCGAGGGTGGTTCCGGCAAAAGAAGCGGGCAGCGGGTCGGCCGCGGCGTACCAGGTGCCCCATGGCGCCCTTCCGAATGAGCCGACCCCGATGGTCCCCGCGGCTCCGAGCCCGGCAAGTCCGATGAACGCGCGCCTGCTGATGTGTGCCACGGCGACGACTTTAGGTCACCCGGTGGCCGCCGAAATCGGAAATTGCCCGCCTGTCGGGCATTCGTCCATGTGTGGCCGATCGGTCAACTCGACGCGAGACGCAGTAGCAGCGCGGCGACGGCGATCGCCGCGTACGTGAGCGGGACGGGGAGATTCTTCGTGTCGTGGGACCGGATGTGGAAGACGACGGCCCCGATGAAGTAGCAGATGACCCCCAGCGCGGCGGCGATTCCCAGCGGTGCCCAGATCAGGCCCAGGATCAGGCCCGCAGCGCCTGCGAGCAGGATCGCCGCCAGCGAGTTCAGGCGGTCCTCGGGGACGCCGACCCGGGCGTAGGTCTGAACCACCCGGTCCCGGTGGCTCAGCTTCCGGATGGCCGCGAACCCGAGGAGGGCGGCGAGCAGAACGGACACGATGGCGGTGGCGACGAACATGGTGGGCTCCGGTTCTGTGCTCCCCAATCTAAGCAGCAAATCTCGCATCGATCACCTACCGCTTCGGAACCGACGATCCAACCTTGAGCGCTGGCACTCGCATGTATAGAGTGCTAGTTGGCGCTGACCCAGCCCCGGCACCCGCGACGACGGGGCTTGAGTGAGATGCCGCAAGCGTACGAACAAACCATCACGTCCCGGGATCAGCCTGGGACGCACAAACCCCTGAAAGTGGAGGGCTCATCGTGGCGAGCGTGAACATCAAGCCGCTCGAGGACAAGATCCTCGTCCAGGCCAACGAGGCCGAGACGACGACTGCCTCAGGCCTGGTCATCCCCGACACGGCCAAGGAGAAGCCCCAGGAGGGCACCGTCGTCGCCGTCGGCGAAGGACGCGTGACCGACAAGGGCAACCGGATCCCGGTCGACGTCAAGGAAGGCGACACCGTCATCTACAGCAAGTACGGCGGAACCGAGATCAAGTACGCCGGCCAGGAGTACCTGATCCTCTCGGCACGTGACGTGCTGGCTGTCATCTCCAAGTAAGCCACTTGCGAACCGCCCCGGCGTCCCACTCATGGGCCCGGGGCGGATCGCGTTGCGGACCCTCCCAATCCAGGAGTAGCTGAGCAATATGTCCAAGGAAATCCAGTTCAACGAGACCTCGCGCCGGGCTCTCGAGCGCGGCGTCGACACGCTGGCGGACGCGGTCAAGGTCACCCTCGGCCCGCGCGGTCGGCACGTGGTCCTCGCCAAGGCGTTCGGCGGCCCCACGGTCACCAACGACGGGGTGAGCATCGCCCGCGAGATCGATCTCGAGGATCCGTTCGAGAACCTCGGCGCCCAGCTCGTCAAGAGCGTCGCCACCAAGACCAATGACGTGGCGGGCGACGGCACCACCACGGCGACGGTGCTGGCGCAGGCACTGATCCACGGCGGCATGAAGAACGTTGCGGCAGGCGCCAACCCGATCTCTCTCGGTGCGGGCATCGCCCAGGCTGCCGACGCCGTGTCGGAGGCATTGATCGCGGCCGCCACCCCCGTCGAGGGCAAGGATGCGATCGCTCAGGTCGCCACCGTCTCGTCTCGCGACGAGGAAATCGGTGAGCTCGTCGGCGAGGCGATGACCCGGGTCGGCGTCGATGGCGTCGTCACCGTCGAGGAGTCCTCGACCCTGCAGACCGAGCTCGTCGTCACCGAGGGCGTGCAGTTCGACAAGGGCTACCTCTCGCCGTACTTCGTCACCGACATCGACGCGCAGCAGGCGATCTTCGAGGACGCGCTGATCCTGCTCTTCCGCGAGAAGATCAGCTCGTTGCCGGACTTCCTGCCGCTGCTCGAGAAGGTCGCCGAGGCGGGCAAGCCGCTGCTGATCATCGCCGAGGACGTCGAGGGCGAGGTGCTCTCCACCCTGGTGGTGAACTCCATCCGCAAGACGATCAAGGCCGTCGCGGTCAAGGCGCCGTTCTTCGGTGACCGTCGCAAGGCGTTCCTGGACGATCTCGCGGTCGTCACCGCGGGCACCGTGATCAACTCCGACGTGGGCCTGACCCTCAAGGAGGCCGGACTGGAGCTGCTCGGCAGCGCCCGTCGCGTCGTCGTCACCAAGGACGAGACCACCATCGTCGACGGTGCTGGCACCGAGGCGGACATCGAGGCCCGGGTCGGACAGCTGCGTCGCGAGATCGAGAACAGCGACTCCGACTGGGACCGTGAGAAGCTCGAGGAGCGCCTCGCCAAGCTGTCCGGTGGCGTCGCGGTGATCAAGGTCGGCGCCGCAACCGAGACCGAGCTGAAGGAGCGCAAGTTCCGCGTCGAGGATGCCGTCAACGCGGCCAAGGCCGCGGTCGAGGAGGGCATCGTGCCCGGCGGCGGCTCCGCGCTCGTGCAGGCCGGACAGGTGCTCGGCGCATTGGCCGCGTCGCTCTCCGGTGACGAGGCGACCGGTGTCGAGGTAGTGCGCGCGGCGCTGTCGGCCCCGCTGTTCTGGATCGCCACCAATGCCGGTGTCGACGGTTCGGTCGTGGTCAGCAAGGTCGCGGACGCGCCCAAGGGCCACGGCTTCAACGCCGCCACCCTCACCTACGGCGACCTGCTCGCCGACGGTGTGGTGGACCCGGTCAAGGTCACCCGCTCCGCGGTGGTCAACGCGGCCTCCGTCGCGCGCATGGTGCTCACCACCGAGGCCTCCGTGGTGGAGAAGCCGTTCGAGGCCCCCGCGGACGCGGGCCACGGCCACGGCCACAGCCACTAGTTCCACCGGCACCCTCGGGTGACCGACGACAGGCCCTCGGACGAGATCGTCAGGGGGCCTGTCGGTTTCAGCCCAGCGGCAGCGACATTCAGCCCAGCGGCAGCGACATTCAGCCCAGTGGCAGCGACATTCAGCCCAGTGGCAGCGACGCGAACACGTCGGAGGTCGGCTGCTCCGAACCGCCGGACGGTTCCACGGTGAAGGCCAGCAACGAGGCGCCGTCGAGATCGTCGAGCACCGCGACCGTCGAGGGCGACACCTGGTCCGGCGCCATGGTGCCCGCCGACACGGGCGCTCCGGTACCCGCGATGAGCCACATCTGGTAGACGGTGTCCGAAGCGGGCGGGGTGACACTGTTCATCATCAGCACCGCCGCGTCGGCCGACCTGGAGTAGGCGACCGTGGCCGAGCCGCCGGACGGCACCGCGGTCGACGACGTCCGGACGTCAGGGGCGGTCATCACCTGTGCCGCCACCGGCTGAGGCGGGGCAGTCTCGCGCAGCTGCTGGCCGATGAACACCCCGCCCGCGAGCAGCGCGGCGGCGGCGGCCACGGCGCCGGCCGCAAGCCTCCAGCGGGCGGTGCGGGTCCGTCGGTCGGCCAGCGGGATCGGAGCACGGGCCTGGCCCTCCGCCGCGATCTGTGTCAGCAGTCGTTCGCGGAGCCCCTCGGGCGGGGCGGTGGGACGCGCGGCCGCGACCGCGGCCATCGTCTCCCAGGTCTGGCGCACCACCGTCTCGAAGTCGGCCCGCAGCTCGTCGTCGGCGGTCGCCAGCAGCTGCTCGACCGCACGGCGGTCGTCCGCGTCCAGGGTGTCCAGGGCGTAGGCGTGGGCCAGGTCGATCTGGTCGTCGTTCATCACTGCACCCCCAGGCATCCTCTGAGCCGAACCAGTCCGTCCCGGATCCGGGTCTTGACGGTCGGCAGCGCCACCCCGAGCTGCGCGGCCACCTCACGGTAGGTGCGTCCGCCGTAGTAGGCGAGCGCGACCGACTCGCGTTGCACCGGCGTGAGGGCGCCGAGGCAGTCGATCACGGCCTGCCGGTCGAGCCGCCCGGTGACCTCCTCGGCGACCTCGTCGAACTCGCTGCCGCGGTTCCGCGACTCGTAGACCACCTCGCGGTTCGAGTGCGACTGTTCCGACCGGACCCGGTCGACGGCCCTGCGGTGCGCGAGGGTCATCAGCCAGGACACCGCGGAACCCCTGGCCGCGTCGAACCCGTCCGCGGTGCGCCAGAGCTGAAGGTAGACCTCCTGGGTGGTCTCTTCCGCGAAGCCGGGATCGCGCAGCACCCGCAGCACCATTCCGTAGACCCGGACGCAGGTCCGGTCGTAGAGCTCGGCGAACGAACTCGCGTCCCCGTCGGCGGCGCGGGAGAGCAGGGCTGCCAGTTCGGCCGCCTCGGCCTGACGGGAGTCGTGCGCGTGCCCGCTGTCCGTCGGACACGTCGCCCCACCGGTGTTGTGATCGGGTGCGGCGCCGGACCCCGTCGACCCCGGGCCCGTCACCATCGTGCGATTCCGTCCATCAACGATCACCGTAGCGCCCATCGCCGTCCCCTCCCTTCGTTCTGCCCCGTGTTCTCGGTCGGCCACGTGTCCCGCGAACGGCTCCCGAATGGCGCATTCGGTCAGTCAGAGTGACCGAATGGGCCATTCGGGAATGGGCTGCCGGTGCGTCTGCGGCCCACTACCGGGGCATCAGGACCGAATCGATGAGGTAGACGGTGGCATTCGCGGTGCTCACGCCGCCGCAGATGACGTTCGCGTCGTTCACCTTGAGGGCGTCCCCGGACCCGGTCACGGTCACCGTGCCACCCTCGACGGTCGGGTGCGGCCCGGCGATCTCGCTCGGTGCGATCCGGCCCGGCACCACGTGGTACGTGAGGACCGTGGTCAGCAGCGCGTCGTCGGTCTTGAGGGTGTCGATGGTGGCCGGATCGACCTTGCCGAACGCGTCATCGACCGGTGCGAACACGGTGAACTGTCCACCGTTGAGGGTGTCCACGAGATTCACATCGGGGTTGAGCTTTCCGGAGACTGCGGACACCAGGGTGGTGAGCAGTGGGTTGTTGGAGGCTGCGACGGCAACCGGATCCTTGGCCATGCCCGAGATCGAGCCGCCGCCCTGCGGCACGGCGGCGGCGTACTCGGCGCAGCCGGGTCCGACCAGATTCGCGGCGGGATCGGCCATCGCCTCCGGTGACATGGCGTCACTGGACGGCGAGGCGGCGGGGGAGGAGTCGTTGCTGTCGGAGGAACACGCCGAGACGCCGATCAGGGTCACCGATGCGGCGACGGCGACGGCGAAGATGCGGGCGGTGTCGATACTCATGGGGCTGCCTTCCCGATTGTGGTGCGAGTGCTGTCGGGAAGGCATTCGGAGCGAGGCGTGCGATGGATTGGTGAACGATCCCGGCGCGGCCCCGGTCTTCCGGGACCGCGCCGAAATCGGGGGCGACCGTCTACACCGCGATGCGGTGGCGACCCCTACGTGCGTGCATCTCGCGTTCGGTCTCGGACATGCCGCCCCAGATCCCGTACGGCTCGCTGACACTGAGGGCGTGGCTGCGGCACTGCGTGAGCACCGGGCACTGGTGGCACATCTCCTTGGCGCGCGTCTCGCGTTGGGTGCGGGCCCGGCCCCGCTCGCCATCCGGATGGAAGAACATTGCGGAGTCGACTCCGCGGCACAGGCCGTGCATCTGCCAGTCCCAGATATCGGCGTTCGGTCCGGGGAGGTGATTCGGCTGTGGCATGCCAGCTCCTGTCCATCCATGCACCTGAAGATCGTCCAGGTCTGAAAACAATTCGTCTCGGTAACGTTAGAGGTATTGCGGAAAACGAGTCAATAGTTCTCCAAGTGGCGATTTCCATAGTCTGCGCACGAGAAATTAACGTTCCGTTCATAGACAACGACACCTCATCGTGATTGGTTCCGTCGCGGATGGCCGGGCCGCGCGCCCTCAGCCGTCGGCCGAGTGTCCCTGAAGAGCGGTTTTTGGTCGACCGTCCAGGAAGGTGGGGCCGTATGGATGCTGTCAGTGGCCATGCGGGCACCGAGATTTTTGATTAACACAAATGCCACAAACCCGACGTTGAATCAGTTGCCTGATTCGGTCTTGAATTACATTGATGCGTTGGTAACTCTCGACAAACCCGGCGCGAATGAGTATTCGGGCACGGGTGGGGTGCGCAGTGTCGACGTCGATGGGGGACCTACCCTTGGCCCGGTGGGGACACTGATCGACGCCGCTTTCGGCGAACAGCCCGGGTTGGCCCCGTTGCCTGCCGCCGCCGACCAACAGCAGCACTGGCTCAGGGCGGTGGCGCTCGGTGGGCAGGGTCGCTACGCGGCTGCCCGCACCGAACTCTCGCGCATCGGGAGCAGGCGCTTCGCGCGCGGGGAGGGCCGTCCTGCATCGCGGGACATCGCGTCGCTGGCGTTGAGTACGGAGGCGTCGTTGCTCAGGCAGCTCGGGTGGCATCGGCTGGCGGCCGGCTTCGACGGCCGCGCGCTGGCGATCCTCGGCGGCCAGGCGGGCCGAGACGAGCTGCCGACGGCGATCGCCGCCGCCCGATGTGACGCGCTGACCGGGCTGGCCGCGGACGCGCTCGGCTGCGGACGGCTCGCGCTCGGCACCGCCCTGCTCGAACGGTGTGCGCCGCTCGTCGGGAACGATCCCGGCCTGTGGCGTCAGCG
This sequence comes from Rhodococcus sp. NPDC059179, assembly GCF_042754885.1. Taxonomy (NCBI): domain Bacteria; kingdom Bacillati; phylum Actinomycetota; class Actinomycetes; order Mycobacteriales; family Nocardiaceae; genus Rhodococcus; species Rhodococcus sp. NPDC059179. The sequence continues at coordinate 97,078 of NZ_JBHZBV010000003.1, read as the reverse complement.
CATCCGGCTGAACTGGGTGAGCGCCGAGATCGCGTTGGCGTCGGGAAACGCCGAGTTGGCGCGTCGGCACGCGAGCACCGCCGTCGAACTGGCCCTTGCCGCCGACTCGGTGCGGCACCGGGTGAAGTCGGATTTGCTGTTGGCGGCCGCCCATAGTGCGGGCCCGAACCCCTCTTCGGCGGTTGATCTGGGCGAACAGGTGCTCGATCGATGCGCGGAGCACGGGTTGTTGCCGCTGCGATGGGCGGCGGCGATGCTTGTCAACGGAGTCCGTCCCACCGCGGAGGCGGCGGCGATCCGGGACGACTGTCGACGGCAAATCACCGACCGCGGTGGCCGATTCAGGGAACTGTGAGTGACAGTCGCTATCCTTCAAGCGTTCCACCGCCGGGTGGGAGCGCTCTGGAGCGGGCGCCACTGTAACGCCAGGAATCTCTCTGACGATGACTAATACGAGCGAGGAGTTGGACTCAGCCGTCGCTGCGGCAGCGCAGGGCGATCGAGTTGCCTTGTCTCGAGTGCTGGAGAGTGTTCGACCCTTGGTTGTGCGTTACTGCCGATCACGGGTCGGAGCCGCGGAAAGGGGACAACTGTCCGCGGATGACGTGGCGCAGGAGGTGTGCCTGGCAGTGATGACCGCCTTGCCGCGGTATCAGGATCAGGGCCGACCGTTCATGGCATTCGTGTACGGCATCGCTGCGCACAAGGTGGCCGACGCGCATCGGAACGCCGGGCGTAACAAAGCGGAGTCGATGGCCGAGGTACCAGATGTCATCTCCACCGACGAGGGACCCGAGAAGCTGGCTTTGGACTCGGAGACCACCCGGCAGATGAGCGCACTACTGGGAACCCTTCCCGAGAAGCATCGGGAGATCTTGGTCTTGCGGTTGGTTGTCGGACTGTCCGCGGAGGAGACGGCGGCAGCCGTTGGAAGCACGGCCGGAGCAGTACGCGTCGCCCAACACCGGGCGCTCGCGAAATTGAAGAACGAAGTTGCGAAAGCGGGTGAGATGTATGGCTAGGGGCAGCAAGCGCGGTGGGGACCACGAGGGATCGCAGCAGGGCACGTCCGGTGCCGACCTCACCCCGGACGCGTCGTCCTTCGGAGACACCGACGCGACAGCGGTCGACTTCGCCGCCATCGCACGCGACGATGCACTGATCGACGCGATCGCCGGTGACGGTCCGGTCGCGACGAACAGCCCCGAGGAGTTCGAGCTCGCCACCCTGCTGACCGCGTGGCGTGCCGAGATCCTTGCCCCAGCGATGCCCGCCGAACCGAACCTCGACCAGGTGGCCGCCGCCGTTGACCGTGAGTTGGCGACGATCGCCCCGCTGCGCCCGCACCGGTCGGGCCTGCGGCTGCTCCGGCCGATCGCGGGCGCGGCCGCTGCCGTTGCCGTGGTGATGGCCGGGCTGACCGTCTTCTCCTACAACGCCGTTCCCGGCGACCCGCTGTGGAAGGTCAAGGAGGTCGTGTTCACCGAGCGCGCCAACTCGACCGTCGCGGGCATCGACACGACCACCAGCCTGGAGGAGGCCGAGCGCCTCATCCAGGCGGGTGACCCGGAGGCTGCGCTGACGGTGCTGGAATCCGCGAACAAGCGGGTCGGTGACGTGAGCGAGTCGGCCAAGCGGGACGAGCTGACGGCCTGGCGGGACCGGCTGATGGCCGACGTCGTCAAGACCACACCCCCGACGACGACCACGCCGCCCTCGGACCCGGGGACGATCTCCGGGCTGCCGGTGGTGCCGGGCGTGACGTTGCCGGGCACCTCGGTGACCCTGCCGGTGCTGCCGACCACGGTTCCGACGGTCCCGAGCCTGCCGACCCTCCCGCCGGAGGAGACGGTGGTGCCGCCGATCACGCTGCCGACGATCACGCTGCCGCCGATCGAGACCATCGTCCCGCCGGTGGATACGACAATCCCGCCGGTGCAGACGACCGATCCGCCTGTGCAGACCACCCCGAGGGTCGAGCCGACGACCCAGAACACGCCCGCCCCGCGGGACCTGACGTCGGACGTCGCACCCAGCTGATCTGAGCAACAACGCGCTGAGACCACACACGAACGGCCCGACAAGGTGAATCCTTGTCGGGCCGTTCGTCGGTGTATCGCGGTGTGTGTCAGTCGCGGTTCAGGCGTCGAAGCCGTCGCCGTGCAGCGCCTCGTTCATCGATGCGTCCGCGTAGCCGCGGCAGTAGTCCCACGTGACGTAGGCCTCGGGGACCGGGTCGTAGGCCGGCTCGTGCGGACGCACGGTGCCGTCCACGAGCAGCTGCAGCAGGTTGGCGCGCAGCATGTCCCAGTCGTGGTAGTGATCCTGCTGGCAGTCGTCGCAGCACACGACGAGCCCGCGGATACCGCGATGACCCAGCAGTGCCTCGTAGACGGCGAGGTCGGCGAGGTCCTCCTCCACGGCCAGTCGCTCATGGGGGTCGAGGGGCTGACCCGGCTCGATCGCGTCGAGCGCGGCCGACGGATCGGAGGGGTCACCGGCGAACGGATCCGGCGGGAGACCGGGGGGCAATTGATCACGCACAGGTCCACGGTACGCAGCGCATGCGGGTCTGCGCCAGCCGTCACACTCACCGCGTTCGCTCGCACCCGTGTGCAGCCGATACCATGGTGTGCGGGTCAAGGGAATAGTTCGCCCCTTCCCGAGCATTCACGACTTATCCGCGCCGCGGGGGATCGACGCCCCCAACCAGGTGTGCCGCAACACAGTTCCAGGAAAGGTCCCGAGCCGCATGAGTATTTCCGGAGGGCACGTGCGTACCGGCGGTGACGACCCCGACAAGGTTGCGATGCTGGGACTCACCTTCGATGACGTGCTGCTGCTGCCCGCCGCGTCGGACGTGATCCCGAGCCAGGTCGACACCTCCAGCCAGCTCACCCGCGACATCCGGCTGCGGGTGCCGCTGGTGAGTTCGGCGATGGACACCGTCACCGAGTCGCGGATGGCGATCGCGATGGCGCGGGCCGGCGGCATGGGCGTGCTGCACCGGAACCTGTCGGCGGAGGCTCAGGCAGGCCAGGTCGAGACGGTCAAGCGGTCCGAGGCGGGCATGGTCACCGACCCGGTCACCTGCAAGCCGACCGACACCCTCGCCGAGGTGGACGCCACCTGCGCGCGCTTCCGGATCTCCGGGCTCCCCGTCACCGACGACCGCGGCCAGCTGGTGGGCATCATCACCAACCGCGACATGCGTTTCGAGGTCGACCAGAACCGGCCGGTCGCCGAGATCATGACCCCGGCCCCGCTGATCACCGCCCGCGAGGGCGTCACGGCCGAGGCCGCGCTCGGCCTGCTGCGCAGGCACAAGATCGAGAAGCTGCCGATCGTCGACGGGCAGGGCAAGCTGACCGGCCTGATCACCGTCAAGGACTTCGTCAAGACCGAGCAGCACCCCGACGCCACCAAGGACCGCGACGGCCGGCTGCTGGTCGGCGCCGCTGTCGGCGTCGGCGACGATGCCTGGGCGCGCGCGATGTCCCTGACCGACGCAGGCGCCGACGTGCTGGTGGTGGACAGCGCACACGGCCACTCCATCAACGTGCTCGAGATGATCACCAAGATCAAGGCCGAGGTCGGCGACCGGGTTCAGCTCATCGGCGGCAACGTCGCGACCCGAGCGGGCGCGCTCGCGCTCATCGAGGCCGGCGCGGACGCGGTCAAGGTGGGCGTCGGACCGGGCTCCATCTGCACCACTCGCGTCATCGCGGGCGTCGGAGCCCCGCAGATCACCGCGATCCTCGAGGCCACCGCCGCGGCGAAGGCGCTCGGGGTGCCGGTGATCGCCGACGGAGGCCTGCAGTTCTCCGGCGACATCGCCAAGGCCCTCGCCGCGGGCGCCTCGACCGCCATGCTCGGCTCGCTCCTCGCCGGTACCGCCGAGTCTCCCGGCGAGCTGATCCTGGTCGGCGGCAAGCAGTTCAAGAGCTACCGCGGCATGGGTTCGCTCGGCGCGATGCAGAGCCGCGGGCAGGGCAAGTCCTATTCCAAGGACCGCTACTTCCAGGACGACGTGCTCGCCGAGGACAAGCTCGTCCCCGAGGGCATCGAGGGTCGGGTGCCGTTCCGCGGCCCGCTGACCCAGGTGATCCACCAGCTCACCGGTGGCCTGCGCGCCGCCATGGGCTACACCGGCTCCGGCACGATCGAGGAGCTGCAGAACGCGCAGTTCGTGCAGATCACCGCCGCGGGCCTCAAGGAGAGCCACCCGCACGACATCACCATGACGGTCGAAGCTCCGAACTACGCTGCCCGCTAGCACCCACACAATCGAAGAAAGGGGCGCGCGTGCGCGACCTCGTTGAGATCGGCATGGGCAGAACCGCCCGTCGCACCTACGAGCTGGACGACATCGACATCGTCCCCTCCCGCCGGACCAGGTCCTCCAAGGAGGTGTCGACGGCGTGGCAGCTCGATGCGTACCGCTTCGACATCCCGGTGCTCGCGCACCCGACCGATGCCCTGGTCTCGCCCTCGTTCGCGATCGAGCTCGGCAAGCGCGGTGGGCTCGGCGTGATCAACGGCGAGGGCCTGTGGGGTCGGCATGCCGACGTCGAGTCGAAGCTCGCCGAGTTGGTCCACCTCGCCGAGACGGACGACGACCCGGACGCGCCGATCGCCAGGCTCCAGGAGCTGCACGCGGCGCCGATCCAGCCGCACCTGCTCGCGGCGGCCGTCGCGCAGGTGCGTGACGCCGGGGTCACCACCGCGGTCCGGGTCAGCCCGCAGAACGCGCGCGCGCTGACCCCGGAGCTGGTGAAGGCCGGGATCGACCTGCTGGTGATCCACGGCACGATCATCTCGGCCGAGCACGTCGCGCACGGCGAGAGCGAGCCGCTGAACCTCAAGACGTTCATCTCCGAGCTCGACGTCCCGGTGATCGCGGGCGGTGTGAGCGATCACCGCACCGCGCTGCACCTGATGCGCACCGGCGCCGCGGGTGTCATCGTCGGCTACGGCTCCACCGAGGGCGCCACGACGACCGGCGAGGTGCTGGGCATCGGGGTGCACATGGCCACCGCGATCGCGGACGCCGCGGCCGCGCGTCGGGACTACCTCGACGAGACCGGCGGGCGCTACGTGCACGTCATCGCGGACGGCGACATCAGCACCTCGGGCGATCTGGCCAAGGCCATCGCCTGTGGCGCGGACGCCGCGGTCCTCGGCGCGCCCCTCGCGGTCGCGGCGGAGGCCCCGGGTGGCGGCTGGTTCTGGCCGTCGGCTGCCGCGCACCCGTCGGTGCCGCGTGGCGCGCTGCTGCCGGTCGCGGCGGGCGAGCGCCCGTCCCTCGACCGCGTCCTGACCGGGCCGTCGGACGATCCGTACGGGTCGCTGAACCTGGTCGGAGGCCTCCGACGCTCGATGGCGAAGTCCGGCTACTCGGACCTCAAGGAGTTCCAGAAGGTCGGACTCACCGTCCGGGCCTGACCCACCTGCGTCGTGTCCGGCGCCCATTTCTGACCGAACGGACCGTTCGGGTTCACCACGAACCCAGCGGTCCGTTCGCGTGTGGCCCCGACCCCGCTGCCGTTCCTGATACCTGTCGTTACAGTTAGGCCACCCTTGTGGCATCGGTCACATGCGGCCGGTGCATACTGGCGGGTAACCAATCCAGGTTCATGGTGGAGGTGTCCAGATGGGCAAGCGTGCAACGGACTTTGATGTCCTGATCGTCGGGTCCGGCTTCGGCGGCAGCGTGACGGCGCTGCGGCTGGTGGAGAAGGGATATCGGGTCGGGATTCTCGAGGCGGGGCGTCGGTACGGGGACGCTGATTTCGCGAAGACCAGCTGGGACCTGAAGCGGTTCCTCTGGGCACCCGCGCTCGGCTGCTACGGCATCCAGCGCGTGCACCTGCTGCGCGACGTGCTGATCCTCGCGGGCGCAGGCGTCGGCGGTGGATCGCTGAACTACGCCAATACGCTCTACAAGCCGCCCGCCTCCTTCTTCGAGGACCCGCAGTGGCGTGACATCACGGACTGGCACGACGAGCTCAGCCCGTACTACGACCAGGCCCGCAAGATGCTCGGTGTCGTGCAGAACCCGCACATGACCCCCGCCGACGAGGTCATCAAGTCGGTGGCCGAGGACATGGGCGTCGGCGACACCTTCATTCAGACCCCGGTCGGCGTCTTCTTCGGCGAGCCGGGGAAGACCGTCCCGGACCCGTACTTCGGCGGCGTGGGCCCGGACCGCACCGGATGCATCGAGTGCGGCGAGTGCATGACCGGCTGCCGGCACGGTGCCAAGAACACCCTGGTGAAGAACTACCTGGGCCTCGCCGAGAAGGCGGGGGCCACCATCATCCCGATGACCACGGTCACCGGGCTGCACGAGGCCTCTGACGGGAGCTGGGACGTGGTGACCCGGCGCACCGGTGCCAAGATCCGCAAGAACCACAAGACCTACACCGCGCAGAACGTCGTGCTCGCCGCCGGCACCTGGGGCACCCAGCACCTGATGCACAAGATGAAGGACACCGGCTCGCTGCCGCGTCTGTCCGACACGCTCGGCGAGCTCACCCGCACCAACTCCGAATCGATCGTCGGCGCGGGCAAGTTGAAGGTGGACCCGGCGATGGACCTGACCAAGGGCGTCGCCATCACCTCCTCGTTCCACCCGACCGCGGACACCCACATCGAGCCGGTGCGCTACGGCAAGGGCTCGAACGCGATGGGACTGCTGCAGACACTGATGACCGACGGCGGCGGCAGCACCCCCCGCTGGGTGAAGTTCCTCGGCATCGTCGCGAAGAACCCGATGCAGATGCTTCGCATGCTCACGGTGAAGAACTGGAGCGAGCGCACCATCATCGCCCTGGTCATGCAGAACCTGGACAACTCGATCACCACCTACACCAAGCGTGGGGTGTTCGGCCGCAAGGTGACCAGCAGGCAGGGGCACGGCGAGCCGAACCCGACGTGGATCCCGGCGGGTAACGACGCCACCCGGCGGATCGCGGAGAAGATCGACGGCGTCGCGGGCGGCACCTGGGGTGAGATCTTCAACATCCCGCTGACCGCGCACTTCCTCGGCGGCTGCGCGATCGGCAAGGACCGCGAGCACGGCGTCATCGACCCGTACCAGCGGGTGTACGGCTACCCGACGCTCAGTGTCGTGGACGGCTCCTCGGTGTCCGCGAACCTGGGCGTGAACCCGTCGCTGACGATCAGCGCGCAGGCCGAGCGCGCCGCGTCGCTGTGGCCGAACAAGGGCGAGCAGGATCTGCGCCCGGCGCAGGGCGAGGGCTACCGGCGGATCAACCCGGTCGAGCCCAACAGCCCGGTGGTGCCCGCGAGTGCGCCCGCTGCGTTGGTGCTGCCGATCGTGGAGATTCGCAGCGGCGGTGCCGCTCATGAGGTCAGCGGCGGTGCCGCTCATGAGGGCAGCGGTAAGGCGCAGGAGAAGACCGGAACCGGCGCGGCCTGACCGCAGTTCGCCCCCGGAAGCCCCCGGCCCGCGCGGTCGGGGGCTTCCGGCGTTCGGGAGCCGGTGAAGCCGGTCATGGGGTGCGCGGGGCTGGCGAGCTGGGCCGATTAGACTGAGGGCGTGGCAGATACCCAGCACTCCGGCCCCACTCAGCAGCAGCCCGTTCTCGTCGTCGACTTCGGGGCGCAGTACGCGCAGCTGATCGCTCGCCGGGTGCGGGAGGCGAACGTCTACTCGGAGGTGGTCCCGCACACGGCGACCATCGAGGAGATCGTCGAGCGCAAGCCGCTCGCGGTGATCCTGTCCGGCGGTCCGTCGAGCGTGTACGAGGACGGCGCCCCGCAGCTGGACGCCCGGCTCTTCGACCACGACATCCCGGTCTTCGGCATCTGCTATGGGTTCCAGGCGATGGCGGGGGCCCTCGGCGGCACCGTCACCCACACCGGGACCCGCGAGTACGGACGCACCCAGCTCAGCGTGGACGGCGGCGTGCTGCACGAGGGCCTGCCCACCACCCAGCCGGTGTGGATGAGCCACGGCGACGCGGTCACCGATGCGCCCAAGGGCTTCGAGGTGACCGCCACCAGCGCGGGCGCGCCCGTCGCCGCGTTCGAGGACCGTGCCCGCCGCCTCGCGGGTGTCCAGTACCACCCTGAGGTGCTGCATTCCCCGCACGGCCAGCAGGTCCTGAGCCGCTTCCTGCACGAGATCGCGGGCATCCCGTCCACCTGGACCGCCGCGAACATCGCCGAGTCGCTGATCGAGCAGGTCCGTGAGCAGGTCGGCGACGGCCAGGCGATCTGCGGGCTGTCCGGCGGCGTCGACTCCGCGGTGGCGGCGGCGCTCGTCCAGCGTGCGATCGGTGACAAGCTCACCTGTGTGTTCGTCGACCACGGCCTGCTGCGGGCGGGCGAGCGCGAACAGGTCCAGCAGGACTTCGTGGCGGCCACCGGCGCGAAGCTGATCACCGTCGACGCGGTCGACACCTTCCTCGGCGAGCTCGAGGGCGTCTCCGATCCGGAGACCAAGCGCAAGATCATCGGCCGCGAGTTCATCCGCAGCTTCGAGGGCGCCGTCTCCGAGGTGCTCGGCGAGAGTGCCGCGCACGGCGAGACGGTCGACTTCCTGGTGCAGGGCACCCTGTACCCGGACGTGGTGGAGTCCGGCGGCGGCACCGGCACCGCGAATATCAAGAGCCACCACAATGTCGGCGGCCTGCCGGAGGACCTGCAGTTCAAGCTGGTCGAGCCGCTGCGGCTGCTGTTCAAGGACGAGGTCCGCGCCGTCGGACGCGCCCTCGGTCTGCCCGAGGAGATCGTCGCCCGGCAGCCGTTCCCCGGCCCCGGACTCGCGATCCGCATCGTCGGCTCGGTCGACCGGGACCGGCTGGACACGCTGCGCCAGGCGGATTCCATTGCGCGCGAAGAGCTCACGGCCGCGGGCCTGGACGGTCAGATCTGGCAGTGCCCGGTGGTGCTGCTGGCCGACGTGCGCAGCGTCGGCGTGCAGGGCGACGGCCGCACCTACGGCCACCCCATCGTGCTGCGGCCGGTCTCCAGCGAGGACGCCATGACCGCGGACTGGACGCGGTTGCCGTACGACGTGCTCGAGCGGATCTCGACCCGCATCACCAACGAGGTGGCCGAGGTGAACCGGGTGGTGCTGGACGTGACCAGCAAGCCGCCGGGCACCATCGAGTGGGAGTGACGCACAGTTACTTTCGGCTGTCCAGGTAGAGATAGCCGCCGACGAGCAGGCCCATGCCGAGTAGGCCTGCGCCGACGGGTAGTGCGCAGCCGATCGCGGTGATCGCCGTCGCGGCGGCCAGCACGATCGCGGTGGTCTTGGACTCGCCGCCGACGCCGTTGTCGAGCAGGGTCTCGCCCATCGAGCGGGTCTCGTCGGGCTTGCGCATGAGCAGCCAGGCGGCCAGGTAGACGGGGACGCCAGCGCCTGCGAACAGCAACGAGAGCAGCAGCGCCAATCGGACACTCGACGTGCTCACGTTCAGTCGCTGCGCGACGCCCGCGCTGACGCCCGCGATCATGCCCTGCTCGGGCAGTCGCGTCGGAAGATCCTGAAGGAAGGAGTCTTTCGGCTTCGTCGTCTCGGTCTCGTGTGTGGTCATGGGATCAATGCTGTCGGAGGAACGCGGCGCGCACCATCGGGAAGCACCCCGATCTTTCGCCGGACGGACTCGGGGTTGTGTCATGGTCGGTGCGCGGGCTCCGCTCCTGTGATTCAGGGTGCGGCAAGCGCGGACGGGTCGACGCCCGGATCCTCGCGGCAGGCGAGCGCGGTCGCGACCCACAGCGAACGCTCCGCATCCGTGGTCTCGCCGCTGCTCAGGTAGTCGAGGTAGTTGTCGACCTCGCGCGCGATCGACCAGCGTCGCGACAGCTCGCGGTCGAGCCCGGCGGAGTCGGCGAGGTCGTCGCAGCGCGCCCGGAGTCCGTCGCCCCGGCGAGAGCCCAGTTCCGCCAACCGATTCCAGAGCATCGGTGCGACCGCGAACTCGCCGATCGCGGCCAGGGGTTTGGGGTCGATGGCCCGCCAGCCGTCCGGCCCGGCGAGGATGTTCTCGAAGTGTAGGTCGGTGTGCACCAGCACGGACCGGCCCGCCGGTTCCCGGCATATCGTGACGGCCTCGGCGACGAGCCATTCGGGACAGGGCCTGCCGAGTCGCCGCCACAGCTGCGGCAGGTCGGTCTCCCAGCGCGCGGCGAGTTCCGGCAGTGCGTCGAAGCCGTCCCCGGGTGCGACGCTCGACAGGCCGCGCATCAGCGCACCCCAGATCGGGATCGCCTGCGGCACCGGTACGTTCATCAGCGACCGGGTCTGATCCAGGCGTTCGAGGAGAATCACTTGATGTGCGGGGTCCGCACGCAGCATGCGGACCGCGCCGCTGCCGTCCCAGCGCTCGAGTGCCTCCGACTCCAGTTCGGACTCCGAGCTCGGGTACGAGACCTTGAGTGCGGCGGGGGTGCGGTCGGGGAGCAGAACCGGGATCACGATGGCGACGTTGCCGTGCCAGACCTGCGTTCCGTCCCTGGTGAGCCCCCACTCGTCCAGGTGGCGCGCGACGAGGGCAGGCAGCTCCCGCAACCACGCCTCGGCGTCCGGAGCGTATGACCGCACCCGGACGCCGTAGGAGGTGGGAACCGTCAGGGTCACGTGGGTGACACTACTTTCGACGGCCGGGGGCGAAGACGAGGATCACCCCGACCGCCACCGCGGCGATCACGAGGATCCACCGGAACTGGGCGTCGCCAAGGGATTCGAAGCGATCCGGTCCGATCAGGGCCCACCCGCTGACCAGCAGCGCGGCCAGACCCGCCAGCAGTAGCAGGGCGGAGGGGCGGCGCGTGCCGGCCTTCACGTCGGTTTCGGGGTTCTCAACCACGGTTCACCACCAGTTCTCCGGCACCGCCGGTCATGTTGAGCGTCAGCACGGGGCCGCCGATTCCGTCGGCGCCGCCGTCGATGCCCTCGGGAAGGCATTTCGCCTCCCCGAACGTCACCGAGCAGGTGTTCTTGACGTCCATGTTCGGGGGGACCGTGACCGTGAAGCTCCCGAGGCTGTTGTTGATGTCCACCGTCTTGTCCTTCGTGAGCGTGATGGGGCTCAGGTCGAGGGCGAAATCACCGGCCGTCGTGGAGTATTCGGACTGTACGTCGACCTCCGTGAGCGGCTTCCACTGGTGCTCTCCGACTTTCGCGCTGTCCAGGTCCACCGGCCCGATCAGCGACGCCAGCAGCACGAAACCCATCAGCGGACCCGTGATAACCAGCAGTCCGTAACCCCTGCGCAGGAAGGCCCCGATGAGCAATCCGATGCCGATCACCGCGAGCGCGACCGCCCCGATCCTGGCTGGGGAGAGCCAGTCCGCGCCGGTGGCGGAGCTGAGCGCCCAGGTGCCGGCCGCCGCGATGATGGCGAGGCCGAGCACCGTCGTGGTCAGTCGGGACTTCGGCTGCTTCGGGGGTGTGGGCGGCGCAGGGGGCGTCGGCTCGGGCAGATCCCACGCGAAGGGTGCCACGCCGAGCGGGTCCCAGGACGGTGGCTGCGGAACGTCCGTCGTGGCCGCGCCGGTGGCGGCACGTTCCTGCACGGATGCCGCCGCCGCGGAGGCCTCCGGAGTGACGGCGTCTGTGCCCGAGGTCGCTGCCTGCGCCTGCTCGGCGGCGAGGGGGTCGGACGGCGCCGGGGTGGCCGGGGCCGAGGGCTCGTAGGTCTTGGGCAGGTTCGTGTAGGCGCTCGGCATGGTGTAGCCGCCGGTGGCATACGAGGCAGGGAACGAGGTGCCCGGGTAGCCGGTGATCGGCGGCGGGTAGCCGGCATCGGCCGGGTAGGCGGCCGCGGGCAGCGGCGGCGGCACCGGCCTGCGCTGATGTAGCAGCCACAGGCCGCCGAGCATGAGCGCGAGGCTGATCAGGCCCGAGCCGCCGAGCCCGACACCGACCGGGCCGAGCGTGCTCAACGCGATGATCAGCGCCACCGCGAGGACGACCGTCTTGGTGCCGGACTCCGAGCTGCGGCCCCGGCCGACGAGCGACTCGGCTGCTGAGGTCTGGTCGCCTGCCTGTGGGAGCAGCAACCAGCAGGCGAGATAGAGGACGATGCCGACGCCCCCGAAGAAGGTCGACACGGCGAAGGCGACCCGGATCAGGACCGGATCCACGGAGTACCGGTAACCGATGCCCGCGGCCACGCCCGCGATCGGCCCCTGCTTGGGCAATCGCACCGGCCGGGTGCGCCACAACTCGTGCAGCTGTTCGTGGAAGCTCGGATTGCTCATGTGACCATCGTCGTCGGCGCGGGGCGCGGCGCCTATCGGGAAGAACCCTGATCTTTCGCCGACGACCGGGTCGGGGTGTCCGGGGGAGATCAGGGTCCGACCCTGATGCGCGCCGGGGCGTACGCGTGCCACCATCGACGTTGTGCAGCCGGTTTCGCGTGCCCTCACCCCGGGTGAGGCCTCCAGCCCCCGCCTCGAGCGCCGTGTCGGCGGTCGGGTGGTCGGCGGTGTCGCGGGCGGGATCGCCGATCATCTCGGTATCGACGTGCTCAAGGTCCGGGTGGCGTTCGTCTTCCTGGCCGCGCTGGCAGGCGCGGGCATCGTGGCGTACGGGCTGCTGTGGATCTTCACCCCGCCGGGGTCGGACACCCAGCGCCCGAGCCCCGTCGAGCGCCGCCGAGCCTTCGGCCTCGCGGTGATCGGTTTGGCGCTCTCGGCCGGGCTCACGTGGCTGCTGAGCGGCAGCGCAGCCTCGATGATCGTCCCGGTGATCGTGGTCGCCGTCGGTGCGGCGCTGGTGTGGCGTGAGTTCGATTCGGGCGGACCGCGTTCGGTGCTCGGACTTCCGCAGCGGCCCACGGTGCTGACCTGGGCGCGGGTGCTCGGTGGAGCCACCCTCATCGTCATCGGGCTCGGTGTGGTGGTGCTCGCGCGCGTCGACCTGAACTCGCTGCGATCGTCGCTGCTGGCTGTGGTGGTGACGCTGATCGGCGCCGGATTGTTGACGGTGCCACTATGGCTGCGCATGTGGCGGGATCTGAGCGAGGAGCGCGGGGCCAGGATCCGGAACGAGGAGCGCGAGGAGATCGCTTCGCACCTGCACGATTCGGTGCTGCAGACCCTGGCGCTGATCCAGAAGCAGGCCGACCGTCCGCAGGAGGTCATGCGGCTCGCGCGTGGGCAGGAGCGCGAACTGCGTAAATGGCTGTTCGACGGCGGGGAGGCCGCGCACGCCAGCCTGGCCGAGGCGCTGCGGACCATCGCGGGCGAGGTCGAGGACCAGCACGGCATCACGGTGCGTCCGGTCACCGTCGGCGACGTGCGGCTCGACGTGGACGCCGCGGAGTCGGGCCTGTCGAAGGAGAGCTTCACCGCATTGTTGGGCGCCACCCGTGAGGCCCTGGTCAACGCCGCCAAGCACTCCGGCGAGACGAACGTCGACCTGTTCGCCGAGGCGGAGGCCGACGAGGTGAATGTGTTTGTGCGCGACCGAGGTATCGGCTTCGACGTGGAGACGGTGCCGGAGGATCGGCAGGGCCTGGCCAAGTCGATCAGGGCTCGGGTCGAGCGCCGCGGCGGACGGGTGGAGGTGCGCTCCACAGTGGGGCGTGGGACCGAGATCCGGATTCAGATGCCCCGCAATGGCAATGGTCACGACACCGAACCGGGCGAGGGCGACGGCCGCGACGTACCGCAGTCGGCGGAGGAGGCCGCTGTTCTAGAGTGGTCGCAGCAGTTGATGCAACCCGATCCCGAGATCAGGCCCAGACCCGAGGAGCAGCCCAGGTGACCACTCCCGGAACCGCCTACCGCGTATTCCTGGTCGACGACCACGCCGTGTTCCGTTCCGGGGTGCGTGCCGAGCTGGGCTCGGAACCGGACATCGAGGTCGTCGGCGAGGCGGGCGGGGTGGCCGAGGCGATCGCGGGCATCAACGCCACGACGCCGGACGTGGTGCTCCTGGACGTGCACATGCCGGACGGCGGCGGGGTCGCCGTCCTCGGCGGCATCGCGTCGGGCCCGGTCTGCCTGGCGCTCAGCGTGTCCGACGCCGCCGAGGATGTCATCGCGGTGATCCGGGCGGGCGCGCGTGGCTATGTCACCAAGACCATCTCCGGATCCGAGCTCGCGGACGGGGTACGCCGGGTGGCAGGCGGCGACGCGGTGTTCGGGCCTCGGCTGGCGGGCTTCGTGCTCGACTCGTTCACGGGTAAGTCCGCTGCGCCCGAGCCGCCGCTCGATCCGGAACTGGACTCGCTCACCCCGCGCGAGCTGGAGGTGCTGCGGCTGCTCGCCCGTGGCTACACCTACCGCGAGATCGCCGAGGACCTGGTGATCTCGGTGAAGACGGTCGAGACCCACGCCTCGAACGTGCTGCGAAAGACCCAGCAGTCCAACAGGAATGCGCTCACCCGCTGGGCGCATCGACGCCAGATCGACTGAGGATCCCGATCGGCTACGCGCTGAAAAGCGCGACGGTCAGGACGACAACGGCGATGGCGGCGATCGCGATGAGCGTCAACACGAGCGCCATCGGCGGGGTGGGTACCGAGTGGCGAGCCGTCCCCGTGGACGGTTGCGGCACCTGGCCCGGCGCCTGCGGCACTCTGGGACCGGGGCGGGGGACATTGCCGAGCGGGACGTTCTGGTCGACCGCGGGCAGGCCAGCAATGGTGCTGGTGGGCAGCCGGTTCGAGCGGCGCCCGTGCCCGGTCGCGGCGCCGCGCCTGGCCCAGAACGGAACCGTGCCGTCGGCTTCCAGCAGGGGTGCGTCGAGGACGTAGGCGACGTTGCCGCCCGCACCGGCGGCGAGCGAGGCGAGCAGGTCGCGGGCCTGGGCCATGGTGGGCCGACGGGCGGGGTCCGGCTCGAGCATGTGCAGCAGCGCGTCGGTGACCTCGGCGCTCTTGACGGGCCGCATGATCTCGGCCTTTGCCACCCGGTGCAGCAGGGCGATGGAGTCCTCGTCGATCCCGAACGGCGGTTGGCCCTCGGTGGCCGTGTACAGCGTGGCGCCGAGCGAGAACACATCAGAGGCCTCGGTGGGATCGCCGCCACGAGCAACCTCCGGCGCGAAATAGGCTGGGGTGCCGGTGATCACGCCGGTCTCGGCGGGGGCGGCGTCGCTCTTGGCCCTGGAGATGCCGAAATCGCTGATCTTCACGGTGCCCGCCGCCTGCCCCCGGTCGGCGATGAGGATGTTGCCCGGCTTGATGTCACGATGCACGATGCCGGCCGCGTGCGCGTCGACCAGGGCGTCGGCCACCTGTGCCCCGATCTGCGCGACCTGGAGCGGCGGCAGCGTCTCGGTGACGTTGAGGGCCTGGGCCAGGCTGCGTGAGGGCAGATACTCCATGACCAGCCACGGGTCACCGTGCTCGAGCGCGACGTCATACATGGCGATCGCGTGGTCGTGGGACAGCTTCGCCGCGATCCGGCCCTCGCGCATGGCCCGCGCCCGGACCTCCTGCGCGGCCTCGTCGGTCAGCCTGGCCGTCGAGGTGACCTGCTTGATGGCGACCTCGCGGTGGAGCAGCGTGTCCTGCGCCAGCCAGACCGCGCCCATGCCGCCGCTGCCCAGTTTGGAGCGCAGGCGATAGCGACCCGCCACCAGGTAATCCGGTCCGACGATCCGCTGCGCCTGTTCTTGCTCCGTCACATCCGTGAGGTTAGTGGAGGGCTCGTCGAGGCGTCACGAGTGGACGCTGAACTGGCGGTTTCCCGGCGTCTTGACGGATGTCGGGGGGAGGGTCTTTACTGAAGAAGTTCGAAAGAGTGTTCGATAACCGCGTCTTCCCCGTGGGTGATCGGCCGGCCGTGAACGGCGGCTGGAATGACGGCGGGAGACGTGTGACGTGATTGGTGCGATGGCCGAGGAGGCCGAATCGGCACAGTCTGCGGGGCCCGATGGCCCGGCGGGGCTGGCCGGGTTGTCGAGGCAGGATCGGCTCGAGCAACTCCGGCGCCGGATGGCAGCCGTACCCGCGCGGGGCGAATCGGTGGCGGCCCGACCCGTGGTGTCGCAGCCTGCAGAGTCCTCGGGACTTCCGCGGCCGGCCGGTTCGTCGCCGGACGTGCTCCCGGTTCCGCCTGCGCTGGCATCGCTGCTGCCGCGCGGGGGGCTGGCGCGGGGTTCGGTGGTGTCCGTGGCGGGGGCGGGTTCGCTGCTGCTCGGCCTGCTCGCCTCGGTCACGGAGGCCGGAGGTCACGCGGCGGTGATCGGGCTGCCCCGGCTCGGTCTGCTGGCGGCAACCGAGATGGGCGCCGAACTCGGCAGGCTCGCGCTGATCCCGGACCCGGGGCCGGACCCGGTGGAGGTGGCGGCCGTTCTGCTCGACGGGCTGGACCTGGTGGTGCTGGGTCTCGGCGGGCTCGCGGTGCCGCCCTCTCGGGCGCGTGCGGTGGTGGCGCGGGCGCGGAGCAAGGGCTCGACCCTCGTGGTGACCGGCGGGCACTGGGACGGCGCCGAGATCCGGCTCGAGGCCACGGTGTGCGGGTACGACGGGATGGGGCAGGGCGCCGAACTCGGGCGCGGGCGACTGCGCGCGCTCCGGCTGGCGGTCAGTGCCAGGGGCAGGGCGTTCCAGCCCCGCACCACTCGTCTCGATCTGCGTCCGGTTCGCGGCCGGGTGGAGTGGATGGAGGCGACACCAAGGCAGCCGGGGGCGCTCCCGGACGTGGTGTCGCTGTGACCGCCACCGATTCCGCGCGGGTGTTGGCGTTGTGGTGTCCCGACTGGCCGGCGATCGCCGCCGCGGCGGCGGCGGACCTGCCCCCGACGGAACCCGTCGCGGTGACCCTGGGCAATCGGGTCGTCGCCTGCTCGGCGACCGCGCGGTCGGAGGGGGTGCGCAGGGGGTTGCGTAGGAGGGAGGCGCAGGGGCGCTGCCCGCGGCTGCACGTGTTCGCCGGTGATGCAGGCCGGGACGCTCGGCTGTTCGAGCCGGTTGCGGCGGCGATCGACGCGGCGGCGCCTGGCGTGGAGGTGCTGCGGCCCGGGCTGCTGGTGCTTGCCGCGCGTGGGGTGAGCCGCTATTTCGGCTCCGAATCGGCGGCCGCCGAGCGACTGATCGACGAGGCCTCGGCGGCGGGGGTGGAGTGTCAGGTGGGGGTCGCGGACGAGCTCTCCACCGCAGTGATCGCCGCCCGCAGGGCCGCGCTGGTCCCCCCGGGCGGGGGTGCCGGGTTCCTCGCCCCGATCCCGGTTGCCGAGCTCGCCGCGGAGCCAAGCCTCGCGGGGAAGGGCCGCGCGGACCTGGTCGACCTGCTGCACCGGCTGGGGCTGCGGACCATCGGAGACTTCGCGTCCCTGACCCCGGTGGCGGTGGCGTCCAGGTTCGGCTCCGATGCGGTGTTGGCGCACCGCAGCGCCCGCGGGGAGCCCGAGCGCCCGCCGTCGGCGGGGCGGATGCCGCCGGACCTGGAGGTCGAACAGCACTGTGATCCGGCGATCGACCGGGTGGACGCCGCGGCCTTCGCTGGGCGGGCGCTGGCCGAGCGGCTGCATGCCAAGCTGTCCGCCGCGGCGGTGGCGTGCACCCGGCTGCTGGTGCACGCGAGTACCGGTAACGGGGAACACCTTTCGCGCACCTGGCGGTGCGCGGAACCGCTCACGCCCGAGGGCACGGCGGACCGGGTGCGTTGGCAGCTGGACGGCTGGCTCACCGGGCGCAGCGAGTCGCGGCCGACGGCGGGCATCGAGGTGTTGCGCCTCGAGCCGGTGGAGGTGGTGGCGGCGGGCGCGCTGCAGCTGGGGTTGTGGGGCGGGGTCGGCGCCGAGGACGAGCGGGCCAGGCGGGCGCTGGTCCGAGTGCAGGGCCTGCTCGGGGGTGACGCGGTTCAGGTGGGCGTGCTCAGCGGCGGCAGGGGGCCGTTCGAGCGGGTCACCCTGCTGCCGCTCGGGGATGAGCTGCGGCCCGCAGCGGACCCCTCCGCACCCTGGCCTGGACGGCTACCCGAACCGTCGCCCTCGGCCGTGTTGTCGGGCAGGCCGACGGTGGCGCTGGAGGGGGCGGACGGGTCGGCGGTGCTGGTCACCGGGCGCGGCGCGTTCAGCGCGACGCCGGTCCGGCTGCGCTGGGGGCGTCGAGAGTGGGAGCTGCAGGGCTGGGCGGGGCCGTGGCCGGTGGACGAACGCTGGTGGGATCCGGCGTCGGCGCAGCGGGCGGCCCGGGCGCAGGTGCTGCTGGACGAGCCGAAGGCGTTGCTGCTGCTCTGCGCGGAGGGGGTCTGGACCGTGGAAGGCGTGTACGAGTGAGCCGGGCGCAGCGCCGCACCGCGTCGCATTACCCCTCGCCGCATACCCCCAATGGGTATATTCTTCGTGTCATGACTTCGGACCGCGGAACTCATGCCGGACATCACGCGCCCTCCGGTTCGGGGCACGATCCGGCGATGGCCCCGGATCCCGCCGGCCCAGGCGCGCACGGTCAGGGCCTGCCCATGGAACACAGCGGACATGAAGACCGAGGCGGTCACACGGGCCATGCCGGTCGCGGCGGCCATGCCGACCACGTCGGACAGTTCCGGCGACTGTTCTGGATCATGCTCGCGATCGCGGTGCCGGTGGTGCTCGCCAACGCGATGTTCGCCGACCTGATCGGGTACACGTTGCCCCACGACGGGCCGGTCACCTGGATCTCGCCGGTCCTGGGCACGGTGATGTACGTGTGGGGCGGCAAGCCGTTCCTCACCGGCGCGGTCGCCGAGATCAGGGCCCGCCAGCCGGGGATGATGCTCCTGATCGCGCTGGCCATCACGGTGGCCTTCGTCGCGTCCTGGGGCGCGAGCCTCGGGATCCTGAACCACGAGCTCGACTTCTGGTGGGAGCTCGCGCTTCTCATCGTCATCATGCTGCTCGGGCACTGGATCGAGATGCGCTCGCTCGGGCAGGCCTCGAGCGCGCTCGAATCGCTTGCCGCGCTGCTGCCAGATGAGGCAGAGCGGCTCGATGGTGACGAACCGGTCACCGTGCCCACCTCCGAGTTGACGACCGGCGACCTGGTCATCGTCCGGCCAGGCGGTCGGATCCCGGCGGACGGCACGGTCGTCTCCGGCGCGGCAGACGTGGACGAGTCGATGATCACCGGCGAATCGGCTGCGGTGCGGCGCGAGGCAGGCGACCGGGTCGTCGCGGGCACCGTCACCACCGACTCGGCACTGCGCGTGCAGATCACCGCGGTCGGAGACGACACCGCGCTCGCAGGCATCCAGCGGTTGGTGAGCGAGGCGCAGAGCTCGTCGTCGCGGGCCCAGGTGCTTGCGGACCGGGCCGCGGGCTGGCTGTTCTGGTTCGCGCTCGGCGCCGCGGTTCTCACCGCCATCGCCTGGCTGATCCTCGGTACCCCCGAATCCGCGGTCACCCGCACCATCACCGTTCTCGTCATCGCCTGCCCGCACGCGCTCGGCCTGGCGATCCCGCTGGTCGTCTCCATCGCCACCGAGCGGGCGGCCCGCGCCGGGGTGCTCATCACCGACCGCAGGGCCCTCGAGTCGATGCGGACGGTCGATGCCGTGCTGTTCGACAAGACCGGAACCCTCACCAAGGGGGAGCCAGCCGTCGTCGCGGCCGCGGCCGCGGCCGCGACCGGGTACACCGAGGACCAGGTCATCGAGTTGGCCGCCGCGGTCGAACGCGACAGCGAACACCCGCTCGGCCGGGCCATTGTCGCCGCGGCGGAGCAGCGTGGTCTCGCGGTACCGCCTGCAACCGGGTTCCAGGCGCGTAACGGGGTCGGGGTGACCGCCACCGTCGCGGGCGGCGAGGTCAGCGTCGGCGGGCCGGGGATGCTCGCCGGTCATGGGCTGGCCGCCCTGCCGCAGGCGGGCGACTGGTCCGGCCAGGGCTCGACGGTGCTGCACGTGATCCGGGACGGCGCGGTCGCCGGGGCCGTCGCGCTCGCCGACGAGATCCGCCCCGAATCGAAGCAGGCCATCGACGCCCTGCACGAGCGCGGCGTGCACGTCGCCATGATCACCGGGGACGCGGAGGCGGTCGCGCATTCCGTGGCGCAGCGCCTGGGAATCGACGAGGTCTTCGCCGGGGTCCTCCCACAGGACAAGGGCGCCAAGGTCAAGGCACTGCAGTCCGCCGGTCGCAAGGTGGCCATGGTCGGGGACGGCGTCAACGACGCGCCCGCGCTGGCGCAGGCCGACGTGGGGATCGCGATCGGCGCTGGCACCGATGTGGCCATCGCGTCCGCGGGCGTCGTGCTCGCCAGCGACGACCCCCGCTCGGTGCTGTCGGTGATCGAACTCTCCCGCGCCACCTACCGGAAGATGATCCAGAACCTGACCTGGGCGGCCGGGTACAACCTGATCTCGGTGCCGCTCGCGGCCGGCGTGCTCGCGCCATGGGGCTTCACCCTCCCGATGGAGGTCGGGGCGCTGCTGATGTCGGCATCGACGGTGGTCGTGGCGGTCAACGCACAGCTGCTGCGGCGGCTGGACCTGCGGCCCTCGGTCATTCTCGCGAAGCGGTCTGGGTAACCTCACTTCGAGGCCACAGAACTTCGAAGGGCGGTTGCCGACGGTGATGCTGATGACTGCCACGACCGCCGACGACGTCGAGCTCTCCTTCCGCGATTCCGGTGGCGACGATCCGGTGCCGGTGATCCTGGTGCACGGCATGGGCGGCGACAACCGCACCTGGGACCGGTTCGCCAGGACCCTGGTCGGCCGGGGGCGCCGGGTCATCGCCATCGACCTGCGCGGCCACGGACGCAGCGCGCACGCGCCGTCCTACCTGTTCGCCCAGTTCGGCGCCGACGTCCTGCACCTGTGCGACCACCTGCGGCTCGAACGGGTCGACCTGGTCGGGCACTCGCTCGGCGGGCACGCGGCCTCGCTGGTCGCGCAGGCGCGACCAGACCTGGTGCGGCGGCTGGTCCTGGAGGAGGCGCCGCTGCCGCTCCGGACCGGCGAGACGCTGGGCCGGATGAGCAGCCGACTGCCGACTCCGGTCGAACTCTGGCATGCGGTGACCGGGCTGGTCCGGCACCCCCGCGCGGTCATCGCCTTCGACCGGTCGATGACCCGCAGCGCGCTCGCACAGTTCCGCGAACCGAATCCGCAGTGGTGGCAGAACCTGTCCGAGATCACCGCATCCACCCTCGTGATCAGCGGAGGCCCGGGTGGGATGGTCGACCCGGGCCGGCTGGCCGCGGCCACCGCCGCGATCCCGCACTGCGATGCCGTGACGATCAAGGTCGGCCACAGCGTGCACCGCGACCGGCCGAGTCAGTTCGAGGCCGCCGTGACGGCGTTCCTCGAGACGGGCAATCGCTGACGGGCAGTCGGTCACCGACCCGGACGCCTGCACCTACCCGCGCGGCTCCGACCGGCCGCCGATCTGCCGCGCGTACGCTGCGGGCGAGGTCCCGACCGCCGCGGTGAACGCCCGGATCAGGTGCGCCTGGTCGCTGAACCCCAACCGCTCGGCCAGTTCCGTCCACACCACCGGTTGCCCGCTGTGTGCCCGCTCGGCGGCGTCGAGCAGGCGGTGGCGCTGGATCACCCACTTGGGTCCGATTCCGACGTACTCGGTGAACATCCTCTGCAGGCTGCGCACGCTGATCCCGGCCAGCGCGGCCACCTCGTCGACCCGGTGGATGTTCGGGTCGCTGTCGATCCGTTCCATCAGGGCGGCCACTGTCTCGGTGGACGGATCCGGTTCCGGTCGAACGGATTCGAGGTAGTCCTCGACGAGTGCGGTCATCTCGTCGTCGTCCACCGTGGCGAGGGCCGCCGCCGCGACCGGTGCGTCGTCGTGACCGAGGATCTGCCCGGCGGGCAGCACGGTGCCCTCGAGCGCGCCGACGCTCGAACGCAGGAACGGCCGGAACCCGCCCGCCCGGAACGCCACGCCGATCACGTGCCCGGTCCCCAACAGCTTGCGGCTGAACGGATCGCGGCTCACCCCGTGCACGAGCAGCCGACCGTCCTCGGCTGCGAGGTGGATCTTCGGTTGCGGCAGCACCTGCTGTTCGTGCGCCCCGTCGACGGACCAGTGCACGATCCAGATGTACTCGACAAAGGGGCGCAGCGACTCTCGGGGGTGCCGCCGCGCGACGGTGAATCTCCCGGCGGCCTCGTCGGGGTGCAGCACCGCCTCCGGTGTGCCGTGGGGTGGGGTCGACTTTGTCATCGCCATCGATCCTACGATCGGGATATGACAATGACTGCGCTCGACGGCAAGCTCATCGGCTGGTCCGCCGCGTATCTGCTCTCGCAGGCCAATATCGCGCGGTTGCTCGGCCCCGCCGCGCCCAAGCTCCTCAAGACCCAGACCGCGATGTCCGCGCGGGCCTACCGGGACGTCCTCGACAGCATGGACGAGGCGGAGACCGCCCGGTTCCGCAGTCATTTCGGACCCGACATGGTGCACCCGGCGATCTACGCGGTGGCGTTGTGCACTGGGGCCAAACGGCTCGGCCAGCTCACCGAGATGTCCCCGACCACCCGCCGGGTCCTGTACGCGGCACCGGTCGTCTCCGCCGCCGCGGACTACGTGGAGAACGTGGTCGACCTGTATCTGCTCGACCATCGCGACCGCATCACGGACCCGGTGGTGCGCGCGACCTCGACGGTCAGCATCACCAAGTGGGTGCTGAGTATCGGCGCGCTCGCGTACCTGTCCCAGGGCTTCGTGCGGGTGTGGGCGGGCATGGCGACCGACCGCCGGTAGCGGGCGCGTTTGTTCAAGACCCTGTCGTGGTCGCCGCCTACGGTTGGGCAATGGCAGTCGAACGCAGCATCGAGCACTTCCCGGACCAGGCGAGCTTCCGCCAGTGGCTGGCCGTGCACCACGACAGCTCACCCGGCATCTGGCTCAAGCTCGCGAAGAAGGGGTCGGCCCAGACCAGCCCCAGTTGGGACGAGGCCGTCGAGGTCGCGCTGTGCTTCGGCTGGATCGACGGTCAGGCCCGCAAGTGTGACGACGACTTCTCGCTGCGCGGTTTCACCCCTCGGCGCAGGCGCAGCCCGTGGTCGAAGCGGAACCGGGAGAAGGCCGAGCGTCTGGTCGCGGAGGGACTGGTGCATCCGTCGGGGCTGGCGGAGATCGAGGCGGCCAGGGCGGACGGCCGCTGGGAGCGGGCCTACGAGGGCCAGTCCACCGCAACCGTGCCGCAGGACTTCCTGGACGCGTTGGCTCGAGTCCCCGTCGCCGAGGAGTTCTTCGGAACCCTGAACAAGGTCAACCGCTTCGCGGTCTTCTACCGGCTACAGGACGCGAAGAAGCCAGAGACCCGCGCCCGCCGGATCGAGAAGTTCGTGCAGATGTTTGCCGAGGGCAAGAAGATCCATGAGTGACGACGCGGGCACAATGGTCGGGTGACCGACCCAGCCACCGCGCCGACCTGCTCCGCGCTGTCCGAGACGGACGAACCGCTGCCGGGGACCGCGGCGCACGTCACCGGCTGGCTGTGCCTCGAACACCCCGGTGCCTGGGGGCGCGACGTGCTCGGCGGCGAGGCGCTCGGGACCGAGCTGTCCAAGGAACTGGAGCGACGGACCGAGGCAGCCGGGGTACGGCTGCTCCTGATCCGCAGGCCCGGGCGGGTGACTGCGCCACCGAGCAGGCGCACCGTGCTGATCGGGCGCTCGGATCCGTCCGGCGCCTGGTGCGAGCGGCTCGAGGTGTCCGATCCCGCCGCGCTGCTGGACCTCGATCTCGACCTGCCCGCGTCCTCACCGGGGATCGGCAGGCCGGTGACCGATCCGGTGATCCTGGTGTGCGCGCACGGCAAGCGCGACGTGTGCTGCGCAGTGCTCGGCAGGCCGATCGCGGCGGAGCTGTCCGCGCGGTTCGGGGATTCGGTGTGGGAGTGCTCGCACACCGGTGGTCACCGGTTCGCGCCGTCGATGATCCTGCTCCCGACCGGGTACACCTATGGGCGGCTCGGTGCGCAGCAGAGCGCCGAGGCGGTGATCGCGGCCGGCCGCGGCGAGGTCCAACTCGAGGGCCTACGCGGCCGCAGTTGCTGGGACGCGCCAGGGCAGGTCGCGGAGATCGCGGTGCGGGAGCAGGTTTCGGCGAGCGACTCCGATCTCGTGGTGGACGAGTCCGGCCCGATGCCGG
Organism: Rhodococcus sp. NPDC059179; assembly: GCF_042754885.1. Classification (NCBI taxonomy): domain Bacteria; kingdom Bacillati; phylum Actinomycetota; class Actinomycetes; order Mycobacteriales; family Nocardiaceae; genus Rhodococcus; species Rhodococcus sp. NPDC059179. Next base: position 73,035 of record NZ_JBHZBV010000003.1, on the reverse strand, counting down.
TGGTCCGCCATCGCGACGGGAGGGCCTGGACGGTGGAGCTGTCCCGGACCGAACTGGACCCGCGCCCGCCGAGCTGCGGCGCCGCGTCGAAGGCCGTGGTCGCGTTGGTGGCGGAATCGGTGCGGCCGCTTGCCGCGTGATCGCCGCGGGCCCTGGGACACTGGACCGCATGTCCGACAACAGTGAACTGCCGCGGTACCGCGTCCTCACCGGGCCCGACGACGCCGAGTTCTGCCTGCGGGTCAGCGCCGCCCTCGACGCCGGCTACGACCTGCACGGCTCGCCCGCGGTCACCTTCGACGGGGACCGGGTCATCGTGGCGCAGGCGTTGATCCGTCCGCGCTGACCGCGCCCCGCGTCACCAGTGGGTGCCGGGGACCAGGCGCGCGAGCCGCCTGCCGACCTTCGATGCGGTGGACCTCCGGCGGCCAGGTTGCTGGTCCCGCGCGACGGCGTCCGGCTCGGTGGTCGCCTCGTCGGACTCGCCCTTCGAGGCGGGGGAGTCCGGGTACGCCCGGTACATCTGGTGCAGCATCTGATCCTTGACGCCGGGGGCGAACATGTGCCCGAACTCGCCGAGCGTGCCCATCGGGTCGTCGATCCGTTTGGGCCGCTCGACCAGCCCCCGAACCACCATCGCGGCGGCCTTCTCCGGGCTGATCACCCTGCCGATGTTGGCCTTCCCCGACGGCGCGATCATCGGCGTCTGGACCAGCGGCATGTGGATCGTGGTGAAGGTGATACCTGCCGAGAGTGTCTCGGCGGCAACGGTGTCGGTGAACCCGTCGAGCGCGGACTTGCTCGCGACGTAGGCGGAGAAGCGCGGCGTGCGGCCCTGCACTCCGGCCGTGCTGATGTTCACGACGTGACCGAAGCCGCGCTCGCGCATCTGCGGGAGCAGCGCGAGGATCAGCCGGACCGCCCCGAAGTAGTTCACCGCCATGGTGCGCTCGTAGTCGTGGAAGCGGTCGGTCGAGGCGAACACGCCGCGGCGGATCGAGCGGCCGGCGTTGTTGACCAGCATGTCGACGTGGTCGTGTTCATCGAGGATGGTCTTGATGGTCTGGGCCACGGCGTCGCCGTCGGTGATGTCGCAGGGGTAGCCGAACGCGGCGCCGCCCTCGGCGCGGATCGCGGCCACGGTCGCCTCGAGTTCGTCGGCGCCGCGGGCCAGTAGCAGCACGGTCGCGCCCTTCGCGGCGACGGCATGCGCGGCGGCTCGTCCGATGCCCGACGACCCGCCGGTGATCATCACGTGCCTGCCGACCAGCGGACCGGCCGGGTCGGCGCGGCGATTGCGATCCGGGTCGAGGTTGCGCTCCCAGTAGGACCACAGGACGCCCGCGTAGGAACCGAAGGGCGGCACCGTGATTCCGGTGCCACGCAGCGCAGCCTGGGTCTTGGCGGAGTCGAAGACGGTCGGCAGCGTCAGGTGGTCGATGATGACCGGCGGGATGCCGAGCCGGCCCAGCACCACGTTCCTGGCGGCCTTGACGCTGCGCAGCGGCGGATGCATCACCGGCGCGGCGACCAGGCCGGGCAGGTCGGCGACCGGACGCGGGGCACCCGAGGCATCCGCGAGGGCCGCATACACCTCGCGCATCGGCTGCGGCTCGGGGTTGACCAGGTGGAACACCTCGCCATCGCGGCCAGGTGCGAGCATCAGCGCGACGATGGCCTTGGCCACGTAGTCGACCGGGACGAGGTTGGTGGCGCCCAGACGCGGCACGGCCACAGGAAGTCGGGACGGCAGCCTGGCGAGCCCGGCGATGGCGGGGAAGAGGTAGTACGGGCCGTCGATCTTGTCCATCTGGCCGGTGGTCGAGTCGCCGACGACCGCGGAGGGCCGGTAGATCCGCCAGCTCAGGCCCGGAGCCTCGCGGACGAGCCGCTCGGCCTCGAACTTGGTGCGGTGATAGGCGGTGGTGAAGCCCTGGCCGAGGTCGAAGTCGTCCTCGGTGAAGGTGCCCCGGTGATCGCCCGCGACCGCGATGGAGGAGACATGGTGCAGGGTCGCGCCGGTGTGCCGGGCGAGCTCGATGACCGACCGGGTGCCGTCGACGTTGGTGCTCGCCTGCTCCTCGCCCGCGGTCATGTCGTAGATCGCGCCGAGGTGCAGGAGGTGATCGGCGGTGGGCGGTGGCGCGTCCAGACCGAGCCCCGGTTCGGTGAGGTCGCCGATCAGCGGGTGCACGCGGTCGCCCCCGTCCCATCCGGCGGCCAGACGCTCGAGCCGGGCCGCCGAGGCCGGTCGGACCAGCACGTGCACCTGCGCGTCGGGGTCGCGGCGCAGCAACAAGGCGAGCACGTTGCGGCCGAGGAACCCGGTCCCGCCGGTCACGATGTAGGTCGACATCGGCTAGGCCTCCTGGCTAGGGCTACGCCAGTTAACTTACTCCAAAGTAAGAACGCGCGGAAGGCCTGACGCCGGGTGGGTTCAGTGCCCGATGCCGACCTTCTGGTGCACCTTGCGCATCCACGCGGGCGCCCACCAGTTCGCCTCGCCCATCAGCTTGACCAGCGACGGCACCAGCAGCATCCGCACGACGGTGGCATCGATGATCAGCGCCAGGATCATGCCGATGCCGAGGAACCGCATGATCGACAGGCCGGAGATGGTGAAGGCGCCGGTCACGACGATCAGGAGCGCCGCGGCGGTGGTGACGATCCGGCCGGTCCGCTCGGCGCTGAACCGCACGGACTCCTCGGTGCTCGCCCCGTTCGTCCTCGCCTCGACCATCCTCGACATGAGGAACACCTCGTAGTCGGTGGACAGTCCGAACACCACGGCGAGGATCAGGACCACGAAGGTCGCCTCCAGCGGGGCCGGGGTCACGCCGATCAGGTCCGCGCCGTTGCCGTCCTGGAAGATCCAGGTCAGCACCCCGAAGGTGGCGGCCATGCTGAGGCCGGCCATGGCCACCGCCTTGATCGGCAGCACCACGGATCCGAAGGCGAGGAACAGCAGCACCAGGGTGGAGCCGACCATGATCGCGAGCATCAGCGGCAGCTTCGCGGTGACCGCGGCGTTGCCGTCGTCGACGAGGGCGGTGCCGCCGCCGACCATCACGTCGACGCCGTCCGGGGCCTCGATGGCACGCAGGTCGCGCACGGTGTCGCTGGGGGAGTGCCCCTCCGCGTAGTTGGCGGTCAGGATCGCGAAATCGTCGGCGGCCGAGACCATCCGGGCCGCGGCGACGCCGTCGAGGGCCCGTACCTGTGCACCGACGTCGCTGAGCTGGGCGGTGGTGGGTGGGTTCCCGTTGTCGCCGCGCACCAGCACCGTCGCGGCCTCGCCGGTGGTGGGGAACTCGGTGGACAGGGTCTGTGCCGCGGTTCGGGCCGGATCGTCGGGCGGCAGCGCGGTGTAGGTCACCTCGCCGAGGCTCGCGCCGAGCAGCGGCGAGGCCAGCACCAGCAGCCCGGCGGTGATGGTCACCGCGACGGCGATCGGCCTGCGCATCACCTTGGTGACCACATCGCCCCAGAACCGGCGGGCCCGTTCCTCGCCGCGTTCGACGGTTCCCTGGCGCCATGCGAGCGAGTTGATCCGGTGGCCGAGGACCGCGAGCAGCGCGGGCACGGCGGTGAGGGAGAGCACCGCGGCACCGGTCACGGCGGCGATCGCCCCGAAACCGAGCGAGCGGATGATCGCCTGCGGGAACACCAGCATGCCGGCGAAGGCGCAGACCAGCAGCAACCCGGAGAACATCACGGTGCGTCCGGCCGTGTCGACCGTCCGGCGGACCGCGGCTCCTGGTTCGGCCCCCGACGCCAGCTCCTCGCGGAAGCGGCTGACGATGAACAGGCCGTAGTCGATCGCCAGGCCGAGGCCAAGCAGGGAGGCCACGTTGATCGAGAACGAACTGACCTCGGTGACCGAGGTGAGCAGCCGCAGGATGGCCAGCGCGCTGAGTACCGCGAGCATCCCGACGAAGACGGGAACGGCCGCGGCCGTGACCGTGCCGAAGATGACCACGAGCAGCAACAGGGTGATCGGCAGCGCGATCGCCTCCGCGCGCAACAGGTCCCGTTGCAGGTGGACGTTGAACGAGTGCCCGACGACGGTGCCGCCCGCGAACTCGGTGTCGATGCCGGGCGGGGTGAGTGCCTCGGTCATCTTGCCGAACTCGGAGAACTTCGCGCCCCCGTCCCAGTCGATGGTGATCGTTGCGAGGGCCTTCGTGCCGTCGTTCGAGGTCATCAGCTTCGCGGTGGCCGGGTCGACGGACCAGTACGAGGCGGTGGCGCGGGTGGGCACCTCATTGCGGAAATTCGCCAGGTTCGCCTCGACCTCGGGGCCGATGTCCGCGAGGGTCTTGCCCTCGGGCGCGGTGTAGATCGCCACGATGTCAGGAGACTGCGGGCCGAGCTTCTCGTTCACCAGCGAGGTGACCTGTGCGGCTTCACTGTTCGGGTCGATGTAGCCGCCCTGGCTGAGCTTGCCGAACACCCCGAGGCCCCAGAGGCCGCTGATCACGACGACGAGCACCGTGAGGATCAGCACCCACCATTTCCGGGAGACGACGAATCTGGCCCAGCGCGTCATAGGTGGCTCTCTCGGATCGAGGGGTCGGATGCGCCCCGACTCTACCGATGGCCCGGTGGCGGCCTCCTCTGGTGCCGGGCAGCCCAAACGCGGAGAGTGGAGCCATGGACATTCCGGATGTCATGTCGGGATGGCGGGTCCGCGAGCCGGGGCCGATCCGCAGCCGGCCGCTGGAACTCGCGGCGATGCCGGTGCCGGAGCCCGGCCCGGCGGAGCTGCTGGTTCGGGTGCGGGTGTGCGGGGTCTGCCGGACCGACCTGCACGTGGCCGAGGGCGACCTGCCGGTGCACCGCCGCAACGTGGTGCCCGGCCACGAGGCCGTGGGTGAGGTCGTCGCCTGGGGCGACGAGGCGGGCTCGGAGTTCGGTCTCGGCGACCGGGTCGGTATCGGGTGGCTCCGGCAGACCTGCGGCGAGTGCCGGTACTGCCGCCGTGGGCGGGAGAACCTCTGCCCGCACTCGCGGTACACCGGATGGGACGTCGACGGCGGGTACGCGGAGTTCGCCACCGTGCCTGCCGCGTTCACGCACCGGCTGCCCGACGGCTACCTGGACGAGGAGCTGGCGCCGCTGCTGTGCGCAGGGATCATCGGCTACCGGGCCTTGCTGTGCGCGGAGGTCCCGGCGGGCGGGCGCCTGGGCATCTACGGCTTCGGCGGCAGCGCCCACCTCGCGGCGCAGGTCGCGTTGGCTCGGGGCGTCGAGGTCCACGTGATGACGAGGGGGGAGCGCGCGCGGGCGCGGGCGCTCGAACTCGGCGCGTCCTCGGCGCAGGGCGCAACGGATCCACCGCCGGTGCCGCTGGACTCGGCGATCCTCTTCGCCCCGGCCGGGGAGTTGGTGCCGCCCGCGCTGGCGGCACTCGACCGGGGCGGCACGCTGGCCGTCGCTGGCATCCACCTGTCCGACATCCCGCGGCTGAACTATCAGCGGCACCTGTTCCAGGAGCGATCGCTGCGGTCGGTCACGTCCAACACCCGCGCCGACGCTCGCGAGTTCCTGGCCTTTGCGGGCGAGCACCGGCTCGTGGTCCAGGCGATGGGTTACGGACTCGACGAGGCCGACCGAGCGCTGACCGACCTGCGGGAGGGACGGGTGACCGGGGCCGCGGTGCTCATCGCGTGAAGCGTTGACCGGCTGACCCGGGTGTCCGATCGGCGTGTGATCACGCCCGAAAAGATTGGACTGCAACAGATTTCGGAATCGATTCTGCGGTGGACGGCGCTGCTCCGCTGGGGGTGGATCGCGACTGTTGAGCGGCGGCGGGTGTGAGGGAATCCCCTCCCAGGGGGCATATGCCCGCGGGGAATTCGCGCACAGAATTGTATTTCATCTCAGCAATTCGCCGAACCGACCTGAGTCGACCTCCCGCCCGATGCAAGGAGAACGAATGTCGCTCCACGAAAGCCTGGTCGAGGCGCTCCACCTGTTCCCGACGGCACTAATCGGCACGGCGCGAGCGCCGAGAAGCTTCGCCGAACTCGCGGTCGACGCGGAGGAGATGTCGGTGGTCGTCGAGAAAGCGATCAGGCACCCGGATGCGCGAATACTGATCGCCCTGAAAAACCGCGCGGACTACGTACCCATTCTCTTGTCGATTCTCGCGGGGGGACATCTGCCCATTCTCGCGGACCCGGCACTCACGCAGAACGAGATCGGCGTCCTGTCGGCCGGGTGTGGAATCGACTACATCGTCGGCGACCGCACCGGCGAAAACGGCACGGCGCTGGGTCTGCACGCCCAGTTGTGGGCGACCGGCCGGGATGCGACCGCCCCGCGGCCTCCCACCGACCCGGCCACCGAGATCTGCCGGCTCACCTCCGGGTCCACCAGGACGCCAGGCTGCATCGAATTCTCGGGGACGGCGGTCCTGAACGCTGCCCGAACCTGGATCGGTGCCAGCGGTACGGGCCGCCGCGACCGCATCCTCTGCTTCGCAGGCCTGTACAACGGGCTGGCTTTCAACACCGCGCTCCTTCCGGCGCTCCTGACCGGGGCCGGCCTGATCCTGCCGACAGGCCTACCCACCGCGGGCAACATCCTCCGTCACATCGCCACGGTCCGGCCGACGATCGTGACCGCGTTCCCTGCGGCGTACGAGCGACTCCTCGCCTACGCGCTCGACGACGTGCCAGCCGACACCAGAGACGCGCTGGCGAACATCAGGCTCCGCCTGTCCTCGGCCGCGCCGCTGTCCGAGGAGGTGTCCGAACACGTCAGGAGATTGTCCGGACCCATCGCCGACTACTACGGGGTAGCGGAAACCGGGCCGATCACCTTCCACGACAAAGGCGGAAGCGGAAAGTCTCAGGGTCGGCTGCTCCCGAATGTGGAAGTGCGGTCCGAACCCCGCGGACCCGGCGGCGGTTCCGTCTTCTGTGTGCATTCGACGTCGATGGGGACGAAGTACCTGAACTATCCGGGGGAATTCGAACGCCATCTCACCCCCGACGGGTACTACATCACCTCCGACACCGGCGCGATCGTCGACGGCGAGCTGTATATCCGGGGAAGGACCACTCCGATCCTGAACATCGGCGGAAAGAAGTTCAGCGTCGAGTCGGTCGAACACGCGTTGCGTGGTCACACCCGCGTCACGGACTGCTGGGTGACGCAAATCCAGGCGCCGAGCGGAAGGGACTGCGTCGGGGCGGTGATCGAAACCGAAGACGGGATCGACCCGCGTGAACTCCGTCGATATCTGTCCGGCGTGATCGCGCCGTTCAAGATCCCGGAGGTGATCGTTTCCGTCGACCGACTCCCCAGGGGAAACACAGGAAAGGTCAGGTTCGCCGAGGCGGCGGCCATCTTGACGAAGGAATTCGACAACCAGAGGAGCGCGGTGGGATGAACGCCATTGCAGAACAACACTTTGCGATCGAGATCGCCGATCTGGTCGCGGCGGCCACCGAGGGGACGATCTCCGCGGAGCTCGCCCGGTCGGGCGGAACGTTCGCCGAGCACGGAATGACCTCGCTGTCGTTTCTGCGCCTGATCGATTCGATCGAGATCAAGTACGGGGTGGAAGTCGATCTCGAAACCGAGCTGGATTCCATGACGACAGTGTCGGCCATCGCCGCCTACCTCGGGGAACGCAATGTTGCACCCCTTGTGTGACGCCCCGATCGGGATCGTCGGAGTCACCGGGCGCCTGGGTTCCGCCGTGGCGGAGCTCTGCGCCGAGGTCGGCGTCACCGTCGCGACGGTCGCAACGCGTTCCGAATGGACCGCCGGGCCGCAGGATCCGGCAGTCATCGTCGACGCGAGTTGCGTTGAGGCACTGCCCGACACGCTCGACTACTGCCGCCGGACCAGGTGCGCCCTTGTGTACTGCGCCTCCGGCCTGACCGCCGAGGACCGCCGAGAGCTCCAGCGGCTCGCGGCCGAGGTGCCCGTGGTAGTGGCCGCCAATCTCAGCCCGCTGCACTGGATTCAGGAGCAGAACGTCCGGACCGCGGTCGCCCTGATCGGTTCCATCGGCATCGACGTGGAGTCCACGGTCATCGAAAGGCATCCCACCACCAAGCGGGACGCACCGTCCGCCACCGCTGTGGTTCTGGCGGACGGACTCCCGGCATCCACCACCACCATCTCCGAGAGGTACGGCGCGCGTGTCAGCGACCATCGCGTGGTTCTGACCTGCCTGTCCGAAACATACGAGCTCTCCCACTCCGTCCGGGATCTGCGTCTCGCCGCCGTCGGCGCGATCGCGCTCGGCGGTCGCCTGGCAACCGCGGAACCGGGCATGTACACCACGGCGGAGTTGTTCGGGAGCCTCGACTCGGTGCGTGAATCATGAGCACCGAGACCGCAACGATCAGTAGTACCGCGTTCCTTGATGGCATCACCGAGGTCCTGTCCCGAGCGACTCCGCTCGTCGAACAGCACGAGGTCGATGGCACGTATCCACACGCACTCGCTCGTGAGTTGCTGGGCACCGGAATCGCACGGTTGATCCTCGATCCACCGCGGGAGCTCGAGAACCCGGCGCAGCTCTTCTGCACTTCCGTCGAGGCGATCGCGCACGAATGGGTGGCACTCGCCGAATCGATCCACCTCCAAACCCTCGCGGCCTGCGCCGTCTTCCGCTTCGGTTCGCCTGCCCTGCTGGCGACGCTGGGGCCCGGTCTGGCGGCCGGATCAGTTCTCGCCGCCAACTGCATCGGCGAGGACAATGCAGGCTCCGACATCGCTGCCATCGCGCTCACGGCCCGTCGAGAGGGCGACGGTTTCCTGATGTCGGGCACAAAGACCTGGGTTGGCCACGCACCGATCGCCGGTCTCCTCAACGTCTACGCGCGGACATCCGATGCCGGAATGGGTGGAATCACCTGCTTTCTCGTGGATGCCGACTCGCCCGGCATCGAGATCGGCCCGCCCGCCGCCAAACTCGCAGCGGGGGCGTTGCCAACAGCGGACATCACCTTCACCGACACCCCGGTGCCGGCCGAGAGGATGCTGGGCCGGCTGAACAGGGGCGCACGCGTCGCCGAACTGCTACTCACCCAGGGTCGTATCGGACTTGCGGCCTGCGCTCTCGGACTGGGGCAGGCAGCCATGGACAGGGCGGTCGAGTTCGCCAAGCGTCGCCGACAGTTCGGGTCGGAGATCATCAACTATCAGGGTGTGTCATTTCTGCTCGCAGACATGGCGACGCAGTTGCAGGCGGCCCGGCAGCTTCTGCTCCTGGCGTGCCGGGAGATCGACACGGGCGGGCCGTCCGCGACCCTGCTGTGCGCGCAAGCCAAATTGTTCGCGACCGACACCGCGATGAAGGTGACCACCGATGCCGTCCAGGTCCTCGGCGCCACGGCATACAAGCGTGGCGAGGCGGTCGAACGGTGGATGCGGGAAGCGAAGCTGCTCCAAATACTGCAGGGCACCAACCAAATACAGAGACAGACGATCGTCTCCCGACTCTGACATGAACATCCCAGGACAAGGCGGAATCGACACCATGAACGCATCACCACTTGTGATCCAGGCGTCCATCGGCTCACGAGCGCTCTCGGACGGCGGCCACGACGACTTCAACCAGGGCCAGATCTCGTGTCGTCGACCCGGGGATTCCACCTTCATGATCAAGGGTGCCACGATCGGCTTCGACGAGGCCACACCCGACACCTTTGTTCGTGCCGGCACGGGCGTGGATGCTCCTGTCGATCCCCATGCGCCCCCGGAGCTTCCACTTCACCAGGCCATCTACGCGCAGCGCGCCGACGTCGGTGCCATCGTCCATTCGCATGCCCCCGCATGCTTGGTCTTCGGAGCATTGGACGAGCCGATACGGGAGATCAACCACGAGGGAGCGCTGTTCGCGGGCTCGGTCAATCGATTTCTCCGCACAAGCAATACCGTGCTCACCCTCGACGTGGGACTCGAGATCGCCCGATGCCTCGACGACGGTATGGGGGTGTTCCTGGTCAACCACGGAAGCGTCGTCGTGGGTAAGAGCGTGCGCCATGCGGTGGTCTTCGCGCTGCTCCTCGAGCGAGTGTGCAGGCTCCACCTCGACGTTCTCGCGACGGGACGATCCTTCCGGGTGTCCGATCCGATCGACGTGGAGGCCAAACGCGAGTACATCTATGCGGACCTCTCCGTGCGGTCGTACTGGGAGCACACCCGCCGCCGGGTAGTCCGCACTCACCCCGAGGTGGGGGAGTGGTTGTGATGGAGACCTCCCTTATCCAGTGGGGCGACCTCGTCCACCCCGCGGTTCCGCACGTCACCGGACGAGCACCCCTGACAGGGCGGGTGGCGACGGCGATCGAGCACATAGAGAAGGCGATCGGCCGACGTGGTGATTCGGTTGCCCGGCACGCACCGTCGGCGGGGGCGATCTATCCATACGAAGTTCTCCTGTGCCGCAGGGACGGTGGTGTGCCCGCACTCGTGGACCTCGCCCGGCGCCGCCTGGTGGTCGGCGACGACTTTCCGACCGACGAACCGGAGTACCTGGCACTGCTGGTGGGCAGGCCCTGGCTGTCGATGCGACGGTATGGGCCGCGCGGGTTCCTGTATCACCTCGTGGACAGCGGCCACGCACTCCTCAACCTCGCGCTGCTCAGCCGACGGCACGGGTGGTGGGAATCGCCCGGCGGCGTGACCGTCGGCGCGCTCGGGCAGGGCAGGGTTCCGCTCGCGGCCGGCTTGATTGCGGCCCACGCGTCCAGCACATCCCGGCGATGGAGCCTGGTATCGACCGACACGGGTGAGCTGGAATGCCGCAGCGAGTACGAGTGGTCGGTCGACCGGACGAATCCTCCGGCGCCGCCACACCCCATTGGCGTCGACGGACTCGGACGCGAGGTCCGCGACCTCGCCGCGCACCTTCCCCAGCGGAAGTCGGCCAAGACCTTTGTTGCAGGAAGCGGAAAGCCGGATGCGCACGCGATTCTTCGCCGCGCCGTCGCGCTCGCACGGGAGGCGCTCGCGGATCTGCGTCTCGAAGTCCCCGGCATTCATGTCGTCGAGCGGAGAGCTCTCCTCGACACCGTCACCGACAATGACCTTCTGAACGGGCTCGCAGGGCAGGACAATCTTGTCGGCGCCGATGCCTTCGTCGTCATCAGCCTCCCCGAGTTCGGTGACGAGGGCGAGATCGACGCCCGGCGCCAGCGGCTGCTCATCAGTGCTGGGGTCATCGGCCAGATCGTCTACCTGGTCTGCGCGCGTCACGGACTGGGAGTCACCGGAGTCGGTGGTATCGACCCGACCTTCTGGAACACGCACATCGCGCGTTCGCAGCACGCCGTGTACCTCGTCGCCGCAGGCCGGTCAGTCGCATCGGACAAGGCCGACGTCCTGTCGGCGGGCGCCCACGGCTAGCGGATGTATGCCATGAGGAAGGTAGGAGCGATATGAACTCGACCACCGAGATTGGCCCCGAGCTGTTCGGGGAGGCCGCTCGCGTGCTCTCGGCCGCGTTCGGTGCGGACCGGATCTGGGCCGATGTGAGACCCGCGAGCGAGACCCGCGCCGCACGTGCGCTCTACAGATTCTTCCGGGGTGAGCTGACCATCGCCCGCAGACATGGCGGACTGGTGCTCGCAACCCGCAGCCACGGGCGAATCACCGGCGTGATCATTGCATATCCACACGGCGAGAAGGGATTTCCGTGGTGGTCGTGGATGGTGCGGCTACCGGCGATGGTGTTGGCGGGCCCCAGGACGTCGCTGCGGCTGCTGAACGTCCTCGAATGCGTCGAGGCACGTCACCCCAAGGATCCGTACTTCTACTTCTATTACATCGGTTCCGAGACGCTCGGGGGCGGCGCGGCACTGTTCAAGCGGATGATGAGGATTGCACGCGAACACGGAACCCCGTGTTACGGAGAGGCGAAGTCAGCGGATGTCGCCGAGATGTGCAGCATTCTCGGCTGGTCGGTCGATGACCACATCCGCTTGCCTGGCGGCCACTCGGTGGTCCCGGTCCGGTGGCATCCGTCGCGGTCGGACAATGCCGGACCCGCGCAGAGGGACATCTCATGATCGACGTGCTGCCGCGCCTGGCGATGCGTGCGCCCAAGGTCGTCCTCGCGCTCACCGCCTTGGCATTCGTCGTCTGCGGGATCGCCGGGTCACAGGTCACGTCCACGCTGTCGTCCGGCGGGTTCCTCGATCCGCATTCGGAATCCTCACGGGCGGCACAGATCATGGCCGAGGAGTTTCAGACCGGCGGCATGCAGTTGATCTTCACCGTCGAATCGCCGCGGGGGACCGACAGTCCCGCAGCGCGTGATCGGGGCGAGAGCATCACCTCGGGCCTGGCGTCCGACCCGGAGGTCGAGGGTGTCATGTCGCCGTGGGCGAACCCTGAGGTCGCGCCCCGATTGATCAGCACAGATGGGCAACTCGGGGTGGTGATCGCCTCGGTGCGCGGTGACGACAACACCGCTCCACCGGCAGCGCGTGAGCTGGCCGACCGATACGTCGGCACCTTCGGTGACGTCACCGTGACGGCAGGCGGCCAGGCGCTGGTGTTCCACGAGATCCATGAGCAGGCGGCTCGCGACCTCATGATCGCCGAGGCGGTCGCGGTGCCCATCACTCTTCTTCTGCTGTTGTGGTTCCTCAAGAGCTTTGTCGCAGCGATCATTCCGGTGATCACCGGTGCGGTCGCGATAGTAGGCACCACGGCAATCCTCACTGCATTGACCTTCGTCGTCGACCTCTCGGTCTTCGCGCTGAACCTGACGACGGCACTCGGCCTCGCCCTGGCCATCGACTACTCGCTGCTGATCATCAGCCGATTCCGCGAAGAGATCGATTCCGGTGCGGATGAGCCGACCGCGATCAGACGGGCACTACGGCACGGAGGCCGGGCCGTGGTCTTCTCGGCAGCAACGGTTGCGCTGTCGCTGATCGGCACCCTGTTCTTCCCCATGTACTTCCTTCGGTCCATGGCGTACGCGGGAGTTGCGGTTGTCGGCCTGTCGGTCCTGTTGGCGCTGACGTGTGTGCCTGCCCTACTGACACTGGCAGGCAAGCGAATCCGCCCGCGGCGCGCTGCCCGGGCACCGATCGAGACCTCGCTGCTGTACCGGTCGACTCGCGCAGCCCAACGGCGACCCGTTCTCGTGGCGCTGGCGGTGCTGGCAAGCCTGGGAGTGCTCGGGCTGCCGATCCTCGGCATCCGCATGGGGCTGCCCGACGACCGAGTGCTGCCCTCCGGCACCGATGTCCATGTCGTCGGTGACGCAGTGCGGACGAGTTTCGATGAGGACGCCACCGGTGCGGTCACCATCGTCCTTCCGGAGGTGCGGAATGTGCAGCGCGGCGGAGTCGAGGAGTACTCCGCCGCGCTCTCGCGAGTCGAGGGCGTCACCTCGGTGTCCGGGTACGCGGGCACCTTCGTCGACGGCCGCGAGATCGGGCCGGGCAATCCGGTATCGCTGGCGGGCGGCGTCGCCCACCTCACCGTGGCGACCCCGTTGGACCCGTACTCGAGCGAGGGGAAGCGGCAGCTCGAGGAGCTCAGATCGGTGCCGCCGCCTGCCGAGGTCCTGTTCGGGGGATTGGCGCAGCAGAACAATGACGCCGTCTCGGGAATCGCTCGGGCCATCCCGCCTGCGCTCGCGTGGATCGTGGTGACGACCTTCTTGCTGCTGATGCTGCTGACCGGCAGTGTCGTGCTCCCGCTGAAAGCAATCCTGCTCAACGTGCTGTCGCTGTCGGCCACATTCGGTTCGTTGGTCTGGATCTTCCAGGAAGGACACCTCGGTGGACTCGGGACCGCTGCGACCGGCGTGCTCATCGCGACGATCCCCGTCCTGCTGTTCTGCGTCGCCTTCGGATTGTCGATGGACTACGAGATCTTCCTCCTGACCCGGTTCAAGGAGGAATGGGAGAAATCCGCGAAGACGGGTGCCGACAACGACGATGCGGTCGCGATCGGGATCGCGCGGAGTGGCCGAGTGATCACGGCCGCGGCGCTGCTCATGGCCGTGGTGTTTGCCGGGATCATCACCAGCGAGGTCTCGCCGATGAGAATGCTCGGTGTTGGCCTCACCATCGCGGTGATCGTCGATGCCACCCTGGTGCGTCTGCTGCTGGTGCCTGCGGTCATGCACCTGGCCGGGCGGTGGAACTGGTGGGCGCCGCGTTCGCTGCGGAGGCCGCTGAAGAAGCTCGAACTGCGCGAGACCGACGACCCGTTGCCGGTGACACCGGTGCGGGTCCAGACGAATCTTCGTCGGGTGTCAGCATGAGCGACCCGTCTCCCCGGAGCCGTCGTCTGCAGGCGGGTTCCGTCCGGGTTGACGGAGAGCCACGCCCGGATACATAATAGAACACACGTTCGATGCGACTTCCCCGCTCGAGCATCGCCGCCGGGATTCCCCGGTGGCCGGATGCGGCAGGGAAGGTGGACGCGATGGGCTGGGGAAACGGGCCGCCGACGTGGTCGGAGATGGAGCGGGTGCTCTCCGGACGGCCGGGACGAAACCCGCCGGAGGCGATGTATCCCGGCGACGGCAGCGACAGCCCGGCCTGGAGCCGCAAGCGCGGGGAGTATCACGCGGGTTCGATCGCTCCGGCCCTGACGGCTGGGATCCCATCGGTGCCCTACGCGGAGCTGCACGCACACTCGGCCTTCAGCTTTCTCGACGGCGCGAGCCCGCCGGAGGAGTTGGTGGAGGAGGCGGTACGGCTGGGGCTCGAGGCGATCGCGTTGACCGACCACGACGGGCTCTACGGGGTGGTGCGCTTCGCGGAGGCGGCCAAGGAGCTGAACATGCGCACCGTCTTCGGCGCCGAGTTGTCCCTGCCGTCACACGATTCGGGCTCGGCGCATTCAGTGCAACCAGCGGGGCCGCGAACCGGGACTCCGGACCCGGCAGGCACCCACCTGCTGGTGCTGGCGCGCGGGCGGGAGGGATACCGGCGGCTGTCACGGCAGCTCGCGGCAGCGCACCTGGCGGGCGGCGAGAAGGGCAAGCCGCGCTACGACCTGGACGCGCTGACCGAGGCGGCCGGTGGGCACTGGCAGATCCTCACCGGCTGCCGCAAGGGGCACGTGCGAAGGGCGCTCGACTCGGGGGGCGTCTCGGCGGCCGAGGCCGAGCTGCGCGGACTGGTCGAGAGGTTCGGCAGGGACCGCGTCACCGTCGAGCTCACCCATCACGGCGTGGCCGAGGACGACGAGCGCAACGCCGCGCTGGCCGAGCTCGCCGCGGCGGCAGGTCTGCCCGTCATCGCCTCCACCGCAGCACATTTCGCCGGACCTCCGCGCAGACGCCTGGCCATGGCGATGGCTGCGGTGCGCGCCAGGCAGAGCCTGGACGAGGCGGCCGGATGGCTGGGGCCGACCGGTGGTGCGCACCTGCGGTCGGGAGCGGAGATGGCCCGGCTGTTCGCCGCGCATCCCACCGCGGTGCCGGGCGCGGTGGAGCTGGGCCGCGAGTGCGCCTTCGACCTGCGGCTGATCGCGCCCGAGCTGCCGCCGTTCGATGTGCCAGCCGGCCACGACGAGGACAGCTGGCTGCGGGAACTGACGATGGCGGGCGCCGGGCGGCGCTACGGCACCCCCGAGCAGCGTCCCGACGCCTACCGGCAGATCGAACACGAGCTGGCGATCGTCGCCCAGCTCGGGTTCCCGGGATACTTCCTGGTGGTGCACGACATCGTGTCTTTCTGCCATCGCAGCGACATCCTCTGCCAGGGGCGGGGATCGGCGGCGAACTCGGCGGTCTGCTACGCGATCGGCATCACCAACGTCGACCCGGTGGGGAACAAGCTGCTGTTCGAGCGGTTTCTCTCACCCGAGCGGGACGGCCCGCCCGACATCGACGTCGACATCGAATCGGACCGCCGCGAGGAGGCGATCCAGTACGTCTACAACCGTTACGGCCGCGCCTATGCGGCGCAGGTCGCGAACGTCATCACCTATCGCGGCAAGATGGCGGTGCGGGACATGGCTCGCGCGCTCGGTTTCTCGCAGGGCCAGCAGGATGCGTGGAGCAAGCAGGTCAGCCGGTGGACCGGGGTGAAAGACGAGACAGGGACCGACATTCCGCCTGCCGTACTGGAGCTCGCGGGTCAGATCGAGGGCCTGCCCCGGCATCTCGGCATCCACTCCGGGGGCATGGTGATCTGCGACCGGCCGATCGCCGACGTGTGCCCGGTGGAATGGGCGCGGATGGAGAATCGGAGTGTCCTGCAGTGGGACAAGGACGACTGCGCCGCGGTGGGGCTGGTCAAGTTCGACATGCTCGGGCTCGGCATGCTCTCGGCGCTGCACTACATGATCGACCTGGTCGCCGAGCACAACGGCATCGAAGTGGACCTGGCCAGGCTGGACCTGTCCGAAGAGGGGGTCTACGAGATGCTGCAGCGCGCCGACTCGGTCGGCGTGTTCCAGGTGGAATCCCGCGCCCAGATGGCCACCCTGCCGCGGCTGAAGCCGCGCACTTTCTACGACCTGGTGGTGGAGGTGGCACTGATCCGGCCAGGCCCCATTCAGGGTGGCTCCGTGCACCCGTACATCCGGCGCCGCAACGGGATCGAGCCGGTCACCTACGACCACCCGTCGCTGGAGAAGGCCCTCGAACGGACCCTGGGGGTGCCGCTGTTCCAGGAACAGTTGATGCAGATGGCGGTCGACGTGGCCGGGTTCACCGCGGCCGAGGCCGACCAGCTGCGCCGGGCGATGGGATCCAAACGGTCGCCGGAGCGGATGGAACGGCTCCGCGGCAGGTTCTACGACGGGATGCGTGAGCTGCACGGGGTCACCGGGGAGGTGGCCGATCGGATCTTCGAGAAGCTATACGCCTTCGCGAATTTCGGCTTCCCGGAGAGTCATTCGCAGAGCTTCGCCGCGCTGGTGTTCTATTCGGCCTGGTTCAAGCTGCACCATCCGGCGGCCTTCTGCGCCGGCCTGCTGCGGGCCCAGCCGATGGGGTTCTACTCCCCGCAGTCGCTGGTAGCCGACGCCCGCAGACATGGGGTGCGGGTGCACGGGCCGGACGTGAACGCCAGCCTGGCGCACGCCACCCTCGAGGGCGGCGGCCTGGAGGTCCGACTGGGCCTCGGGGAGGTGCGGCACATCGGGGCGGCGCTGGCAGAGAAGATCGTGGCAG
The DNA here is from genome assembly GCF_042754885.1 of Rhodococcus sp. NPDC059179. Classification (NCBI taxonomy): domain Bacteria; kingdom Bacillati; phylum Actinomycetota; class Actinomycetes; order Mycobacteriales; family Nocardiaceae; genus Rhodococcus; species Rhodococcus sp. NPDC059179. The sequence goes on along the minus strand of NZ_JBHZBV010000003.1, from coordinate 55,910 downwards.
CCAGGTGCGAGGGTGGGTCCTACACATCCCTGCTCGACCTGACCGGCAGGGTGGAGCTGACCACCCCGCAGGCGGAGTCGCTGGCCACCGCGGGCGCGCTCGGCTGCTTCGCCGGGTCCCGCCGACAGGCGCTGTGGGCGGCGGGGGCGGCCGCGGGAGAGCGGCCCGACCGGCTGCCTGGCATGGGTGCCTCGACCGCCGCGCCGACCCTGCCGGGGATGAGTGACGTGGAGCTCGCGGCCGCGGACGTGTGGGCGACCGGGGTGTCCCCGGACTCCTATCCCACCGAATTCCTGCGACCCCAGCTCGACGCGCTCGGGGTGACCCCGGCATCGGGTCTGCTGGCGGTGCCCGACGGCGACCGGGTGCTGGTCGGGGGAGCGGTCACCCACCGGCAGCGCCCGGCCACCGCGGGCGGGGTGACCTTCATCAACCTCGAGGACGAGACGGGGATGGTGAACGTGGTCTGTTCGGTGGGGCTGTGGGCCCGGTACCGCACGCTCGCGCACACCGCGCCCGCGCTCCTGGTCCGGGGGAAGGTGCAGAACGCGGAGGGCGCGGTGACGGTGGTGGCGGATCGGCTGCAGCGGATGGATCTGCGGACCGCAGGCAGATCGCGAGACTTCAGGTGACGCTTCGCGGCGGCCTGTCGCGCCTCCGCGAGGTGTGTCACAGCCGGAACAGGGCCCGCGTGCCCGGAGTTGACAGACCCGGGGCGTAGATACCCCCTAGGGTATAGTCGGACGCAACGAAGGGAGTCGTCGGTGAAGGTTGTCATCGTGGGTGGGGTCGCCGGAGGAATGTCCGCCGCGACCAGGTTGCGTCGTCTGGACGAGGAGGCGGAGATCGTCGTCTTCGAGCGCGGAGCGCACGTGTCGTTCGCGAACTGCGGGCTGCCCTACTACGCGGGCGGGGTCATCGAGGACCGGGAGTCCCTGCTCCTGCAGACCCCGGCGAGCCTCGCCGCCCGGTTCCGCCTCGACGTGCGGGTGCGCACCGAGGTGATCGCCGTCGACCCAGCGGCAAGGACGGTCACCATCCGCGACCTGCAGACCGGCGACGAGTCCACCGAGTCCTACGACGAACTGGTGCTCAGCCCCGGCGCGAGCCCCATCGTCCCCGACATCGAGGGGGCCCGGCGGGCGCTGGTGCTGCGCGATGTCGACGACGTGGACCGTCTCGTCACCGAATTGAACGCCGACGCCCGCACCGCGGTGATCGTCGGCGCCGGATTCATCGGCGTCGAGCTCGCCGAGAATCTGCGTCACCGCGGCCTCGAGGTCACCGTCGTCGAGCTCGCCGACCAGGTGTTGGCACCGCTCGATCCCGAGATGGCCGCGCCGGTGGCAGATGAGCTGCGCGGCAACGGCGTCCGGCTCGAGCTCGGCACCCAGGTGACCGGAATCGGCGTCGGCACCGTCAGTCTCGCGGACGGACGCCTGCTCCCGGCCGATGTCGTCGTCATGGCGATCGGGGTCCGCCCGGAGACCGCGCTGGCGGTCGGCGCGGGCATCGAGATCGGCCCGCGCGGCGGCATCGCGGTCGACGCCTCGATGCGCACCTCGGCCGACCACGTCTACGCGGTCGGCGACGCGGTCGAGAAGGTCGACGCGCTCACCGGCGATCCGGGACTGGTCCCGCTGGCCAACCCGGCGAACCGGCAGGGTCGACTCGTCGCGGATGTGATCGCGGGCAGGCCGGTCAGCGCACGCCCCGTCGTCGGTACCGCGATCGTCGGGGTGTTCTCGCTGATGGTGGCCGCGGTGGGCTGGAACGAGAAGCGGCTGCGTGCGGCAGGTCGCGGGTACCGGGCCATCCACACCCACCCGCAGTCGCACGCCGGCTACTACCCGGGCGCGCAGGGCATGTCGCTCAAGCTGCTCGTCGACCCGGACACCGACGCGATCCTCGGCGCACAGGGCGTCGGCGGCGACGGCGTGGACAAGCGCATCGACGTGATCGCCACCGCCATGGTCGGCGGCCTCACCGCCTCCGAACTGGCCGACCTGGAGCTGGCCTACGCGCCGCAGTTCGGTTCGGCGAAGGACCCGGTGAACATGCTCGGCTACGTCGCCGACAACCTACGCACCGGCACCACAGGCACCGTGCAGTGGCACGAGCTTGCCGCGCTGGTCGAGGCGGGCGCGGCCGTCGTGGATGTGCGCACCCCGGCCGAGTTCGCGCTCGGGTCGATCCCCGGAGCGGTCAACGTCGAGCTGGACCAGTTGCGCTTGCGTGCAGCGGAACTGCCCGACGGTGAGCTGATCGCGGTCTGCCAGGTCGGGCAGCGCGGCCACACCGCGACGCAGCTGCTGCGCCAGCTCGGGCGCAGCGTGCGCAACCTCGATGGCGGCTATCGAACCTGGCTGGCCGGTCAGGTGCCGGTCGACCAGTTCGTCTAGCAACGCCGCCGCTCAACTGGACCCGAGCGCTTCACCGGCTTTGGTCGACGACACAAAGGTGTCGATCATTTCGATGACGTTGGCTTGCAGCTCTTGCAGCGCTATCGGGTCGAGCATCGGCGCCAGACTGGGCATACCGAGATCGAACTTCGCCTCGAAGACGATGCGCGCACCGCCCTCGGGGACGTCGTGCACCGTCCAGCTGCCTCGAAACATCTCGAGGTCCCCTTCGATCTGCTCAAAGGTGAAGGCGAGGTTCTCCGTGTCGATGACGTCGGATTCGGTCCAACGCAGGACCCCGCCGCGGAAGGCGACATCCCATCGAGTGGTGCAGGTATCGCCATCACGGTCGAGGATCGCTACCTCGAGTACGCTCTCCGCGATGCGCGGATAGCTTTCGAAATCCACGATCTTTGAGAACAGTTCGCCGGCAGTGATATTTCCGGCCTCGCGTTCGATGTTGATGACAGGCATGGAGATCTCCTTCAGAAGTGGCTGGTTGATGCGGACCGAGTCGACAGCGCCGACAAGGACGTGGTGAGGGCGTCGAGGAGCTTCTCCTCCTGCGCGGGGTCGAGAATCGCCGGTGGGGTGATGCGGAGAACGGTGTGGGCGTTGAGGGAATGGTTGACGATGATCCCGTTCCGCAACATCTCGGTCGCCACCTCCGCGGTCAGGTCGGGGCGGGAGAACTCGATACCGATGAGAAGTCCGGCTCCGCGGACCGCCGTGACGCATGCCGGACGGTGCGGCTCGCAGATGCGATCGATGGATGCCAGCAGTCGGGTGCCGAGGTCGGCGGCGCGCTCGACGATCTGCTCGTCGACAATGGTTCGCACCGTCGCCGCGACGGCCGCGGACGCCAGCGGTGAGCCGCCGAACGTCGACGAGTGAAGGGCCGGATCGTCGCCGATCGGTTTGAAAACCTCGTCGGTGGCGAGGACCGCGGCGACCGGAACCACCCCACCGGACAACGCCTTGCCGACCAACAAGACGTCGGGACGCTGGATCTCGGGGGAATGGGCCCACATCCGGCCGCACCGCCCGAGACCGGTCTGGATCTCGTCGACGATGAGCAGTGCGCCGTACTTCCTGCACAGCGCTTCGGCCCCGGACAGGTACCCGTGCGGCGGGATCACCACGCCACCCTCGCCCTGAACCGGCTCGAGGATCACCGCCCCGTTGCCGCCACTGTGCACGAGCGCGCGCTCGAGGTCGCCGAGATCGCCGAAATCGACCGCGGTCGCCTCGAACAGCGGCCCAAACCTGCGCTGATACAGGGGATTGTGGGTCACGGACAACGCGCCGAGCGTCTTGCCGTGATATCCCCCGCGCATACAGATCAAGTTGGTTTTCCGCTGTGCTCGAGCCAGTTTCAGTGCGAGTTCGGTCGCTTCGGTCCCCGAGCCGACGAAGAACGCCTTGTCCAGGCACTCGGGAGCGACGGACAACAACAGTTCGGCGGCCGTGGCCACCTGCTCCTCGAGCAGTAGCCGAGTCGCCAGCGGGTGTGTCCGGACCTGCGCGACGACGGCGTCCACGATCGCGGGATGGCAATGTCCCAGGAGGAACACGGAGTAGCCGCCGCAGTCGATCAGGGACGATCCGTCCGCGGTGTACACAACCGCGCCCTCCGATCGGACCTCTACCTCAGCGCCGATGTACTCCGCCAACCTCGCCCGTCCACGCCCGAGGAAGCGGCGGTACTTGTCCACCACCACCGCGCGCGCGGAGGGGGCGGGCTTGGTGTCCATCAGGCGACCTCGGGCACGCGCGGTACCCAGTAGCGGTTCACGGTCTTCTCGACGAGGTGCCCGGACTCCTCGGCGGTGAGCCCGATGCCTGCGAACGCTCCCGTACCCAGGTCGCTGGGAAACCTGTCCTCGCACACCAGTGACGCCACCGCCAAGAGCTGTTCGAACTTGTTGCGGGCCTTACCGTCCAGCGAGCCGAAGAAGGCCGGCTGCAGGAGTCGCTGCACCGCCTCGGTGGCGAAGAATCGGGGGGTGACCGCAGTCTGGCCGGCCGCGCCGAGCGCACGGTGGACCGCGTCCATCATCTCCCGGGCGGTCACCGCATGCTCTCCCGCCGTGATCCAGTACTCGGCGCCGATGAGTTCGGAATCGATCAGTCGCGCGACCGCCCCGGCCACCACGTCCTGAGGGACGAAGTCGATTCGGGTTTCCGGTGGGAACGGAACGAAGGGCAGGACGCCCTTGGCGAAGGCGCCGAGGAAGGCGTGCAGTCCCTGGTGGCGGGCGATCTCGCCCGTCCTCGAGTCGCCGATCAGCAGCGAGGGCCGCAGGATCGCGTAGGGAACCCCGCTGGTCCGTACGACTTCCTCACCGCCGACTTTCGAACACAGGTAGGCGTCGCGGCCGTCCGCGCAGCCGGTTCCGGTCACCGAACGGGCCTGTGACCGCCGGTTCACGAAGGCGGAGCTCAGGTGGATCATCCCTGCGTTCGCGGCCCGGGCAAAGTCCACGACATGCGAGGTCCCGAGCCGATTGGTTCGATCGATGTCATGTCCGGTCGAGTCGAACTCGACGGCCGCCGCCACGTGAACGACGCGATCGACTTCGTGCGCGAGGCCCGGGTAGCTCTCCCCGAGCCCCAAGTCGGGATCGGTCACGTCGCCTTGAATCCACGTCACGTTCTCGCGCGATGCGGCCGTCGACCGATGCCTGAGGGCGTAGACCCTCTTACCTTCCAGCGCGTCGAGAACGGCGCGGCCGATCACCCCGGACGCTCCGGTCAGCAGTACCGTTCGAACTTCGTCTGTTGCCATGATTGTTGTCCAATGATCGGGGTTCTTCGTGGTCGAGGGGGCACAGCCGTGCCGATTGCTAGACGATGCGGAGGGCACCACCCGAGAGTGAATCGATGAGCGCGGGCGCGGCGCGTTGCAATCCGGGCGGATGGAACGCGAGGCAACGGGACGCCTCTGCGTAGAGGTGCACGTCGGAACCCGGACTGATGAAGGCCATTCCGCCGAGAAGCTCGACGCATTCGTCGACGACAGAGACGATCGTGCGCTGTGCGGCATACCGACAGAGCAGCACCCTGCTCAGCAGGGACTCCGATGGTCCATCCGCATCCAACTGGACCGCAACCGATTCCAAGGATGCGGCGCTGGATTCGATCGCGGCGACCAGCTGGATGCGGGAACCGGGGTCACCACGGTTGCCGTCGAGAACACGCGAAAGCAGTCCGCTGACGATGCCGAGATAGCCGGAGGTCATCAGCATTTCGAACCAGACGAATCCCGCCTGCTGGATCTTGTCGGTGGCGGCCTCTCCCGGCCGTCCGACGCGCACCAGCTGGCCGTCGGAGATGTTCACATTCTCCAGGAACACCGCGTCGCTCTCGGCGGCGCGGAGAACCGGTGCGCCCCAGAAGGGCTCCACCCGCACACCCTCTGCGCTCGCGGGTATCGCGGCCACGGCGAGCTCGGGGCCGTGCTCGCCTTCGACGGCGACACTCGCGGTCAGCAGGTCCATCGAACGGGACAGGCTGCACGGACGCTTCGCCCCGTTCAGCAGGTATCCGCCGTCGACCCTCGTCGCGGTCAGGCTCGGGGACAGGACGCTTGCTCCCGTCGTCCCCTCGGCGAAGCCCGATGCGACCAGCAGATTCTGGCTTCCGATCGCGTCCACCAACAGCGCATGCCTGCACTCACCAGCCCTGGCGGCCTCCATCAGGCTCGCCAACGAGAAGTGGTGCATCGTGCTGGCGATCGCCAGCGAGGGGGCGCGGTATCCGATCGCGCGCTGAATCCTCGTTGCCTCGAGCGCCGAGGCGCCGAGACCGCCGCTCGCCTCGGGGGCCAGCAATCGTCCGGCACCGGATGATTTGAACAGCTTGATCGCCGGTCCACCCTCGGCTTCGAGTTCATGCGTCGGTGTGTCCTCCAGGGCGTCGTGCAGCTCCGGGAGTCGATCCATCAGCGTTGACCGCTCGCTTCCGAGAAACACGTCGGTGCACCTTCTTTTCAATCGGGAGATCCGGGTACCCACAATCCTGAGTCTTGAATGCGTGCGAAACATCCTCACTAGGGCTGAATCGGGCCACACGGAGGGTGGTCAGGCATGTAATGCGGCTCCGCCGTCGACGTAGATCGTCTGCATCGTGATGTGCCGAGCGCCGTCGGAGAGCAAGAACTCGACGGCGCGCGCCACGTCATCGGCCTCGGCGATGCGCCCCAGCGGGATTCCCACCCGAAAGTCCCCTTGGCGCCCGGCGATCGACTCCCGGACCATCGATTCGCGATCCGGGTACATCGATCTGAGCATGTTTGTATCCGTGGACCCGGGGGCCACCACGTTCGCCCGGACCCCATAGGGCGCCAATTCGAGGCCAACGACTCGCACCAGCATCTCCGCGGCGGCCTTGGACGCTCCGTAGACGCCCATGTTCGCGCGCGGAACTCCCGCCGAGTTCGAACCGACGATCACCATCGATCCGGCGCGACGTCGACGCATGCGCAGCCCGACGGCCTGAGCGACATTGAGCACGCCCATGACGTTGACATCGAATGTCCTTCTGCTGTCGGCGTAGTCGGCGTCGACAATGGCGCCGGTCTGTAGGACGCCCACCGCGTGTGCGAGCGAGTCGATGGGCGCGTTGACTCGCTCCACCTCGTCGATCACGGCGCCGACCTGACCGCTGTCTGCGACATCCGCGACGTGGACGGTGACGGTCAGCGGGGCCGCTGCCGCCGCGCGGATGGCCTCGGCGACATCGTCGAGGCCGTCGCGATCACGGTCGATCAATGCCAGGTGGTGGCCACCGCCTGCCAACCGCATGGCGATCGCCCGCCCTATCCCGTTGGCTGCGCCCGTCACCACGGTGGCGCCGATGCGTTCGGTCATGACTCAGACCTCGACGTCGCCCGCGCCGAGTGCGTTGAGGATGGTCTGGAACTTGGCGGTCGTTTCGGCCAGTTCCTGTGCGGGCTCCGAATCGGCGACGATGCCGCCACCAGCCGACGCGGTGATCGTTCGTCCGTCGTCGGATATCTCGGCGCACCGGATGGTGACCATCCATTCGCCGTCTCCCTCCGCGTCACACCAGCCGACGGCCCCGGCGTAGTACCCGCGTTCGCCCTCGAGGTCGGAAATCGCCTCGCGCGCACGGTTCGTGGGGGTGCCGCAGACGGCAGGCGTCGGGTGCAGCCGGATGGCGAGCTCGAGCGCGCCGACCCCGGGGTCCCGCAGGGTTCCGGTGATCGGCGTTCCGAGGTGCCACATCTGCGGCGTGGCGATCAGCTGGGGGTGCGCAGGCACTTCCAGCCGATCGCAGACGTCGAACAGTGCCGCGCATACCGACTCGACCACGAAGGCGTGCTCGTGAAGATCCTTGGCGGAGAGCTGCAGCGACCGCCCCTGCGCTCGATCCTTCACGGGATCGGCGCTGCGCGGAGCTGACCCGGCCAGCGGCCAGCAGCTCACCACCCGCTTCGAACGCTTGACCAGGACCTCCGGGCTCGATCCGACGAGGATGGATCCGCGCGCCGACGGACCTCTCGACAGGTCGACGAGAAAGCCGTTGGACGCCGGGTCGCGGCTGACCAGCCGGTCGAGAACCCAGAGGGGGTCGATCACCTCCTCGGAGGCGAGAACGACACGACGAGCGAGCACCACCTTGTCCAGCTCGCCCGCGTGGATTCGTTCGACGGCCTTCGCGACGCGCCGTACGTGTTCATCGGGCTCGGGCACAGAGCATCGGAGGTGCATCGGCGAGACGCCCGCGGGCCGAGGCGCGGCGGGCCACGGCGTCGGATTCCGGTCGAAGGTCGCGGGTTCGATCAGTGTGCACGCGTCGGAACTCTCGAAAGGCAAAGCGCCCACGATGATCTTGCTTCGTCCGGCGCGCAGATCGGCCAGGGCCGCGTCGGCCGCATCGAAAGTCCGCACCGCCCCGCGCGCCACGAGACTCTCCAGGGGGCGCGACAGGATGAAGGAGTAGTCGTTCTCTCGTGCGCGCGTCATGCTGGGCTCAGCGGCGGGAACCGTGGTCGCCGACATGGTGTCTCACCTGCCCCTGCCGCACCAGCCCTGTGAGTAGCCGGGCGACCTCCTCCTGCCTGTCGATGAAGTAGAAGTGGCCGCCTTCGAAGATGTGCAGGTCGAATTCGCCGGTGGTGAACTGCTCCCATTCGGCGACCCGCTCGACGCGGGCTCGCGGGTCGACATTCCCGACCAGCGCGGTGATCGGGCAGGACAGCGGCTCGCCTGCGCGGTAACAGTATTCGTCCACCGCCTTGTAGTCGGCCCGCAAGGCAGGGAGGTACACGTCGAGTAGCTCCGGGTCTGCGAGGATCCGCGAGTCGGTGCCGCCGAGCGCCTGCATATCCGAGCGAACGCTGTCGTCATCCGACCGGATCGCATTGCGCCCGATTCGGGTCGGGGCCTCCGCGCCCGACACGACGAGCCGCTCGACCCTGACGTCAGAGGCCTGTTCCAGGCGCCGGGCAACTTCGTATGCAGCGATCGCGCCCATGCAGTGGCCGTGAAGCGTCAGCGCTCGAAGCCCGGATTCCCGAAGCGAATCAGAGACCGCGTCGACGATCTCGGCCAGGGAGTCGGCAGCTCTTTCCGTGGACCGATCGGCCCGGCCGGGGTATTGGACCGCCGCGACCGGGATGGTGCTCGAGAGCAACTTGGACAGGGCGAACAGGCTCGACGCCGAAGCGCCGCCATGCGGAAAGCTGATCAACATGCGATCCGGTTGCTCGGCCGGGTGCAGGGTCCGCAGCCAACCAGTGCGGAAGCTACGCGAGCCGTCCATCGTCCGCTCCCGTGCTTCGTGCCTGCCGGCTCGGGGATCCGCCGCCCGAACGGCCCGACCCGAGGATCGTCAACCAATCGGCGACGAGGTATGTACCGGTCAATGCGGGAAAGTCGGCGCGGACGCCGAACGCACGCCACCTCTCGATCAGGCTCATCAGCCGGATCGAATCCATGCCGCAATCGAGGAGGTTCGTGTCGTCCGAAATCTCGGTGGCATCGATCTCCAGCATGGTCGCGATATCCGCGACCGCCGTGGTGCGGTCGAGAGTTGAGGTGGTACCCCGCTGCTGCCGTCCGGGGAATGGTTCGGGTTCAACGAAGGGCATGATCGCGGTCCTGACGTCGTGGATGGTGGGCGCATCGGGTATTGGATTCCCGTGTCTCAAACCATCTTCGGACCGGATCGATCTCGTGAACATCACCACTGGGAGTGAGAGGGCCTGCCCCAGGGAGTGAAGAAGTAGACCCCTGGGCGTGAGGTGGTCGGCTCGTCAGCTGTCGGCGGGGTACGGCCCGGTGTCGCCGCCGACGTCCGGCTCGGTGTAATCGGTTCGTGCCGCGTCCGGGGTGTCGGAGTCGGCGGTGTTCTCGTCCAAAACGCTGACGGTCACCCCGTACGGCAGGAACCGCACCAGCCGGCGCGGATCGGTGTTGTTCTTGTGCGCCCGCAGCGCCTCGAGTTCCGTCGCGAACACCTGGTCGACGCGGGCGGAGCCGTCATCGTCGACAATGTAGATGGCCCAGACGCCGTCGCCGGTCTCGCCCGCCGTGTCCCGCCGGGACCGGGGCCGCGGCCAGGAGGTGCTGGTCCCCACGTCGAACGAGTGCGAATAGGGGATGCCCGCGTCGTCGAGGAACCGGCCGACCTTCTCGGCCGCGTCCCGCAGTCCCGCACTGGCCTCCCTGGCGATGCGGTCGATGTCCTCGGGATCGAAGCCGAACGGTCCCTTGCTGCTCATGGCGAATCTCCTGCGGTCCTGCCCTCGGTTCATCGTCGACCAGGGCTCACCTCCAGTGTGGCCGCGGCGGGTCGGCGGCGCCAGCGTTTTCGGATCGGCAGGGCGGGCGATCATCCGGGCGCGGACTCCTGCTCGGCGAGCGCGCGGCGCGACTCCTCGTGCAGCACCTCCAGCAGTTCCTGCTCCAGCGCGACGAACTCCGGCGAGGTCACCACCGACAGTTCCCGCGGACGCGGCAGCTCCACCCGCACCTCCCGGCGCACGGTGGCGGGCCGCGCCGACAGCACGATCACCCGGTCAGACAGGTACACCGCCTCGCGGATGTCGTGGGTGATCATCAGGACCATCCACCGGTACTGCTGCCACACCTGCTGCAGCCACGCCTGCATCTCGGTGCGGGTCAGCGAATCGAGGGCGCCGAACGGCTCGTCGAGCAGCAGCAGTTCGCGGTCCTGGACGACCGTGCGCAGCATCGCGGCGCGCTGGCGCATCCCGCCGGAGAGCTGGAACGGGCGGGCGTCCTCGAACCCGGACAGGCCGAAGATCGGGAAGAGCTCACGGGCGCGGCGCCTCGCCTCCCGCTTGTCGACCCCCTGCACCTCCAGCCCGAGGGCGGTGTTGTCGAGGACCGTCCGCCACGGGAACAGCAGATCCTTCTGTGGCATGTACGCGCTGTGCGGGGTTCCCGAGGTGGCGCCGTCGCCCACGAGTACGCGGCCCGAGTCGGGGGAGTCCAGGCCGGCGAGGATGTTGAACACCGTGCTCTTGCCGCAGCCGCTCGGGCCGATGACGGAGACGAATTCGCCGGGTGCCGCGTCGAAGGACACCCGGTCCAGCACCGGACGGGAACCGGCGCCCGGTAGCGGGAACGACTTGGTCAGCCCCTCCAGCGCGATCCGCGATCCCCGTGCCCCACCCATGTCACCCACGCCCGCGCTCCATCCGGGACCACGGCGCGACGACCCGCTCCACCGCGAACGTGAGCAGGTACAGCGCGATGCTGATCACCGCCGTCACCAGCACCGCCGCCAGCACCAGGTCGGTGCGGAACGAGTTCTTCTGCAGGCTCATGTAGATGCCGAGTCCCTTGCTCGCCCCGACGTACTCGGCGAACACCGCGCCGACGACGGCGTAGGTGATGCCGATCCGCAACGCGGTGAAGAACCGCGGCAACGCGGACGGCAGCCGCACGTATCGGAACACCTGCCACCGGGTGGCGCGCATGCTGCGCAGCAACGCGCCGGCCTCCCGGTCGGCCGCGGCGAAACCCTCGATCAGCCCGATGGCCATCGGGAAGAAGGTGGCCAGCGAGATCACCAGGATCTTCGGCAGCAGCCCGAACCCGAACCAGATGATCATCAGCGGGGCGATGGCAATGATCGGCAGGGTCTGGGACGCGACGAAAAGCGGCACGAACGCGCGGCGCAGCCACGGCGAGAAGTCGACCAGGATCGCCAGTGCCCACGCCAGCGTCAGCGACACCGCGAATCCGATCAGCGTCACCGCCAGCGTGGCCCCCGCGTGTACGGCGATCTCGTCGCGGTGCCCCCAACCCTGCTGCGCGACGCGCAGCGGCGACGGCAGCAGTTGCGGACGGATTCCGCTGACGGCGACGTAGATCTGCCAGGCGGCGACGAGCGCCGCCACCACCACGAACGCTGGGATCAGCCTACGAAGAGCCGAGGTAGTCATTGGTGAAGTACGTCGACCAGTCGGGTTCGGAGGTCAGCGGATTGCCGTCCGGGCCGGCCAGCAGTCCGTGTTGGTAGAGGAATCCGGAGTTGCCCGCCCACTGCTGGAGCGTCTGGGTGCCGACCTTCCCGGCCGCGTCCCTCATGTACTGCGCGGCGAGCATCTTCTGGCTCTCGAGCACCAGCGACTCGTCGTTGAAGGCGCCCGGATTGGCCTCGATGAGCAGCTTGGCGGCCTGGTCCGGGTTGTCCGCGGCGAACTGGTAGCCGCGCTGCAGCGCCTGGACGAACGCGCGCGCCTGCTCGGGGTGCGCCTCGAGCCAGTCCTCGTTGCCGTCGATCACGATGGCGTAGGCGTCAGGGAACCCGAAGTCGGTGTAACGGAAGTACTTCATCGGGGTGCCCGCGTGTTCGGCCTCGATCCCCTCCCACGCGAAGTACGAGACCGTGAAGTCCGCCTTGCCGGAGTAGACGGCCTCGTACGCGGACGTGCCGAGGGTGACCGAGTTGAAATCGCCGGTGCCGCCGTCGTTTCGGATCACCTGGCGCAGCGTCTCGTTCTCGCCGGGATCGCCGAATCCCGCATAGGTCTTACCGTCGAGGTCCTTCGGGCTCACGATGTCCGCCCGGTCGGCGCGGACGCCGATGCCCGTCGCCCAGTGCTGCAGCGGAGCCAGCACCGACACCGTGTGGGCGCCGGAGGACCGGGAGAACGTCGACGCGTCGTGGGTGCTGATCCCGAACTCGGCGTTCCCGGCGTCGATGAGGGTGTCGACCGCGGTGTTGTTGTAGGGCAACACCTCCACGTCGAGTCCGGCCTCGGCGAAGTACCCCTGCTGCTGTGCCACGAACAGGCCGCTGTGGTTGGTGTTGGGGGTCCAGTCGAGGGCGAACCGGATGGTCTCGTCGGAGCCGGTGTCGGCGCCGCACGCGGTCAGCACCGACAGTGCCGACACCGCGGCGACCACCCCGGCCAACACGCGCCGCACACCCGCGCTCACGGCGCGGGCCAGGGCTGCGGGTGGAGCGCGGTGTCCCAGAACATGAGCTCATAGCGGGTCGCGATCGTGAACGCCTCGACCATCGCCTCACGCTCGCGGTCGGTCGCGCCCGCCGCGGCCGCGTCGACCATCTCGCGGGCCGTCGCCGCCGAGGTCTGGAATTCCTCGGCGTCGTAGGTGGACACCCACTGCGCGTACGGATGCGACGGGTCGGCGGCCAGCACCTTCGCCGCGCTCGCGCCGAGGTCGCGCCCGACCTCTGCGTAGATCCAGAAGCACGGCAGGACCGCCGCCGCTGCCACCGGGTACGGCTCGGTGGCAGCGGCCGCGATCAGGTAGGACACATAGCCGAGGCAGGCCGACGAATGCTGCGGTTCCCGCTCCGCGGCCGGCAGTACGCCGCCGGAGAGCAACTCGTCGTGCAGGGCGGACTCGACCACCGCGGCGGTGGCCGACGAGGTCGCCCAGAAGGCGGCGGTCGTCGGGTCCGGGGACCGCGAGGCGAGGATCGCCAGCGCCTTCGCGTAGCCCGTCAGGTACAGCGAATCCTGCTCGACGTAGAAGCGGAAGACGTCCAGCGGAAGCGTCCCGTCGCCGAGGCGCCGGAGGAACTCCAGTTCGTCGATCGCGACGCGCAGTGCCTTCGTCCGGTCCCACAGGTGTTCAGTAAATCTATTGGTGCCCTCGATGGGCGTATGCGAAGCCATGACAATTCCTTCGTCAGCATTACCTGGCCAGGTTCTCGGGTCTGCTCTCAGCCCCGCGATTGCGGAGCACCCCGTGTCTCAACACGGCAGACTTTAGCATCTGTGCAGGCCAGGGCCGACTCCGCCGTCGCGATATACCCCGCCGGGTACCATGGGAGCCGACGAATCCGGACGCGAAAGCAGGGAGTGGCGAGATGACGGGTGACGAGGAGAGCATTGCGCTGGTGCTCAACAGGCTGCGGCGCGCACAGGGCCAACTGGCGGGCGTCATCTCGATGATCGAGAGCGGCCGCGACTGCAAGGACGTGGTGACCCAGCTCGCCGCGGTCTCCCGCGCGCTGGACCGTGCCGGCTTCAAGATCGTCGCGACCGGACTGCGCGACTGCCTTGCGGGCACCAACCGGGACAACCAGGAGCCGATGACCGAGGCGGAGCTCGAGAAGCTCTTCCTGGCGCTGGCCTGAGGGCGGCGGCGTGGACGCATCGGACTGGGATGCCAGGTACCGGGATTCGCCCGACCCGTGGGGCGCCGAGCCCGCGGAGACGATCCGCGAGCGGCTCGCCGCTGTGCCCCCGGGCCGGGCGGTCGACCTGGCCTGCGGCGACGGCAGGCACGCCCGGTGGCTGAGCCGCGTGGGCTGGACGGTCACCGCGGTCGACTACTCCGCGGTCGCGATCGACCAGGCGCGGGCCCTCGATCCGGATGGCGGGATCGATTGGGAGGTCGGTGATGTCACCGCATGGGCGCCGCGGTCGGAGGTGGACCTCGTGCTGCTGAGCTTCCTGCACCTGCCGACGGCCGAACTCGAGGCGCTGATCGCCCGCGCGGCCGGTTGGCTCGCGCCGGGCGGCCGGCTGCTCTACCTCGGGCACTCCTTCGAGAACTTCGGCCGCGGCGTGGGCGGGCCGCCGGACACGGACATCCTGCCGCGGATCACCGACCTGGCCCGGGCGTCGACCGGACTGCGCGTCGACGCACTCGAACACGTCCGCAGGCCGGCGGGCGCGGGCATCGCGATCGACATCCTGCTCGAGGTGTCGCCATGGGATCCGGAAGATTAGGCAGTGTGTCGCGCGCACACCTGAACGTCGGCATAGCAATATGTAACCCGTCCGCGCGCTGAATGATTCGGCGCGCGGACGGCGATCTGTTCATACCGAATGAGGTGTTGGCGTGTCCGTGGGAATTGGGCTCAGGGTTGGCAGCATCGTGTCGCACACGGTGATCGCGTCGAATGACGCGGGGACCCCGGACCCGATAGTGATCGTCCGCGACACGGTGCTGCATGTGCGTGCAGACGGGGGAACCGTCCTCGGCGGCTCCGGACAGGACGGCGGCGTGGAACACACGCTGTCCGGATTCCTGTCCCGGGTCGGCGATCCCGAGGGGGTCGCGGCCAGTGACGGCACCCGATATCGGGCGGAGGACGTGGTCGCGAACGCGATCAGCAGCCTGCTGCACGAATGCGAGCCGCTGCCTGATCACGGCGGGCGCGACGGCGGCACCCCGCACGTCTGGGCGACCTACCCGTCCAACTGGGCTCCCGAGACCGTGGCGGATCTCCGTGAATCGCTCAACTACGGCGGCATGCCGCAGATCACGCTGGTGTCCGACGCGGAGGCGTCGTGCGCCTGGTTCGAATCCGAGGTCGCGGAGCAGCCGGGCCAGCTGATCGGGACGTACCACGCGGACGACGCGGGAACGACGGTGAGCCTGATGCGCTCGGGTGTCCTGGTCGGCCGCTCCTTCCGGTTCCCTGCCGGCAGCGGGATGTCGTCGACCGCGCAGCTCTCCACCGCGCTCGGCGCGTTCGGTTGGTTGCCCTCGAACCTCGATGCCGTGGTCGTGACGGGGGACGGGCTGGTGGCGCGCGACGCGGTTGCGTTGAAGGGCGTCGCGACCGCGCTGGCCGACCGCCTCGGGGTGCACAGCGTGGTGGGCCCTGGCCCGGAGCAGGCCGCCGCGCTTGGTGCGGCGATCCTGGCCGCCGGATTCCAGACCCCGGCGATGGCGATCCGGCGGATCGGCCTGCCGCCGTCGTACGACGTCACCGAGGTGCTCAGCGCGATCCCGGGTTCGGTGCGCGAGGTACGCGAGGTCACCGACGCCCATGAGCGTTCGAGCTTGCTCACCGCGTCGGCGGTGGGGGCGATCCAGGCGGTCGCGGACGTCGACGCGGACGGCGAGCCGGAACCGGATGCCGAGGCGACCTCGGGTTCGGCAGGAAGGCCGCTGCTGCTGGCGGGCGGGCTCGCGCTGATCGCCGTGTTGGCCCTGATCGGTGCGGTGCTGGTGTTCCTGCTCTGACGCGGGGCGCGGCGGAGTGGATCAGGGGGCGGGGGCGAACAGCGCCCGCGTCCACACCCCGCGCGCGGTGTGCGCGGCGACCACCACCCAGATGCCGATCAGCAACGCGAACAGGGCGACGGAAAGCCACTGGACGGCAAGGGAATCGGTCGCGATTCCCAGCGTGCCCGCGCCGACGGCACAGGCGCCGAGCGGGAACGTGAAGCTCCACCAGCTCATCGAGAACCGCAGCCCGCGGCCAGCCGCGCGGACGGTGAGCAGGCAGGCGAACCCGAACGCGAGCAGGCCGATGCCCGCCACTCCGATGCCGTAGACCACTCCGAACGCCCGCAGGCCCGCGGCCGCGGCGGGCCCGACCGCGCTGTCGGAGGCCCGGCCGAGCAGGTTCGCCGCGGCGATCGACTGGCCGATCACGCCCAGCGGGATCCACACCGTCGGGATGGCTTGCACGGCGGGCAGTCCGGTGCGGGCGAGGTGTCCGATCACCACCACCATCGTCACGACGGCCGCGGTCAGTGCCATCGCGAACAGGACGTAGCAGCCGAGCAGCATGGTGAGCCGGGCCTGGCCCACGGGCAGGTGGGGGATGAGCGCGGCGCCGGTGGCGGCGGACACCATCGGCGGCACCACCGGCATCAGCCAGGCCGGGGTGGGGGCGCCGCCCGACAACATGCGCGGGGGAACGGTGATCGCCGCCGCCACCCCGGCTGCGGTGCCGACCGCCCACAGGACGGCCGCGACGGCCACGGCGGACGACCCGAGGATGTCCCCGCCCGCGACGGCGGTGCCAGCTCCGACGGTCAGCACCGCCATCGGCAGCGCGCCGTAGAACGGGGCCATCGCGGGGCTGCGGGCGTAGCCGAGCGCGTGCTCGCGGTGACGCACCCAGTGCGCGGCGAACGCGACCGAGAGCAGCACCAGTTCGAGGGCGGCCAGTGCCCAGAACCCGTGCGCGATGGCGCGCCGGCCCGGCACCTCCACCGGCAGCGATGCCGCGCCAACCGCGATGATCCCGGTGCCCATCACCACCGCGAACCAGTTCGGCGTCACGTGCGCCAGTGCGGGGCTGCGGCGTGCGGGGGTTGCGGCTGTGGGGGTGGTCGTGAGCATGAACAAAGATTGCCGCCCGGCGGTCGGCGCCGGTAGACGGCCCATCCTTGGCCTGTCACAACTTCTGATTGTGACGGCCTATCCTTGCGGTATGCCGTTGTCCCCCCGCGTCCCCGAACTCGCCGCCCTCGACGTCCTGGTCTCCGTCGCCCGGCTCGGCAGCATGGGGGCCGCGGGACGCGAACACGGGCTGAGCCAGCAGGCGGTCAGCGCGCGGATCCGCTCGGCCGAGCGGTTGCTCGGTATCAGGGTCTTCGACCGCGCCACCACCGGCGTCACCCCGACCTACGAGGGCGGGCTCGTGCTGGAGTGGGCCGCGGGCACCCTCGCCGCGGCCGAGGAATTGGCGTCGGGGATCTCCGCGCTGCGCGGGGAGCGGGAGGCCAACCTGACGGTGGCCGCGAGCATGACCATCGCCGAGTACCTGGTGCCGGGCTGGACGGTGACCATGCGGCGCAAGAACCCGACCGTGGTCACCTCGGTGCGGCTGCTGAACTCCACCGACGTCGCGGCCCAGGTGCTGGCGGGGGAGGCGGACCTCGGCTTCGTGGAGGGGCCGGAGGTGCCTGCCGGACTGCGGTCGCTGGAGGTGGCCCGGGACGAGCTGGTGGTGGTCGTCCCGCCCGGCCACCCGTGGGCAAAGGCGGCGCCGATCACCCCGATCGAGCTGGCCAGGACGCCGCTGATCCAGCGCGAATTCGGTTCGGGCACCAGGAACACGCTCGAGAACGCGGTACCGGGGTGCGTGGACCCGCTGCTCGAGCTGACCTCGTGCACCGCGGTCAAGGCGGCCGTGGTCGCGGGCAACGCGCCAGCCGTGGTGTCCTCGCTGGCGGTGGCGGCGGACCTGACCGACGGACGGCTCGTTTCCGTCGAGGTGCAGGGCCTGCGGTTGCCGCGCCGGTTGCTCGCGGTGTGGGCGGCCGATCGCGGCCTGCGCGGGCCAGCGCGCGACTTCCTCGACATCGCGGCTGGGTAGCGCCGCCATGAGCGGATCCCGCATCGTCGCGGCGCAGATCAAGCCGAACAGCAAGAAGGGTCCGCTGGTCGAGATCCTCGAGGACGGCACCGTGCTGCTGTACGTGCGCGCGCCCGCGGTGGAGGGTAGGGCCAACAAGGCCGCCGAGGAGCTGCTCGCCGAACATCTGGGCGTGTCGAAGAGCGCGGTTCGGCTCGTTTCCGGGCAAACGTCCCGCCACAAGCGCTTCGAGGTGCAGGATTGACCCGTGTCCGAATGGGACGGTGAGGGTTACGCACAGGTCAGTGGGCTGCAGCGAACGCTGGCCAAGGCATCGCTGTCCGGTCTCGAGCTGACCGGCACCGAGCGCCTGCTCGACGTCGGCTGCGGCGACGGGTTCATCACGCTGGAACTGGCCGGGCGGTTGCCGCGGGGTTCGGTGGTCGGCGTCGACGCATCCGCCGGGATGGTCGACAAGGCCCGGTCGCGGCCGGTGCCGGACGGGGCGACCGCGACGTTCCGCGTCGCCGATGCCCGAGAATTGCCGTTCGCGGACGAGTTCGACGTCGTGGTCTCGTTCAACGCACTGCACTGGGTGGTCGAGCAGCGGCGGGCGCTGTCCGGCATCGCCCGCGCCGCGCACCCCAGTGCGCGGGTGATCATCCAAATGGTGTGCGCGAGCGAGCGGCCCAGTGTCGAGGCGGTGGCCATGCGGGTGTGCCGCGCGCCGGCGTGGGCCGAGTCGTTCGCGGGTTTCGAGCCGCCGTTCACCCACCCGGACCCCGCCGGCTATCCGGAGCTGGCCGCGTCGGCCGGCCTCGTGGTGACGGACCTGCGCACCTCGGACCTCGACTGGGACTTCGGATCGCGGGAAGATTTCTCCCGGTGGTGCGCCGTGGGTTTCGCGTCCTGGACCGCCCGACTGGACGCGGGCAAGGCGTCGCGGTTCGTCGACGACGTGGTGCGCGCGTACGAGGAGGTGTCCGGCGGCCCCGGCCTGTTCCGGTTCACCCAGATGCGGGTGGCGCTCGCCGTCGCGTCCGGCCCCCGCGGCTAGCTGCCGCCCGCGAAGCCATGCTGGCGCCAGGCCTCGTACACGACGACGGCCGCGGCGTTGGACAGGTTGAGCGAGCGCCGACCCGGGACCATCGGGATCCGCAGCTTCGAGGTGATGTGCGGGTCGGCGAGGACCTCCTCGGACAGCCCGGTCGGCTCGGGGCCGAACAGCAGCACGTCGCCGGGCTGGTACGCGACGTCCGCGAACGAGGTCTGCCCGTGCGCGGTGAACGCGTAGACCCGCTCGGGTGCCAGCGCGGCCCACGCGGCCTCGAGGTTCTCGTGCACGGTCACCGAGGCCAGGTCGTGGTAGTCCAGCCCGGCCCGGCGCAGCTTCGGCTCGGAGAGGTCGAAGCCGAGCGGGCCGACCAGGTGCAGCTCACACCCGGTGCCCGCCACCAGCCGGATCGCGTTGCCGGTATTCGGTGGGATGCGAGGTTCGTGGAACATCAGTCGGAACACCGCATCAGCTTGCCACCGCCGGTGGACGCCCGTTCACTGACCCGATCGGCCTAGGGAAGCACGGCGGTTGCCTCGACCTCGACGAGCAGGTCCGGTTCGCCCAGTGCCGCCACGCCAAGCAGCGTGATCGGCTTGACCGGGTCGACCCCCAGTTTCGCCGCCGCCCGGGCAACGCCCTCGCCCAGCAGCGGCATCTTGTCCGGAGTCCAGTCCACGACGTAGATGGTCAGTTTCGCGACGTCGTCGAAAGACCCACCGATCTCGGTGAGAGCTGTGCCGATGTTCAGGTAGGCCTGCTCGACCTGGGCGGCGAAATCCCCCTCGCCGACTCGGCGGCCCTCTGCGTCGCGGGCAACCTGACCGGCGAGGAAGACGAGCCTCGAGCCGGTGGAGATCGAAAGTTGTCGGTACACATCGGGTTTCGGCAAACCTTCGGGGTTGAGCAATGTCACGGGCATGTCGCGCTCCTCTGTCTCCTCGGGCAAGCTGTCGAGGGAAACCATAGCAATGCCATGTATTGTTTCGCCATGGTGAGAACGAAGGATCCGGCGGTGCGGCGGCTGCTGGTCGAACGGGCCGCGCGGATGCTCCGCGCCAGGCAGTCGATCACGCTCCGCTCGCTGGTCGCCGGGACCGGCGTGTCCACCATGGCCGTCTACACCTACTTCGGCGGAATGGACGGCCTCTGGATGGCCGTGCGACAGGAAGGGTTCACCCGGCTCGCGGTCGTTCTCGAGAAGGTTCCGCGTTCCGACGATCCGGTTCGAGACCTGGTCGCGCTCGGGGCGGCATACGTGTCGAACGCCCTGGCGAACCCTGACCTCTATCGCGTCATGTTCGACGACACCATCGAGCTCGAAGACGCGGCGGCCGCGGACGAAACGCTGAACTACCTTGTCGAAGCCGTGGAACGAGCGCAGCTCGCCGGACGTTTCCGCGACGACGTCGTCGGGAGGGAACTCGCCACCCAGTGCTGGGTCATCGGCCACGGACTGTCCTCGCTCGTCGCAACCGGACCCCTGCCTCGGGGGGCGCTCGATCACGGCGCGCTCATGCTGACTGCCCTGCTGACCGGCGCAGGCGACGAACCTGGACAGTGCCAACGGTCCGTGACGCACGGATGGGGCAGCCTCGCCGGACCGGCGGGGTGACCGCGAGTCGAGTAGCAGACCGCGCGCGGTCGGCGTTCGCCCACCGGTGCGAGAGTCCGTCGGTGGGTGCGGGCAGGATGGCGACATGGCACCGGAACACCCCGAGGAATTCGTCGGCGAGGACTTCGCGGACGCGCGGCTGCCGCGACAGCACTGGCAGGACCGGCATTACACCGGCTGCAACTTCCGCGATGCGGACCTGAGCGAGCTGCGCACCGAACGCGTCGTGTTCACCGACTGCGATTTCACAGGCGCCGACCTGTCGGGTTCGCACCACACGGTGACCGCGTTCCGATCCTGCACCTTCACTCGGACCAGGCTGTGGCACAGCGTGTTCCGGAGCTCCAGCCTGCTCGGTTCCAGCTTTCAGGACTGCCGGATCCGGCCGATCGAGTTCAATGAGGTGGACTTCACGCTCGTCTCGCTCGGCAAGGCCGACCTGCGCGGGGTCGACCTCACCGACTGCCGGCTGCGCGAGGCCAACCTGGTCGACGCCGACCTGCGCCAGGCCGTGCTGCGGTCGGTGGACCTGCTCGGTGCGCGGACCTTCGGACTGCGACTCGAGGGCGCCGACCTGCGCGGCGCCCACGTCGACGCCGCGCTGTGGACCAGCGCCAAGCTGGACCAGACGAAGATCGAGATGACGCAGGCGATCGCGATGGCCGCCGCGCACGGGTTGATCGTCGAGCCTTAGGGGCTCTCGATCCACCGCGATTCAGGTCCCCTTGGTCGCGGTGCTGACGAACGCCGCCCGCCTCAGCGCACGAACTCGCGAGCCAGCAGGTCAAGCAGCAGCCCGTCGTCCCAGGTGCCGTCCTTGTTCTTCTCGTATTCGCGCATCACCCCGACGTCCTTGAAGCCGACCTTGCGGTAGCAGGCGATCGCGGGGGTGTTGGCAAGCTTCGGGTCGATGACCAGCCGGTGGAAGTCGTGGTCGTCGATCAGGTGCGCGCACAGCACCCGCACCACCTCGGTGCCCAGGCCGCGTCCCTGCGTCGCCGAGGACAGGAACAGGTCGAGGCCCGCATGTCGGTAGTCGGGGTCGGGCTCGAAGTACCACTGCGCGAACCCGATGACCTGATCGCCCTCCATCACCGTGTACTTGACGGTGTCCGGCTCCTCGACCTCGGGCCAGTCGTCGTCGGGTACCTGCCACCATCTGCGGACCTCCGGCTGCCGATGGATCTCGCGCAGCCGGTCGCGGTGTTCGGGGCGAACGGGGGTCAGCCGGACCCGTGGGCCTGACAGTTCGGGTGGACCTTCAGGAGTCGGTGCCATGCTCCCAGTCCTACCCGTGACTGCGCGTGAATGCTAGGCGGCGTCGGGCTTTCGGGGTTCGTCGTCCGCCGCGGAATTGTCTTCGTGGGTGAGGTATTCGCCTGGGTGGTGGTAGTGGTTGATGCGTCCGGTTCTGGTGGGGTCGATGTGTTTCGGTGGGTGCCAGAGGGTGCGGCCGGGGTAGGGGTGGTCGGGTCCGGCTTGGGTGGTGGCCCATTGGTAGTCGCCGGGGCCGACGAGGGGGTGGTGGTCCTCGCAGCCGAAGGTGGGGGTCCCTCCCTGCACGAAGTGCTCGGGGGAAGGTCGTTGGCGTTGGTCTGGCCGCCGTCGGCCCATTCTTTCCTGTGGTGAGCTTGGGATCTGCTTCCGGCGTTGGGGCAGCCGGGATAGGTGCAGCCGCGGTCCTTGGCGTACAGGATGATTCGTTGGTCTTCGGTGGCGAGGCGTTTGGTGCGGCCGAGGTAGAGGGGTCGGCCGTCGTCGTTGTCGAAGATGGCGAGGTAGTGGTGGGCGTGTGCGGCGAGCCGGATGGCGTCTCGCATGGGTATGAGGCTGCCGCTGCCGGTGATGGCGACGCCTGCGGCGGATTCGAGTTCGCGCAGGGTCATGGTGACGATGACGGTGACGGGTAGTCCGCGGTGTTGTCCGAGTTCGCCGGAGGCGAGGACGGAGCGGAGGACCTTTTTGAGGGCGTCGTGTTGGCGTCGGCCTTCGGGTCGGGTGTCGCGTCGTGTGGCGGCCTCGCTGGGTTCGAAGTCGCTTGGCGCGGTGCCGGTGGACTCATTGCTGTCGGGCCCGTTGCCGTCGGCCGCGTTGCCCTCCTCCGCGTCGCTGCCTGCCGTGCGGGTGTCGGGTTCGCTGCCGTCCTCTTCGCTGTCGGTGGTTTGGCTGGGTGTGTCGTCGGTTGGGTTGCACATGCCGGGTTTGGCGGCTTTGGCGAAGATCGCTTCGAGGTAGGCGCGGGTTTCCGGATCGACGCAGAAGCTGCCTTTGGTCATTTTGTCTTTGCCTTGCTTGCCCATTCGGAAGTAGCTCTTGCGGGCGCGGTCGGCTTCGTCGTCGAGTTTGCCGTCGGGGTCGAGGAAGTTGGCGAGTCGCTCGGCGGCGACCTTGAGTTCGTCGGGGCGCAGGGTGCGGGCGTGTTCGGCGAGGTCGCGTTCGGCCTGGTCGCGGGTGCCGGAATCTATGGCGTCGGGCAGGTGTCGCAGGAAGGTGCGGATGACGTCGACGTGGGCGGGGTTAATTTCGCCTTGGTGGGCTGCGGCGGCGGTGGCGGGCATTTCGGGGTCGAGGGGTTGGCCGTCGAAGGCGGTGCGGGTTCCGAGTTGGTGGGCGACGTGGATTCGCTCGCTCGCGGCCGTCGGGCTGATGTGCAGGGTGTTGGCGAGGAGTTCGCGGAGGTTCGTGCCGCCGAGGGTGTTGCAGGCGCGTTGTTCGACGAGTTGGTTGATGAGGGTGTGGCCGAGGGCGGGCAGGGTGCGGGCGATGGTTTCGAGGCGTGTGAGGACTCGGATGCGGTCGAGGTTGGGCAGCATCTGGTAGTTGAGGGTTCGTAGGGCGGCGGTGGCGGATTCGAGGTCGCGCAGGGCGGCGGTGATGGCGTCGGCGGTGGCGGCGTCACCGATGGGTGTCGCGTCGCTCGCATCGGACGGCATCGAATGCATGTTCTAATTGTATCGACGGGGTCCGACAACTTCGGTGAAGGAATTTCGGCCCGTTCACGCCCCGAAGGCAGCCAGCTGAAACAATGGTCGCCGTGACTGCGACGATCCTGGATGGCAAGGCAACCCGCGACGAGATCTTCATCGATCTCAAAGCCCGAGTGGATGCGCTCAAGGCCAAGGGAATCACCCCCGGGCTGGGCACCGTCCTGGTCGGGGAGGACCCCGGATCGGCCTCTTACGTGCGAGGCAAGCACAACGATTGCACGAAGATCGGTATCAACTCGATCCGGCGTGACCTGCCCGCCGACATCACCCAGGCCGAGCTCGAGGCCACCATCGACGAGCTGAACGCGAATCCCGAGTGCACCGGCTACATCGTGCAGTTGCCGTTGCCCAAGCACCTCGACGAGAACGCCGCGCTCGAGCGCATCGACCCAGACAAGGACGCTGACGGCCTGCACCCGGTGAACCTCGGCAGGCTCGTGCTCGGCAAGGAGGCAACGCTGCCGTGCACGCCGCGCGGTGTGGTGCACCTGCTGCGGCGCTACGACATCCCGATCGACGGCGCCCGCGTCACCGTGGTCGGTCGCGGTGTGACGATCGGCCGCCCGATCGGATTGCTGCTGACCCGTCGCAGCGAGAACGCAACCGTCACCCTCTGTCACACGGGCACGAAGGACCTGGCCGCCGAGGTGAGTCGAGCGGACATCGTGGTCGCCGCCGCAGGCGTCGCCGGCCTGATCACCGCGGATATGGTCAAGCCGGGCGCGGCCGTGATCGACGTGGGCGTCAGCCGGACCGCGGACGGACTGCGCGGCGACGTCGACGACAGCGTCCGCGAGGTCGCGGGCTTCGTCTCCCCGAACCCCGGCGGCGTCGGCCCGCTGACCCGAGCCTTCCTGCTGAGCAACGTCGTGGAGCGCGCGGAGCGGCTCGCGGCCGGCTCGGCGTAGGGACACCCGATGACCGCGACGTCCACCGAACCGGCGAACCGGTGGGTTCGGTTCGCCCGTAAGAACCTGCCCCTGCTGGCCGTGTTCGCGGTGGTGCTCGTCGCGGTGGTGTTCGTGCTCGCCGACCGATGGCGGCGCGGTGCCTTCGTGTTCGGGCTGGCGACGCTGCTGGCCGCCGGATTCCGGCTGTGTCTGCCCGCCGAGCGGGTGGGGCTGCTGGCGGTCCGGGGTCAGCGCTTCGACGTGGCGGCGCTGATCGCGGTCGGCGGTGCGATCGTGTGGCTGGCCGTCTCGATCGACCCGCTCGGCACCGACTGAGCGGAAACCGGTGTCACACCGTGGCGGCGCTCACGCGAGTGGCCCTGGCCAGGGCGAGGGTCTCGCCGAGCAGCGAGGTGACCCACTCGACCTCGGTGAGGAAGCCGTCGTGGCCGTCCGCGGAGCGCACCAGTCGTAGGCCGTCGCAGCCCGGCAGGTGCTGCGCCACCTCTTCGAGTTGGCGCAGCGGGAACAACCGGTCCGAGTCGACGCCGCCGACGATCGCCGGGACCGGGGTCGACGCCAACGCGGCCGCTACCCCGCCGCGCCCGCGCCCGACGTCGTGCCGATTGATGGCGTCGGTCAGTACCACGTAGGTGCCGGGATCGAAGCGGGCCACCAGCTTGTCCGCCTGGTACTCGAGATAGCTCTGCACCGCGTAGCGGCCACCGCGCCACGGATCTTCGCCCGACTGAGGGGCATTCCCGAAGTTCGCGTTCAGGCCTGCCTCGGCGCGATAGGACAGGTGGGCGATCCGCCTGGCGATGCGCAGCCCGTTGTCCGGTGACCTGCCGGTGCCGTGGTAGTCGCCGCCCTGCCAGTCGGGGTCCGCGGTGATCGCGGCGATCTGGGTGCTCTGTGTCCCGATCTGGTCCGCGGTCGCACACGCGCCGACCGCCAGGACCAGGGCCGAGCCGACGCGGTCCGGGTGGCCGACCATCCACTCGAGGGTCCGCATGCCGCCCATCGAGCCGCCGATGACGGACGCGAATCGCTCGATCCCCAGCGCGTCGGCCAGCGCGACCTCCGCTTCGACCTGGTCACGGACGGAGATGGTGGGGAAGCGGGACCCCCACGGCGCGCCGTCCGGGGCAGGCGAGCTCGGGCCGGTGGTACCGCGGCAGCCTCCGAGCACGTTGGCGGCCAGCACGCACCACACGTCGGTGTCGAGGGGCGCGCCGGGTCCGACCATGCCGTTCCACCATCCGGGGGAGAGGTGCTCGGCGTCGGCGGGGCCGGTGACGTGGGAGTCGCCGGTCAGCGCGTGCTCAATCAGCACGATGTTGTCGAGCTCCTGGCTCGGAGTGCCCCAGCACTGGACGGCAAGCGTGACGTCCGGCAGCAGGTCGCCGTTCTCCAGCCGGAGCGAGCCGATCCCGACGCTGACCTGGGATCCGTCGGGCGGCGGGAACGCCCTGATCGTCGGGGTGTCCGATGTCGACATGGCGGTCATGACGGGGATCGGCAGCGGGAGGGGAGTCGAGACGGGGTGGATCACAGACGAACGCACGGCGCCGATGCTATCGACCCGACGCCTGCGATGAGGACGATCACGAGAATCCGGCCGTCCCGGCGGGAGCAGGTGTTATCCGGCGACGGAGCCGCGACGTGCCCTGGCCATGGCCATGGTCTCGCCGAGTAGTTTGGTGACCCACTCGGCCTCGGTGAGGAAGCCGTCGTGACCGTACCTGGAGTTCACCACGCGCAGCCCGTCGCAGCCGGGCAGGTACTCGGCCAACTCCTCCTGCTGCCGCAGCGGATAGAGCCGGTCGGAGTCCACGCCGCCGACGATCACCGGGACGGGAGTCGACGCAAGGGCAGCCTCGACACCGCCGCGTCCGCGCCCCACGTCGTGACGGTTCATCGCCTCGGTGAGCAGAACGTAGGTGCCCGGGTCGAAGCGGGCGACGAGCTTGTCCGCCTGGTGCTCGAGATAGCTCTGCACCGCGTACCGGCCACCCCGACTGGGATCCTCACCCGGCTGCGTGTCGTTCGCGAACCGG
The DNA here is from genome assembly GCF_042754885.1 of Rhodococcus sp. NPDC059179. Taxonomy (NCBI): domain Bacteria; kingdom Bacillati; phylum Actinomycetota; class Actinomycetes; order Mycobacteriales; family Nocardiaceae; genus Rhodococcus; species Rhodococcus sp. NPDC059179. The sequence continues at coordinate 29,377 of NZ_JBHZBV010000003.1, read as the reverse complement.
GTGTCGAGTTCGTCCTCGGTGCGATAGGTCAGGTGCGCAATGCGGCGGGCGATGCCCAACCCGGTACGAGGCACCCGGCCGGTGCCGTGGTAGTCGCCGCCCAGCCAGTCGGGGTCGGCAGCGATCGCGGCCATCTGCGTGGTCTGTGTCCCGATCTGGTCCGCGGTCGCCCGCGCACCGACTGCCAGGATGAGCGCGGTGCCGACCCGTTCCGGGTAGCCGACCGTCCATTCGAGGGTCCGCATGCCGCCCATCGAGCCGCCGACGACGGCCGCGAACCGGTCGATGCCGAGAAGATCGGCCAGCGCGACCTCCGCCGACACCTGGTCGCGGATGGAGATCTCCGGAAAACGCGATCCCCACGGCTGACCGTCGGGGTCGAGGGAGGCGGGTCCGGTGGTGCCGCGGCAGCCTCCGAGGACGTTCGTGGCGAGCACACACCATTCGTCGGTGTCGATGGGGGCGCCGGGGCCGACCATCCCGTTCCACCAGCCCGGTGACGGGTGCTCGTCGTCCACCGGACCGGAGACGTGAGAGTCCCCGGTCAGGGCGTGCTCGACGAGCACCACGTTGTCGAAGGTGGCGCTCGGCTCGCCCCACGCTTGAACGGCGAGGGTGACCTCCGGCAGGACGACACCGCTCTCCAGCTCCAGCGAGCCGATACCGATGCTCGTCAGACGCCCGTTCGGCGGCGGGAACCCCGCGAGGGACGGTGTGCGTCCCTGCGGAGGCCGCGCCGAACGGGCGCCTGACTCGGAGCTGACTGTCAAGATGCCGCCGCCGTCAAACCGGTCTCGAGATCGGCCAGGATGTCGTCGATGCCCTCGATGCCGACCGCCAGCCGCACCAAGCCCGGGGTCACTCCCGATGCCAGCTGCTCCTCAGCGGACAGCTGCGAATGCGTTGTGGAGGCGGGGTGGATGACGAGCGAACGCACGTCGCCGATATTAGCGACATGGCTGTGCAGGGTGAGCGCGTTGACGAACTTCTTGCCCGCGTCGACCCCGCCTGCCAGCTCGAATGCCACGATGGCACCCGCGCCCCTCGGTGCGAGCTGCTGTCCGCGCTCGTACCACGGCGACGACGGCAGGCCGGCATACGCGACCGACACGACCTCGGGCCGGGCCTGCAGGAACTCGGCGACCCGGGTGGCGTTCTCGACGTGCCGCTCGATGCGCAGGCTCAGCGTCTCGAGCCCCTGGCTGATGAGGAAGGCGTTGAACGGCGAGACCGCGGCGCCCACGTCGCGGAGCAGCTGCACCCGGGCCTTGAGGGCGAAGGCGGGCGCGCCGAGGTCCGCGAAGACCGCGCCGTGATAGCTCGGGTCAGGGGTGGTGAAGTTCGGATGCCTGCCCTGGGTCCAGTCGAAGGCGCCGCCGTCGACGATCACGCCCGCGATCGCGGTGCCGTGGCCGCCGAGGTACTTGGTGGCCGAATGCACCACGATGTCGGCGCCGTGCGCGATCGGCTGGATCAGGTACGGCGTGGCGACCGTGTTGTCGACGATCAGCGGGATGCCGTTCTCGTGCGCAACGGCAGAGACGCCCGGGATGTCGAAGATGTCGTTCTTCGGGTTGGAGATGGTCTCGCCGAAGAAGGCCTTGGTGTTCGGCTTGATCGCCGCGCGCCACTGCTCGAGGTCATCCGGGTCCTCGACGAAGTCGACGGTGATGCCGAGCTTCGGCAGCGTGTAATGGAAGAGGTTGTAGGTGCCGCCGTACAGCCGCGGGCTGGAGACGACGTGGTCGCCTGCCTCCGCCAGGTTCAGGATCGCAAACGTCGCCGCGGCCTGTCCCGATGCGAGTAGGAGCGCGGCGACGCCGCCCTCGAGGGCCGCGATCCGCTGTTCGACCGCGTCCTGGGTCGGGTTCATGATGCGGGTGTAGATGTTGCCGGGCTCGGCGAGACCGAACAGCGCGGCGGCGTGGTCGGTGTTGTCGAAGGTGTACGAGGTGGTCTGGTAGATCGGCAGGGCGCGGGCCTTGGTGGTGGCGTCCGAGGTCTGGCCGGCATGGATCTGCTTGGTCTCGAAGCTCCAACTGGTGGTCGGATCGGCCTCGGGGCTGCTGTTCTCGCTCATGTGTTGTCTACTCCAGGATGTGGGGAGATCGGCGCCGAGCGGGCGCCAAGGGGCAACAGTTTGGGCCTATCTTCGACAACAACACATGGTGAACCTCCGGTGGGTCGTGGCCCGGTTTGTGGGTCCGTCCCAGCGGACCCGCGCTTGTCATCCGAAGACTGCTCCGCGGACAACCCGGTCATCACCCGGGGCACCCCACCGCGGATGGAGGGTTGCCGACCAGCTAGCCGGGGCTTGATGCTGGTACTCATGACCGCAGTCGAGTTTAGCGGCTGTCGTCGCGCGGCCGAAAGCGAGGGCTGTCGGCGGAGGCGTCGGCGCGGTCGGTCCGCGGGGAGTCGAGGGTGACGCGCCGCGGCGTGACCTGTGCAACAGGACTAAACTGCCTGCGTCGTTGAAGTATCAAGCACCGTTCGCAGGAGACCGATAGTGAAAGCCGCCGCCGTGGCGCTGACCCGAGGTCTCACCGCCCGGCACATCCGATTCATCGCACTGGGCTCGGCCATCGGAACGGGGCTCTTCTACGGCTCCGCCGCCGCGATCGAGCAGGCAGGGCCGTCCGTGCTGCTCGCCTACCTGATCGGCGGCGTCGCGGTGTACCTCGTGCTCCGTGCGCTCGGCGAGATGGCCGTCAGGAACCCGGTGTCCGGGTCGTTCGGCGAGTACGCGAGCAAGTATCTCGGACCACTCGCCGGGTTCATGACGGGGTGGACGTACACCTTCGAGATGATCGTCGTCTGCCTGGCGGACGTGACCGCGTTCGGCGTCTACATGGGCTTCTGGTTCCCGGACGTGCCACGGTGGATCTGGGTGCTGGCGATCGTCTTCTTCATCGGCGCGATCAACCTGCTCAGCGTCAAGGTGTTCGGCGAACTCGAATTCTGGTTCACGCTGATCAAGGTCGCCGCCATCGTGGCGATGATCGCGGCAGGAGTCGCGATCCTGATCTTCGGGTTCGGTATCCACGACACCGGCACCGGGGTCAGCCAGCTGTGGAGCGAGGGCGGGTTCTTCGCGACCGGCTTCGGCGGTTTCGTCGGCTGCTTCGCGATCGTGGTCTTCGCCTTCGGCGGGACCGAGATCATCGGCGTCACCGCGGGCGAGGCGCAGGACCCGGAGCGGACCATCCCGCGCGCGGTCAACACGGTGCCGATCCGGATCATGCTCTTCTACGTGCTGACGCTGGCCGTGATCATGGCGATCAACCCGTGGCAGAGCATCGGGACCGATGGCAGCCCGTTCGTGCAGATCTTCCAGGGGCTCGGCATCGGCCCCGCAGCGACCGTGCTGAACATCGTGGTGATCACCGCGGCTCTGTCCGCGATCAACAGCGACATCTTCGGCGCGGGCCGGATGATGTACGGGATGGCGCAGCGCGGCCAGGCGCCCGCGATCATGCTGAGGGTCTCGCGGAACGGCGTGCCGTGGATGACCGTGGTGATCATGACCGTCGCCCTGCTCGTCGGGGTGCTGCTCAACTACGCCATCCCGGACTCGGTGTTCCTCGTGATCGCCTCGATCGCCACGTTCGCCACGATCTTCGTCTGGCTGATGATCCTGCTGTCGCAGTACCGCTCCCGGCGCCAGATGAGCGCGGACGAGGAGTCGGAGCTGAAGTTCCCGGTGCCGTTCTGGCCGTACGGGCAGCTGCTGGCGATCGCATTCCTGGTCTTCGTGATCGTCGTCCTCGCCTTCTCCGCCGATACCAGGGTGGCGCTGGTGGTCGGGGCAGTGTGGCTGATCCTTCTCACCCTTGCCTACCTCCGCTTCGTCCGACCCCGGCCGGAATCCGAGCAGGAACTCGTCCGTCAGCCGTCCTGACGACGATTCCCCCGCGCCGAGCCCGCCGCGGCGGGAGGATGTGTGCAGCAGTTCGCTTCCCGACGGAGGAGCCCGCGGTGGACAACACCGGACCGGTCGTGGTCGGCGTCGGCGCCCTGACGCCAGACGAGGTGCTGCGCGTGGCGCGATCCGGCGCCCATGTGTGGCTGTCGGAGGATGCCGCGGCAGCGATGGCGGCAACCCGGGCGCGCATCGAGGAGCTCGCGCAGGATTCCGGTCCTGTGTACGGCGTGTCCACTGGTTTCGGTGCGCTGGCCACCCGTTACATCCCTCCCGAGCTGCGCGCCCAGCTGCAACGCAGCCTGATCCGCTCGCATGCCGCGGGCAGCGGTCCCGAGGTCGAGCGGGAGGTGGTGCGCGCGATGATGCTGCTGCGGCTGTCCACGCTCGCGACCGGTCGCACCGGGGTGCGACCCGAGGTGGCGCGCGCCTACGCCGCGCTGCTGTCGGCGGGGATCACGCCCGTGGTTCCCGAGTTCGGCAGCCTCGGCTGCTCGGGCGACCTCGCGCCGCTCGCACACGTGGCGATCGCGGTGACCGGGGAGGGCCTGGTCCGCGATGCCGCGGGGGAGTTGCAGCCCGCCGCAGGCGCGCTGGCCGCGGCCGGGATCTACCCCGTCGCCCTCGAGGAGAAGGAGGGCCTCGCGCTGATCAACGGCACGGACGGGATGCTCGGCATGCTGCTGCTCGCCTGCGACGACCTGCGCCGGTTGCTGCAGTTGGCAGACGTCACCGCGGCGATGAGCGTCGAGGGGCTGCTCGGCACGGATCGGGTGTTCGCTGCCGACCTCCAAGCGCTGCGCCCGCATCCCGGTCAGGCCGTCGCGGCGGCGAACATGGTCCGGCTGTTGGCGGGCTCCGAGATCGTCGCCAGCCACGCCAACCCCGACTGCCCCGTGGTCCAGGACGCCTACTCGCTGCGATGCGCGCCGCAGGTCGCAGGCGCCGCCCGCGACACCCTCGCCCACGCCGACGCGGTCGCGGCCCGCGAGCTCGCGAGCGCCATCGACAACCCCGTGGTGACCCTCGACGGCAGGGTCGAGTCGAACGGTAACTTTCACGGGGCGCCGGTGGCCTACGTGCTCGACTTCCTCGCGATCGTCATCGCGGATGTGGCGGGCATGAGCGAGCGCCGAACCGATCGGTTCCTCGACATCGCGCGCAGCCATGGGCTGCCCCCGTTCCTGGCCTACGGCCCCGGGGTCGACAGCGGGCACATGATCGCCCAGTACACCCAGGCCGCGATCGTCTCGGAGCTCAAGCGGCTGGCATCGCCTGCGAGCGTGGATTCGATTCCCTCCTCGGCGATGCAAGAGGACCACGCGTCGATGGGATGGTCGGCCGCACGCAAGCTGCGACGGTCGATCGACGGACTGACGCGGGTGCTCGCGATCGAGGCGCTCACCGCGGCACGGGCGCTGGACCTGCGGGCACCGCTGCGGCCGTCGCCCGCGACCGGTGCGGTGCGGGACGCGATCCGGGCCCGCGTCGGGGGCCCCGGCCCGGACCGGTTCCTCGCCCCCGAGATCGGGGCCGCGGTCGAGTTGGCGGCCTCGGGTGCGCTGGTCGGGGCCGCAGAGGCGGTGGTCGGGGAGCTGGGCTGAGAGGGACCGGTCGATCAGTCGACCGGAGCCCGCCACGTGACGACGCGGTGGATCAGTCGGGCCGCGGTCCGAGCCGTCCGGTTGTCGAAGTCGAGCTTCGGGTTGAGCTCGGCGACATCGAGCAGCGCGAGCCTGCCGCTGCGCGCCACGATGTCGCACACCCGCTGGACCACTTCGAGCGGTACCCCGAACGCCGCGGGGGAGCTGACGCCGGGAGCGACGGCCGCGGGCAGGACATCCAGGTCGACGCTCAGGTGCACCAGGTCCACCGAGCGCAAGAACTCGTCGACGAACGACTCGACCGCAGGCATGTTCGCTGCCGTGCACTCGTCGTCGAGGAGATATCGCACACCAAGCGACTCGGCCCGCGCGAACAGCGCCGAGGTGTTGCCGGGCTGGGAGATGCCCACGACCGCGTAGTCCAGTGAGCGCCCCTGTGCCGCTTCGCTTTCGGCCATCTGTCGGAACGGTGTCCCGGAGCTCGCCGCGGGATCGTCGCGAAGGTCGAAGTGTGCGTCCAGGTTCAGTACGCCGAGGCGCGCACCCGAATCGAAACCGGCAGAGCCGACGATCCCGAGGTAGTCGCCGTACGCCACCTCGTGCCCGCCGCCGAGCACGACGACGAAATGCCCGGCGTCGAGCAGGCCGGCCACCACCTCACCGAGCCGCCGCTGTCCTGCTTCCAGGTGGCCAACGGCGACCGCCACATCGCCTGCGTCGAACACGCGGATCGGCGCGGCAAGCGCCATCGGGGCGAGCGCATGACGCAGGGCGGTCGGGCCCCGTGCCGCGCCCGGCCTGCCTTTGTTTCGGCGCACCCCCTCGTCGCTGCGGAACCCGACCAGAACGGTTGCCCCCGGCGCGGTGTCGGCTTCGAACGGCGACACCGCCGAGTGCCAGCGCAGGTGCTCGGGCCCGGACCCGTCATCGCGTCCCGACCAGGTGCCAGGTGTCAGGTCAACCTTTGTCATCGTCGGTACCCGTCCTTCCACACCTCACGGACCAGCGGCACGCCCGGCCGGTACGCCAGGTACAGGTGCGACGGCGCGTCCAGCGCGATCAGGTCGGCCCGGGCGCCGACCCTAATGTGCCCGATGTCGGTGCGCCGCAGCGCCGCCGCGCCGCCCGCCGTCGCGGCCATCACCGCCTCGTCCGGGCTCAGGTGCGTCTCGAGCACTGCCAGGGCGATGCACAACGGAATGCTGGTCGTGTAGCTCGTGCCGGGATTGCAGTCCGATGCAAGCGCGACCGTGACGCCTGCATCGAGTAGGGCCCGCGCATCGGGATACCTGTTGCGGGTGGAGAAGTCGGCGCACGGCAGCAGCGTGGCGACCGTCCGCCCCGCCGCCAGCGCCTCGATGTCCGCGTCCGTCGTGAAATTGACGTGGTCCACGGAGGCGGCGCCCAGCTCGACGGCGAGCCGGACCCCTGGGCCGTGGCCGAGCTGGTTGCCGTGCACCCGCGGCGTGAGGCCCGCGGCGACGCCCGCCTCGAGCACGGCCCGCGACTGGTCCGCGTCGAACGCCCCCCGTTCGCAGAACACGTCGATCCATCGGGCGTTCGGTGCGCACGCCGGGACCATCTCCTCGCACACCATCCGCACGTAAGCGTCGCTGTCCCCGGCGAACTCGGGCGGCGTCAGGTGCGCGGCCAGCAGCGTCGTCTCGGGTGTGAACGTCGCCGCCACCTCGAGGCTTCGCAGCTCGTCGACGACCGTCTGCCCGTACCCCGACTTGCATTCGATCGTCGTGGTGCCCGAGCGCAGGGATTCGGCGACCAGTCGCGCGGTGTTCGCGGCCAGTTCGGCGTCGGTGGCACCACGGGTCGCCGCGACGGTGGTGCCGATGCCGCCCGCGCCGTAGGCGGCGCCGGACATCCTCGCCGCGAATTCCTCGGCCCGCTCGCCGCCGAAGACGAGATGCGCGTGGCTGTCGACGAATCCGGGTAGGGCCGCCCGGCCGTCGAGGTCCACGGCGGCGTCCGCGCTGCCCTCCGGGATGCGCGAGCGCGGGCCCACCCACTGGACGATGCCGTCGCCCAGCACGACCGCGGCGTCGTGGATCAGCCCGAGCGCGCCCTCGCCGGTCTCCTGGTCGTTGGTGACCAGGGTGCCGATGTTGTCGATCACCACCCACGGGCTGATGCTCACGGCGCTACCCCTCCCACATCGGGATGCGAACACCGCGTGCGGCGGCCACCTCGGCCGCGCGGGGGTATCCGGCGTCCACGTGCCGGATGACGCCGGTGGCGGGATCGTTGGTGAGCACCCGCTCGAGCTTGCGCGCGGCGAGTTCGGTGCCGTCGGCTATGCACACCTGTCCGGCGTGGATGGACCGTCCCATGCCGACGCCGCCGCCCTGGTGGATCGACACCCAGGACGCCCCGGAGGCCGTGTTGACCAGCGCGTTGAGCAGCGGCCAGTCGGCGATCGCGTCGGAGCCGTCGGCCATCGCCTCGGTCTCGCGGTAGGGCGAGGCGACGGATCCCGAATCGAGGTGGTCGCGGCCGATGGCGAGCGGCGCGGAGATCTCACCGGAGCCGACCATCTCGTTGAACCTCAGTCCCGCCAGGTGCCGCTGCCCGTAGCCGAGCCAGCAGATGCGCGCGGGCAGGCCCTCGAATCGGACCTTCTCGCCTGCCAAGGTGATCCAGCGACGGAGGTGCTCGTCGTCGGGGAAGAGGTCGACGATCGCCCGGTCGGTGGCCGCGATGTCCCTCGGATCGCCGGACAGCGCGACCCAGCGGAACGGGCCGCGGCCCTCCTCGAACAGCGGCCGGATGTAGGCGGGAACGAAGCCGGGGATATCGAAGGCCCGGTCGTAGCCGCCCTTTCTGGCCTCGTCGCGGATCGAGTTGCCGTAGTCGAACACCTCGGCGCCTGCGTCCAGGAATCCGACCATCGCCGCGACGTGCGCGGCCATGGACTCGCGGGCCTCGGTGGTGAACCAGTCGGGGTCCTTCTCTGCCAGCCGGTGCCAGTCCAGGACCGCGATCCCGATCGGCAGATAGCTCAACGGGTCGTGCGCGGAGGTCTGATCGGTGACGACATTGATCGGCGCTTTCATCGCGAGCAGCCGTGGCAGCACCTCCGCCGCGTTGCCGAGCAGCCCGATCGACAGCGGATGACCCTCGTCACGAGCGAGGACGGCCATCTCCAGCGCCGACTCGATGCTCTCGGTCTTCACGTCGAGATAGTGATGTGCCATGCGGCGATTGATCCGGTCCGGGTCGCACTCGACGCAGATCGCGACACCGCCGTTCATGGTCACCGCCAGCGGCTGAGCGCCGCCCATGCCGCCCAGCCCGGCGGTCAGGGTGATCGTCCCCGCCAGCGAGCCCCCGAACCGTTTCTGAGCGACCGCGCCGAACGTCTCGTAGGTGCCCTGCAGGATGCCCTGGCTGCCGATGTAGATCCACGAGCCGGCGGTCATCTGGCCGTACATCATCAACCCGAGTGCCTCGAGGCGACGGAACTTCGGCCAGTTGGCCCAGTCGCCGACCAGATTGGAGTTCGCGATGAGCACCCGCGGCGCCCATTCGTCGGTCCGCAGCACCCCGACCGGCTTGCCCGACTGCACCAGCAGGGTCTCGTCGTCCGCGAGTGTCCGCAGCGTCCGGACGATCGCGTCGTACGCCGCCCAGTTGCGGGCGGCGCGGCCGGTGCCGCCATAGACGACGAGGTCGTCGGGCCGCTCGGCGACCTCAGGGTCCAGATTGTTCATCAGCATCCGGAGGGCGCCCTCCTGCTGCCACCCGCGGCAGGTCATGGCGGTGCCGCGGGGCGCGCGGACCGGTCGGGGTCCTGCGGTTGATTCGTCGGTCATCGTCAGCTCCCGTCGACGACTTCAGCTACCCCCATCACACGCCGTCGGCAGTGGGTTGGCCAGAGCATCGAACGTGGCGAGTGATTCCGGCCTCCGAGATCACGACCTAAGTCCGCGCTGAGCTGCGCAAAGCTACCGATCGGTAGGTTCGGTGGGGGTGGGCCAGCGGTTGCGCCCGACTCGGTTAGCAGTACGCTCGTCTTGTTTGGTGCGGATCGACCAGGTCCGCTTGCGTTGTATAGATTACTGATTGAGTCGTTCGTGGTCTCGCTCACAAAGCGGGGTCCGAGCCGTGTGACCAGGGGACACTTCCTAGGAGGACGCGAATACCACATGTCCAAGATCAAGGTTGAAGGCACCGTCGTCGAACTCGACGGCGATGAGATGACCCGCATTATCTGGCAGTTCATCAAGGACAAGCTGATCCATCCGTACCTGGATGTGAATCTCGAGTACTACGACCTCGGTATCGAGTACCGCGACAAGACCGATGACCAGGTCACGATCGATGCCGCGAACGCGATCAAGAAGCACGGCGTCGGCGTCAAGTGCGCGACCATCACGCCGGACGAGGCACGCGTCGAGGAGTTCGGCCTCAAGAAGATGTGGCGTTCCCCCAACGGGACCATCCGCAACATCCTCGGTGGCACGATCTTCCGCGCGCCGATCATCATCTCGAACGTCCCGCGATTGGTTCCGGGCTGGACCAAGCCGATCATCATCGGCCGTCACGCGTTCGGTGACCAGTACCGCGCCACCGACTTCAAGGTTCCCGGCCCCGGCAAGGTGATGATCACCTACACCCCCGAGGACGGCAGCGAGCCGATCGAGCACGAGTTGGTGAACTTCCCCGAGGGCGGCGGAATCGTCCAGGGCCAGTACAACTTCACCAGGTCCATCGAGGACTTCGCACGGGCCTCGCTCAACTACGGCCTGCAGCAGAACTACCCGGTGTACCTCTCCACGAAGAACACCATCCTCAAGGCGTACGACGGTGCCTTCAAGGACATCTTCCAGAGCGTGTACGAGACCGAGTTCAAGTCCGAGTTCGACGCGGCAGGCCTCACCTACGAGCACCGCCTCATCGACGACATGGTCGCCTCCGCTCTCAAGTGGGAGGGTGGCTACGTCTGGGCCTGCAAGAACTACGACGGCGACGTCCAGTCGGACACCGTCGCGCAGGGCTTCGGCTCGCTCGGCCTGATGACCTCCGTGCTGCTGACGCCGGACGGAAAGACCTGCGAGGCGGAGGCCGCGCACGGCACCGTCACCCGGCACTACCGGCAGCATCAGCAGGGCAAGCCCACCTCGACGAACCCCATCGCGTCCATCTTCGCGTGGACCCGGGGCCTCGAGCACCGCGGCAAGCTGGACAACACCCCCGAGGTGATCGGCTTCGCTCAGCAGCTCGAGGATGTCGTCATCAAGACCGTCGAGGGTGGTCAGATGACCAAGGATCTCGCGACGCTCGTCGGCGGCGACCAGGGCTACCTCACCACCGAGGAGTTCCTCGGCGCGCTGGACGAGAACATGCAGAAGGCCTCCCGCTAACGGGAAGCCTCCGCGCTCACAGGAGGGCCGCCACGGACGTGAACACGTCCTGTGGCGGCCCTTCGTTCGTGCGGCGGCGTCAGTCGATCTGAACCGACCCGGTTGGGCCGAGGACCGGCTACTATTCCGGCATCCCACCGGCTAGGAGCGACGTTGTCTTCCGTTGTGCGCCTTTTCGAACGACCGATCTCGCCCACTGAACGCCTGTACCTGGCGATGCAGACGCTGGCACCCCCGTTCGCCATCCAGCTGGTGGTCAAGGGGACCGGCTCGATCGGGGAAGGCGAACTCTCGGCCGCGGTGGCAGGCGCATCCGAATCCTGCCCCGGCGCCCGGCTCGTGCGGCGAGGTGAGCGTTGGGTGGACAGCGGCGTCGCACCCCCGGTCGTGGTGGCCGCGGACCACACGCTGGCCGACGTCTGCCTCGACGACCATCCGATGCTGAGTCGTCCCCTTGATCCGGAGCACGGACCGACCTGTGAGGTCCTGCTACTGGGGCCTGATCGGAATACCGTGGTATTCAGGGCATTTCACGGTGTGATGGACGGCAAGGGCGTGCACCTGTGGGCGGTCGAGGTGTTCCGGCTGCTGCGCGGCGACCGGCCGGTCGGCGTGCCGGACGCGGTCGCCGACCACACCCTCGTCGAGTCTCTCGGTGTCACCGGCAAGCCGACGGCATTGATCCCGACCGCGCGCTCGCCGTTCGGGCGGGCACGACCGGCGCCAGGCGAATCGGACTTTCTCTGGCGCAGGCGCACAGTGGACGGAACCTCGCCCGCCGTGGTCGCGCGGATCGCCGAGGTGATCACCGCGGCGGTCGGGGGCAAGACCCGGATCATGGTCCCGGTCGACCTGCGCAGGCACGACAAGGACCTCCGGTCGACGGCGAACCTGGCGCTGCCGCTGTTCCTGGACACCGTGCCGGGGGACGGTTGGTCCCGCATCCACGGTCAACTGCTGCGCGGGATGGTGGAGTCGCGCGAGCTAGGCGAGATGAACAACGGTGGGCTGCAGAAGATGCCGGTGTGGACCGCGCGGGCGATCCTGCGCACCGGCATGTCCATCGGCTCCCGTACCGGTGGAAACCTGGTGTCGGCGATCGTCTCCCACACGGGCACAGTCGATCTCGACGAGCTGAGCTGCCCCGGATTCACTGCGGACGAGGCATGGGGACTGCCGGTGCACACGGGCATGGTGCCGCTCTCGATCGCGGTGCTTGAGGCGCGCGGGCGAACCGAACTCGTCGTATCCTGCCGCAACGGAGTGGGGATCGGGCCCAGGCTCGAGCGCCTGCTGAACGACATCACCGGGGCGCTCGGGACGGAGCCGTCCACCCCGGGACCGACGGTGACCAGCATCTTCGGCGACCATGTCCGCGGCACCCCGGACGCCGTGGCGGCGATCGGCCCGGACGGTCAGCTCAGCTACGCGGAACTCGACGCCCGTGCCGACGTGGTGGCCGCGGAGTTGCGCGGTCGGGGCGTGCGCCGCGGAGACGTCGTCGCGGTGCTGGCCCGGCGCACCCTCGCAGGCGTCGTGGGGCATCTGGGAATCATCAAGGCGGGCGGCGCCTTTCTCGCGCTCGACCCCAGGCACCCGGACGAGCGGATTCTGGGCATTCTCGAGGACGCAGGCGTCAGCCATTGCGTGATCGAGCGAGCGCTGGCCGATCGCGCCGCCTTCGGGGAAACGGACGTCCTCGTGGTCGACGGCCTGCCGCACGCCGGGGCCGAGCGGGCGCCGGATCTCGCGACTCCCGACGATCTGGTCTACGTCACCTACACCTCCGGCTCGACCGGGCGGCCCAAGGGCGTTCAGGTCGAACACCGGGGCATCGTGAACCTGATGCGCTCGGCCACCGACTGGTACCGGCTCGGACCCGACACCCGGTACGCGCACTATCACACGCAGGCCGCGGATATGGCCTGCGCGGCGCTGCTGCTCCCGTTGCTCAGCGGGGGAGCGGTGGTGCTGGTCCCGGACGAGATCAATCACCTGGTCCTGTCCGAGATGCTCGAAGGTCCCACGGTGAACACGATGATGGTGACGCCGAGCCTGCTCGAGGTGGTGGTCCGACTGGGACTGCGGCCGGAGGGGATGCGCACGGTCAGTATCGGCGGCGAGGCGCTGCACGGGCCGCTGGCCGCAAGTGCCCGTGACCTGTTCGGCCCGAGGTGCCGGCTGCTCAACAGTTACGGGCCGGCCGAGATGTCGATCGTGTGCACCGCCCAGGTGCTGGACGACGAGCCCTCGACGGCGCCGCGCCCGGTGCCGATCGGTGTGCCTGCCGCAGGCACCACGGCGCACCTGCTCGACGCGGAACGTCGGCCGGTGCCCGATGGCGAGATCGGCGAGCTGTACTTCGGCGGACCGCAGGTGGCGCGCGGATACCTGAACCGACCGGATGTCACCGCCGAACGCTTCGTCACGTTGGCATCCGGCGAACGCTGCTACCGGGCCGGCGACCTCGCCCGTCGACTGCCAGGGGGTGCGCTCGAGTTCGCGGGTCGCATCGACAGCCAGGTCAAGATCCGGGGCAATCGCGTCGAGCCGGGCGAGGTGCAGGCCGCCATCGAACAGCACCCGCTTGCCGCCAGGGCCGCGGTGGTGGCGGTCCGCCGCGCAGAACGCGGAGACAACATCCTGGCCGCCTACGTCGTGGGCGTCGCCGAGGAGGGTACGCCCGAGCTGGCGCAGCAACTGCGGGCGTTCCTGGCGCACAAGGTGCCCGCCTACATGGTCCCGGCCGAGATCCACCTCGTCGACGAGATCCCACTGACCGCCAACGGCAAGCTCGACGGCGCTGCGCTCCGCGCCGACGAGATCGCACCGACCGCCGACCGGAAGCGCGACAGCGTGGCACCGCGTGCCGCGGACGAGATCGCCAAGATCTGGGCGAAGGTCCTCGTGCTCGATGTGAGCACCCTGCATGCTGATTCGGACTTCTTCGCGCTGGGCGGGGATTCGCTCGCCTCGGTGGAGATGCTCTCGCAGGTCTCGCGCATTGTCGTCGGACGCGACGGGGAAGCGGCGTTCGTCGCCGAACTCGAGGACCTGGTGCACCACCTCACTCTCGGTCGGGTGTGCGCCGCCGCTCTGCACGCGCAGGCCGTGGGGGAGCGAGGATGATCCTGGTGGGAGGCGGCGCATTGCTGTGGCGCGCCGCACGATTCGCATCCGCGTCGGGCTACCCGGTGGACCTGGTCTGCACGCCAACGGGCGAGGTCGCACCTGCGGGGCTCGAGGCGCTCGCGCAGCTGGAGACCACGGACATCAACGCCGACGCCGAGACCCTGCTGGGCGGCTGTACCGACTCCGTGGTGTGGTCGATCAACAACCCGATGATCTTCGGGTCCGCACTCGTGGACTCGGACCTGCGGATCTACAACATCCACAACGGCCAGCTGCCGGAGTTCCGCGGACTGCCGGCCGCAGCCATCGTGCACGCGATTCTCCAGGGCCGCACCGAGTACGCGGCCACGCTGCATCGAGTGGATTCAGGCATCGACACCGGCGCGGTGGTCGACGTCGAGCGGTTCGAGATCGGGCCGGAGGATCGCTTCCAGGAGGTCATGATGAACGGACTGCGCGCCTGCCACGAGCTGTTCGAGCGAAACCTGCCCGCCGTGATGAGCGGACCGGAATCGTCGGTGTCCGCCGCCACGGGCTCCGTCGGCTACTACGGCGCGGCGAGCATCCGCGACCTCGCCGCCCATCGCGGTAACGAGAACTTCGAGCGGGCCACCGCGCTCGGGGTCTTTGCGCCCCGCTACCCGGCGATCGCCGCACTGATGTGAACGTCCACCCCGAGTACGCAGAACCAGCAGGATTTACCTACCCCCAAGAGGATCCACAATGACCCAGTCGAGGTTCGAATCGATAGGCGCGTACCTCCCGTCCACGGTGCTCAGCACGAAGGACCTGCTCGCCAGGCTCGCCGCGCCGCCGAGCTTCGATATCGAGGCGATCACCGGGGTCGTCGAACGTCGGGTCTACGACGCGAGCGCCGACAACTACGAGGACTCGTTCGCCTTGGCATGCAACGCCGCCCGCGATGCGCTGTCCCGCTCGAGCTACGAGGCAGGCGAGCTCGACGTGATCATCTCGACGTCGATCTCGCGGAGCAAGGACAGGGACACGATGTACCTGGAGCCCTCCTTCGCCTCGATGCTCGGCAAGGAGTTCGGCGTCAAGGGCGCCATCCATTTCGACCTGTCCAACGCCTGCGCGGGGATGCTCAGCGGCGTCTATGTGCTCGACCGGATGATCCGGTCGGGCGCGGTCCGCAACGGGATGGTCGTGAGCGGTGAGCACATCACGCCGATCTCGGAGACCGCGGTGCGGGAGATCTCGGAAAAGTACGACCTGCAGTTCGCCTCGCTGTCCGTGGGCGATTCGGGCGCGGCGGTGATCATGGACCGAGCCGTCGACGACGCAGACAAGATCGACTACATCGAACTGATGACGGCATCGGAGTACTCCAACCTGTGCATGGGCATGCCGAGCGACCGGTCGCCGGGCATCGCCCTGTACACAGACAACCGCAAGATGCACAACGAATCCCGGTTCCTGCTGTGGACGAACGCACAGCGTGAGTTCCTGGAGGCTCGCGGCCGAACCTTCGCCGACGAGGAGTTCGACTTCATCATCCATCACCAGTTCGGCGCCTCGGCCGTGCTGTACATGAACGCGCTCGGCGAGAAGGAATTCGGCACCCCGATGCCGCCCGCGCTCAACGTGGTGGAGAAGTACGGCAACACCTCCAGCACATCGCATTTCATCGTGCTGCACGACCACCTGAAGGACAAGGCGGTTCCGAAGGGGTCGAAGATCCTGATGGTGCCGGCAGCGTCCGGCATCGTCACCGGCTACGTGTCCGCCACGATCACGTCCCTGGAGGTCTGAGCAACATGGGTATCTCGATCAAATCCACCGGGATGAGCGTGGCCACCGCGACGATGAGCGCCATCGAGCATTCCGCTCGCGCGGCGCGCGGCGCCATCCGCAGTGCAGGCGTCGAGCCCGAGCAGGTGGGCGTGCTCATCAACACCGGTGTCTACCGGGACTCGAACCTGTTCGAGCCCGCCATCGCCGCGCTGATCCAGAAGGAGGCGGGGATCGGGCTCGAGTATCCGGAGGGCGTCAGCAGGTCGTTCTCGTTCGATCTGATGAACGGGGCCTGCGGGGTCCTGAACGCGGTGCAGGTGGCGACCGCGCTGCTCGAAACCGCCAGTGCGCGCTACGTGCTCGTCGTCTCCGGAGACACCCACCCCTCGCTCCAGCGCCGCAGGCCGGCCGCGGACTTCCCGTTTGTCACCGCGGGGGTGGCGATGCTCCTGGAGAAGACCGACACCCCAGCGGGATTCGGCCCTGTGCTGGTCGCGGAGGATGACGGCACCCCGGCGGCGAGGGGATTCGTGAACGTCTCCGAGATGGGCGTCCACGGGCGCTCGCTCGTGACCGTGGAACGTGAGGACGGATTCGAGGAGCGACTGCTCGGGGTGGCGGTCGCCGCAGCGGGGAAGGCGATCGGGGCCCACGAGGGCGGACTGGACCTGTCTCGGACCGCGCTGATCAGCTCGCGGCCGACCGAGGAGTTCCCGGCCCGTCTGGCGGCGCATCTCGGCGTCGCGTCGGAGGCGGTGTTCGGCAGTGGCGAGGTCGAGGGCGACGCACACACCGCCGCGCTCACGGTGGCCTATCACCAGGTGGACCGGGCGATCTTGGCGGGATACGACACCGTGCTGTTCGTCGCCGCGGGCGCAGGACCGAGCGCGGCCGCCACCGTGTACCGGCTGGCACCGACGGCGTGAGCAGGGCAATGACCACGACGGCGGTGCCGTCCCGGCCACCGGCGCACTGCGGATCCGTCGAACGGATCCGGGCAATGGCGCTGGCGCACCCGGATCTCGAGGCGGTGATCTACCCGGACGGCCCGCTCGAGGCCGGCACCCCGACGTACGGTCGGCTGACCTACCGGGAGCTCGAGGACTGGTCGGACCTGCTCGCGCAGCGGTTCGAGTCGATCGGTATCCGGCGCGGGGTGCGGACCCTGCTGCTGGTCACCCCCGGGCCCGAGTTCTACGCGATCATGATCGGGCTGCTCAAGGTGGCGGCCGTGCCGGTCGTGATCGACCCGGGGATGGGCCTGCGTCCGATGCTCACCTGCCTGAAATCCGTTTCGCCGCAGGCATTCATCGGTGTCCCGAAGGCGCACCTGCTGCGGTTGGTGTTCCGTTCGTCGTTCGGGACGGTCCGGGCCAAGGTGACGGTGGGTCGAAAGCTGTGGGGCGGCCATTCCCTTCGGGCATGGGGACGAACTCCGGACCGGCCGGTGGACGCGACCCCCGAGGCGCCGGCCGACGAGGTGATGATGATCGCGTTCACCACCGGCAGCACCGGTCCGGCGAAGGCCGTCAACCTCACCCACGGCAATCTCGCCGCGATGCTCAACCAGGTCGACGACGCCCGCAAACGGGTGCCGCCGGAGACGTCCCTGATCACGCTGCCGATCTTCGGGGTTCTCGACCTGATGCTTGGCTCCCGGTGTGTGCTGCCGCCGATCGTGCCGGGGGAGGTGGGCAGCGCGGATCCCGCGCACGTGGTCGATGCGATCCACCGATTCGACATCCGGACCATGTTCGCCTCGCCTGCCGTGCTGGTCCCACTGGTCCGGTACGCGCAGGCCCACGATGTGCGGCTGCCGTCGGTGCGATCCGTATTCTCCGGCGGCGCACCGGTACCCGATCACGCCATTGCGGCTCTGCGCACGATCCTGCCGACCGAGGCCGAGGTGAGCGCCGGGTACGGGTCGACCGAGGCGCTGCCCATGTCCGCGATCGAGTCGCGTGAGCTGCTCGGTGAGTTCGTCGCCCGCGCCCATGCGGGGGCGGGGACGTGCATCGGACGGCCGGCGCTCGGCCTTGAGGCGAGGATCGTCGGTATCAGTGACGACCCGATCCCGACCAGGTCCGACGAGACGGCCGCGGGAGGGATCGGCGAGATAGTGGTGGCAGGGCCGAACGTGAGCACCAGCTACGCCTGGCCCGAGGCGGCGAACGTCCTCGGCAAGATCAGGGACGACGACACGATCTGGCATCGGACCGGTGACCTGGGTTGGATCGACGATGGTGGCCGGATCTGGTTCTGCGGGCGCAAGAGTCAGCGCGTACGGACCGCCGAGGGGCCGCTGTTCACCGTCCAGTGCGAGCAGATCTTCAACACGGTCCCCGAGGTCTTCCGGACCGCGCTTGTCGGAGTTCGCGGTGAGGCCGACACCCGCCCGGTGCTCTGCGTCGAGCTGATGCCGGGGGTGCGGGGGAGCGAGCGGGCTCGGATCGAGGAGGAACTGCGCGAGCTCGGCGCACAGAGTCACACCACGGATCGGATCCGCGACTTCCTGTTCCATCCTGGCTTCCCGGTCGACATCCGGCACAACGCCAAGATCGGCCGCGAGAAACTGGCGGTGTGGGCGGCATCGAAACTGAAGGCGGAACGATGAGTACGAAGGTCATGCTCCTGCGCGCCATCCCGGTGATCGGGTGGATCTACCTGGTGGCCGGGCTCATCCGGCCCTCCGGAAACCGTGTCGCGCGGGCGGTCTGGTGGATCGATGTCGTGCTCAGCGTCGGCGCGCACGCAGCGCAGATCCCCGCGGCGCTGAAAGAAGGCCGCGCGCGGGGACATTCGGATACCAAGATCGCCGCGATGACGATGTTGCTCGGCGCCACCTGGTGGCGGACGCAGTGAGGGCGCTGGTGACCGGCGCCAGCGGATTCCTCGGTGGAGCGCTCGCACGCAGACTGGTCGCGGACGGCGAGCTGGACGTCTCCGTGCTGGTGCGCCGCAGCAGCAACCTGAAAGACCTCGGCGACACCTCGAAGCTCACCCTCGTCTACGGCGACCTGACCGACCGCGATTCCCTCTACGAGGCGACCCAGGGCGTCGACGTGGTGTTCCACAGCGCCGCCCGGGTCGACGAACGCGGTGTCCGCGAACAGTTTTGGAACGAGAACGTGCGGGCGACCGAGGACCTGCTGGAGGCCTCCCGCCGAAACGGGGTCTCGCGCTTCGTGTTCATCTCCAGCCCGAGCGCGTTGATGGAGTACGACGGCGGCGACCAGATCGACGTCGACGAGACGGTGCCGTACCCGGGCAGGTACCTCAACCTGTACTCCGAGACGAAGGCCGCCGCCGAGCAGCGCGTGCTGGCCGCGAACGGCCCCGACCTGGTCACCTGTGCGCTGCGGCCGCGGGCGATCTGGGGCGCCGGGGACCGGTCCGGACCGATCGTGCGGCTGCTCGCGAAGGCGTCCGCGGGCGCGCTGCCGGACATCTCCGGTGGCAGGGACGTGTACGCCTCGCTGTGCCACGTCAACAACATCGTCGACGCGTGTGTTCGGGCCGCGAACGCGGACCTGGTCGGCGGGCGGCCGTACTACATCGCGGACGACGAGACGACCAACGTGTGGGAGTTCGTCGGGGTGGTCTCGCGGATGTTCGGGTTCTCCCCGCCCAGCCGTAGGCCGAACCCTCGGGTGCTGGCCGCGGTGGTGAACGTCGCCGAGGTGATCTGGAAGGTGCCGTACATCGCGACGCGCTGGTCGCCGCCACTGTCGCGATACGTGATCGCGCTGATGACGCGCAGCGCGACCTTCGACACCGGCGCCGCGAGGCGCGACCTCGGCTACCGGCCGGTGGTGGACCGGGACACCGGGCTGGCCGGTTTCAAGGCGTGGGTGGACGAGCAGGGCGGGCTCGAGGTGCTGGCGGCCCCGCTGCGGTAGCGGCGCTGTCGGGCCCTTCGGCTACGGTTCCTACCCGTGCCGCACATCATCACCACCGTCAACGTCAACGGGATCCGGGCCGCAGCCAAGAAGGGCATGCTGGAGTGGATCGAGGCCACCGAGGCGGACGTCATCTGCCTGCAGGAGACCCGCGCCGACGACAAGCAGCTCGCCACGACCCTGGCCGCGGCCGTCGAGGCCGGCTGGCACCTCGCCTCGGCGGAGCCGTCGGCCAAGGGGCGCAACGGGGTCGCGATCCTCTCGCGCAGGCGGGCGGACGCGGTGCGGATCGGCCACGGGGACGAGGAGTTCGTGGAGGCCGGTCGGTACATCGAGGCGGACTTCGACGACCTGACGGTGGCCAGCCTGTACCTCCCGTCGGGGGAAGCGGAGACCGAACGGCAGGCGGAGAAGGAACGGTTCCTCGGCTCGTTCGGGGCGTACCTGGCCGCGACGGCTGCGGCGGCCGAGCGGGCGGACCGGCACGTGGTGGTGTGCGGTGACTGGAACATCGCGCACACCGAGCTGGACCTGAAGAACCACAAGGGCAACAAGAAGAGCTCCGGGTTCCTGCCGAACGAACGTGAATGGATGGGTTCGGTGTTCGGTGAGTTCGGCTGGGTGGACGTGATGCGCGGGCTGCATCCGGACCTGGACGGGCCGTACACGTGGTGGTCGTACCGCGGCAAGGCATTCGACAAGGACTCGGGCTGGCGGATCGACTACCAGGTGTCGACGCCGGCGCTCGCCGAACGGGCCAAGCAGGCAGTCGTCGAGCGGGCGGCGTCCTACGACCTGCGGTGGTCGGACCACGCGCCGGTCACGGTCCAGTACCGCTAAGGCAACAGCCGAATACCGCTAGTCTTCCACCGTGACGCGGTGGACATCGTTCGTGTTGGGGCGCCGTTGGACCGTGCTGACCCTCGTGGTCGGCGCGATGTTCCTCGGGGGGCTCTGGGGTTCCGGCGTGCTGGACCGGCTCAGCCAGGGCGGTGACATCGATCCGTCCAGCGAGGCCGCGCTCGTCGACGAGTTGCTGGCCGAGCACTTCGAGATCCGCAGCCCGGACATCATCGCGATCTACCGAGCCCCCGACGGCAAGACCGTCGACGAGATCGGCCCGGCAGTCACCGCGCACCTGTCGGAGGTCGACCCCGACCGGCTCGCGCAGCCGATCGAGAACTACTGGAGCGCAACGGGACCGGTGAAGGCGCTCCTGCGCAGCCCGGACGGAACCACCGCGCTGGCAGTGGTTTTCGTCGAGGGCAGCGAGAGTGAGCGGATCGCGTCGTTCGTCGAGCTCGAACCCCAGCTGACCGTGCCAGGGGTGTCGACCGACCTGTCCGGGTTCAGTGCGATCGCGGACGAGATCAACAACGAGT
Source organism: Rhodococcus sp. NPDC059179 (assembly GCF_042754885.1). Lineage (NCBI taxonomy): Bacteria > Bacillati > Actinomycetota > Actinomycetes > Mycobacteriales > Nocardiaceae > Rhodococcus > Rhodococcus sp. NPDC059179. Next base: position 8,308 of record NZ_JBHZBV010000003.1, on the reverse strand, counting down.
CCAAGCGCGATCTGGTGGTCGCTGAGTTGGTCTCGCTGCCGGTCACCCTGGCGGTGCTGGTGCTGGTCTTCGGCGGGCTGGTCGGTGCGGCGATCCCGGTGGCGATCGGCGCGTTGTCGATGTTCGGTGCGCTGGCCGCGCTGCGCCTGCTGTCGATGTTCGTCGAGGTCAGCGTGTTCTCGGTGAACATCGCCTCGCTGCTCGGACTCGGCATGGCGATCGATTACGGACTCTTCATCGTCAGCCGCTACCGCGAGGAGTTGGCGGCAGGCGCGGGCACCGACGAGGCGGTCACCGCGGCGATGGCCTCCGCGGGCCGCACGGTCGCGTTCTCCTCGGTGCTGCTGCTGTGTGCGTTCGCCGGCACCCTGGTGTTCCCGCAGCAGATGCTCAGGTCGCTCGGATTCGGCGCGATGGCCGCGGTGGCGCTGGCGGCGGTGCTGTCGCTGACGGCGCTGCCCGCATTGCTGGCGATCCTCGGCCCGCGGATCGACGCGCTGACCTGGCGCAGGGGGGCGTTCGAGCGGGGTGAGGCTCGCGCGCAACGCTTCTGGGGTGCGCTCGCGACCGCCGTGATGCGCAGGCCGGTGATCATCGCGGTCACGATCGTGGCCGGGCTGCTGCTGTTGACGCTGCCGCTGGTGGGCACCCGCTTCGGCGACGTGGACCACACCGCGCTGCCGCCGGGCAACGAGACGCGCACCACGGTGGAGCAGCTCACCGCGCAGTTCCCGATCGCGAGCAGCGGCGCCACCATCGTGGTCCGCGGCGAGGGCGGTGTGCCGCCGACCGACGCCGCGGTCGCCGAGGTGAGCCGGGCGGTCGGCGCGACCGAGGGCGTCGCGCAGGCGATCACCCTTGGCCGAGGGGGCGAGATGGCCGCGGTCCGTGCGGTCCTAGAGGATCCGGACCGGTCGGTCGCCGCGGTCGACACGGTCCGCAGGCTCGACGAGATCGCCGCGCCCGCGGGCACCGAACTGCTGCTCGGCGGGATCACTGCGCTGTCGGTCGACAGCGTCGACTCGGTGGTCCGCCACCTGCCGGTGATGATCGCGGTCATGGTGATCGCCACCCTGGTCCTGATGTTCTTTGCGTTCGGGTCGATCGTGCTGCCGATCAAGGCGGTGGTGATGGCGGCGCTGAGCCTCGGCGCGACCTTCGGCATCCTCACCTGGATCTTCTACGACGGGCACCTGACGGGCCTGCTGAACGTCACCCCTGGGCCGCTGATCTCGGGGATGGTGGTGCTGATCATCGCGATGGTGTTCGGGCTGTCCACCGACTACGAGGTGTTCCTGATCTCGCGGATGGTCGAGGCGCGGCGGGGCGGGGCAAGCACCGAGGAGGCCGTGCGCATCGGCGCGGCCAAGACGGGGCGGGTGGTGACCGCGGCCGCGACGCTGCTGATCCTGGTGACCGGCGCGTTCACCCTCTCCGACCTGTCCGTGATGCGGTTCATCGGGGTCGGGATGATCGTCGCGCTGATCATCGACGCCACCGTGGTCCGGATGCTGCTGGTGCCCGCGCTGGTGAAGCTGATGGGCGAGGCCAACTGGTGGGCGCCCGCATCGATGGTCCGGCTGAGGGAGCGCGTCAATGTCCACTAGAACCCGCGGAGTGATCGCGGCGGCGGTGTTGGTGCTGGTCGCGATCGTGGCGGCACTGCTGCTGACCGACGGCGGCGACGAACCCGGCACGTCGGCACCCGCGGGGGTGCCCGCGGCCGCCGCCCTGACCCTGCAGAAGATCGACGACGGCACCTGGCCCGATTCGGCCGACGCGCCGGGCACCAGGGGCGGCGAACGCTTCGGCAACCGGGAGCGGCAACTGCCGACCGAGGACGCGTCCGGCCGTTCCGTCAGCTATCGCGAGTGGGACGTGAACCCGAAGCAGCGCGGAAAACCGCGGGACGCGGAGCGCATCGTCACGGGAAGTGACGGCTCGGCCTGGTACACCGGTGATCACTACACAACCTTTGTGAGGATTCGCTGATGACAACGGTGGACGGATTCATCACCGATCGAAGCGGTCTGGTGGCGGGACTGCTGACCGGATCCGCGCCGGTCGGCGACACCCTCGCCTACGCGCTCTCCGAACGCGGCTACACGGTGCGGGTGGTGCGCGCGGCGAAGATGCGGACGGCGGGAGCGCTGTTCGACGAGTTCGCGGCGGCCCTGCAGTTCCCGTACTACTTCGGCGCCAACAAGGACGCCTTCGACGAGTGCCTGCGCGACGTCGACGACTGGCTGGGTGAGTCGCCCGGCCTGGTGCTGATGGTCCGCGACGCGGGGGAACTGCTCGCCGACGAGCCGGGCCAGCTGGGCTGGTTCGTCGACGCCGTCGAGGACGGTGCGAGGGACCGGACCGGCGGACTCCTGCGGGTGATCCTGCAGGCCGATCGGGCGTCGGCGAGCGCATTGGCCCGCCGCTGGACGTCGGCGGGTGGGGCGCTGGCATGGGTGGAGCCCTGATCGAATTCGAGGCGGGCGTGGGGGCATGAAAGGATCGGGGCCATGTCGAGTTCCGCATCGTCGCCGTCTGCACCGTCATCGGATACCGCCCCGGTGAGCACCGCCCCCGCCGAGCCCGGCACCGCCGCCCGGCATCGGGTGCTTTCGGGCATCCAGCCGACCGCGGACTCGTTCCACCTCGGCAACTTCCTCGGCGCGCTGGCGCAGTGGGTGCCGCTGCAGGATGAGTTCGACGCCTTCTACTTCATCCCCGATCTGCACGCGATCACGGTGCCGCAAGAGCCAAAGGAGCTGCGGCGCCGCACCAAGATCGCTGCCGCCCAGTTGCTCGCGCTCGGCATCGACCCGGACCGGTCGACGCTGTTCGTGCAGAGCCAGGTGCCCGAGCACGCGCAGCTCGCGTGGGTGCTGAACTGCATCACCGGGTTCGGCGAGGCGAGCCGGATGACGCAGTTCAAGGACAAGTCCGCCAAGCAGGGCACGGAGTCCGCGACGGTCGGCCTGTTCACCTATCCGGTGCTGATGGCCGCCGACATCCTGCTGTACCGCCCGCAGCGGGTCCCGGTGGGCGAGGACCAGCGTCAGCATCTGGAGATGGCCCGCGACCTGGCGCAGCGCTTCAACACCCGGTTCGGCAAGGCGTTCGTCATCCCCGAGGCGCAGATGATCAAGGGCACCTCGAAGATCTACGACCTGCAGGACCCGACCTCGAAGATGAGCAAGTCGGCGGCGTCGGCCGCGGGCCTGATCAACCTGCTCGACGATCCCAAGGTGTCGGCGAAGAAGATCAAGTCCGCGGTCACCGACAACGAGCGCGAGATCCGCTTCGACCGGGAGAACAAGCCGGGCGTGAGCAACCTGCTGACCATTCAGTCCGCGCTGTCCGGCACGAGCGTCGAGGACCTGGAAAAGGGCTACGAGGGCAAGGGCTACGGAGACCTGAAGTCGGACACGGCCGAGGTGCTGGTGGAGTTCGTGACCCCGCTGCGCGCGAAGGTCGACGGATACATGGCCGATCCGGCCGAGCTGGACCGCATTCTGGACGCGGGCGCGGAACGCGCCCGCGAGGTGTCCTCCCGCACTCTGGCCACGGTGTACGACAAGGTGGGATTCCTGCCCCAAAAGAGGTGACCGAGAAGAGGTGATCCACCGTGCCGGACGTCAAGCAGTTCCTCGAGCGTCAACGTGCGGAACGACCGTGGCTTGATCACCTGATCCGGGCGGGAGGGCGATACCAGGGCCAGAAGGGCGACTACTTCGCTGCCGGGATCACCTACTTCAGCGTGTTCGCGCTCTTCCCGCTGCTGATGGTCGCCTTCGCGGCCACCGGTTTCATCCTCGTCGGACACCCGGAGCTGTTGACCTCCATCCACGACGCGGTCAGCAAGGCGATGCCGGGCAACCTGGGCGAGCAGATCAACGAGCTGATCGATGCCGCGATCGCAGCGCGAACCACGGTGGGCGTCATCGGTCTGGCAGGCGCGGCGTACTCGGGCCTGGGGTGGATGGCGAACCTGCGCGAGGCGCTCAGCGCGATGTGGGACCAGCGTCATCCCAGTTCGGGGTTCCTCCGGACCAAGCTGAAGGACCTCGCGAAGCTGGTGGGCCTGGTCCTAGCCCTGATGATTTCGGTGGGTCTGTCCATGATCGGTGAGGGTAGCGCCACCGGGAGGGTCCTGGAATGGCTCGGCATCGACGACATCGGCTGGGTGGGGACCCTGGTGCGCCTCCTGTCGAGCCTGCTCGCCGTCGTCGCGACCTGGGCGCTGTTCGTCTGGGTGATCGCGCGGCTGCCCCGCGAGCCGATCACCCTGCGGAGCGCGGCGAGGGCGGCTCTGTTCGCGGCGGTCGGGTTCGAGGTGTTCAAGCGGCTCGGCGCCATCTACCTTCGGGCCGTGACGAGCGGGCCTGCCGGTTCGACGTTCGGCCCGATCATCGGTCTGCTGGTGTTCATCTACTTCACCGCGCGGCTGGTGCTCTTCTCGACGGCATGGGCCGCTACGGCGAAGGAGAACCAGGTGAAGGCGTTTGTGCCGCCGCCGGATCCGGCGATCATCGAGGTGCGGGAGGCGCCCGCGAAGGGACCGACGACGGCAGAGGCGCTGGCCCTGCTGGGTGTGGGTGCCGCGGCGGCGGTCGGGCTCGGCGGGCTGATGCGGCGGCGGCGCCGCGACTGACGTTCGGTTCGGGGCTCGCTCAGCGGCGGCGTCGAAGCCGGCCGGCCGCGACGAGCAGCATGCCGACGATCGCCGAACCAATCACCGCGACAGCGGTTTTCGAGAATCCGGGGGTGGAGTCGTCGGGCCCGGTTGCGGTGATCGGACCACCGGGACCGTCGGGCGGTGCGGCAAGGGTCACCGGTGCGGCCTGCTGTGCCTCGCCCGGGTCGATCAGCGTTCCGACCGACTCCGACGCGGGCAGCGCGAAGCCGTAGTCGAGGAGTCGGGCGGCCTGTTCCCACGGGCGAATCGGCTTGACCTCGCCCGCCATCAGGGTCACCACGAGCGTGCGGCCGTTGCGTTCGGCGGCGCCGACGAAGGTCTGGCGGGCATCGTCGGTGAACCCGGTCTTGCCGCCGAGCGCGCCGTCGTAGTTGTAGAGAAGTTTGTTGTCGTTGGCGAGGATGAACCCGGGGTGGTCCTTGTCCTCGGGGTCGGTGGGGTCCTTCGGGAATCCGGGGAAGGGCACCGATTCGGTCTGGATGAACTCGGCGAAGGTCTTGTCTCGCATGGCTTCACGGAAGATGATCGCGAGATCGTAGGCGGAACTGGACATTCCGGGCCCGTCCAGGCCGGACGGGGTGGCGGTCCGGGTGTCGAGGGCGCCGAGCGAGCGGGCCAATTCGTTCATCTTCTCGACGGTGCGTTCGTCGCCGCCGAACTGTGCGGCTAGGGCGTGCGCGGCATCGTTGCCCGACGCCATCACCAGGCCCTGCATGAGCTGGCGGTTGGTGTACCGCCCGTCCTTGCCGAGCCCGACCGCGCTGCCCTCGGCGTTCGCGTCGTCGGCCGTGGCGGTGACGGTGGTGTCCAGGTCGAGTTCGCGCAGGGCGAGGATCGCGAGGAGCAGTTTGATGGTGCTCGCGGGGCGGTAGCGGCCGTGCGGGTCCTTCGCCGCGATCACGGTGCCCGAGTCGAGGTCGGCGAGCACCCACCCGGTCGCGGAGATGTCGGCCGGGAGCGGGGGCGCGCCGTCAGGGGCGACGGCGCCGCACTCGCCGAGGCGTTTGCCGCCAACCGGTCGGGCGGGAACCGGCAGCGCGGAGGGCGCCTCCTGCCCGGGGGCAGGCACCTCGGAGAGGTCGATTGCCTTCGGCGGGGAGTTGCGATGCGGGCAGGTATCGGTGTTCGGGGTGGTGAACGGCGTGGTGGTGGTCGTGCTCGACTCCGGCAGCCCTGGGGACGGCTGTGCGACCGCGGGCGCGCCGACCAGAGCGATCGAGGCGACGGCGGCCAGTGCTGTCAGGGCTCGTGCGGGCGCGGTCATCGAAGATGCAGGGTATTCGACCGTGGTGCTCGGGTCCAAGTCCCACCCCGGCCGGTGGTCTGATCGATTCGACGGAGGTTCGTGCGGTCGGCGCCGTGCTCCAATGAGCGACATGACCACGAACCGGCACCGTGTTCGCATTGACGGCGACATACTGCTCACCCTGGACGACGAGATCGTCACCATTGCGACGCCTCGCTTCAGCCCTGGCATCTTCTTTGTGCACGTCGAACTCCTCGAGGTGCACGTCGTGCCCAAGGGGGAGGACTGGAAGGTGGCGCTCAAGACCACGGGTGTCAGCATCCCGTTTCAAGTATTGCCATTCAAGGTGCGAGCGGCGCAGATCCCTGCCTTCACTGCGTTCGTCGACAGTGTGAAGGCGGCGAAGGAGTTGTCGCTTCGGGATGTGGCTTCGTAGCGCATTCAGAACGGTGGCGGTTCCGGTGGTGTCGGCGGTGTCGGCGGCGGGGTGTAGCCGCGGCGGCCGACGATGTGCGGGGCGGGTGTGGCGATGGTGTTGTTGCCGTGCGCGCCTGCCGGGAGGGTCACGGCATTGGTGCCGGTGCTCGAGGTCCAGAGCAGGGCGTGGCCGGGGAGGGCTATCACCCGCCAGAAGCCGAGCGTCTTGAGTTGGTGATGAAACTGGCACAGGCATTGCAGGTTGGTGACGATGGTCCAGCCGCCGGAAGCCGGGTTGTAGAGCCAGTATTCGATGATGTGGTCGAGTTGGCATTGTGCTGCGGGGCGGGTGCAGTCGGGGAACCGGCAATGACCATCGCGGGCGCGGACGAGTGCGGTGGTGGCTGCGTCGGGGCGGTAGGTCAGTGCGCCGTCTGGCGGGGTGGTGAGGCCGCCGTGGCCGTCGGGGTACTGCGGGCGGGCCAGGGTGGGGTCGGCCTCGATGGCGGCGGCGATCGCGTCAATGATGGTGCCGACGCTGGTCGGCGTGGGTGTGGTTGTCGGGGTGCCCGACTCGACGGTGGTATCCCCGGCGGTGGTGTCGGTGTCGTGTGCGGAGTCGTGCGTGGTGGCCTGCGTCGGCCCGGTTGGCGACCCCTGCCCCGTGGTTCCGGGCGGTGGATTCGGGTGGCGGCGTTGGGCTCGCGGTGGTGGTGTGATGCACGGCGGCGCCGGGGGTAGCGTCCCGAATTCGGGGACGTAGCCGGCCTTGCGGCGGTTGCCGCGGGCGAGGAATGAGCGCAGGCAGAACCGTGGAGGAAGCGGCGCGGATGGTGGTGGCGGAGTGCCGGGTTCGTGCGGGTCGGGATCGGGGTTGGGTGGGTCGGGATCGGGATCGGGATCGGGGTTGGGTGGGTCGGGCTCGACCTGGGCAGACGTGTCCGCCTCCGCGTCGACGTCAGGTTCTGCCTCCGCCTCCGTGTGGGCTTCAGGTCCTGGCTCTGGCTCTGGATCGGCCTTGCGGTCGGGCTCTGATTCAGCCTCGCAGGCCGGTTCTGCCTCACGGTCCGGTTCCGGTTCTGGACCAGCGTCATCGGTCCGTTCAGGGGTCGTAGCCGATTCGGCTGTGCGGAAATCGGATTCGCTATTGCGGGTGTGCCTCTGACCGCTCCGGGTCGCACCGGTGCTGATAGTGCCGCTCTCGGGCCCAGTTTCGGCCACGGCCCCGTTATCGGCGTTTGCATCGCCTGCGTCTGCGTCGGCTCCGCTGTCGCCGGTGCCGCGACCGGTGCTGCCAGCACCCGTGTCAGCTTCTCTGTTGTCGGTGCCAGCGCCAGCGCCCGTGCGGTCTAGGCTGTCGTCGCTGCCAGCAGCAGCGCCCGCGGCGGCCGCGCTGTTGTCGGCGCCAGCATGAGCGCCGGTGCGAGTGCCGACTGCGCTGTTATCGGAATCGACATTCCCCTCGGCTGCGCTGCCGGCGTCGGTGTCAGTGTCGGTGTCCGCGCCGGCGGCGCTGTTATCGGTATCTGCGTTGCCCTCAGCGTCCGCGTTGCTTTCGCCGTCATCGTCGTCGTGGTTGATCAGGCCGAGCTCCTCGGCCAGATCCAGCGCCTCGGTGAGCAATGCCTGCCACGTCCCGTCCGCGGCCAACCTCCGCGCCAACTCCGGTGGGGGCACCTCCCTGCACGAAGTGCTTGGGGGCCGACCAGCCCGTGCCCATGCAGATACGCCGGCCGCGACAACAACCCCAACAGCGTCGCCACATCCATCGTGATCTGCGTCAACGGTGCCCGCCGACCCGGCAACGCGGTACGCCCCGCCTGCGAGCAGTCGTCCCGCTCGCAGCTGCACTCCAGGTACGGCTCGCCGTGCATGATCGCCATGATCGCGTCCACCAGCAGGTACTGCTTGCCCCGCTTGTCGTGCGGGCACACCGTCGCCGCGAACTCGGC